>NZ_JBXARO010000009.1:0-261302 GCF_058808315.1 Caulobacter sp. GW821-FHT11E11
TCTTGCCATGGTCAACGTGACCGATGGTGCCGATGTTGCAGTGCGGCTTATTACGTTCGAACTTTTCCTTGGCCATCTTCTTAGCTCCAGGACCCCAGAGGGGCCTTCAGTTTGATTTGGACTTCTGGGGTCGGGCGAAAGGGGCTCCTTTGAACCCCTTTCAATCCTTCGTCTAGGTTTTTCCGAAACGGAAAACTTAGGCGTACTTCTTGATCACTTCGTCGGCGACGTGTTGCGGCACCGGATCGTAGTGGTCGTAGACCATGCTGAACTGAGCGCGGCCTTGCGACATGCCCCGCAGGGTGTTCACGTAACCGAACATGTTGGCCAGCGGGACGTAGGCGTTCACGACAGTCGCGTTGCCGCGCATGTCTTGACCCTGGATCATGCCACGGCGGCTGTTCAGATCGCCGATGACCGAGCCCAGGTATTCTTCCGGCGTCACGACCTCGACCTTCATGATCGGCTCGAGCAGCTTCGGAGCGCCCTTTTCGCGCAGCTCCTTGAAGGCGGCGCGCGAGGCGATTTCGAAGGCCAGGACCGACGAGTCAACGTCGTGGAACTTGCCGTCCGTCAGGGTCGCCTTGAAGTCGATCAGCGGGAAGCCGGCCAGCAGGCCGTTGTCCTTGACCGATTCCAGGCCCTTTTGGACGCCCGGGATGTATTCCTTCGGCACGGCGCCGCCGACGATCGCGTTTTCGAACACGAAGCCCGAACCCGGCTCGCCCGGTTCGAAAGTGATCATGACGCGGGCGAACTGGCCCGTACCACCGGTCTGCTTCTTGTGCGTGTAGTCGATGTCGACCTTGCGGCCCAGCGATTCACGATAGGCAACCTGCGGCGCGCCGATGTTGGCTTCGACCTTGTAGGTCCGCTTCAGGATGTCGATCTTGATGTCCAGGTGCAGCTCGCCCATGCCCTTCAGGATCGTCTGGCCCGACTCGAAGTCGGTCGAGACGGTGAAGGACGGATCTTCGGCGGCCAGCTTCTGCAGGGCGACGCCCAGCTTCTCCTGGTCGGCCTTCGACTTGGGCTCGACGGCGATCTCGATGACCGGGGCCGGGAATTCCATGCGCTCCAGGATGACCGGCGACTTCAGGGGATCGCACAGGGTGTCGCCCGTGCGGGTTTCCTTCAGGCCGGCCAGGGCGACGATGTCGCCGGCATAGGCTTCCTTGATGTCTTCGCGGTTGTTCGAGTGCATGAGCAGCATGCGGCCGACGCGCTCGCGCTTGTCGCGCGTGGCGTTCAGCAGGCCCATGCCGGTTTCCAGCTTGCCCGAGTAGATGCGGCAGAAGGTCAGCGAACCGACGAAGGGGTCGTCCATGATCTTGAACGCCAGAACCGACAGGGGCTCTTCGTCCGAGGCGTGACGAACGACTTCTTCTTCGGTCTTGAAGTCGATGCCCTTGGTCGGCGGGATGTCCAGCGGCGACGGCAGGTAGTCGACGACGGCGTCCAGGAGCGTCTGCACGCCCTTGTTCTTGAAGGCCGAGCCGCAGAGGATCGGATAGAAGGCGCCGGTCAGAACGGCCTTACGCAGGCACTTCTTGATGGTGGCTTCCGAGGGCTCTTCGCCGCCCAGATAGGCTTCCATCGCTTCGTCGTCGAGTTCGACGGCGTTCTCGACCAGGTAGGCGCGGGCTTCGATCGCCTTGTCCATCAGGTCGGCCGGGATTTCCTCGTCGCGGAAGTTCGCGCCCAGGGCGTCGTTGTCCCAGAGGACGGCCTTCATGCGGACCAGGTCGACCAGGCCCTTCAGGTTCGTTTCCGAACCGATCGGGAATTGGATCGGCACGGCCTTGGCGCCCAGACGGTCACGGATCGATTCAACCGACTTGTCGAAGTCGGCGCCGATCTTGTCCATCTTGTTGACGAAGACGATGCGCGGAACCTTGTACTTGTCGGCCTGGCGCCAGACGGTTTCCGTCTGCGGCTCAACACCGGCGTTGCCGTCCAGCACCGTCACGGCGCCGTCGAGCACGCGCAGCGAGCGTTCGACTTCGATGGTGAAGTCGACGTGCCCGGGGGTGTCGATGATGTTCAGGCGCTTGCCGTTCCAGAAGGCGGTCGTCGCGGCCGACGTGATCGTGATGCCGCGTTCCTGCTCCTGCTCCATCCAGTCCATGGTGGCCGCGCCATCGTGGACTTCGCCGATCTTGTGCGACTTACCCGTGTAATACAGGATCCGCTCGGTCGTCGTGGTCTTACCGGCGTCGATGTGCGCCATGATGCCGAAGTTACGGTAATCTTCGATGTTATGCTGGCGGGCCATGATGGAGCTCTGCGTAGCGCTGCGGTGAGGCAGGGACATTTAAACGTGCGGCGCGGGCGGTTTATCGCAAACCGCCCGCGCCTGAAAGAGTGCTGATAGCGAAAAGCTTACCAGCGGTAGTGCGAGAACGCCCGGTTGGCTTCAGCCATCTTGTGGGTGTCTTCGCGCTTCTTCACGGCGGTGCCGCGGTTGTTCGAGGCGTCGAGCAGCTCACCGGCCAGCTTTTCGGTCATGGTGTTCTCACCACGCTTGCGCGCGGCGGTCACCAGCCAACGGATGGCCAGGGCGCGGCGACGGTCCGGACGGACTTCAACCGGCACCTGATAGGTGGCGCCGCCGACGCGGCGCGACCGGACTTCGATCGCCGGGGCGACGTTGTCCAGGGCGGAGTGGAAGGTCTCAAGCGGACCTTGGTCCTTGCGCTTGTTTTCCAGGATGTCGAAAGCACCATAGATGATGTTTTCGGCGACGGCTTTTTTGCCCTCGTACATCACGTAGTTCATGAACTTCGTGACAATCAGATCCCCAAACTTGGGATCCGGCAGGACTTGGCGTTTCTCGGCGCGACGGCGGCGGGACATTCTTCTTTTTCCTTACTTCGGACGCTTGGCGCCGTAGAGCGAACGACGCTGCTTACGATCCTTGACACCTTGGGTGTCGAGGACGCCGCGCAGGATGTGATAACGGACGCCGGGCAAATCCTTGACGCGGCCGCCGCGGATGAGCACCACCGAGTGCTCCTGCAGGTTGTGGCCTTCGCCCGGAATGTAGCACACGGCTTCGATGCCGGTGGTCAGACGGACCTTGGCGACCTTACGGAGAGCCGAGTTCGGCTTCTTCGGGGTCGTGGTGTAGACGCGCGTGCAAACGCCGCGACGTTGGGGGCAGCCCTTCAGGGCCGGCACCTTGTTCCGGACCGGCTTCGGGGAGCGCGGCTTACGGATGAGCTGGTTAATGGTAGGCATTAAGTCTCTGCTCTGATGGAAGCGTGTGCCTTTCGGCCGGGGCGCTTCAGGTCCTTGTCTTTGTTGTTCTTGGTTCAAGGCTCCGCTTGGAGACCCGATAAACACGAAACTCGCCGGGGCGCGGGAAGCACACCGGCGGGTTCTCCGCTCACGAGGAGAGGAAGCTCATCGGAACGCACGCGAACGCACGCCTCGAAAAAGAGCGCGGTATGTACTCGCGAAGCCGCCTAACGTCAACCGCCTGTTCCTGCGCCGGTTAACGGCGGCTTAAGGCGGGCTTTCCGGCCAAGTTTTCGCCATCGCAAGCTGTACAGGCTCACGCGGGAATAGAGCGCCTTGTTTGCGGGGCGACCTTCTCCATGTGGGGTGGGCGGAAGCAAGCGCCAAGAGGACGAGTGAGCGCCAGCGTGAGGATCAAGCGGCACGATCAGCGGCAGGCGGCGATTCTCGCCGGCTCGCTGCTGCTGCACGTGGTCCTGCTGGCCTGGCTGGCCCTGCCCGCGCGTCCCTTCCTGGAAAACATGATCGCCGACGACCTGTCCACCGTGACGGTCGACCTGATCCGGCCCGAGCGTGAAGAGCAACCGCGACCGCGCCCCGCCGCCGCCGCGCAAGCCTCGGCCCCCTCGCCCGTCCTGCCGTTCCAGGTGCGCCAGCCCGCGCGGCCGGCGCCTGTAGGCGTGCCCACGCTGAACGTGCCGGCCGCCGGCGTCGCCAGGCCCGGCACGGCCATCCGCCCCGCGCCCTTGCCGGGAGAAGGCGCCGGCGACCTGCGCTCGGCCCTACGCACCAGCACCGGCTGCATCAGCGCCGACGCCGTGGGCCTCACCCGCCGCGAGCGCGAGAAGTGCGACGAGCGCTTCGGCGCGGCCAAGGCCAAGGGCGACCCGCTGTCGGGCATGAGCGCCGCGCGACGCCGCGAGCTGGAGGCCCAGGGCGCGGCCCAGGAGGCCTATCGCCGCTATCTCGACGCCCCCATGGCCCCGGGCGTCGACCATCGCAGCAAGGACCAGCCCGGCACCATGAAGGAGATCCCCTTCGTCCTGGGCGCCGAGCAGGACGGCCTGGGCCGCCCCCGCAAGTCGGTCGTCGACCAGAAGCGCCGCGAGAACGATTCCGCCGACCGGGCGCGGCGCTTCCTCGAGCTGCAGAAGAAGCAGAACTAGACGCGACCCGCTGCGGCGGCGGCGATGACCGCGTCGACGCGGTGCTCGAACCGATGGGCGGCGACGGCGCGGGCCTGGCCGGCCAGGCCGATGGCGTAAGCGACCTCGGGGTGTGCGACGAGCGTGGCCAAGCCGGCGAGATCCGACTCCAGCCTGGTCCATTGATAGGACAGGACCTCGCGCCCCGGCTCGAACGCCTCCGTCCACCAGGCCCCGTCGGTGACGACGGCGGCGCCGGCCAGCATCGCGCTCAAGGGACGTTCGTGCGAGCCGCGGCCGAAGTTGGCGTTGGCGTTCAGCACCACCCGCGCCCGGGCCATCAGGGCGACGGTGTCGGCGAGGGTCATGGGCGGACCCAGACGGAAGCTCTTGTGCCGCTCGATCCAGCCTTCATAGCCGGCCCCGACGCAGAACACCGGCAGGCCGGCCTGGCCCGCCAGCTCCAGCAGGGCCTGGCGGCGCAGCTGGCGCACCTGCTCGTGCACCCAGGTGGCGTAGCGGCGCATGCGTTCGTAGCGCGGATGGGCCGGGTCCTCGCCGTAGCTGCGCAGGGACTGGTCCAGAGCCTCCAGGGCCGGCAGGAACTCCGTGCCCAGGGCCAGGTCCAGGGCGCGGTCGAAGATCTGCTGGATGCCCTTCCCCTCCTCGGCCCAGGGCGCGGGGCCGACGCTCTGGAACGAGCCGGCGAACAGGATCGGGATGGGCCGCTGTTCGATGAAGGCGTCGGCGTCCGCATCGAGCTCGACCGGCTGGCCCACCGCCGCGTGCGGGCAGAACGCGACATGGGCGAAGTGGTCGACGCCGAAGGTCCCGTGGATCGCCTCGACGTGCGACGGATCGACCGTGAGGATCACCGTCTCGCGCGCCGTGGCTTCCAGCTGGTTCAGGTGGCTCAGCGGATAGTCGACATGCTGCAGCACGTGCGGCGCGGCGAAGATCTCGCCCAGCGACTGGCCGACCAGCCCGCGCGCGTCGCCCAGTATGCCGTAGGTGTGGACGAGGTCGGTCTGGGCCTCGGCCGCCGCGCGCAGGGTCGCGGCCAGGTCGGCCTGCCCCACGGCGTCGACGACGACCGCCTCGTGTCCGGCGGCAGAGAAGGCGGCGGCCAACTCATCGGTGAAAAGCCGGGTCGCGTCGTACTGTGACGGGCCCTTGATGAAGACGGCGCGCATGGAGAATCCCCCGCTGACTGCGGGGAGCCTCGCCAAACGTGGTTAACGAACCCTTGCCGTTACGCCGCGCGGCGCATCGACGAGCCCCCGGCGCCAACGCGGAAGCGCTGGACCAGCTCGGCCAGGCCGCGCACCTCGTCCAGCAGCGACTGGCTGGAAGCCGCCGAGCGGCTGGCCATGGCCGTGGTGTGCTGCGTGCCCTGGTCCATCTGGTTCACGGCGGTGTTGACCTGCGACAGGCCCGAAGCCTGTTCCTGGGCCGAGGCGGCGATCTCGGTGATCACGCTGCTGATCGCGCCCACCTGGCCGGCGATGCGTTGCAGAGTCTCGCCGGCCGCGCCGACCAACGACACGCCCGAGGCCACCTGGCGCTCGCTGTCGCCGATGTGGACCTTGATCTCCTTGGCGGCGTCGGCCGAGCGCTGGGCCAGGGCCCGGACCTCTTGCGCCACGACGGCGAAACCACGACCGGCTTCACCGGCGCGGGCGGCTTCGACACCGGCGTTCAGCGCCAGCAGATTGGTCTGGAAGGCGATCTCGTCGATGACGCCGATGATCTGGGCGACCTGGCGGGACGAGGCCTCGATGCCGCCGATGGCCTCGACGGCCGAGGCGACGACGTCGCGCGAGCGGCCGGCCTCGACCTGGGCCGCGCTGACGGCGCTGTGGGCTTCCTTGGCGCCCTCGGCCGTGCGGCGGACGGTGGCGGTGATTTCGTCGAGGGCGGCGGCGGTTTCTTCCAGGCTCGCGGCCTGGGCCTCGCTGCGGCGCGACAGGTCGTCGGCGGCCGAGGCAATGCCGCCTGCTCCGCTGTTCAGGCCCGACACGGCCGAGACCACGGCGGCCATGGCCCCTTCCAGGCGCTCGACGGCCTGGTTGAAGTCGGCGCGCAGGCCTTCGTAGTCGTGGGCGAACGGCTCGGCCAGGCGGACGGTCAGGTCGCCGGCCGACAGGCGGTCCAGCCCCTCGGCCAGGCGCTTGACCACCTGGGCCTGGTCGGCGGCGCGGCGGGCGTTGTCGGCGCCGGCGGCGTCACGCTCGGCTTCAGAGGCTTCGCGATGGGCGGCCGCGTCGGCGGCGATACGGTTCTTTTCCAGGGCCTCGTCGCGGAAGCCGTGCACGGCGTCGGCCATCAGGCCGATGTCGTCGGCGCGGCCGGCGAACGGCAGGGTTACAGTCAGGTCGCCGCGCATCACGCGGCTCATGGCGTCACGCAGCGCCGACAGCGGCGACAGCTGGCGACGGGTCATGACCACCGAAGCCGCGCCTCCGGCCGCGCCCAGCAGAACACAGGCCAGGGCCAGCAGGGTCAGTTGGCGATAGACGGGCTGGAAGTAGTCGGCCTGCGGCACGCCGACATACAGCACGCCGATCACCTGGCCCGAGGCGTCCTTGATCGGGTCGTAGGCGACGAAGAACGGCTTGCCCAGGATCTTGGCCTCGCCGCGATAGGGCTCGCCCTTGCCCAGCACCGCGTCATAGACGGGGCCCTTGGCCAGGCTGGTGCCGACGGCGCGCGCGCCGTCCGGCTTGGTGACATTGGTGGTGACCCGCTTGTCGCCCATGAAGACGGTGGCGGTGCCGCCGACCAGAGCCTTCACGCGATCGACGCCGGCGAAGTCGCCGTTCAGCACGTGGTCGCCGACCATCAGCTGGTCGCCCTCGCGCCTGAAGCTCTTGCCCTGCTCCCCAACCACGTCCCAGGCCACGCGCATGCTGGACTCCTGGGCCTGCGTCGCCTGCTTGCGGGCGAAATCCAGGGAGCTCTTGGCCACGATCCCCAGGACCGCGAGGGTCAGGACCAGGAAGGCCGAGGCGATGGTCAGGCTGACCTTGGTGGAGATGCTGGCGCGCATGGGGACACCGGAATTTGAGGCAGATCAAATTCCGGCATGAACGGTATAGTTAAAGCCCTGATTAATAACGTTGTTCGCAAAGCGTCATAGTCACGCTGCGCGACGTTCGGACGCAGGGCGGCTCAGAAAACGGGCAGCAAGCCAGCGCCGAACCGGCTCGTCGTAGAGTTTAAGACAGGCATAGGCGATCGTGACGGCGGCGATGAACAGGCCCACGCCGACCAGCGCGCCCTCGGCGACCGGCGGTTTCTTGTCCACGACCCAGCCGGTGTAGATGTAGATCAGCGGATAGTGGGTGATGTAGAGCGGGTACGACAGGTCGCCGAAGAACCGGGCGACCCGCACGCTGGGGCCGTCCACGCTCTTCTCGCCCGCGCCGATGGCCACGATCAGCGGGAACAGCACGATCACGCAGGCCGCCTCGTACAGGCCGTTGATCCAGTGCTGGTCGCCCACGCCGAAACGCGGCAGCGACATCGCCACGATCAGCAGCAGGCTGGAGACGGCGAAGGCGTTCTTGACCCGGATCCGCTTGCCCAGGCGCATCAGCAGGATGCCGGCGAAGAACGGGAACATCACCCGCGTCAGGCCGATGCGCACGCCGCCGGCGTCCAGCGCCCAGCCCCCGATCACGTCGCCGCGCGGGCCGAAGACCAGCAGGTGGATCAGCGCGGCGGCCGACAGCAAGACCAGCACGCCCATCCAGCGGTTCGACAGCTTCCGCAGGCCCACGGCGTACAGGATGTTGCCGATATATTCGTAGAACAGCGACCACTGCGGGCCGTTCAGCGGATAGATCTCGCCCCAGCCGCGGATCTCGGCCGACGGCGTCATCGGGATCATCACGAAGCCCAGCGCCAGCACGCCCAGCACCTGCAGGGTCGTGACGGTGTCCAGCTTGGGGAACAGCGACCAGTGCTGGAAGGCCAGCAGGGCCGCGCCGATCAGGCCGCCGACGATGATCATCGGCTGCAGGCGCACCAGCCGGCGCTTGAAGAAGTCCCACTGGCTCATGCCAGTCTGATTTGGGCCTGAGCCCCAGCGGTCGTCATAGGCGTAGGCGACCACGAAGCCCGACAGCAGGAAGAAGAAGTCCACGGCCAGGTAGCCGTGATTGATGATCTGCTTCTCGGGATCCCCGCCGGCCCAGGCCTCGAACAGGTGGAACGCCACCACCATCAGCGAGGCCACGCCGCGCAGGCCGTCCAGGATGACGTAGTGGCTCTTGCCGGGCGCGACGGCGCCCGTGGAGGTCGCTGCGGATGTGGTCATGCCTGGGGTCCCCGCCCTGCCGTTCTTGGCGACGAACTCTGGTCGCGCGGCAGGGATGCGAGGTTTGAAGCTCAACCGCAAGAGGGTTCGGGGCGGGGTGTCGACATTCGCACGGGCCTAAGCCGCGCAACCCCAAAACCGTCCTGCATAGAGTGAGGGTTTCAAAGACGGGTCAGCTTTGGGTGGATTGTGGAAATTGCGAGATAAGGTGAAGCTATGCTCACCGTCTCGAAGATCGAATGGATTTCGCGCACCTCTGAAGAGGCTGAAGTCACACTTGTGATAGGTGCGCTGAGTTGCAGCGCATTCTGTCATCCTTGCCGCTATAGCGTCGGTGATCAGGTTGCGGGACCGCTCCATGTGTTTGGTCTAAGGCAGGTCCTGTTGGCAGCCGACGCGCAGCCAATAATCAAGAGGATCAAGCCGCCAGAGCTAGCCCAACGCGGATCGGGTCGGATCGTGAACTTGGCCAACGGCGAAGTTCAGATCGGTGACATGCGGCTATTGCTCGATGACCCGTTACCTGGCGGGCTGTGTGTCGGCGATATGATCGAGTTCGAGTGCGCTCGCATCGATCTTTGGTGACCAAAAAGCCGACGTCCCTTTGTTCGGACTAGGGTGGTTTGCTGACACTCGCCGCTGATCAGGCAAGTCATCGACCCCATGACCGGATAGGCGCGGCCTGATGTCAGGCGTGCAGCCTCGACATCGGCCGATCAGCGTGAAACCCTAGCCTTAGCGGTGTAGCAAAGTGATCCGAGATTAATGACCACCAAGATGTTCGGACCCATGGCTTTGGCGCTAGCTCTTTACACAGTCGTGGCCCCAGTTTCCGCTCAACAGTTGAGCCAGCCCGAGGCAGCGGAGCGAGTGAAGAACATTGAGGCCAATCACCAATGGTTGCTAGAGCGCTTCCCCCGGTTGACCGCGATTGATGCAGAAATCCAAAGTGATTGCGGACGCAAGGTTTCTGATCGTGCGAGCAAGCCAGGCTATTGCCGTTGCGCTTCAGCCGTCACCATGTCTGCTTGGCGAACCGGCGACCCCAAGATGATCGTTCGCCTCAAAGATTTTATCGAGAAGCCCGCTGACGTCGCAGCCGCAGATTTCCTGCAATACCAAGGGCCGGAACTTTACCGACCTTTGTGCGACCTCGCCCTCTAGCAGCGACATTTCACCCGCGAAGCTGAAGCTGCTGACGTCCGACTAGGGTCGAAAGCCGTCCCCCTGGCGGTTCGCGCCTCGGCTTAACCCCGCGCCATGAAGCTCTCAATCTCCTGGGTGGTGCGCGGCACGCCGGTCGACAGGCGCTCGGCGCCGGTTTCTGTAACCAGATACAGGTCCTCGATGCGGATGCCGTAGTTGGCCGATTGCAGGTAGAGGCCCGGCTCCATGGTGATGACCGAGCCGGCCGGGATCGGCTGGGAGGTGTCGCCCGGATCGTGGACGTCCAGGCCGACATAGTGGCCCAGGCCGTGGGTGAACTCGTCGATCCGGCCGGCCTTGCGGAACACCGCCTTGGCCGCCTCGCTGAGGTCTTCCAGATAGGCCCCGGCCTTCAGCTTGGAGACAGCGGCCGTCTGGGCTTCCAGCACCAGGTCATACAGCACCTTCTGCTCGGGCGTGAACTTGCCGTTGGCCGGGAAGGTCCGGGTGACGTCGCAGGCATAGCCGCCGACCGAGGCGCCGGCGTCGATCAGGATCAGCTCGCCGCCATGCACCATGCCGGTCGCCGTGGCGTAGTGCAGCGAGGCGGCGTTGCGGCCCGAGCCGACGATGCTGTCATAGGCCAGGCCCGTGCCGCCGGCTCGGCGGAAGGCGCTCTCGACGATGAAACGCAGTTCGCTCTCGGGCATGCCCGGCCGCGCCTGCTGCATGGCCGCCAGATGGCCGGCGCGGGTGGCGTCCATGGCCTTGCGCATCATCTCCAGCTCGCGCGGCTCCTTCACGCAGCGCAGGCGGGGCAGGACGCCGCTGTCGTCGCGGATGGCGCAGCCCGGCACGCGCTGGGCGACCTTGCCGTAGAGCTCCAGGGCCGGAGAGACGGGGGCGTTGGCCGAGGCGATCGGACCCAGGAACCGCAGCTCCTTGGAGCGCGAGGCCAGGGTCGTCACCAGGCCGCCCAGGGCCGAGGTGCGCATCACCCGCTGGAAGCCGGTGCGCTGTTCGATCAGCGCGCCCAGCGGCACGCGCTCCTGGTTCCAGCGCTCGCTCTCGGTGTCGCGCGACGGCAGCAGCAGCCACTCCTTCACCGTCCGCTCGGTCGGGGCCAGGATCAGGATGGCGCCGGGCTCATCGACGATGCCGGTCAGCCAGGCGAAGTCGCCGTTCTGGTAGAAGGGTGAGGCGACCGGGGCGCTGCTGTCCACGGCGTTGGCGCCGTAGATCACCGCCACGCCGGTCTTCAACTGCTCCATCAGCTTGGCCCGGCGAGCGCGGTAGACGTCCGGCGTGAACGGGCTGGTCCCGGCGGGCGTGGCGTAGCCGGCCGGCGGCAGCACTTGGGCGCCCGCATGGAATGCCAGCCCTGTGGCCACGGTGGCGCTGACGCCCGTCAGCAGGCTGCGACGATCGATAGTCATGGTGATGGCCCCTCTTCGCCGCGAGGTTGGCACGAGGCTGGCAAGCGCGGCAAGCGCGAGGCGTCGAACCCTAGGCCGCTTCGGACAGGGCGAGCGTCCGGCCCACAGCCTGGCGCATCTGGTCGGCGGTGACGGCGGGATCTTCCAGCACGTCGCGGGCCGCGGCGGCCAGGTCGGCGAACTCGGTGTCGCCCATGGTTCGGAAGAAGCCGATCTCCGGCTCGCGCTCGAAGGCCTCCCAGAAGGCTTCGTACGCATCCTGCCCCGTAGCCTCGGCATCGAGGACGGCGCAGAACTCGCGGCCCCAGGTGACGAGCAGGTCGAGGTCGTTGGCCACGGCGGTCTCCAGTCTGCGCCCACGTTCTAGAGAAGCGGCCGGCAACACGATCGGTTTCCGGAACGGTCCCTTTAGGGACGGGTTGTGCAAGCGTCCCAGCGGCGCATTGCGCCCTCCTCCTGCCTTTGAGCCCTATCATGACCGACTATGTCGACAGCCTGACCTCCGACGCCGCCAAGACCGCCGACCGGGCCCGCGCCAAGGTCGAACCCAAGCTGAAGGCGGTCAGCGGCGCCGCCCACGACGCCTATGACAGCCTGCGGGATGTCGCCGCCGAGGCCCTGGGCGAGACCCGGGCCCGTGTGAAGGACATCGCCGCCCAGGCCTCCGATGAGTTCCAGCACCGCTACGGCGACCTGGAAGCCTGGGTGCATGAGAAGCCTGCCCGCGCCGTGGGCATCGCCGCCGGTCTCGGCATCGTGCTGGGCCTGCTGCTGCGCGGCCGCTCGACCAAGACCATCTACGTGCGCGAACCGCGCTAGCCAATCAGCGCACCGCCGAAAAACAAAAAGGCCCGGGAGTGATCCCGGGCCTTTCCGTATTCGCTCTAAGCCGAAGCTTATTCGCTATCCGGCCCCGGATGCCTTCGGCATCCGAGTTCCAGAGTGTCTCGGACGCCTAGTCGGCGTCGGAGAGCGCGATTTCCGCCGGCAGCGGCTCCATCGCTTCTTCGCGCTGCTGGGCCAGCTGCTCGTCGCGCTTGGCGGCGACGCGCTGCAGGCTGCGCAGGTAGGAACCCGTACCGGCGGGGATCAGACGACCCACGATGACGTTTTCCTTCAGGCCTTCCAGGGTGTCGGTCTTGCCGTGCACCGAGGCTTCGGTCAGGACGCGGGTCGTTTCCTGGAACGACGCGGCCGAGATGAAGCTCTTGGTTTGCAGCGAGGCCTTGGTGATGCCGAGCAGCACCGGCTGGGTCACAGCCGGACGACCGCCACGCGCAACAGCCTTGTCCTGCTCCTTGTCGAACTCCGGCTTATCAAGGTGGTCACCCTTGATCAGGCCGGTGTCGCCGGGCTCGAGGATCTCGACCTTCTGCAGCATCTGACGAACGATCGTCTCGATGTGCTTGTCGTTGATCGGCACGCCCTGCAGTCGATAGACCTCCTGGATCTCGTCGACGAGGAAGTTCGCCAGCGCCTCGACACCCAGGATGCGCAGGATGTCGTGCGGATCCGGGTTGCCGTCGATGATGTACTCGCCCTTGGAGATGTAGTCCCCGTCGTGGACGGCGATGTGCTTGCCCTTGGGGATCAGGAACTCGACCGGTTCGGACTGGTTGCCGTCGGCATCCACGTCCGGCGTGATCTTGATCCGGCGCTTGTTCTTGTAATCCTTGCCGAATTCGACACGGCCGTCCATTTCCGCGATGACCGCGCAGTCCTTCGGACGGCGGGCTTCGAAGAGTTCGGCGACGCGCGGCAGACCACCGGTGATGTCCCGGGTCTTGGCGCCTTCGGTCGGGATACGCGCGATCACTTCACCCGGCTTCACTTCGTCGCCATCGGCGACGGAGAGAATGGCGCCGGCCGACAGGAGGTAACGCGCCTCGCCGCCGTTCGACAGGCGCTTGTACGAGCCGTCTTCCGACAGCACGCCCATGGCCGGACGCAGGTCCGAACCACGAGCCGAGGTACGCCAGTCGGCGATGACGCGCTGGGCGATGCCGGTCGCTTCGTCGACTTCCTCGCGGATGGACAGGCCATCCACCAGGTCTTCGGCGCGGATCTTGCCGGCCACTTCGGTGATGATCGGGGTGGTGTAGGGGTCCCAATCGCCGAGGCGCTGGCCGCGCTTGACCGAGTCGCCGTCCTTGACCCGCAGGCGGGCGCCGTACGGCGGCTTGTAGGTTTCGCGCTCCTTGCCGTCGACCAGCACGCTGACCGAGGTGTTGCGGCTCATGATGACCAGAGCGCCGTCGGCGCCGATGACCGTCGGGCCGATCACGCGGACCGTACCTTCGTTCGACGCTTCGAAGAACGACTGCTCGGCCACCTGGGCGGTGCCGCCGATGTGGAACGTACGCATCGTCAGCTGCGTGCCGGGCTCACCGATCGACTGGGCGGCGATGACGCCGACCGCTTCACCGATGTTGACCGGCGTACCGCGGGCCAGGTCGCGGCCGTAGCAGGCGCCGCAGACGCCGACCTTGGCTTCGCAGGTCAGGACCGAGCGGACCTTCACCGACTGGACGACCGCAGCCTCGATGGCGTCGGCGATGTTCTCGTCGATATAGGTGTCGGCCGGAACGACCAGCTCGCCGGTGCCCGGATCCTTGACGTCCTCGGCCGTGAAGCGGCCCAGGACGCGGGTGCCCAGCGAGACGAGGACGTCACCGCCCTCGACGACGGCGCGCAGGGTGATGCCCCGCGTGGTGCCGCAGTCTTCCTCGACGATGATGCAGTCCTGCGCGACGTCGACCAGACGACGGGTCAGGTAGCCCGAGTTGGCGGTCTTCAGCGCGGTGTCCGCGAGGCCCTTACGAGCGCCGTGGGTCGAGTTGAAGTATTCCTGAACGGTCAGGCCTTCCTTGAAGTTCGAGACGATCGGGGTCTCGATGATCTCGCCGGAGGGCTTGGCCATCAGGCCGCGCATGCCGCCCAGCTGCTTCATCTGGGCTTGCGAACCACGGGCGCCGGAGTGGGCCATCATGTAGATGGCGTTGATTTCCTTCTCGCGGCCGTTCTCGTCCTTATGCTTCATCTGAAGCTCGGCCATCATCTCGTCGGCGACGCGATCGGTAGCCTTGGCCCAGGCGTCAACGACCTTGTTGTACTTCTCACCCTTGGTGATCAGGCCGTCGGCGTACTGTTGCTCGTACTCTTCGGCCAGCGAGCGGGTTTCGGCGACGATAGCCTCCTTCCGCTTCGGGATGATGATGTCGTCCTTGCCGAAGGAGATGCCGGCCTTGGCGGCTTCCTTGAAGCCCAGACCCATGACCTTGTCGGCGAAGATGACCGTCGCCTTCTGACCGCAGTGGCGGTAGACGATGTCGATCAGATTGCCGATTTCCTTCTTGGTCAGCGCCTTTTCGATCAGGCGGTGGCCAATCTGCGGGTGGTGCGGCAGCAGGGCGGCGATCTTCATGCGGCCCGGCGTGGTGTCGATCACCTTGCGCAGCAGCTGACCGTCCGGCGTCATCTCGGTGTGGCGCGCCTTGATCTTGGCGTGCAGCGAGATGACGCCCGCGTCCATGGCGGCTTCGATTTCACCCAGGTCGGCGAAGATCTTGCCTTCGCCCGGCTCACCCTCGCGGGCGACCGACAGGTAGTACAGGCCCAGGACGATGTCCTGCGACGGCACGATGATCGGGCGACCGTTGGCGGGCGACAGGATGTTGTTGGTCGACATCATCAGGACGCGCGCTTCCAGCTGAGCTTCCAGGCTCAGCGGGACGTGCACGGCCATCTGGTCGCCGTCGAAGTCGGCGTTGAACGCGGCGCAGACCAGCGGGTGCAGCTGGATGGCCTTGCCCTCGATCAGCTTCGGTTCGAACGCCTGGATGCCCAGACGGTGAAGCGTCGGGGCGCGGTTCAGCATGACCGGGTGTTCGCGGATCACCTCTTCGAGGATGTCCCACACCTGCGGCTGCTCGCGCTCGACCATGCGCTTGGACTGCTTGACGGTGCCCGACAGGCCCTTGGCGTCCAGGCGCGCGTAGATGAACGGCTTGAACAGCTCCAGAGCCATTTTCTTGGGCAGGCCGCACTCGTGCAGCTTCAGCTCGGGACCGACCACGATGACCGAACGGCCCGAGTAGTCGACGCGCTTGCCCAGCAGGTTCTGACGGAAGCGACCTTGCTTACCCTTCAGCATGTCGGCCAGCGACTTCAGCGGACGCTTGTTGGCGCCCGTGATGACGCGACCGCGACGGCCGTTGTCGAACAGGGCGTCGACCGACTCCTGCAGCATCCGCTTTTCGTTGCGGATGATGATGTCGGGCGCGCGCAGCTCGATCAGGCGCTTCAGGCGGTTGTTACGGTTGATGACCCGGCGATACAGGTCGTTCAGGTCCGAGGTCGCGAAGCGGCCGCCGTCCAGCGGCACCAGCGGACGCAGTTCCGGCGGGATGACCGGAACGACCGTCAGCACCATCCACTCGGGACGGTTGCCCGACTCCTGGAAGGCTTCCAGGATCTTCAGGCGCTTCGAAAACTTCTTCTGCTTCATGTCCGACACGGTGCCGGCCAGTTCCTCGCGCAGACGCTCGGCCTCTTTCTCGAGGTCGATGGCCTTCAGCAGGTTCTGGACGGCCTCGGCGCCGATCTCGGCGGTGAAGCTATCGTCGCCGTACTCTTCCTGAGCACGCATGTAGTCGTCTTCCGACAGCAGCTGGTGCTGCTTCAGCGGGGTCAGGCCCGGCTCGGTGACGATGTAGTATTCGAAGTACAGGACGCGCTCGATGTCCTTCAGCGGCATGTCGAGCATCATGGCGATACGCGACGGCAGCGACTTCAGGAACCAGATGTGGGCGACCGGCGAGGCCAGTTCGATGTGGCCCATGCGCTCGCGACGGACGCGGGCCAGGGTGACTTCAACACCGCACTTTTCGCAGATGATGCCCTTGTACTTCATGCGCTTGTACTTGCCGCACAGGCATTCGTAGTCCTTGGTCGGGCCAAAGATACGGGCGCAGAACAGGCCGTCACGCTCGGGCTTGAACGTGCGGTAGTTGATGGTCTCAGGCTTCTTGATCTCGCCGAACGACCACGAGCGGATCTTTTCCGGCGAGGCCAGCGAGATGCGGATCTGGTCGAAGGTCGGAGCGGCCTGGACCGGATTGAAGATGTTCAGGACTTCCTGGTTCATCTTGATTCCTTCTGCGGGATTTCCCGCGAAAATTCATAGAGTTGGAGAGCGGCGATCGGGTCCGCCCCCGCCATCAGGCAGGGGCGGTAGTCCGGATCAGCTGTTCTCCAGCTCGACGTTCAGGCCGAGCGAGCGCATTTCCTTGACCAGCACGTTGAAGCTTTCCGGGATACCGGCTTCGAACGTGTCGTCGCCGCGGACGATCGACTCGTAGACCTTCGTACGACCAGCCACGTCGTCGGACTTCACCGTCAGCATTTCCTGCAGGGTGTAGGCCGCGCCGTAGGCTTCCAGAGCCCACACTTCCATTTCCCCGAAGCGCTGACCGCCGAACTGGGCCTTACCACCCAGCGGCTGTTGCGTGACGAGCGAGTACGGACCGATCGAACGGGCGTGGATCTTGTCGTCGACCAGGTGGTGCAGCTTCAGCATGTAGATGTAGCCGACCGTGACCGGACGCTTGAACTGCTCGCCGGTCAGGCCGTCGAACAGGATCGACTGACCCGACTTGTTGACGCCGGCCATTTCGAGGTGACCCTCGATGTCGTCCATGCGCGCGCCGTCGAACACCGGGGTGGCGATCGGAACGCCCTTGCCCAGGTTCTTGGCCAGCTCGACCAGACCCTCTTCAGTGTCCGGCAGTTCTTCGTCCGGGCCGTAGATGTCGCGCAGGCGCGTCACCAGGGCTTCCTTCTGACCGCCGTGCTGCCAGTCTTCCAGCAGGTTGGTGATCTGCTTGCCGAGGTTGGCGCAGGCCCAGCCCAGGTGGGTCTCGAAGATCTGACCGACGTTCATGCGCGAAGGCACGCCCAGCGGGTTCAGAACGACGTCGACGTGCGTACCGTCGGCGAGGAACGGCATGTCCTCGATCGGCAGGATGCGCGAGATGACGCCCTTGTTGCCGTGACGGCCGGCCATCTTGTCGCCCGGCTGAAGCTTGCGCTTCACGGCCACGAAGACCTTGACCATCTTCATGACGCCCGGGGGCAGTTCGTCGCCGCGCTGCAGCTTGTCGACCTTGTCTTCGAAACGACGGTCGAGGCGCTTGCGGTTCTCGTCGAACAGGCGGCGCAGGCTTTCCAGTTCGCCCATCGCCTTCTCGTCTTCGAGGGCGATCTGCCACCACAGACCCGAAGCGACCTGAGCCAGGCCTTCCGAGGTGATCTCGCCGCGCGACAGGCCCTTGGGACCCGACAGAGCGACCTTGCCGACCAGCAGCTCGCGCAGACGGCCCGAGATGTTGCGGTTCAGGATCGCGAACTCATCGTCGCGGTCCTTGCCCAGACGGTCGATCTCGGCGCGTTCGATGGCCAAGGCGCGTTCGTCCTTGTCGACGCCGTGACGGTTAAACACGCGCACGTCGACGATCGTGCCGGCGACGCCCGGGGGCAGGCGCAGGCTGGTGTCGCGGACGTCCGAGGCCTTTTCACCGAAGATGGCGCGCAGGAGCTTTTCTTCCGGCGTCATCGGGCTTTCGCCCTTCGGCGTGACCTTGCCGACCAGGATGTCGCCCGGCTGGACTTCGGCGCCGATCGCCACGATGCCGGCTTCGTCGAGGTTGCGCAGGGCTTCCTCGCCGACGTTCGGGATGTCGCGGGTGATTTCTTCCGGACCGAGCTTCGTGTCGCGGGCCATGACTTCGAATTCCTCGATGTGGATCGAGGTGAAGACGTCGTCACGGACGATGCGTTCGGAGATCAGGATCGAGTCTTCGAAGTTGTAGCCATTCCAGGGCATGAACGCGACGAGCGCGTTGCGGCCCAGGGCCAGTTCGCCTAGCTCGGTCGACGGACCGTCGGCGATGATGTCGCCGGCGACGATCCGGTCGCCCACCTTCACCAGCGGACGCTGGTTGATGCAGGTCGACTGGTTCGAACGCTGGAACTTCGACATCCGGTAGATGTCGACGCCCGAACGGGCCGCGTCGGTTTCTTCGGTGGCGCGGATGACGATACGCGTACCGTCGATCTGTTCCACGACGCCGGTGCGCTTGGCGATGACGACGGCGCCCGAGTCACGGGCGACGACGGCTTCCATGCCGGTGCCGACCAGCGGAGCGTCCGACTGCACCAGCGGCACGGCCTGACGTTGCATGTTCGAACCCATGAGGGCGCGGTTGGCGTCATCGTTTTCGAGGAACGGAATCAGGGCGGCGGCCACCGACACGACTTGGCGCGGCGACACGTCCATCAGGTCGACCGTCTCCTTTTGCAGGAGGGTCGGTTCGCCGTTGATGCGGCCCGGGACCAGGTCGTCGACGATCTCGCCTTCGGACACCGCGATGTTCGACTGGGCGATGACGTGCTTGGATTCCTCCATCGCCGACATGTAGACGACTTCGTCCTGCGGCTTGCCGTCCTTCACGCGACGGTACGGGCTCTCGATGAAGCCGTACTTGTTGACGCGCGCGTGCGTGGCCAGCGAGTTGATCAGACCGATGTTCGGGCCTTCCGGCGTTTCAATCGGGCAGATCCGGCCGTAGTGGGTCGGGTGAACGTCGCGGACTTCGAAGCCGGCGCGCTCACGGGTCAGACCGCCCGGGCCGAGGGCCGAGAGACGACGCTTGTGGGTGATTTCCGACAGCGGGTTCGTCTGGTCCATGAACTGCGACAGCTGCGAGGAGCCGAAGAATTCACGCACGGCGGCCGCGGCCGGCTTGGCGTTGATCAGGTCGTGCGGCATCACGGTGTCGATGTCGACGGACGACATGCGTTCCTTGATGGCGCGTTCCATGCGCAGCAGGCCGACGCGGTACTGGTTTTCCAGCAGCTCACCGACCGAGCGGACGCGACGGTTGCCCAGGTTGTCGATGTCGTCGATTTCGCCGCGACCGTCGCGCAGGCCCACCAGGACCTTCAGCACGGCCAGGACGTCGTCCTTGCGCAGGATGCGGACTTCGTCCGACACGTCCTGCTCCAGGCGCATGTTCATCTTCACGCGGCCCACCGACGACAGGTCGTAGCGCTCGGCGTCGAAGAACAGCGACTTGAACATCGCCTCGGCCGCTTCCACGGTCGGCGGCTCGCCCGGACGCATGACGCGATAGATGTCGAACAGCGCGTCTTCACGGACGGCGTTCTTGTCCACGCGCAGGGTGTTGCGCATGTAGGCGCCGACCGTGACGTGGTCGATGTCCAGCACGTCGATGGTGTCGAAGCCTTGGTCGGCCAGGGCCTGGATCGCCGGAACGTCCAGCTCGTCGCCGGCTTCCGAATAGATCTCGCCGGTCGAGAAGTTGACGGCGTCACGGGCCAGGTAGCGGCCGGTCAGGGCTTCCGGCGCCAGCAGCAGGGTCTTCAGACCCGCGTCGGCGAACTTCTTGGCCTGGCGAGCCGTGATCTTGGTGCCGGCCGGAGCGACTTCCTCACCCGTGTCGGCGTCGACCAGCGGGAACTCCGGCTTCACGCCGCGCCAGCGCTCGGGCTTGTACGGGGTGGCCCAGCCGCCCGCGCGCTTCTCGAACGGGACGACGTCATAGAACGTGGTCAGGATCTCTTCGCCGTCCATGCCCAGGGCATAGAGGAAGGTCGTGGCCGGCAGCTTGCGGCGACGGTCGATGCGGACGTAGACGATGTCCTTGGCGTCGAACTCGAAGTCCAGCCACGAGCCGCGATACGGGATTACGCGGGCGGCGAACAGTAGCTTGCCCGAGGCGTGGGTCTTGCCCTTGTCGTGGTCGAAGAACACGCCCGGCGAGCGGTGCATCTGCGAGACGATGACGCGCTCGGTGCCGTTGACGATGAAGGTGCCCTTGTCCGTCATGAGCGGGATATCGCCCATGTAGACGTCCTGCTCCTTGATGTCCTTGACCGAGCGGGCGCCGGTTTCTTCTTCCGTTTCGAACACGATCAGGCGCAGCTTGACCTTCAGCGGCGCCGCGAAGGTCATGTCACGCTGGATGCATTCTTCAACGTCGTACTTGGGCTCTTCGAACTCGTACGAAACGTATTCCAGGACGGCGCGTTCGTTGAAGTCCTTGATCGGGAACACCGACTTGAAGACCGCCTCGACGCCCTCGTCGCGGCGCTGGCCCGGACGGACCTCGCGCTGCAGGAACTGTTCGTAGGAAGAGCGCTGAACCTCGATGAGGTTCGGCATCTGCACAGCCTCGGGAATGCGGCCGAAAGACTTCCGGATCCGCTTCTTGCCGGTGAAGGATTGCGCCATGTTTTTTCCCTGCGGCGCGGACGGAATCCGCGCGTGAATTCGAATGTACCTAGCGTCCACCCTCGCCGCTCGCCTCCTAGAGGGAGCTGCGGACGCTGGAATTCCCCTAAGAAGCGACCGGGACCGGAAGCCTTAGGGCGCCCCTTCGCGCTGGTCGGAGGGCGGCTGACCGCGCCTCGGGGCGTAATACGGACGCGCGTAGGCGCTCCGCCGATGTAATCGTGAACGCGGGGATATAGGGGATGAAGGCGGGGAAGAAAAGGGGGATTCGTAAACTGGCGTAAATACGCTCTTGCGGTTTCCCACAACCTTGTGCGGTCAGGCTTTCGACGAACCGGGTTCTTTTTAAGACTCGCGCTTCAAGGCTTTCGTGGCCAGGGAAACGCCTAGGGCGATCAGGCAGACGAAGAACGCCACCTTGGTGATCGCGCCGGCGACGTCGACGACGAAGCCGAGGACGCCGAAGACGATCATGAGGACGAGCAGGACACCGGCGATCTTGAGCATGGCGGGGGAACGCTAGCTTGGCCCGAACGGTTCCGCTAGGCCCGCCAGATCCCGATCGAGCCCTTGGGTCCGCACAGGACGCCCGACTTTTCCGAGGTCAGGCGCACGGTGTTCATCGGCGCGGGCGAGGTGCGTTCGAACGCCCCGCCCCTGCGACTGACGATCGTGCCGGCCAGCCCCGTGGCCATCACGGTCCCGCCGTCGACCGAGACGCTGGACAGGTAGCCCGCCGGAGCGGCGACCGGGTCGAAGGTGACGCGGCTGGGATCCAGGCGCGCCAGGTTCACGCCCTGGGCGGTCGGGTTCTTGTAGTCGCCGCCGCAAACCCACAGCGCGCCGCCCTTGTCGAAGGTGATCGCGAAGGCGCCCTTGCTGCCCGCATCGGCCAGGATCGGCGTGTCCAGCGCCACGAACACCCCGCCGCCGCCACGCGACAGATAGACCCGCGCCCTGCCCGCCCCGCCGGTGCAGAAGGCCACCTGCCCGCGCTTGCCGATCGCCACGCAGCCATTGCTGGCCGCGAAGGCCCCCTCGTTCGGCGCGGCCAGCGGCACGCCATCAGGCTTCAGCCGCGTCCAGGTCTCGCCGCCGTCGGCGGTGTAGAGCACGGTGAACCGCCCCTGGGTCGGATCGCCCAGGATGAAGCCGCGCTTGCCGTCGACGAAGGCGATCGAGTCCCAGAAGCCCTCCGGGTCATGGTTGGTCGCGATGCGTTTCCAGGTCTTGCCGCCGTCCTTCGTGCGCCACAGCTGTGAGGCCGGGCCGGGACCGGCGCTCATGGCCAGCAGGTGGTCGTCGTCGAAGGCGTGCAGGCCGCGGAAGTCCAGGCCCTCGGCCCCGATGATCCGCATGGCGTCCTGCCGTTCGCCCTTGCCCCGGATCAGCCAGCCCTTCGAGCCGGACGCCCAGTACGACTTGCCGCCGGTCGGCGAGAGACCCCGCAACTCGCTGTCGGCGACCGAGGCCGGCATGACGATGCCGCCCAGGCCGCCGCCCGCCAGGGCCGGGCCGGCGGCGAGGGTCGCGACGCCGCCGGCGACCAGCGCGCGACGGGAAGGCTGGATGGTCATGACGTGAGGCCCTTCGATCAGGGGCGCAGCTTAGGGACCTGTGACCGCATCCTTCAAGACGGGGTCGGTTACCGACAGCGGAAACGGCTTCAGCTCGATCCCCGGCAGCTCTTGCGCCAGCCGAGCGCGGGCCTCGGCGACCGCGATCGGCGCGGCCTGCCCGTCCACAAGACCGGTCAGCATGCCGCGCTCGGCCAGAATCACGGCCGGGACACGATAAATCTTGCCCGAACCCAGCCGCTCGGCTTCGCGGACATAGGCTTCGGGCGCGCCGCGCCCCACCAGATAGGTCCGCGCCTCGGTCGTCTGCTCGCGCTGGATGTAGCTCTGCAATTCCAGCTTCAGGTCGACCGTGGAGTCGATCGCGTGAAAGTCGATCGTCATGTCGTAGTCGGCCCGCCGCTGCTCTCCGCCCATCAGCACCACCACGCAGGCGCTGGCGCAGAACCGGCGCGCGACCACCGTCACCCCGCCCCGCGCCTCCAGGCGCCGCGCCACGCGCAGCGCTTCCTGGATCAGGCCGCCGGGACTGGTGATCTCGATGCGCCGCACGGGGTGGGCAGCCATCTGCGCCTCGACCGCCTTGGCGAAGCCGGGGCCGATCTGACCGTTGATCGTCAGCGTCCGCGACTGGGCGACGTAGGTCAGGCGATAGTCTCGCATCCCTTCAGCGGCGCGGGCGATGCGGCCGACCGCCTCGGTCTGCCAGCCGTGGAACACCGCCAGGCCTGCCCCGGCCAAAGCGATCAGCGCGACCAGGATCCGCACCAGGCCCCGCGCCTCCATGCTGGACCAGCGCGCCGTCGCGCCGCGCCAGGCCGCCCAGAACAGCAGGGTGGCGGCGGCCAGCAGAACCGCGCCGCCGAACCAGACGATCTCCAGCCAATCGCGGGGAAACGCGTCGAGCAGGTCCGTACCCAACAGCGACAGGCTGAACGCCCCGGCCGCCAGGAAGAGCGCGGTGGCCAGCCCCACGCCCAGGAACCACAGCAGTGCGCTGAACGGCCCCGCCTTCTTTTGACGACGCGGACGCGGGAAATAGTCCTCGATCGGCGCCCAGGCCGGCATGCCTTCGCGCCAGACCAGGCCGTCGGTCGGCAGCGCCCCACGCGCGACGGCGTCGCGCAGCGCCTCTTCGGAGAAAAGTTCGATGCGGCCGTCGCGGCCAGCGACGCGCCAACCGCTCACGGCTGCTTGGCCAGCAGGCTCAGGCCGACGCGGGCGGCGATCAGCGCGGGCACGGCCAGGATGATCAGGCAGACCTGCAGGGCGTTCATCGGCCGGTGCAGCACCACGCGGCGACGCGGCGGATCCCAGGCGGCGACCTTGGCCTCCTTCAGCTGCGAATAGGAGCCGCCCAGGGTGAACAGCGAGATGAATGGCACGCCGAAGAACAGGCCATTGAACCAGACCTGCAGCTCACGCCCGAAAGCGGCCAGGAAGCCGATCGGCCGGCCGTCGGGCCGCACGACCTTGACCCCGAACAGCCACTTGCCGACCGACACGCCGGTCAGGCCGATCATCAGGGCGTTGCCCGGAATGACCGCGACCAGGGTCAGCATGGCGTCGGCGATCTGGCCGACAGGGCCCTTGAAAAAGGCGAAGAACCGCTCGGCCTGGAACGGCGCGACCACGAACATCACCATGCTGATGGCGATCCAGGTGACGCTGCCCGTGACCAGGGTGTCGAACATCCGGGCCAGGTAGCGACGCCAGGGGTGCGGGCTGCGATCGGTCCAGGCCCCCTTGGGCGGCAAGGGCGGCGGCAGTTGCGGCGGCTCGACCGGCGGCTGCGAAGGCGGAGGCGGCTCGAACCGCAGCGGCGGCGGCTCCTCGAACCGGGGCTGAGGTTGCGGCGGCGGCGGCATTGGCGTCGCCTGCGGCGGCGGCGCGGGTTGCGGCCGTGGTGGCGGAGGCGGAGGCGGCGGAGGCGGAGGCGGAGCCTGCTGGACCGCGAACGGCGCCAGCTCGGGCAGCCATTGGGCCAGCGGTGCCCAGTTCAGCTGGCTGACGGGCCGCACCGGCGTGCTGACCGTCAGCATCCGCTCGCGCAGCAGCAGGGCCAGCTCGTCAGTCGACACGGGACCGCCGTCGCCGTGCGGCCCGGCATAGATCCAGTAGCGTGTCGACATCGACGGTTCCCCAGCCCGCCTCGACCTCTACGCGACCGACCAGCAGGCCCGCAACCGGGGCTCATCCCATGGGGGAGAAGACTCTTCCGTCAGGCGACTTCCCCCTGTTTTTCGACGCCCAAAAGAAAACGGCCCCGGAGGTTTCCCTCCGAGGCCGTTCCAGCAGTTCCAAAAGGAACCCGATCCCCGCGAAAGCGGGGGCCAGATTACTTGATTTGGATCTTGGCGCCGGCTTCCGTCAGCTTCTTGGCGACTTCGTCGGCTTGTTGCTTCGAGACGTTTTCGACGACGTTCTGCGGAGCGCCTTCGACCAGGTCCTTGGCTTCCTTCAGGCCGAGGTCCGGACGGACGCCGCGGACTTCCTTGATCACGTTGATCTTCTTGTCGCCGCCGTCGACCAGGACAACGGTGAACTCGGTTTGCTCTTCAGCAGCTTCAACCGGAGCAGCAGCGCCACCGGCAGCGGCGACGGCGACCGGAGCGGCGGCCGAGACGCCCCACTTTTCTTCCAGCAGCTTCGACAGTTCAGCGGCTTCCAGCACCGACAGGGTGGACAGTTCTTCGACCAGCTTTTCGAGCTTCGACATGTGTCAGTTCCTTAGAGAGATTGGGATAGATATGCGGGGATGACCGTTACGCGGCGTCTTTGGTCGCGTAGGCGTTGAAAACGCGAGCCAGCTGGGCAGCCGGGGCCTGCAGGACGCCAGCGATCTTGGTCGCCGGAGCCTGGATGAGGCCAATAAGCTTGCCACGCAGTTCGTCCAGCGACGGCAGGGTCGCCAGAGCACGCACGCCAGCTTCGTCCAGCACATTGGTCTGGTCCAGAACGCCACCGACAATCTTGAGCTTGTCGTTTTCTTTGGCGAACTGAACGGCGACCTTGGCAGCCGAGACAGCGTCCGGGCCGAAGGCGATGGCGACCGGGCCGGTGAACAGGGCGGAGCCCGTATCACCAAGCTTGCCGTCCAGAGCCTTGAGGGCCAGGGTGTTCTTCACAACCTTGATCGCGGCGCCTTCCTTGCGGAGGCGAAGACGAAGGTCGGTCATTTCCGCAACGGTCAGACCCATGTAGTGGGTCACGACGACAGCGCCGGCATCGGCGAAGACGCTTTTCAGCGACTCGATCGATTCCTGCTTTTGAGCGCGGTCCATTGCGGTCTCCTACTCAATAACAGCGGCCGGACCATTCCGGCAGCCAGATGCGGTCCCATGCGGAATTGCTCCCGCTTGCGAGTCGCATATGCCTGTTTCAAGGAAAGTCGGCCGCGTTCCGGTCTCGGACCGGCCCAATGAAGGGGGAGGCCTCGAGCAGGAAGACTTGGCGTCTCTATCCCTGTCTCCCGACGGCGAGGAAGGGCTCTTCCTCGATTATGGCGTTGGTGACCCCACGCCCCGTAGTTCTCAAACAGGTTCTCCGTCGGACCGGAGTCCAGCGAAGAGGCGGGCCGTATAGACGAAGATCAGCGGGATATCAACCCGCCCCGTCCAGCTGGCGCTTCATCGCCTCCAGTCCCATCCCCATCATCGGCCCCACCGTCTCGGCGGCGGCGTGGGGCAGGACGTCGGCGGTCCACACCGCGCGCGAGCGGCCCTCGCCGGCGTCCTCGACGCTCATGACGCCGTTATGGTGCGAGAGGCGCTCGCTCTGGACCGTCCAGACCAGGCGGCGGCGGGCGTCGTCGCTGTCGACGATGACCTCCTTGACCACCATGCCGTTGCCGAAGGTGACCAAGCGGGCCGCGCCGTCGTCGACCATCTCGGTATTCACGACGAAGCCCGGACACAGCCGCTCGTGGATCCTGCCCACATCGCGCACAGCGTCCCAGACCGCGTCGGGCGCGGCATTGATCAGGATGTCCTTGTGGATCGAAGCCATGCCGTCCTCCCTTGCTGTTTGGCTTGAGAGATAGCAGCGTCCCCACCGAGAACTGGCAGGAGCCAGTCCTGGTGAAAGACGGGGGCGTCCCAATGACTCGCAAGCTGATCGCCGGGGCCTGCGCCCTGCTCCTGGGCATGGCCGTCGCCGCGCCGGTCCTGGCCGAGCCCAAGCTGCCGCCGACGCCCAGGGCCGTGGTCGCCGACCCGCCTCGCGACCAGGATCGCCCGGCCGACATGGCCGCCTTCCAGGTCGATATCGCCGGCTCGAAGGTCAATGCGATCCTCTACACCGCCTCGGGCGCCGGGCCGCATCCGACGCTGCTGTTCCTGCACGGCTTCCCGGGCAACGAGACCAATATCGACCTGCTGCAGGCCGTGCGCCGCGCCGGCTGGAACGCCATGCGGATCAACTATCGCGGCTCGTGGGGCAGCCAGGGCAAGTTCAGCTTCGCCAACGCCCGCGCCGACGGCGAGGCGGCCGTGGCCTTCCTGCTCGATCCGGCCAACGCCGCCAAATACCACATCGACCCGGCCCGTATCGTCGTGGCCGGCCACAGCATGGGCGGCTTCATGGCCGCCGACGCCGTCGCCGCCGAGCCGCGCGTGGTCGGGGCGGTGCTGATCGACTCCTGGGACATCGGCTCGCGCAGCGAACGCATCACCTCCGCCGAGGCCCGCAAGGCCGTGATCGAGGCCATGCGCCCCGACACCGCGCCCCTGGCCACGACGCCCGAGGCCCTGGTCGCCGAGATCGAGCGCGACGCCGACAAGTTGGACCTGGAGAAACTGACCGCCCAGATCTCCGACCGCCCGCTGCTGCTGATCGGCGCCGAGTTCGCCGGCGCGCCGGGCACGCGCAAGCTGGCCGCCGCCGCCAAGGGGGCGGGCGCCAAGGCGCTGACCGAAACCTACATGGCCACCGACCACAGCTTCTCGGACGCGCGCATCGCGCTGGAGGGCGAGGTGATCCGCTGGCTGGCCCGCTTCGAGCCCAAGAGCGCGGCCACGAACCCCTTCCCGCCGCTGAAGGGCGCCTATGACGAGGGCAACGTCTTCGCCCGGATCATCCGAGGCGAGCTGCCCAGCTACAAGGTCTATGAAGACGCCGACGTCCTGGCCTTCATGGACCGCGCCCCGCTGGAGCCCGGCCACGTGCTGGTGATCTCCAAGACCTCAAAGGCCCGCAACCTGCTGGAGATGGATCCGAAGGACATCGCCAAGGTCATGGCCGTCGCCCAGAAGGTCGGCCAGGCGGAGGTCGACGCCCTGGGCCTGGACGGCTTCCTGGTCCTGCAGAACAACGGCGTGGGCCAGAGCGTGCCGCACCTGCATGTCCACGTGATCCCGCGCGTGGCGGGCAAGCCGGTCTATCTGGCCGAGAACAAGCCGGCCGATCCCAAGGATCTGGAGACCATGGCCGCCCGGATCAAGGCCGCCATGAAGTAGGTCGGGTCAGACCCCCATGATCCGCTTGGCCGTGGCGTGCCAGAACGGCGTGTCCCAAAGGGCGTGGACCGCGATCGTGAAGGGCGCGGCAATGGCCAGCCAGACCCAGTAGGCGCGATGGACGCCGCGGTTGCGGAAGACGTCCCACAGAAACATGGGCGCGATCGCCAGGAGCACGTAGAGATCCGAAGACAGCGGGCTGGCGGGCATGGTGGACGGGATCCAGGTGACCCGGTCGAAGGCGGCCGACAGGGCGGTCGCGATGGACAGGATCATCATCCGCTTGTGGAAACCGGGGTCGGTCTGGCGCGCTCCGACGCCGATCAGCACCAGGATCGGGAACAGGAACCCGACGCGCAGCTGCAGCAGCATGATGTTCTCGATGACCACCACAAGCTGCGCCATCTGGGCCCTGGCCGGCGGCGGCGCGAGCTGCGCCCCGAGGAACACCTGGTGGTAAATGGTCGGGATGAGAACGAAGCCGACCCCCACCAGCGCCGCCGCCAGCACGGCGCCCGCCATGCCCAGCAGACGATGCGAGGCGACACGGCCGGTCGCCACCAGCGTCGTCTGGGTCAGCAGCAACAGCAGATAGCCGCCCATCAGGACGGCGTGCAGGTGCAGCACCAGCGGGAACGGCGGCCGCTGCCCCGCCTGTACCGCCGCGACCTTGTCCAGAGAGTCCGGCACGAAGCCGACCAGCACGATCGCCACGAAGCTGGCGGCCATGAACACATAGATCCAGCGATCGATGAACGCCGAGCGTTCGCCGGACAGCACGTCGGGTCGCACGCCGGCGACGGCGCGCGCTTCATCGATGGTCGTCATGGGATCCTTCCCCCCGGGGCGGATGCCAGACGATGCTGAAAGAACGACGTTCGGTCAAGTTCTCGACATAGCGAGACGTGACGTAAAGGTCAGCGAAATTGCCCTAATTCAGGCGCGACAAGGCCGCCCTCCCCGCCGCCACGCCGGTGGCGAAGCAGGCCTGTAGCAGGTAGCCGCCGGTCGGGGCCTCCCAGTCCAGCATCTCGCCGGCCAGGATCACGTCGGGGCGATCGCGTAGAGCCAGGCCGTCCAGGCTCTCGAACCGCACCCCGCCAGCCGCCGAGATGGCGCGGTCCAGGGGCTGGACAGCGTTCAGCACGATCGGCGCGGCCTTGATCGCCGTCGCCAGGGCCGCGGGCTCGACGGGTAGGTCGACGCCGTGGGCCTCGCGTAGCAGGTTGACCTCGACCGGCGAAAGCTTGACCGCCTTACGCAGGAAGTTGGCCAGGCTCTGGCCGCCGCGCGGCGTGTGCAGCCGGCGCTCCAAGGTCTCGACCGGAATGTCGGGACGCAGGTCGATGGTCAGCACCGCCCGCCCCTCGGCCTCGACCGCATCGCGCAACGACGCGGCCAGGGCGTAGATCGCGCCGCCTTCGAGGCCGTAACCGGCGACCATGGCGTCGCCCCGCGCGAAGCTCTCGCCATGACGCAGGCCGATATTCTTCAGCGGCTCACCCGCGAAGCGCTCGCGGAAGATGTCGCTCCAGGCGACGTCGAACCCGCAATTGGCGGCGCGGAACGGGGCGACGTCGGCCAAGCCTTCCAGCGTCGGAACCCAGGCCGCGTCAGAGCCCAGCTTGGCCCAGCTGCCCCCGCCCAGCGCCAGCACCACCGCCTTGGCGCGCACGACCTCGCCATTGATCAGCAAGCCACCGTCAGCGCTCCAGCCGGTCCACTCGGCCCGCGTGCGCAGCCGCACGCCCAGCCGCTCCAGCCGCGCCAGCCAGGCCCGCAGCAGCGGCGAGGCTTTCATCGCCTTGGGAAACACCCGGCCGCTGGCGCCCACGAAGGTCGACTGCCCCAGCTCTTCGGCCCAGGCCACGAGGTCCTTCGGCGCGAAGGCCTCCAGCATCGGCGCCAGCGTCTCCGCCCGCTCGCCGTAGCGCCCGACGAACCGCTCGAACGCTTCGGAGTGGGTGAGGTTCAAGCCCCCGCGCCCGGCCATCAGGAACTTGCGCCCGAAGGTCGGCATCTTCTCGAACACGGCTGCGGACTTGCCCGCCCGCGCCACGGTCTCGGCCGCCATCAGCCCGGCCGGCCCGCCGCCGATCACGGCGACGTCGAGGATCTCGTCTTCGGGTGTCGACTCTGGGCTCATGCGCCTTGGATCAAAGAAAAAGGGCGGAGCCGCAAGGCCCCGCCCTTCTCATTTCTTGGCTTCAGACGGCGATTAGCCGACCGAGGCGGTGTCCACCTTGAAGCCCGGCCCCATCGTCGACGACAGGCCGATGCGCTTGATGAACACGCCCTTGGCGCCCGAGGGCTTCGAGCGGTTCAGGGC
Source organism: Caulobacter sp. GW821-FHT11E11 (assembly GCF_058808315.1). Taxonomy (NCBI): domain Bacteria; kingdom Pseudomonadati; phylum Pseudomonadota; class Alphaproteobacteria; order Caulobacterales; family Caulobacteraceae; genus Caulobacter; species Caulobacter sp. GW821-FHT11E11. The sequence continues at coordinate 29,964 of NZ_JBXARO010000009.1, forward strand.
GTCGATCAGAGCCTTGACGTTGATGACCAGGGCTTCGTCGGTGAACGAGGCCTTGCCGATGCCGGCGTGGACGATACCAGCCTTTTCGACGCGGAACTCGACGGCGCCGCCCTTGGCGTCCTTCACGGCTTGGCCGACGTTCGGGGTCACGGTGCCGACCTTCGGGTTCGGCATCAGGCCGCGCGGGCCCAGCACCTTACCGAGGCGACCGACCAGGGCCATCATGTCCGGCGACGCGATGACGCGATCGAAGTCCATGAAGCCGCCGGCGATCTTTTCGTACAGGTCTTCGGCGCCGACGTGCTCGGCGCCCGCCGCGGTCGCTTCAGCGGCCTTGGCGTCCTTGGCGAAGACGGCGACGCGGACGTCACGGCCGGTGCCCGACGGCAGGTTCACGACGCCACGGACCTGTTGGTCGGCGTGACGCGGATCGACGCCGAGGTTGACCGAGATTTCGATCGACTCGTCGAACTTGGCCTTGGCGTTGGCCTTGACCAGGGCGATGGCGGCTTCGACCGTGTGAGCCGCTTCGCGGTCGCCGGTCCAGGCTTGGATGCGCTTGGGTTGCTTAGCCATGTGATTAGGCCTCCACGATCTTCAGGCCCATGGCCTTGGCGGAGCCTTCGATGATCTTGGCCGCGGCCTCGATGTCGTTGGCGTTCAGGTCCTTCATCTTCTTTTCGGCGATCTCGCGCAGTTGGGTGCGCGTGACTTCACCGACGGTCTCACGACCGGTCAGCTTCGCGCCCGACTTCAGACCGGTGATCTGCTTCAGGTAGTGCGTCGCCGGCGGCGTCTTGGTGATGAAGGTGAACGACTTGTCTTGGTAGACAGTGATCACGGTCGGCAGGGGGGTGCCCTTTTCGACGTTCTCGGTGCGCGCGTTGAACTCCTTACAGAAGCCCATGATGTTGACGCCGCGCTGACCCAGAGCCGGGCCGATGGGGGGCGAAGGCGTGGCCGAGCCAGCCTTCACCTGGAGCTTGATGTAGCCCAGGATCTTCTTAGCCATAGTATCCTCACTTGTGAGCCGTGGTCCGGGCTTGGCGGCCCTCCCACGGATTTGAACCTGTCGCCATAACGACAAGCACGCCCCAGGACGCAGGGTCCGGGAGCGAGGCGCGGCGTTTAGCAGGCGGGGGACGTGGAGTCAAAGGCGGGAGACGCCGCCTGTGATTATGTAACGCGTTCTCAGAGTCGTTCGCAAAAGCTATACAGCCGCCATGCGCAAGACGACGACATGGTGGCGGAACCTGGGGGGCCTTCTGGCCGCCTGCGTCCTGGCGCTGCTGGTCGTCGCCCCTGCCATCGCCTCGACCGCCTGCATCTGCGACGAGCGCCCGGCCAGCGCCCACCAGACAGTCGAAGCCGACCAGAAGCACGATAGCGCGCCTTGCAAGGCCGCCTGCTGCCTGGGCGGCCACTGCCACCATGGCGGCTCGCTGTTCGACGCCCCCGTCGTAGCCATCGCCACGCCCGCGCCCACGACGGCCGAGCACCTGATGGCGCCGGCCCATGCGCTGACGTCGCGCTCGCCCGCCCCGCTCGACCAACCGCCTCGCGCCTGACGGCCCGCGCGCATTCCGCGCGCCGTCGTCCCATCATCGCGAGGAACCTTCATGTCATCGAACCGATGGCCGCTGCGTGCGGCCTTGGCGTCCGCCGCGTGCGGCGCGCTGTACAGCGCCGCCGTGGCCCAGACCGCGCCGCCCCTTGAGACCCTGCTGCGCGAGGCCGCCGCGCCGCGCCTGATCATCGGCGAGGCCGAGACCCGCGCCGCCGAGGGCCGCGCCCTGCAGGCCCGCGCCCGTCCCAACCCGACCCTGGACCTGCAGGTCGAGAACGTCGGCGGCGATGGCCCCTACCGTGACTTCCAGAGCGCCGAGACCACCCTGTCGGTCGGCCAGACCCTGGAGCTGGGCGGCAAGCGCGGCGCGCGCGTGGCCGCCGCGCGCGCCGAGGTCGACACCGCCCGCTCGCGCGCGGACCAGAACCGGGTCGCCTTCGCCCGCGACCTGGCCGTGGCCTACGCGACCGCCGAGGCGGCCGGCGAGCGGCTGGGCGTCGCTAAGGACGGCGTCGAACTGGCGCAGGCCGACACTCGCGCCGCCCGGCTGCTGGTCGACAACGGCAAGGAGGCGCAGCTGCGCGCCCTGCAGGCCCAGGCGGCGCTGTCGGCGGCCCAGGCTGATGTCTCGCGCGCCGAGGCTGAGGTCGGCGGCGCCCTGGCCCGGCTCGCGGCCCTGACCGGCGGCGAGCAAACCTACACCGCCGTGACGCCGGGCCTGCTGGATCTCGCTTGGTCCGCTGCCCCCTCAAGCATCCAGTCGCCCACGGTCGCCGTCGCCGAAGCCGAGCAGACCGCCGCCACGCGCAAGCTCGACCTGGAGCGTCGCCGCGCCACGCCGGACGTCACCGTCAGCTTCGGCGTTCGACGACTGGCCGGGGACGACTCCACCGCCGCCGTGGCCGGGGTCTCGCTGCCCCTGCCCCTGTTCGACCGCAATCGCGGCGCGGTGAAGTCGGCCCATGCCGAGGCCGACGCCGCTCGTGCTCGCCTGCTGATGGCCCGCGCCGACGCCATCGCTGACCGACGCGGCGCCGAGGGGGACGCCCGCGCCGCCGACCGCATCGCCACCGCCGCCCGCGAGGGCGAAGCCGCCGCGCGCGAGGCGTATCGCCTGGCTCGTCTGGGCTACGAGGCCGGCAAGCTGCCTCTGATCGAACTGCTCGCCGCGCGCCGCGACCTGGTCGCCGCCCGCCAACGTCACATCGAGGCGCGCCTGGCGCGCGCCAAGGCCACGGCGGACCTCGCCCAAGCCAACGGACAGATCGCCTTTGGAGCCGCCCAATGACCGACCGCAAATGGATCCTGGCCGGCGCGGCCACGGCGCTGATCGCCACGGCCGGCCTGGGCTTTGGCCTCGGCCGCCTGACCGACAAGGCCCCCGCCGCCGCTGAGGAGCACGCCGAAGAAGAAGCTCCTCATGAGGACGGCTTCGTCGCCCTCTCCGCAGCCGACGCCGTCAAGGCCGGCGTGCTGACCACCACGGTTGGACGCGGCGGCGGGTCGGAGCTGGTTTTGCCCGGCCGCGTGGCGCTCGCCGCCAACGCCTCGGCCGCCCTGGGCGCGCCGGTGTCGGGCACGGTCGAGCGCGTCCATGTCGCCGCCGGGGACCGCGTGGCCGCCGGCGCGGCCATCGCCACCCTGCGCAGCGCCGAGGGCGCGGGCGCCCGGGCCAATGTCGACGCCGCCGCCGCCGGGGCGCGAGCGGCCCAGGCCGCCGCCGCCCGCGACCGCCGCCTGTTCGAGGCTGGTGTCGTCGCCCGCCAGGACTGGGAAGCCAGCCAGGCCGCCGCCGACAAGGCCCAGACCGAGCTGCGCGCCGCCCGCGCCCAGGTCGCCGCCCAGGGCGCGCCCAGCGCCGGCGGCGTCGCCACGCTGCGCTCCCCGATCGCCGGGATCGTCACCCGTATCGACATGCGGGTCGGCGGCTTCCTGACCCAGGGCGGCCTGGTCGCCGAGATCGCCGACCAGGGCCAGGTGGAATACGTCTTCGACGCCCCGCCGGCTTCGGCCGACGCGATCAAGGTCGGCGACGCCGTGCTGGTCCAGCGGCCCGATGGCGGCGAGGCCGGCGCGCGGATCGTCGCCGTCGCCCCCAGCGCCCTGGGCGCCGGCGCGGCCGTGGTGCGCGCCAAGCCCACTGCCCCCGCGCCGCAGATCGGCTCCATCGTCTCGGCTCGGGTGATCCTGGCCAAGGGCGCGGGCGGCCTGACCGTGCCCGCCGAAGCCGTCCAGACCCTCGAAGGCCGCACCGTGGTGTTCGTCGCCGAACCCAAGGGCTTCCCCAAAGGCTTTAGGGCCACGCCGGTCGTCACCGGCCGCACCGCCGCCGGCGCCGTCGAGATCCTCAAGGGCCTGACCGGCGGCGAGACCATCGCCGGGAAGGGCGCCTTCCGCCTCAAGGCCGAGCTCGGCAAGGGCGAAGCGGGGCACGAGGACTGATCATGCTCAATCGCCTCATCGACCTCTCGGTCCGCTTCCGGTGGATCGTCGTCCTGCTGGCCGTGGCGCTGTTCGCGTTCGGCCTGCAGCAACTGTCGCGCCTGCCCATCGACGCGGTGCCCGACATCACCAACCGCCAGGTGCAGATCAACACCATCGCCCCCGCCCTCGGCCCCGAGGAGGTCGAGCGGCAGGTCACCTTCCCGCTGGAGACGGCCCTGGCCGGCGCGCCGGGCCTGGTCGAGACCCGCTCGCTGTCGCGACACGGCTTCTCGCAGATCACCGCCGTCTTCACCGAGGACACCGACCTCTATTTCGCCCGCACCCTGATCAACGAGCGTCTGCAGGCCGCCCGCGCCAACCTGCCCGACGGGCTGGAGCCCGGCATGGGGCCGCCCGTCACGGGCCTGGGCGAAGTCTATATCTGGACCGTCGAGTTCAAGGGCGCGGCCGCGCGCACCGGCGTTCCCTATGTCACGCCCGAGGGTGAGACCCTGCGGACCGACATCGAGAAGGCGACCTATCTGCGCACGGTCCAGGACTGGATCGTCGCGCCGCAGCTGAAGACCATCAACGGCGTGGCGGGGGTCGACGTGCTGGGCGGCTACGTCAAGGAATACGCCGTCCATCCCGACCCGGCCAAGCTGGCGGCGCGCGGCATCAGCCTGCCGCAACTGGTCGAGGCCCTGGAGCACTCCAACCGCATCGCGGGGGCCGGCTACGTCCAGCGTGGCGGCGAGGCCTATATCGTCCGCACCGACGCGCGGGTGAAAAGCCTGGCCGAGCTGGCCGACACCCCGATCGGTCGCCGAGGCGGCGCGGTCGTCAAGGTCTCGGACGTCGCCACGGTCGCCATCGGCCACGCCCCGCGCCTGGGCTCGGCCAGCGAGAACGGCCGCGAGGTGGTGATCGGCACGGCCCTGATGCTCGTCGGCGAGAACAGCCGCACGATCGCCGCCCGCGTCGACGAACGCCTGAAGGCCATAGCGCCCAGCCTGCCCCCCGAGGTGATCATCAAGCCGGTGCTGGACCGCACCCGGCTGGTCGACGCAACCATCCGCACGGTCGAGCACAACCTGACGGTCGGGGCGCTGCTGGTCATCGCGGTGCTGTTCTTCGCGCTCGGCAACTTCCGCGCCGCCCTGATCACGGCCCTGGTCATCCCCCTCTCCTTCCTGATCGCCGCCATCGCCATGCGGCGGTTCGGGATCAGCGGAAACCTGATGAGCCTGGGGGCGCTGGACTTCGGCCTGATCGTCGACGGCGCCGTGGTTGTGATCGAGAACACCCTGGGCCGCCTGGCGCTGCGGCGTCAGACCGAGGGCCGCGACCTGACCGCCGGCGAGCGCCTGTCGGTCGCGGTTGAGGCCGCCAAGGAGATGGCCCGCCCGGCCGCCTTCGGCCAGGCGATCATCTTGCTGGTCTACGCCCCGCTGCTGACCTTCGAGGGCGTCGAGGGCAAGATGTTCACGCCCATGGCCGCCACCGTGATGTTCGCCCTGGCCGGCGCCTTCGTACTGTCCCTGACCCTGGTCCCGGCCCTGACCGCCCTGGCGGTGCGCGAACCCAAGGGCCACGACGAGACCAAGGCCATGAAAGCCGTCCGCACTCGCTTCGAGCCCGTGCTGCGCGCGGCCGTCGCCCGTCCGAAGGCGGTGGCTGGCGGCGCGATTTTGGCGCTGGCGCTCGGCGTCGTCGCCTTCTTCGCCCTGGGCCGCGAGTTCGCCCCGACGCTGGACGAAGGCGACCTGCTGATCCAGGCCAGCCGCGTGCCCTCGATCTCGCTGGAAGAGAGCCAGGCCATGCAGTTCGAGGTCGAGAAGGTGCTCTCGGCCCAGCCCGAGGTGGCCCTGGTCTTCACCCGCACCGGCACGGCCGAGATCGCCTCGGACCCGATGCCGCCCAGCGCCTCGGACACCTTCGTGATCCTGAAGCCCCGCAAGGACTGGCCAGATCCGGGCCTGTCGAAGGCCAAGCTGGTCGAGCGAATGGAGGGCGACCTCGGCAAGCTGATCGGCAACGCCTACGAGTTCACCCAGCCGATCCAGATGCGCTTCAACGAGCTGATCGCCGGCGTGCGTTCGGACGTGGCGGTCAAGGTCTATGGCGACGACTTCGCGGCCATGAGCAAGACCGCCGACCAGGTCGCCGCTGCTCTGCGCAAGGTGCCCGGCGCGGCGGATGTGAAGGTCGAGCAGATCTCGGGCCAGCCGACGATCACCGCCAGCGTCGACCGCACGGCGGCCGCCGCCCTGGGCGTCCACGCCAGCGACGCGGCCGACGCCCTAGAGATCGGCCTGGGCGGACGCGAAGCCGGCCACATCCTGGAGGGCGACCGCCGTTTCGACGTGGTGGTGCGCCTGGACGACGCCAAGCGCGCCGATCCGGCCGCCATGGGCCAATTGCCCGTGGTCTCGGAAAGCGAAGGCGGCAGCGCCATCCCACTGTCCAGCATCGCCCGCTTCGACACCGCCGAGGGGCCCAACCAGGTCAGCCGCGAAAACGGCAAGCGGCGGATCGTGGTCCAGGCCAATGTGCGCGGCCGCGACCTGGGCGGCTTCGTCGCCGACGCGCAAGCGGCCGTGGCGCGAGACGTCAGGCCGACGCCGGGCTCCTGGCTCGACTGGGGCGGACAGTTCGAGAACCTGGAGCGGGCCAGCGCGCGCCTCGCGATCATCGTGCCGGTAGTGTTCCTGGTCATCGCCGTCCTGCTGTTCATGGCCCTGGGCTCGGCGACCGAGGCGGCGCTGGTCTTCGCCTGCGTGCCCCTGGCCTTGGTCGGCGGGGCGCTGGCGCTGTTGCTCAGAGGCATGCCGTTCTCGGTCTCGGCGGCGGTCGGCTTCATTGCCGTCTCGGGCGTGGCGACCCTGAACGGCCTCGTCCTGATGCAGAGCATCAAGCAGAGGATGGAGGGCGCGACCGACATCGCCGCCGCCGTGATCGACGGCACGGTCGGCCGCCTGCGGGCGGTGCTGACCACGGCGCTGGTGGCGATCCTGGGGTTCGTCCCGATGGCCCTGGCCATCGGTCCTGGGGCCGAGGTCCAGAAGCCCCTGGCCACGGTGGTGGTCGGCGGCCTGCTGACCTCGACCGTGCTGACCTTGTTGGTGCTGCCCAGCTTCTACGTCTGGCTGGCGCGACGAAAGGCGGGGCCGCTGCTAGGCTGAGCCCATGCAAACAGACTCAGCGCTGCTGGACCGGATCGCCGAGGCGGCCGAGCTGCTCGAGCCGGCCTTGGTGTTCCGGGGCGGCGGCATCGCCGATGTCGAGGGCGACCTGGCCCCGGCCGAGGCGGCGCTGAGCCTGGATTATCACCCCAAGCGCCGGGCCGAGTTCCGGGCCGGGCGGCTCTATGCGCGGCAGGCGATGGCGGCGCTGGGCAGATTCGGTGAGGAACTGCTGATCGGTCCCAACCGCGCGCCGCTATGGCCGGCGGGCGTGGTCGGGACCATCTCGCACGCCGACACCGTGTGCGGCGCGATCGTGGCCCCGGCCGCCAGTGTGCGGAACCTGGGCTTCGACCTCGACGCCGACACGCCGCTGGCCGAGCGGCTGGTCCCGCGCATCTGCACGCCGGGCGAACTGGCCTGGCTGGATGGGCGGCCCGACCGCCTGGCGCTGGCCAAGCAGGTCTTCGGCATCAAGGAGAGCCTGTACAAGGTCTACGCCCCGCTGACGGGCAGCTTCCTGGGTTTCCAGGAGGCGACGATCCAGCTGGAAGAGGTCGGCGGGACGTTCGAGGCCAAGGTGATCAACCCCGAACGTCCGCCGCTGGTCGCGCATGGCCGCTACGGACAAGCCGGCGGCCACGTCTTCGCGATCTGCGTCGCCTAGGCCTTGGCGGCGCGGCGCAGGTCTTCGGGCAGCACGCCGTATTCGTGGCCCAGGCTGATCAGCTGCTCGGCCAAGCCGTCCAGCTGCGCCTCGGAGTGGGCCGCCGAGATCGCGCAGCGCAGCAGGCTCTCACCCGAGGGCGTGGCCGGCGGCAGGCCGACATTGACGTAGTAGCCACGGTCCAGCAGCGCCCGCCACATGGCCAGGGTCGTCTGTTCGGAGTCGAGGCACACCGCCACGATCGGGCTGGCGATCGAGCCCAGCTGGAAGCCGGCAGCGGCCAAGGCCCCGTAGAAGCGATTGACGTTGCCCCACAGCTTCTCGCGCAGCTGCGGCCGCTCGCGGACGGCGGCCAGGGCGGCGCGCACCGAGGCCACGGTGGCCGGCGGCAGCGAGGCGGTGAACATGTAGGGACGGCAGGCCACGCGCAGGATGTCGAACTGCTCGAGGTTGGAGACGCAGTAGCCGCCCACCGCGCCCAGGCTCTTGGAGAAGGTGCCGACGACGAAGTCGACATTGTCCAGCACGCCCACGGCCTCGGCCAGGCCGCAGCCGCGCTCGCCCAGCACGCCCATCGAGTGGGCCTCGTCGACCAGGATGTAGGCCCCGTGGCGACGGGCGACCTCGACCATCTCCTTCAGCGGGGCCATGTCGCCCAGCATCGAATAGATGCCCTCGACCACCACCAGCTTGTTGCCGGGCTCGTCCTTCACGCGGCGCAGGCGCGCCTCCAGGCTGGCCGGGTCGTTGTGCTTGAAGCGGATGGCGCTGGCTTGCGTCTGCTTGCAGGCGTCGTAGATCGAGGCGTGGCTGTCGGCGTCCAGCAGCAGGAAGTCGCCTGCCCCGACCAGGGTCGAGATCACGCCCAGATTGGCCTGGTAGCCGGTCGAGAAGACCATGGCGTGGGCCATGCCGTGGAAGTCGGCGATCTCGCGCTCCAGGGCCACGTGCTCGGAGAACGAGCCGTTGGCGATCCGCGAGCCGCAGGTACCGGTACCCTCGCGGCGCACGGCTTCAGCGGCGGCCTCGATACACGCGGGATCGAAGGCCAGGCCCAGATAGTTGTGCGTGCCGACGGTCACGGTTTTTCGCCCGTTGATCTCGGCCTCGGTGGCGGACAGCAGCCTGTCCATCACCACGCCCGTGGGCATTTGTCCGGAGGCGCGCGCGGTTTCGTAGCGCGCCATCAGGGCGGAATGGGTGTCGAAGATGCCCAATTCAGTGTTTTCCGAGTCTTGAGACGATGTAGGCGGCCAAGTCCTCGACAGTGCGGAACTGGGCCAGTCGATTGAGTGGGATCGAGATATCGAAGTGATCCTCGATATCCAGGACCGCGTTCATGACGGTCAGGGAATCTATGTGCAGGTCGCCCATGATGTCGGTCGTGGGCGTCACCACCTGACCGGGCGGCGCGTAGGGTTGCAGGGTGCGCAGGACGAAGGCGGCCACGGCCGAGACCACGGGATCGCCAACCGAACGGCTTTCCAGAGACGGCCGCACGCAGTCGCCCTCGATGACCTCGAGCGGCATCGAAACCACCACGGCATGGCCGCGGTCCCCTGTCTGCGACTTGGTGATAGGCCCCCCCATCGCGCTCGCTCAGCCCCGGACGCTCCAGTTACAGAGTAGTCACATTCGCGTCGACGGCAAGCCGCACGCGGATTCGGGGCCCTCAAGACCTGTTTCGGATTGTGTGAGAAGCCTGGCTTACGAGGCGCATTTGGCCTTGCCGGCCATCGCCAGCAGGCTGAGGACGGAGAGGCCGAACAGGCTGCCGATGATGCAGCCGATCAGGCCGTCGGGCAGCGGCAGACGGTTGGCCAGCGGCAACAGGACGATGCTCAGGGAGACGGGCGCGACCGCCAGAACCACGAGTTTGCGGGGCGCTTTCATCGGGACGTCTCCGGTTCGGGAGGCGGAAAAATGCGCTGAGTTGGCCACTCTGGCAAACCCCGAACCGGCGTCCTCGCCCCCGCCTGAAGGGGATTTGGGGGTGAAATACTTGAGTTCAAGAATTGGCGGTCGACGAAATATGCGCAGTTTGTAGCGCCCTCGACGCGAGGGACCCGTCGGGGTCTCAAAATCAGGAGGGCCGTTGATGACCACCACCACACCGGGCGCGGAGCCGTTCTACCATGGCGCCAAGGCCGATTTGAACGTGGGCGACCTGATCGAGGCCGGCTACGCCTCCAACTACGGCAAGCGCAACAAGGCCAAATTCGTCTATCTGACCGCCACGCTGGACGCGGCCACCTGGGGCGCGGAACTGGCCCGGGGCGAAGGGCGGGGCCGCATCTACATCGTCGAGCCCACGGGCCCGATCGAGGATGATCCCAACCTGACGGACCAGAAATTCCCCGGCAATCCGACCCGGTCGTACCGTACGCCCTACCCGCTGCGGATCGTCGGCGAGGTCGTGGACTGGACGGGCCACACGCCCGAACAGCTCCAGACCATGCGCGATCACCTGGCCGAACTCGATCGACAGGGCGTGGAGGCGATAGAGGACTAAACAGCAAAAAGCCCCGCGTCTGGCGACGCGGGGCTTTTCAGAAACTTCAGACCAGTTGGAAAGCTTAGGCGATCTTTTCGACCTGGGCGTATTCCAGCTCGACCGGGGTAGCGCGGCCGAAGATCGAGACGGTGACCCGCAGGCGGGCCTTTTCCTCGTCGACCTGCTCGACCGAACCGTTGAAGCTGGCGAACGGACCGTCGATGACGCGGACGTTCTCGCCGACTTCGTACAGCACCACGGTCTTGGGCTTCTCGACGCCCTCTTCGATGGCGCCGACGATGCGCTGGACTTCCTTTTCGGAGACCGGCATCGGCTTGGAGCCGCTACCCAGGAAGCCCGTCACCTTCGGGGTGTTCTTGATGAGGTGATAAGCCTCGTCCGAGAGGTTCATCTTCACCAGGACGTAGCCCGGGAAGAACTTGCGCTCGGCGTTGATCTTACGGCCGCGGCGGATCTCGACGACCTCTTCGGTCGGCACCAGGATCTCGGAGAAGTTCTCCTCCAGGCCCTGGTTCTTGGCCTGCTCGCGGATGCTCTCGGCCACCTTCTTCTCGAAGTTCGAGTAGGCGTGGACGATGTACCACTTGTGGTTCGGGTTCGAGGCGGTTTCGGTGCTCATCGCTCTATCTTATCCCGCGGTCGCCAGCTTCAGGAGCTGATTAATGGCGAAACCCACGCCGCCGTCGACGGCCATGAAGAACAGCGACGCCACGACGACCATGATGAAGACCATCACCGAGGTGATCCAGGTCTCCTTGCGGGTGGTCCAGGTGATCTTGCGGGCTTCGGCGCGGACTTCACGGAAGAACTGCACCGGGCTGGTGCGCTTCTTGGGGGCGGCGGGCGCTGCGACAGCAGCCGCGCCAGCACCCGCGGGCGCCATCGCCGCAGCCGTCTTAGCGGCGCGGTTCTTGATCGCGGACGGGCTGGATCCCGGTTTCCTGGCCATGCTCTAGAGGCTCACGACTTTCAAATACGACCGGCCGGAATGGCGGCCCGTCGGAAACATATAGTGGCAGGAGTGGGGGGACTCGAACCCACGACTTTCGGTTTTGGAGACCGACGCTCTACCAGCTGAGCTACACTCCTGCAGACCGACCGACCTTTCGGCCGACGGACATCCAGAGACAGACAGCGCGCCAGAAGGCTTCTAAAGCCTCGGCGCGCCATGTTCTGTCGCCAGAGCCGCGCCATTTAGCAGGGTCGCATGCGGCGAGCAAGCGCGGCGAGACGGTTTGACGGGTTTAGGGTCCCTCGTCCCCGTTTTCCAAGGCGGCGCACGGGCTTCGGCGCGCCTCAGCATGGGATCGGAAGCCCCGGCCCGGCGTTATTTCGCCATGCCCAGCGTCTCCTCCCCCTCGCCCCAGCCTTCGCAACCCTCCTCGCAAGCCGAGCGCCCGTCGAATCGGGAGGTCGAGCACGAGAACCAGCGTCCCGCGACTCAGGAAGGCCAGCCGCCACGGCCGGCCACCGAGCCGCCAGGCGCGGCCGACAGCGCCCGTTCGCCGAAGACCCGGACCGATCCGGGCTCCGGCGAGAGCTAAGTGCTAAAAAACTCCGCTCATCCCCGCGAAAGCGGGGACCCAAGCCGAGTCATCAGGCCCCCCCAACACCGCCAAGCGGACAGACCGCTTGGATCCCCGCTTTCGCGGGGAGGAGCGGATTGGGGGTTTAGCCAGCCTTGCCTTCCTTGGTCTTGGCGGTCTTGTCCGTCTCGGTAGACGCACTGGCCGGCAGCGTGGCGCCGCACTGGATGCCCAGGTACGAGAACTTCACGTTCGTCAGCTCACGCCCGCATTGGGTGTTCTTGCCGCTATCCATGCCACGCAGCGAAACCGCCACGCCCTTGGACAGGTCAGGCGCCGGACTGGCGCTGCTGATGTCGTAGTATCCGCCGCCACGGCCTTTCACGACCAGGCAATCGGTCTTTTCGACAGGCCGCACGCAGCCCGACGCCGTGACAGTAGTGCCTTCCACGACAACTTGATTGGCCTGCGCGACTTTCGTCTTCGCGCCGCCGTCACTGCAACCAGCCAAACCAAACGCTAACAGACCGGCCGCCGCGGCGGCCTCTATGAACCTTACCCGCATACGTTCCTCCGTATCGTTGGCTCCGCGAACGAAGCAAAAGGAAGTCTGCGCCTCGTTTTAGATACCGGCAATCACATTTTTGACGCTTTCGAAAAACCGGTGCGGATGTTTCCGGGATTGGGAAAAAGATTGTCCTTAACCGGACGACACACGCACGACGCTGCGAGAACTCTTCCGGCCAAGCGCAATGTCATGCCGCGCTGCGTTGATAGGCTTTCTCATCTGAACATTTGTTCGCAAACCGAGACGCCGCTTTCTCTACGCGGACGAATACTGCCTCTGATCTTCCGGCTTGCCGACACAGGCCCGCCAGACCACCCGACCGCTGAGTTTTTCCAAAGCCGGCTTTAGACAACCGGCGTTGACATGGAGACGGCGGTGCTCAAATGAGACAGTAGCCGCCTACAGGGCCGTAGCGGCGTCCATCGCGCCGAGCCGACCGGCGCACCGCCCTCTTCCGCGCCCAGCGCGCCAAGGATTCAAAGAGTTCAGATGACGGCCACCGCGACCGCCGCCGCTCCCGTGAAAGAAGCCCCGTACTTCACCGAGAAGGTGCTGTGGGTGAAGCATTGGACCGACCGCCTGTTCAGCTTCGCCATCACCCGCCCGGCCAGCTTCCGCTTCCGCTCGGGCGAGTTCGTGATGATCGGCCTGCCGCCGCGCGAGGACGAGAAGAAGCCGATCCTGCGCGCCTATTCGATCGGCTCGCCGCACTTCGCCGAAGAACTGGAATTCTTCTCGATCAAGGTGCCGGACGGTCCGCTGACCTCGCGCCTGCAACAGATCCAGGAAGGCGACGACATCCTGCTGGGCAAGAAGCCGACCGGCACCCTGGTGCTGGACGCCGTGCGCCCGGGCAAGCGCCTGTTCCTGTTCGGCACCGGCACGGGCCTGGCCCCCTGGCTGTCGGTCGCCCGCGACCCCGACGCCTACAGCCGCTTCGAGCAGGTCATCGTCGCCCACGGCGTGCGTGAAGTGAAGGAACTGGCCTATCGTGACCTGTTCACCAGCGAGATCCATGAGGATCCGCTGGTCGGCGACGAGGCCAAGGCCCAGCTCGTTTATTATCCCACCGTGACCCGCGAGGCGTTCGAGCGCCAGGGTCGCTTCACCGACCTGATCGAGAGCGGCAAGCTGTTCGCCGATCTGGGCCTGGAGCAGGTGAAGTTCGATCCCGAGCACGACCGCGCCATGCTGTGCGGCTCGATGGCCATGATCAAGGACACCGCCCACCTCCTGGAGGCCCACGGCCTAAAGGAAGGCTCGAACGCCGAGCCGGGCGACTTCGTGATCGAGCGCGCCTTCGTCGGCTAGACCCGTGACGCAGTCCGCGCGCCCGCTCAAGAACCTCACGGTCGAAGAGGCGCGCGGCCGGATCCTGGACGGCGCCGTCCGCCTGGGCGTCGAGACCGTTCCCCTGACCGAAAGCCTGGGCCGCGTGCTGGCCCAGCCCGTCGTGGCCGATCGCCATCAGCCGCCGTTCGACGCCTCTGCCATGGACGGCTGGGCGATCCGACGCTCCGACTACGCCCCGGGCAAGGCCTTCGCGATCGCCGGCGAGAGCGCGGCGGGCAAGGCGTTCCCGCGCGCGGTCCAGGCCGGCGAGGCGGTCCGCATCTTCACCGGCGCGCCAGTCCCGGCCGGCGCGGACCTTGTCGTCATCCAGGAAGAGGCCGTCCGCGAGGGCGAGATGGTCCGCTTCGAGGCCGGCGAGCATCCCAAGTCCAACCTCCGCGCCGCCGGCGGTGACTTCCAGGCGGGCGACGTCCTGCTGGAGGCCGGCGCCGTCATCGATCCGTGGCGGCTGTGCCTGGTCGCCTCGGCCGGACTGGCGAAAGTCCCGGTCGCCCGCCGGCCGCGTGTCGCGATCCTGGCCACCGGCGACGAGCTGGTCCCGCCCGGCGGCAGCCCGCGTCCGGACCAGATCTTCGAGAGCGGCTCGTTCGCCCTGGCGGCGCTGATCGGCGCCTGGGGCGGCGAGGTCTTCCGCCTGACGGCCGCGGCCGACGACGCCAAGGCCATCGCCGCGGCGGTTCGGCCCGTCGACGCCGACCTGATCGTCACTATCGGCGGGGCCTCGGTCGGCGACCACGACCTGGTCAAGCCGGCCCTGCGCACCCTGGGCCTGGACCTGGCCGTCGAAACCGTGGCCGTGCGCCCCGGCAAGCCGACCTGGTTCGGACATCTGAGTGATGGCCGCCGCGTCCTGGGCCTGCCCGGCAACCCGGCCTCGGCCCTGGTCTGCGCCGAGCTGTTCCTACGCCCGCTGCTGGTGGCCCTGACCGGCGGCGACAGCGAAGTCTGCCTCGTTCCGGCCCGCCTGGCCGCCCCCCTACCCGCCACCGGACCGCGCGAACACTGGATGCGCGCAACCCTGTCGGTCGATCCCGAGGGGCGAACCGTCGCCAGCGTTTTCCCCGATCAGGATTCCTCGCTGGTCGGCGTCTTCTCGCGGGCGGATGCTCTATTGCGCCGTCGCGCCGGCGCCTTGGCCTGTTCGGCGAACGACGTCGTGGACGTTCTGCCCCTGCGTCGCGGCTGAAACCGCGACGGCGACGGATTGCCGTGCTAGTTGCTTGAACGATTCCACCGGGGCGCGCCCCGGCCTTCAGGCTCAAGAGGTTCGTTTCATGGGGCATGCAGGCAAGATCGCGACGCACGTCCTGCTGGCCTTCCTGGCCCTGTTGGTGGGCCGATACCTCGTCATCGACATGCCCTTCACGCCGGACACCCTGGCGCAGGCGGGCTATTACGCGCTGGCGTCCCTGGTCGTCGAACTGCTGTTCCGCGTCGAGCGCGCGCCCTGGCGCTTCGTCTCGGCCAGCGACCACCTGCGCCTGTTCCGCTCGGCCTTCCTGACGGCGGCGACCTTCATGGTTATCACCCGCTTCGCCCATCCCGGCATCGACGGCGGCCTGCGCACCGTCGCTGGCGCGGCCCTGTTCCAAGGCACCTTCCTGTCGGCCCTGCGCGTCATCCGCCGCAGCCTGCACGAGCGCCAGCTGCTGGACTCGGTGCTGCGCCTGGGCCCCGCCTCGATGCACCCGGCCCTGCCGCGCCTGCTGATCGTCGGCTCGGCCGCCGAGGCCGACGCCTTCCTGCGCTCCCCGGCCGGCCTGGGCGAACGCTACACCCCGATCGGCGTCGTCTCGCCGCTGGACCGCGAGACCGGCGACGAGCTGCGCGGCGTCTGCGTGCTGGGCGCCATCGCCGACTTCGACCGCGTGCTGGCCCGCCTTCGTGACAGCGGCCTGTCGCCGTCCGCCATCCTGTTCCTGACCGACAGCGCCATGAGCACCTTCGGCGCCGAGCGCCTGGGCCGGCTGAAGACCGAAGGCATGCGCCTCATGCGCCGCCACGGCGTGGTCGAGATGGGCGCCGCCGCCAGCGTCGGTCCGGTGCTGCGCGAAATCAGCCTGGAAGAACTGCTGAGCCGCCCGCCCGTGCGCCTGGACCCCGAGCCCGTCCGCGCCCTGGTCTCGGGCCGCCGGGTGCTGGTCACCGGGGCCGGCGGCAGCATCGGCTCGGAACTATGCCGCCAGATCGCCGCCAGCGGCTGCGTGCACCTGACCATGGTCGACACCTCGGAATACAACCTGTTCCACATCGACCGCGAGATCGCCGACAGCCACCCCGGCCTCCTGCGCCGCGAAGTGCTGTGCGACGTGCGTGACGCCTCGCGCGTCGAACGCGTCTTCGCCGAGCAGAAACCCGACATCATCTTCCACGCCGCGGCGCTGAAGCACGTCACCCTGGTCGAGAACCACCCCTGCGAGGGCGTGCGCACCAACGTGCTGGGCACCCGCAACGTCGCCATGGCCGCCAAGGCCTGCGGCGCGGCGCACCTGGCCTTGATCTCCACCGACAAGGCCGTGGCCCCGACCAGCGTCATGGGCGCGGCCAAGCGCGTGGCCGAGGCCGTGGCCCGCCAGTACGGCGGCGGCGGCGACATGCGCGTCAGCATCGTCCGCTTCGGCAACGTGCTGGGCTCGGCCGGCTCGGTCGTGCCGATCTTCCAGCAACAGATCGCCCGTGGCGGCCCGGTCACCCTGACCGACGCGGCGGTCGAGCGCTACTTCATGACCATCCCCGAGGCCGTGCAGCTGGTGCTGCGCGCCGTGGCCCTGTCGATGATCGCCACAGACGCCGACGAGGCCGGGGTGCTGACGCTGGAGATGGGCGAGCCGGTCAAGATCATCGACTTGGCCAAGCGGATGATCGAGCTGCAGGGCCTGGTCCCCGACCGCGACATCGAGATCAAGATCACCGGCCTGCGTCCCGGCGAAAAGCTGACCGAGACCCTGCTGGACGTGAACGAGGTCGCCCGTCCCAAGGCCCCCGGCATCATGGAGGCCCTGCGCCTCTCGCCCGCCCCGATGATCGCCGACGAGCGCCTGGAAACCCTGGACGCCCTGGCCGAGGTCGGAGACGAAGCCGCCGTCCGCGCCCACCTGTTCGATCTGGTCGAAGACCTGCGCCAGGTCGGCCCGTCCAAAGTGGTGAAGATCCGAGCGTCGTAGGGGCGCGACCCGAGGGGGGGCGGGCGGTAGTCGCACGCGCGCAGTGTAGGCGAGGGGATGTCCGCTAAGGGTGGTGAGCTGA
Source organism: Caulobacter sp. GW821-FHT11E11 (assembly GCF_058808315.1). Lineage (NCBI taxonomy): Bacteria > Pseudomonadati > Pseudomonadota > Alphaproteobacteria > Caulobacterales > Caulobacteraceae > Caulobacter > Caulobacter sp. GW821-FHT11E11. Next base: position 47,015 of record NZ_JBXARO010000009.1, read on the forward strand.
CCTTTGTTTCCTTCTCCCCTTGCGGGAGAAGGTGTCAGCGCAGCTGACGGATGAGGGGTTGAAAGCCCTGTCCGGATAGCGGAGCGCAACCCCTCACCCGACCCGCTTCGCGGGCCCCCCTCTCCCGCAAGGGGAGAGGGGTAAACGTCCGCTATGGGTCGAAAACGGACCTCTTCCGCCCCTCAGAACTGCTTCCGCAAACTCATCCGCACCGCCCGCCCGGCCGCGGTCTTCACCAGGGCCTCCTGATAGGCCTCGGGCGTGCGGCCCTGGTTGTCGCGGACGTGCATGTAGCTGTCGAAGACGTTCTCGATATTGAGGGTCAGCTTGGTCCCCTTCAGCCAGGGTCGGTCCTTGACCAGGCCCTTGTTCGCGCCCAGGTCCACCGAGCCGAACAGCAGCAGGATCGGCGGGGTCGAGAACCGCAGGTCCTGGCCCCCCGCCCCGCCATCCACCCGGGTCGGCGTGCGCCAGAAGCCCGCCGCGCCGAGGGTGTAGCCGGGCATGCCCAGATTGACCGACAGGTTGATCTCGTGACGTGGCGAGGCGTTGAACTGGCCCAGAGACGCGCCCTTCAGCTTGTCCAGCGGGGCCATGCCGTCGTGGATCGTCACCTCGTCACGCAGCCGCCAGCGATCGTTCAACGCCACGAACAGCGACTTGGGTCCGGTCCCGGGCTTGGGCCCGCCCCAGCGCCGGACATAGGTCACCCGCGAGCGCAGGTCCTCGGTATCCGCGTGGGCGAAGTTGACCGATCGCGTGTCGATGGCCGTCAGGCGGCCTTGGGCGTCCCGGGTGAAGCGGCTAGGGAAGGCCGCCTCCAGCTCGGCCGAGGCCGAGGGAAAACCAGCGATCGGATCATCGATCCGTGTACGGACGTAATTGCTCGACAGCCGCAGGTCGCGCGTTTCGAACGGCTTGTAGTTGATGCCCAGCTTGATCAGCTGGCGGCTGTCGGGCCGCAGGTTCGGGTTGCCGCCCGAGGTCAGGGTCACGAACGCCGTCTGGCCGGTGGCGTAGTCATAGACCGGCGTGCTGGCGGTCTGCTGCACCGGGTTGTTCATCTGCTGGGGCGTCGGCTCGCCCTCTTCCCAGCTGTAGTCGGCCGACAGGTTCAGGCCCTTGACCGGCGTCCAGTTCGCCCCGCCGCCCAGCGTGGCCAGGCCGCCGATGTCGGAGAACTGCTCGTACTGGCCGTTGGCGTTCAGCGACACCTTGCCCAGGAAGGCCAGCGGCCCGGCCCGGTCGACGATCGGCGCATCAAGGCTGGTCTGCAGGGTGGCGCGGTCGCGGGTCAGGACGCGGTCGACCTCCACGCCCGAGCGAACGCTCTCGGAATCGAACCGCCGGTGATCGGCGCCGACCCGGACCATGGCCCGCATCCGCCCCGCCGGCAGGCCGGCCAAGGTGCCGTTCAGGGTCATGTTCAGCTTGGCGCTGGTGGCTGCCGAGTCGGCGGTGTCGCGCGGCGCATAGCGGATCAGCCCCTCGGGGATCGGCCCGGACGGGTCGACCTCGCCCGCCGACACCGCCGCGCGCAGGGCCGACGTATCGAGACCCCGGCCGATCCGCGTGGCGCTCTCGCTGCGATCGAAGTCGCCGTCCAGGGTCCAGCGCCAGCCGGACTTGCGCCCCGACAGGCCAGCGACCAGCCCGACCTTGCGGGTGTCGTTGCGCACCTTCAGCGCCTCGGGCGCGTCGATATAGCGATAGACGTCGAGGTCGCCGGGCGGATCCACGGCCACGCCGGGCAGGCCTCGGAAGCTGACGCTGTTGTTGACCTGCAGGTCGCCGCCCAGCGTGCCCGTCGTCTCGCCGCCGAACGGGTGGGTGTGGATGATCTCGATCTTGGCCTGCTCCGCGCGCGGCAGCAGGGTGCGGGCGGCGGTCAGGCTGCCGCCGACAACCGCGTCGGCCAGAGCTTCGGGGCTCCCCGCCGTCGGCGTGCGGACCACGCCGCGCTCGTCCTCGAACAGCGGCGAGTCGCGGTGATAGCGGGCGGTGACGATCGTGCGCCCCTCGCCCTGCACCTTGAACTGGTTGACCAGTTGGTCGGACGAGGCCCGGCCGCCCTCGGCCAGCCAATGGCCTTCGTTGGTGACCGTGACGGCGTCGAAGCGCTTCTTCAGCACGATGTTCAGCACCAGCTGGTCAGCGCGGTAGCCGTGGTTCAGCGCCTCTTCCTCGCGCAGGACCGACGTCCGCAGGATCGCCTCGGTCGGGATCTCGGACATGTTGCCCGTCGTGCGCCGGCCGTTGATCAGGATGACCGGCGGCTCGTCGCCGCGGCCCCGCGCGCCGTTCAGCACGGGCGCCAGCTTGGAAAGCAGCTCGCCGATGGTGTTGGCGCCCAGCGAGCGGATAGCCTCCTCGTCCAGCTCCAGTTCCGGCTCGATCGGCCCTTCGGTGTCGCCCGGCTTGGCGCCCTCGATGGTCAGCGGGTCCAGCTCGTTGCGCTCGCGCCGGCACCTGGCCCTGGCGGCTTCGCCCTCGGCCTCCTCGCAAGACACCGGTGTCTCACGCGGCGCTGCCGGAACAGGATCGGGCGCGGCGTCCAGTGCCATCGCCGCGGCCAGGCCGCCCAAGGCCATCAGGCTCAAATCCATCGCCAGTCCCCCTGCGCCACCCCCGCGGCCTCAACCCCAAGGGCGCACTCACAACCAGACATTGATTCGACTGAATGGTGACGCTTTCGCGGCGGGCGCAACACAGCTTGGCCATAAACGCCGCGTTCGCGCCGAGCAGGTGAGCTGCTAAGCAGGGGCTATGGCTCAGCTCGATGACACCTATGATCCCCTGACGCCCGTGCCGGCCGAGCGCCGGGCGTTCACGGCCCGCGACGCCTTTTCGCTGTGGTTCAGCCTGGGCATCGGCCTGCTGGTGCTGCAGGCCGGGGCCTTTCTGGTCCCTGGCTTGAGCCTCGGCGCGGCCCTTGCGGCGATCGTCACCGGTTCGGTCCTGGGCGCCCTGCTGCTGGCCGCCGCCGGCGTGGTCGGGGCCGATACCGGCCTCTCGTCGATGGGCGCCCTGCGCCTGACCCTGGGCGCTCGCGGCGCGGCCGTCCCGACGGTGCTGAACGCCATCCAGCTGGCCGGCTGGGGCGCGTTCGAGATCATCGCCATGCGCGAGGCCGCCGACGCCCTGGCCAAGCAGACCTTCGGCTTTTCCAGCCCCGTCGTCTGGACCCTGGTGTTCGGCATGTTGGCCACCTGGCTGGCCATCGTCGGGCCGCTGTCGTTCGTCCGTCGTTTCCTGCGCGCCTACGGCCTGTGGCTGCTGCTGGCCGGGGCCGGCTGGCTGAGCTGGCGACTGCTGGCCGAGCATGACCTGGCCGCCCTGTTCGCCAAGGCCGGCACCGGCGAGATGAGCTTCGGGGCCGGCGTCGACCTGGTCATCGCCATGCCGCTGTCGTGGCTGCCGCTGATCGCCGACTACACCCGCTTTGGCCGATCGCCGGGCGGCATGTTCAAGGGCAGCGCGCTCGGCTACCTGCTGGCCAATATCTGGTTCATGGGCCTGGGCGCGGCTTATGCCCTGGCGTCTGGCGGCGGCGACGGCCTGTTGCTGACCGCCCTGGCCGCCAGCGGCGGCGGCATCGCTCTCTTCCTGATCGTCATCGACGAGACCGACAACACCTTCGCCGATATCCACTCGGCCGCCGTCTCGACCGCCACCCTGGTCCGGATCACGCCGCCGCACCTGGCCCTGATCTTCGGCGCCGTGTGCACGACGATCGCCCTCTTCGCCCCGCTGGCCCAGTATGAGGGCTTCCTGCTTCTGATCGGTTCGGTCTTCGCCCCGCTGTTCGGCGTGCTGCTGACCGACCACTTCATCGTCCGCCGCCGCGCGGCCGCCGAGCCGCGTAGCGGGCTGTACCTCCCCGCCCTGCTGGCCTGGGCGGCCGGTATCGCGGCCTACCAGGCCTTGAGCCGCCTGGCGCCCGACCTCGGCGCGACCCTACCCAGCTTCATCGTGGCGGGGGCCGCGTACTGGTGTCTGCGCCGCGTGTGGCCGTCAGTGAAAGTCGCGGCTTCGTAGCAGCCGCCCGGACACCTTCTGCCGCACGCGCGGGGCCGGCGCGCCCGGCTCGTCGCGTAGCGTCGACAGGTGCGCCGACAGGTCGGTGAAACCCTCGGCCACCACGTGGATGACGTTCTCGGCCCGCTGCACCCGGCCGTGCACGACCAGGAACGAGGCCGTCATCACCACATTGCGGTCGGCCTCGAAGCGGTCCTTCCAGACCACCGCGTTGGCCACGCCGGTCTCGTCCTCCAGGGTCACGAACACCACGCCCTTGGCCGTGCCCGGCCGCTGGCGGATCAGAACAAGCCCCGCCACCGACACCTTGCGGCCGTCGGGCACGGTCATCAGCTGCTCGGCCGTGATCACCCCGCGCCGCGTCAGCATCGAGCGGTAGAAGCTTACCGGATGGTCCTTCAGCGACAGGCTGGTGGTGCGATAGTCCTCAGCCACCTCCTGCGGGTCGCCCATGGTCGGCAGGGCGACCTTGTCCTCGAACAGCGGCAGGCCGGCCAGCAACGGCGCCTGGACCGGGGCCTTGTGCTCGCCCTTCAGGCCTTTGACGGCCCACAGGGCTTCACGGCGGGTGAGGCCGACCGAGGCGAAGGCGTCGGCCTCGGCGAGGAGTTCCAGCGCGCGTTGGGGCACGCCGCCCTGCGCGAACTCGGCGGGGGCGCGGGCGCCTTCGGCGCGGGCGTGAACCAGGGTTTTGACATCGCCCTCCTTGAGACCCTTGATCTGCCGGAAGCCCAGGCGGACGGCTTTCCACCGCTTACGGCTGTCCTGGCAAGCGACCTTGTCCTCGCGGATCCGAGGCGCGCGGAAGCTCGCCGTCATCGGCTCCAGGGAGCAGTCCCAATCGCTGGCCAGGATGTCCGGCGCCAGCACTTCGACCCCGTGCTCGCGCGCGTCGCGCACCAGCTGGGCCGGCTGGTAGAACCCCATCGGTTGCGAGTTGATCAGCGCCGCGCAGAACACGTCCGGCCAAGCCCATTTGATCCAGGCCGAGACGTAGACCAGCTTGGCGAAGCTCGCCGCATGGCTCTCCGGAAAGCCGTAGTGGCCAAAGCCCTCGATCTGCTTGAAGCACCGCTCGGCGAAGTCGCGTTCGTAGCCGCGCGACGTCATGCCCTCGATGAACTTCACGCGATACTTGTCCGGCGTTCCCAGGTTGCGGAACGTCGCCATCGCACGGCGCAGCCCGTCCACGTCGGTTTCGCTGAACCTGGCCGCTGTTATGGCCAGGCCCATGGCCTGCTCTTGGAACAGCGGGACGCCCAGGGTGTCTCCAAGGATTTTCTTTAGCTCGTTCGCGGGACCGTGTTCTTTGGAGGGCTTAGGCCAGTCGACCAGCTTCGGGTTGTTCCGCCGCTTCAGGTACGGATGCACCATGTCGCCTTGGATCGGACCGGGGCGCACGATCGCTACCTCGATGACCAAGTCGTAGAACTTGCGAGGCCTCAACCTGGGCAGCATCGACATCTGCGCCCGGCTCTCCACCTGGAAAACACCGATGCTATCGGCCTTGCACAGCATGTCGTAGACGCCCGGCCTTTCCGGCGGGACATCAGCTAGATCCTTGAGCCAGCCGAGCCCATGATCGGCGCGCAACATCTTCATGGCGCGCTGAATGGCGCTGAGCATGCCCAGCGCCAGGACATCCACCTTCATCAGCTGAAGGCTATCGATGTCGTCCTTATCCCACTCGATGAAGGTGCGCTCCTTCATCGCGGCGTTGCCGATCGGGACCGTTTCATCCAACCGTCGTTTCGTCAGAACGAAGCCACCGACATGCTGTGAGAGGTGACGTGGAAACTTCATCAACTCGGTGGCTAGGGCGACGGCCCGAGCGATTTCCGGCGCCCTGGGATCCAGGCCGGCGTTGGTCAGGTGCTCCTCAGGCAGGCCATCGCCCCAACTGCCCCAGACTGTGGCGGCCAAGAGGCTCGTGACGTCTTCCGTCAGCCCCAGGGCCTTGCCGACATCCCGGATCGCGCTGCGCGGTCGATAGTGAATCACGGTCCCGCAGATGGCGGCGTAGTCCCGGCCATAACGCTCGTAGACGTACTGCATGATCTTCTCGCGATGCTCATGCTCGAAGTCGACGTCGATATCCGGGGGCTCGTCACGGTTCTCCGAGATGAAGCGCGTGAACAGCAGGCGGTACACGTTGGGATCGATCGACGTGACGCCGAGGCAGTAGCAGACCGAGGAATTGGCGGCCGATCCCCGCCCCTGACACAGGATGCCGCGCTTTCGGGCCTCCTGAACGATGTCGTGCACGGTGATGAAATAGTTCGGGTAGTTCTTCTTCTTGATTAGGCGCAGCTCCGTCCGGAGATTGCCCTGGACCTTCTCGGGCACCCCCTTTGGATAGCGCCACTTGGCGCCATCCCAGGCCAGTTTGGTGAGATGCTGGATGGCCGTCTTGCCCGGCGGGACCGGTTCGTCCGGATACTGCTCGTCGATCTGCTTGAGATCGAACTTGATAAGCTCGACGATTTCGATCGTTCGCTCCACCGCGCCCGGCCAACGCTCGAACAGACGCGTCATTTCGGTGGGCGACTTCAGGTGCCGCTCCGCATTGGCCTCCAAGTGGAGGCCGGCCTTTTGGATCGTGCAATGCTCGCGCACGCAGGTGATGACGTCCTGCAGGGGCCGTCGTTCGGGCCCGTGGTAAAGGACGTCATTGGTCGCCACCATTGGAGCGCCCGCCGTTCGCGCCAACGCTTCGAGACGCGCCAGACGTTTAAGATCCTGGGCTGCGTAGGCGCGATTGGCCGCTAGCCACGACCGGCCACGCAGATCGCAAGCCATGCGAACAAGATCACGTTCGAAGGCTTCGTCGAGCGTTTTTGGTGGAACGATCAGACCCAACTGACCTGCCGAATGGTCTAGGAAATCCTGCCAAGTCAGGTGGCACTCACCTTTCTCCGCCCGGAGTTGGCCGACGGTCAGGAGACGCGTCAAACGACCAAAGGCTTCGCGGTCAGTGGGGTAACAAAGCAGGCTGGGAGTGCCGTCTATGAAGTCTAATCGGCATCCCGTCAGAACACGAACATTGCGTTCCTTAGCTGCTGTCCATCCCCTGACGACACCCGCCAAGCTATTACGGTCGGCGATGCCAATGGCGGCTAAGCCAAGGGCTTCAGCGGCGATGGCCAGCTCTTCCGCGTGAGAAGCGCCTCGCAGGAACGAGAAGTTGGTGGTGGTTTGCAGTTCAGCGTAGGCAGGGGTCATGACCAGCCCCCTCCACCGGCGTTCGCCGGTCCCCTTCCCCCAAGAGGGGGAGGAGAGCTCTCTCCGTTCTCGCGCGGAGACGGAGGACCCGCGCAGCAGGTCGGTTGAGGTTCTGGCGGTCTATGCGAACAGGCCATGGATCCACCATTTCGGCGCTTCTTCACCGCCGAATAGGCCTTGTCTGAAGATCCAGTATCGGCCGCCGGCGTCGTCCTCGACGCGGTAGTAATCCCTGATCTTGCTAGGGCCAGTATCCGTCTTGCCCACTCCGGCGCGCCACCATTCCTGACCGATGCGCTCGGGGCCTTCGGCGCGGCGGACGCGGTGCGAACGGCCGCGCCAAGTGAACATTCGAGGCGGGTAGTCCGGCACCTCGGCGGCGATGGCCGTGATCGCCTCGGGCCGCTTGAACAGCCGCACCGGGCGCGGGCGGTCGGGGTCCCATCTGGCGGCGGCCGGCGGATCCAGTGGCGCCTTGCGGACGACCGAGCGTTCGGGGACGTGGCTCTCATAGGGGTCGGCGCGCCAGACGCGGTTCTCGCCCAGGCGGTTGACCAGGCGGTCGACCAGGGGGGCCAGGGTCTCATCCAGGCTCGTGCCCGTTTCGGCGTCGAGGCGATCCTGGGCGGCGGCCAGGGGCTCGACCGCCCAAGCGTGGACGGTGACGACCTCGATGCCGAAGCCGGGATCGACCTTGTCGAGCTTGGGCACGATCAGCTTGGTCAGCCGCCGGGCGTCGCGACCGATGCGGGCCAGGCCCGCGCGGACCGGATAGGCCTGGCCGTCCAGGCGGTGGAACACGACCTCGAACCGCTTGGCGCCGCGCCCCTCGGCCTCCAAACGCTGGCAGATCAGGGCCAAGGCGTCGCCGGCCACGCGGGCCAGGTCGTCGGGCGCGCTGATCGGCTCGAAGAAGGCCAGGCGGTCGAACCAGGGGCTGGCCGGGCGGCGGAAGGTCAGGGCCTCGGCGGCCATGCCCAGGGCCTGATCGAGGCGGAGCGTCGTGGCCAGGCCAAAGCGCTTGGCCAGCTGGGCGCGCGGCAGGGCGAAGAGCTGGCCGACGCGGTGCAGACCCAGGCGCGGCAGCTGGGCCTCGGCGGCGTCCTCCAGGCGCAGGGCCGCGACGGGCAGGCCTTCGATCGCCGCCCGCTGCTCTCCCGGCGCGGCGATGGCCAGGTCGTCGCCATAGCGGGCCAGGGCCCAGGCCGCGCCGGGCGTGTCGGCGATCGCCGCCCGCGCCGGCACGCCCCAGCGCGCCAGCCGCGCGACGAGGTCGACCAGCATCTCGCCCTCGCCGCCCCACAGGTGGTCGGTTCCACTGATGTCGAGGAACAGGCCATCGGTCCCGTCCAAAGCCACGGCCGGCGAGAAGCGCACGCACCAGTCGCACAGGGCTTCCAGCGCCACGCGGTCGGCGGCGGCGTCTTGGTCGACGGTGACCAGGATCGGGACCAGGGCCATGGCGTCGGCCGCCTTCTGGTCGACGGACAGGCCCAGGGCGCGGGCCTTGTCGTCGACCGCCGCGAGCCGGCGCGTGCCGCCTTCCGTGGCCAGCAGCGCGAACGGCGCCGCCTCAGCCAACGTGTCGTAGCCCGGGTTCCGTCGGCGCCACGTCGTGATCGGCCAGTTGGGACACCAGACGGAAAGGATGCGGGCCATGGCCGGCCTCCTGTTGTTCCAAGATCCAAGCGCCGGCGCGTCCGCCCCGGCAGCGTTCCAATTCGACCCGCCAGCGCGGCGGGCCTAATCCAATGTCGTCGGCCGGCGCCGGGGTCGGCGTGGGGCCGATCCGCCAGCGACTGAACGAGGCCGAACCGGACACCGCCCGCCCCGCGCCCGCCCGGCCGCCGTACGGTCTTCGGTGCAGCACCACCCCGAAGCCGCCCCGCTTCTCGCAGGCCAGCTGCAGGCGGCGGCCGGCGGTCAGGTCCGGAGCCTCGGCCTCGCCGACGGCGGCGGCGACGCCTTGAGTGGACAGCGCGTCCTCCAGCACCGACAGGGTCTCGGCCTCGTCGCGGGTGCGGACCTGGATCAGCCGCTCGGCCGGGAAGCCGAGGCCGAACAGGCCGGGCGCGAACAGGTCGCTGCGCCGGGCGACCCAGACGATGGCGCCTGTCTTGACCAGCGGCCGCAGCAGCAGGCCGACGAAGGCGGCCGGGGCCGCGCTGGTCTCGGCCTCCAGCCCCGCGCCCGTCACCTCGTGCCAGCCGCCCAGCGGCAGGCCACCGCCCGGGAAGCAGCCGTCGATGGCCGGATCCCCGAACGGCAGGACCGGAGTCGGAGTCCGAGTCCCCGCTTCGATCGCGGCGATCCGGCCTCTCAGGGCCGCAAGACGCGCCTCGCGCGATCCGGCCATTCCTCGCTCCTTGTTCTACTTTTGTTCTGATCTTTCGCGCTTGGAGAGTCAAGCCGTCCAGGCGAAGGTGCGTCAAACGGCCGTATGAAGAGAGCCCGCATGACCCTGTCCCGCGTCCTGATCGCCAACCGTGGCGAGATCGCCGTCCGCATCGCCCGCGCGGCGGCGGAGGCGGGGATCGAAAGCGTGGCGGTCCATGCGGAGGGCGACACCGGACACATCGCCGCCGCCGGCCGCGCGGTCGCCCTGCCCGGCGCGGGCGCGCTGGCCTATCTGGACATCGCCGCGATCGTGGCGGCGGCCAAGGCGGAGGGCTGTGACGCCCTGCATCCGGGCTATGGCTTCCTGTCGGAGAACCCTGCCCTGGCGCGGGCCTGCGCGCAGGCCGGCATTGTCTTCGTCGGCCCCTCGCCCGAGCATCTGGAGGCCTTCGGCGACAAGGCCCGCGCGCGCGGGTTAGCCACCGAGCGGGGCGCGCCGCTGATCCCCGGGACGGGGGCGATCTCGTTGGAGGCCGCGCGAACGTTCCAGGTCGAGCACGGGGCGATCATGTTGAAGGCCCGGGCCGGCGGTGGCGGACGCGGCATGCGGGCGGTGCGGGACGCGGCCGCGCTGGAGGCCGCCTTCGCGGCTTGTGAGCGTGAGGCTGTCGCGGCGTTCGGCGACGGCGGCCTCTATGCCGAGAAGCTCATCGAACAAGCCCGGCATATCGAAGTGCAGATCGTCGGCGACGGCAGCCGCGTGCTGGCCATCGGCGATCGCGACTGCTCGCTGCAACGCCGAAACCAGAAGCTGGTCGAGATCGCGCCGGCGGCCTTGCCCGAGGCTCTGCGGACAGACCTTTGGAAGCATGCCGAGGCGCTGTGCGCCGGCTACCGGGGCCTGGCCACCGTCGAGTTCCTGGTCGAAGGCGACAGCCCCTACTTCCTTGAGGTCAATCCGCGCCTGCAGGTCGAGCATACGGTGACCGAGGAGGTCACGGGCCTGGACCTGGTGCGGCTGCAGTTCGACCTGGCGGCGGGGAAGCCTCTGGACTTGGAGGTTCCGCCGACCTTCGGCGTCGCGATCCAGGCGCGGATCAATGCCGAGACCCTGACCGTCGACGGCCAGGTGAAACCGTCCAGCGGGACGATCAGCGCCTGGAGCCCGCCGGGCGGTCCGGGCGTGCGGGTCGATGCGGGCGTCGCGGCCGGGACGGTGGTCGGGGCGACCTATGACAGCCTGCTGGCCAAGGTGATCGCGCGCGGCCGGACCTATGCCGAGGCCTCGGCGCGGCTGGACCGGGCGCTGGCAGAGTTCGCCATCACCGGAGTCGCGACCACGGCGCCGCTGGTGCGAGCGATCCTGGCGGCGACGCCCGACACCCCCACCACGCGGTTCATCAAGGATCATGCGGCCGAGCTGGTCGCCGGCCCGCCGACACAGAACGCGCAGGCTCTCGAGACCCTCGACGGCTCGGTCGCTGTCGCCGCACCACTCTCCGCTACCGTCGGCTCAATCAGCGTCAGCGAAGGCGACCTCGTCCGCCCCGGCCAGGCTTTGGCCGTGCTGGAGGCGATGAAGATGGAGCACCTGGTCCACGCCACGTCGGGCGGGCGGGTGCTCAAGGTCGTCGTCGAGCCTGGCCACACCGTCGCCGAGGGCCAGCCGCTGGTGTTCCTGGAGCCGATGGAGGTCACCGGCGGCGAGGCCGTCGAAGCCGTCACCGAGGACCTCGACACGATCCGGCCCGACCTGGCCGAGGTCATCGCCCGCCACCGCTACACCCTGGATGAGGCCCGCCCCGACGCAGTCGCCAAGCGCCGCAAGACCGGCCACCGCACGGCGCGGGAGAACATCGACGACCTGGTCGATCCCGGCAGCTTCCTGGAATACGGCGCCCTGGCCATCGCGGCCCAGAAGCGGCGACGCTCGACCGAGGACCTGATCGCCAACACCCCGGCCGACGGGCTGATCACCGGCATAGGCAGCGTCAACGGCGCGTTCTTCCCGCCCGACAAGGCGCGGACGGCGGCGCTGGCCTACGACTTCACGGTTCTGGCCGGGACCCAAGGCGCGATGAACCATCGCAAGTCCGACCGCTTGATGGCGGTGATCGCCGACCAGCGCCTGCCGGTCGTCTGGTTCGCCGAGGGCGGCGGCGGGCGGCCGGGCGACACCGACACCACGGCGGTGGCGGGGCTGGACGTGCCGACCTTCCGCAGCTTCGCCCAGCTGTCGGGCCTGGTCCCCAAGATCGCCATCGTCGCGGGTCGTTGCTTCGCCGGCAACGCGGCTATCGCGGGGCTCTCCGAGATCATCATCGCCACGCGGGACAGCAACCTGGGCATGGGCGGGCCGGCGATGATCGAGGGCGGGGGCTTGGGCGTCTTCCGGCCCGAGCAGATCGGTCCGTCGGCGCATCAATGGGCCAACGGCGTCATCGACATCCTGGCCGACGACGAAGCCCACGCCACCCGGCTGGGCAAGCAGGCGCTGTCCTATTTCCAAGGGAAACTGCCGACCTGGACCGCGCCGGACCAGCGGCGGCTGCGGACCGCGATCCCGGAAAACCGCCTGCGCGTCTATGATGTCCGCACACTGATCAACCTGCTCGTCGACGAGGATTCATTCCTGGAACTGCGCGGCGGCTTCGCGGCCGGCATGGTCACCGGCCTGATCCGCATCGAGGGTCGGCCGATGGGGCTGATCGCCAACGACCCGCGCCACCTGGGCGGGGCCATCGACTGCGAGGGGGCCGAGAAGGCTGCGCGGTTCCTCCAGCTATGCGACGCCTTCGCCCTGCCGGTGCTCAGCCTGTGCGACACCCCCGGCTTCATGGTCGGCCCCGACAGCGAGGACGCCGCCGCCGTGCGCCGGGTCAGCCGCCAGTTCATCGCCGGGGCCAAGTTGCGCAGCCCGCTGTTCACCGTCGTCACCCGCAAGGGCTACGGCCTGGGCGCCCAGGCCATGGCGGGAGGGTCCTTCCACTCGCCGGCCTTCATCGCCGCCTGGCCGACCGGCGAGTTCGGCGGCATGGGTCTCGAAGGGGCAGTCAAGCTGGGCTACCGCAAGGAGCTGGAGGCCGAGACCGACCCGGCCAAGCAGAAGGCGCTCTACGACCAGTTGGTGGCGCGGCTGTACGCGGCCGGCAAGGCGACCAGCATGGCCGCCGCCCTCGAGATCGACGCCGTCATCGACCCGGCCGACACCCGGCGCTGGGTGGTCGGCGGCCTGGACGCCGCGGCGGGGGTCTCCAAGCCCTGGGAAATCCGGGTGGACAGCTTCTGAAGGAGGCGAACATGAGCACGGTCGAGCTCACACAGGATGGCCCCGTCTGGACCGTCACGATCAACCGTCCCGACAAGCGCAACGCCGTCGACCCGGCCACGGCCATCGCCCTGCGCGCCGCGTTCGACGCTTTCGAGGCCGACGAAATCGCCGCCGTGGCGATCCTGACCGGCGCGGGCGGGACCTTCTGCGCCGGCTTCGACCTGGCCGTCGCGGCGTCGGGCGAGGGCGAGCGCTACGCCCCCGAGGGCGAAGGCCCGATGGGGCCGACGCGGCGGCCGCTGGCCAAGCCGGTGATCGCCGCCGTCGAGGGTCACGCCGTGGCCGGCGGTCTAGAGCTGGCCCTGTGGTGCGATCTGCGGGTGGCCGCCGAGGACGCGACCTTCGGGGTGTTCTGCCGGCGCTGGGGCGTGCCGCTGATCGACGGCGGCACGGTGCGGCTGCCGCGCATCGTCGGCCAGGGCCGGGCGCTGGACATGATCCTGACCGGCCGCGCCGTGGGCGCTGCCGAGGCGCTGTCGTGGGGCCTGGTCGACCGGGTGGTGCCGCGCGGCATGGCGTTGGCGGCGGCCTACGAACTGGCCCGGCAGATCGCCGCCTTTCCTCAACTGTGCCTGCGCGCCGATCGCGCCTCGGCCTACGCCCAGTGGGACACGGACTTGGCCGAAGCCCTGAAAGTCGAGGGTCGTGGCGGGTTGGAGCCGCTACGCCGCGAGGCCCGGGCGGGCGCGGCGCGGTTCCGGGATGGCGCGGGCCGTGGTGGGACGTCCGCCTAGGCGTCCCGGGTCAGCCACTGGGTGACGATGATCGGGCCGAAATAGAAGCCGATGCCCAGGGTGTCGGCGACGATGTCGAACACGTCGGCGTCGCGGCCGACGATCGGCAGGCCCTGCAGGATCTCGATGGCGACGCCGAAGGCCAGCAGCACCCCGCCGATCTTCCACGGCCGGCTGCGCGGCAGGGCGACCGAGGCCAGGAAGGTCAGGCCGTAGAAGACGATGAAGTGCTTGGCCTTGTCCCACGGGATCAGGCCGGCGGTGTCGTCGCCAGGCGCCAGAGCCGCGTACAGCGTGAACACGACGGCGGCGACGAAGACCAGGAAGCCGGGCCAGCTGATCTTGCGGGGAACGAGCAGGGACATGGATTCCTGACATGAAGAAGGGGAGCGTCAGCAGGCTGACGGCTCCCCTTACAGGCATCGAATGACGGCGTCTTCCAGGCGAAGACGCCGAAATCCTTAGAAGGTCAGCGCGCGCGCTTCCTTCACGTGCGGCAGGGCCTGGATCTTGGCCAGCAGCTCGGCGGCCGGGGCCTGGTCCACGCCGACCAGGGCGATGGCGTCCGCGTCGGCCGAGAGGCGACCCAGGTTGAAGGTGGCGATGTTGACGCCCGCTTCGCCCAGCAGCATGCCCAGCGCGCCGATGAAGCCCGGCTTGTCCAGGTTGTTGATGTACAGCATGGCCGGCGAGAACGCCGCGTCCAGCTCCATGCCCTTGACCTCGACGACGCGCGGGGCGCCGGCGATCACCGTGCCGGCGAAGGCGCGCTTGCCCTTTTCGGTGGTGATGGTCACGCGCATCAGGCTGTCATAGGTGGGGCTGATTTCCTGACGGCTCTCCGAAACGGTGATGCCGCGCTCCTTGGCGATGGCCGGGGCCGAAACCATGTTGATCTCGGCCAGCATCGGCTTGAGCACGCCGGCCAGGGCGGCCGAGGTCATCGGCTTGACGTTCAGGTTGGTGACTTCGCCCTCGTAGGCGATGTCGATGGCCGTGACGCCGAAGTCGACCATCTGGCCGGCCAGGGCGCCGATCTTCTCGGCCAGGGCCACGTACGGCTTCAGCTTGGGGGCTTCTTCCGCCGTGATCGACGGGCTGTTCAGGGCATTGGTGACCGCGCCGGTCAGCAGATAGTCGCTGACCTGCTCGGCGACCTGCAGGGCCACGTTCTCCTGGGCTTCGTTGGTGCTCGCGCCCAGGTGCGGGGTGGCCACGACCTTGTCCGAGCCGAACAGCGGGTTTTCCTTGGCGGGCTCGGTGACGAAGACGTCGAAGCCGGCGCCGGCGACGTGGCCGCTGTCGAGCAGCGCGCGCAGGGCCGCTTCATCGACCAGGCCGCCACGGGCGCAGTTGACGATCAGCACGCCCTTCTTGGTCTTGGCTAGGTTCTCGGCCGACAGGATGTTGCGGGTCTTGTCAGTCAGCGGCGTGTGCAGGGTGATGACGTCGGCGCGGGCCAGCAGCTCTTCCAGCTCGACCTTCTCGACGCCGATCTCGACGGCGCGTTCCGGCGACAGGAAGGGGTCGTAGGCGACGACCTTCATCTTCAGGCCCAGCGCGCGGTCGGCGACGATGCCGCCGATGTTGCCGGCGCCGATCAGGCCCAGGGTCTTGGCGTACAGCTCGACGCCCATGAAGCGGTTCTTCTCCCACTTGCCGGCCTGTGTCGAGGCGTCGGCGGCGGGGATCTGGCGGGCCAAGGCGAACATCATGGCGATGGCGTGCTCGGCCGTGGTGATCGAGTTGCCGAAGGGCGTGTTCATCACGACGATGCCCTTGGCCGTGGCGGCCGGGATATCGACATTGTCGACGCCGATGCCGGCGCGGGCGATGACGCGCAGGCGATGGGCGGCGGCGATGACGTCCTTGTCGAGCTTGGCGCCCGAGCGGATGGCGACGCCGTCATAGTCGCCGATCACGGCGATCAGTTCGTCCTTGGACAGGCCGACCTTGATGTCGAAGTCGACGCCGCGGTTCTTGAAGATGTCGACGGCGGCGGGGCTGAGCTTGTCAGCGATGAGAACGCGAGGAGCGGTCATTTGGGATTTCCTTGCGGAGAATTGGGTGCGCGCCCTAGTCCTTCGACAGGCTCAGGATGAGGGCTACTGAGAGGCGGCAGTCTGAAATCCTCATCCCGAGCTAGTCGAAGGACGAGGATTTCAGCCGCAATGAGTCAGCTTAGGCGGCGGCCAGTTCGGCCGAGACGGTGGCGAAGGCCCAGTCGAGCCAGGGCGTCAGGGCCTCGAGGTCCGAAGCTTCCACCGTGGCGCCGCACCAGATGCGCAGGCCGGCCGGGGCGTCGCGATAGCCGCCGATGTCGAGGGCAGCGCCCTCCTTCTCGAGCAGGCTGGCCAGCTTCTTGGCGAAGTCGGCTTGAGCGTCTTCCGGCAGGGCGCTGATTTTGGGATCCACGACCTTGAGGCACACGGACGTATTCGACCGGATCTCCGGCGTGGCCGCCAGGAAGTCCACCCACGGGGTCTTGGCGACCCAGTCGGCCAGCACGGCCAGGTTCTGGTCGGCGCGGCCCTGCATGGCTTCCAGGCCACCGATCGAGGCGGCCCACTTCAGGGCGTCCAGCGCATCTTCCACGCACAGCATCGACGGCGTGTTGATTGTCGCGCCTTCGAAGATGTCGGCGGCGATCTTGCCGCCCCCATCCTTGTTAGGCTTCGTCATGCGGAACAGCTTCGGCATCGGCCAGGCCGGCGTGTAGCTTTCCAGGCGGGCCACGGCGCGCGGCGACAGGATCAGGATCCCGTGCGCGCCTTCGCCACCGAGGGCCTTCTGCCAGGAGAAGGTCACGACATCGAGCTTGGCCCAGTCGAGATCTTGAGCAAAGGCCGCCGAGGTGGCGTCGCAGATGGTGATGCCTTCACGGTCGTCCGAGATGAAGTCGGCGTTCGGGACGCGCACGCCCGAGGTCGTGCCGTTCCAGGTGAAGACCAGATCCTTGGCCGGATCGACCTTCGAGGTGTCCGGCAGCTCGCCATAAGGAGCGCTCAAGACTTCGACGTCGGGCAGCTTCAGTTGCTTGGTGACGTCCGTGACCCAGTCCTTGCCGAAGGACTCGAAGGCCATCAGTTGCACGGGTCGGGCGCCGAGCATCGACCACATGGCCATCTCGACGGCGCCGGTGTCCGAACCGGCGACGATGCCGATCAGGAAGTCGGCGGGCACTTCCAGCACTTCGCGCGTCTGGTCGATGGCGGCCTTCAGGCGCGCCTTGCCCAGCTTCGACCGGTGCGAACGGCCGAGGACGGCGTTTTGAAGATTTTCGGGGGTCCAGCCGGGGCGCTTGGCGCAGGGGCCGGAAGAAAACTCGGGGCGAGCCGGACGGATTGCCGGCTTGGCGAGGGTCGTCATAGCGATGTCTCCCATCCTTACAGATGGACAGCGCCCCGTTGGGGGGGCGTGGCCCGCCGGCGAGAAACCGTTTTCCGGCGCGGATTGCAAGCGGAGATTTGAGAAGATTTTTTCCGAAGGCGCGACGAAACGGCGCGCTCGGGGTCTAACTCGCCGCCGACGCGGCCTTGCGGCGATGATTCAACCACGTCCCGACCACCAGGCACAGCAGGACGCCGATCGTGATCAGGTTATTGACGATGCTGTACAAATAGTTGTGCGGCTTGTCGGCCACGAAGAAGTAGGCGTGCAGGCTGAACTGGATGCCTTCTAGCACCATGGCGATGCCCAACCACGGCCGGACGTAGCGCATCGCGGCCACCAGGAATGTCAGGGCCAGCACCCCTTCCGTCAGGAGCAGCGCCCCGGCCTGCGCCGACTTGGGCAGGCTGGCATGGATGATCTCGACGATGATCGCGGTGGCCAGCACGGCCGACGCACCGATGCGTTCAGGCGTTCCGCCCCGCCACCAGGCGAAGACGACAACGCCAATGAAACATGCCCAGAAGACCAGGAAGATTTGGCTCAGCATGGAAAAGGCCCCTATCGCAAGATAAGGGCCTCACCAAGTTAAAGTCTTGCAAAGTTTGGCGAGGTTCAGCCGACTTCGCGCAGATCACGGGCGGTCTTGAGCGAGCCCGAGATTTCCTTGTCGCGCTCGATGCCGACCATCTTGGTGCGGATGCCGAGACGCAGCTTCATTTCGCCGAGTTCCTGGTGGGCCTCGACCATCGCCGAACGCGCTTCGGCCATCAGGGCCATCGCCTGCACGATCTTGGCATGGGCCTTGTCGCCGGAGATCACCGACAGGTTCAGGTCCTTACGCGCCTGCAGCATGTCGGCCATCAGGCCCGCCGCTTCGATCATCGCATTGTCCAGCGCGTCCTCGGTCGAGACCAGTTTGGTACCCACCCGCTGCGCAACAAAAATCTTTTCCACGCCCGCCTCCGTTAACGAAACACTAATGGAAAAGGTAAATAGATTGTTAAAGGCAAAGCAACGCAAAAATGCGTCCTAGCGTTGTTTTGTCGCGTGTCTCTCACTGCCCTTGGAAGCGAAGCGTTAGGAACCTTCAGGCATACTGTCGCGACGATTGAGTTCCTGAACGCTGATGGGCGAAAAGCACAACAACAGCGCGAGCGCTGCCGCGACACACGCACCGCTACAGGCGCGAATCGCCGGTGTGGCCTTGGCCACGACCGTGCTCGCTCTCGTGGCTGCTTGCCTGTGCTTCATGCTGCAGCAGTGGAGCGTCGCGCGGCAGGAAGCCCGCGCCAATCACGAGATCCTGGCCCAAATGGCCGCCGCCGGCGCCGCCGCCCCCCTGGCCGACCACAACATGGTCGGCGTCTATCGGGCGCTGGAAGCCGTGGCCAAGGCGCCCAGCGTCGCGGCCGTCCGCATCATCGACACCAAGGGTCGCACCGTCGCCCAACTGGGCGCGGCCAATCCCACCGACGCCGACACCCTGACGCGGCCGATCAAGCTGTCCTCGCAGACGGTCGGCACCCTGGTGCTGGTCGCCCAGCATCCGGGCCTGGGCCAGACCCTGGCCCGCGACCTGGCCCTGACCGGCGCCCTGTTCTTCGGCGCCGCGGGCCTGGCGATCCTGCTGGCCAACAGCCTCGCCCGCCGCTTGGCGCGCCCCATGGAGCGCCTGTCGGAAGCCATGCACGAAACGGCCGTGGGCGGCCGCTACAAGGCCGTCGAGCAGACCGCCGACGACGACGTCTTCCAGAGCCTGACCGACAGCTTCAATCACCTGGTGACGCGTCTGGAGGCCAACGACCACGACCTGCGCGGCGCCATGGCCGAGCTGGTCAAGGCGCGCGACGACGCCAACGCCGCCAACGTGCTGAAGTCGCACTTCCTGGCCAATATGAGCCACGAAATCCGCACGCCGCTGAACGGCGTGTTGGCCATGGCCGAGGTCATGGCCATGGACGACCTGGGCTCCAAGCAACGCGAGCGCCTGAAGGTGATCCGCGAGTCCGGCGGCCTGCTGCTGGGCGTGCTGAACGACGTGCTGGACCTTTCCAAGATCGAGGCCGGCCGCCTGGAGATCACCGACCGTCCGTTCGACATCGCCCAGTTGGCCCAGGCCATCCGCGAGACCTATGCGCCCCAGGCCCGCGACAAGGGCCTGGCCTTCGAGGTCGCCATCGCGCCCGAGGCGCAAGGCCTGTGGCGCGGCGACAGCGACCGCCTGCGCCAGATCCTGGGCAACCTGATCGCCAACGCCCTGAAGTTCACGCTGGAAGGCGCCGTCGCCGTCCGTTTCGCCTCGGCCGAGGACGGTTCGGGCCTGCGGATCGACGTGGCCGACACCGGCATCGGCATCTCGCCCGAAATCCTGCCGCGCCTGTTCGACAAGTTCGTCCAGGCCGACAGCACCACCACCCGCCGCTTCGGCGGCTCGGGCCTGGGCCTGGCGATCTGCCGCGAGCTGGCCGCCATGATGGACGGCTCGATCAAGGTGCAGAGCCGCGAGGGCCGGGGCTCGACCTTCACCGTGCTGGTCGCCCTGCCCCGCGAGGAAGCGCTGACCGACGTCCACTATATCGACGATGACCACGCGCCCGCGCCGCGCGTCGTCGTCTCGTCCGAGGCCCCCGCACCGGCCGAGACCGCCTTCTTGCGCGTGCTGGCGGCCGACGACAATCCGACCAACCAGAAGGTCGTCGAGGCCGTCCTGGCCCCCCTGAACGCCGAGGTGGTGCTGGTCGGCGACGGCGCGGCCTGCGTCGAGGCCTGGAAGGCCGCCAAGTTCGACATCGTGCTGATGGACATCCACATGCCCGTCATGGACGGCCTGGAGGCCGCCCAGGCGATCCGCCAGCTGGAAGCCGAAGAGGGTCGCCAGCGCACCCCGATCGTGGCCGTGACCGCCAACGCCCTGGCCCACCAGGTCGAGGACTATCTGGCCGCCGGCATGGACGGCCACGTGGCCAAGCCCATCGAGGTCACCAAGCTCTATGCCGCCATCGAGGCGGCAATGACCGCCGCGCGCCTGGCGCAGGCGGCTTAAACCTCTCTTTTGTCGGAAGATGAACGCAACATAACGAGCGGCTCAGAACCGCTTCAGGCTGAGCGTGTTTCTCTTAGCTCAACGTCGCTTCCCCCACTTGTGCGACGCAGAGATTTGAAAGGAACCGAACCGATGAAGAAGATCCTGATCCCGATCGTTGCGGTCTCGGCCCTGGCGGCCGCCACCGTTCCCGCCGTGGCTTCGGCCCAGTCGATCAACCAGCGCCAAGACCAGCTGGAACGCCGCATCGACATGGGCGTGCGCAACCACTCGCTGACCCGCTCGGAAGCCGCTCGTCTGCGTAGCGACCTGCGCCAGACCGCTCGCCTGGAAGCCCAGTACCGCCGCGGCGGCCTGAGCGGCTGGGAACGCGCTGACCTGGATCGTCGCTTCGACCGCATCAGCGCCAAGATCCGTGTCGAGCGCCACGACCGTGACTACGGTTACGGCTACGGCGATCGTGACCGCGACCACCGCGGCCCGGACCGTCGCTGGTAACCGATCCTAGCTGAACGCCGGCTCCACCCGGAGCCGGCTCTCCACCACCGTGAAGCCGCGGCCGCGCAACAGAACGCGCTGGCCGCGGTTTTCGCATTCCAGGTCCCCGCCCCGGCCGGGATAGGCCTGATGGAACTTCAGGACCTGCGCGCCCAGCTTGTCGCCATACAGCGGCATCAGGATGCAGTGAGCAGAGCCGGTCGTGGGATCCTCAGGGATGCCCGCGGCCGGCGCGAAGAAACGGCTGACCACCTGGTAGGAGCGCCCGGCATCGGCCTGCGCCACGACGACGGTCTGGCCCGCTCCATCCGTCGCTTCGCCCGCGATGCCGTTCAGCGCCGCCAGGTCTGGCTTCAAGCCCCGCACCGTCGCCTCGTCCTTCAGCACCGCGATCAGATAGGCCCCGGCCCACACCTCGACCGGCTCGACGCCCAGCGCCTTGCCGAGCCCTTCCGGGATGTCGGTGCGGCTCGGCGGGTCGGCCGGGAAGTCCATCTCCAGCCCCTCGCCATCGCGACGCACGGTCAGCGACCCCGACAGGGTGTCGAAGGTCAGCAAAGGGACATCCACGCCCATTTCCAGGAACAGCGCGTGGGCCGACGCCAGGGTGGCGTGGCCGCACAGCGGGGCCTCGCGGGCCGGCGTGAACCAGCGCAGGCCAAAGCGGGCTGGGTCGTTGGTCTTCAGCAGATAGGCCGTCTCGGCCTGGTTGTTCTCGGCCGCCAGGGCCTGCATCCACGCGTCCGACGGCCACGTCTCGAAAGGCTCGACCACGCAGGCTGGATTGCCCTTGAACGGGCCGCTGGCGAAGGCGTCGATGGTCCACTGGCGCATGGGAAGCTCCTTGAGGTGGACTTCGCTGTTATGCGCGGCGGGAACGACGGGCAAAGCCTTTATTGTCCCGGTGACAATCTAGCCTTCAACGCTGATCTCCGGCCAGCGGGCCTTGGCCGAGCCGGTGGTGCGCTCCCAGCCGCCCGCGCCCTTCACCCGCAAGGGATTGGGCTTCAGGCGCATGGCGAACAGGTCCTCCAGACCGAACGGCGCCCAGACGCTCAAGCTGTCGTCCTTCTCCAGCCGCACGCCGACGCAGAAGGCGGTGGCCACGAAGCGCTTCAAGGCCGCGGCGCTGTCCTCCAGCGGCGGATAGGGCTCGTCGGCGCCGAACTTCTTCTCGAACCACAGGTGCACGCGGGCTTGGTTGCGGACCTCGACCAGCTCGCGCAGCGGCGGCTCGAAGGCGGCGGCGACGCGCTGGATGACGACGTCCTCAGCCTCGTAGCTGGTGTCGCTGTCGTCGTGATAGGCGACGTCGTAGTCCTTGATGCCATAGGCCAGGTCGCGGCCGGTCAGGTGGTTCCAGACGGGCTGGTAGACCGCGCCCGAGAAGATCATCCAGTCGGGCAAGTCCAGATCACGGACGGTGCGCAGCACCTCCCAGGTCGTGGGCGTCGCGCGGACGATCTCGCGCAGGCGGTCTTCAAGGCTCTGAGTCATTGGCGAAGGGTCCAGCCGTGGTCCAGGGGGCCGTGGCCGGCGCCGAAACCGGGCGCGCGCAGCATGGCCTCGTGGACGTAGTTCCAGGCGCGGGCGACGGCGGCTTCCAGAGGCAGGCCCTGGGCCAGGCCCGTGGCGCAGGCGCTGGCCAGCGTGCAGCCGGTGCCGTGGGTATGGCGGGTCTCGATCCGCTCGCCCTCGAAGGTGGTCTCGCCCTCGGTCGTCATCAGCACGTCGACGACGCGGTCGCCGGCCCCATTCCCAGCAAGAATGTGACCGCCCTTCATCAGCACCGCCTTGGCGCCCATGGCGAGCAGCGCCTCGCCCGCCCGCCGCAGGTCGTCGGTGGTCTCGACCACGAGCCCGGTCAGGGCGGCGGCTTCCGGAGCGTTGGGGGTCAGCAGCGCCGCGCGCGGGATCATCAAGCTCTTCACCGCGCCGATCGCGGCCTCGGCCAGCAGGGACGCGCCGCCCTTGGCGATCATGACGGGATCGACGACGGCCGGGACCTTGCCCGCATGGTCGATCGCGGCGGCCACGGTCTCGACGACGGCGGCGTCGCCCAGCATGCCGGTCTTGATGGCGTCTGCGCCGATGTCATCCAGCACGGCGCGGGCCTGGGCCGCGATCACGTCCAGCGGGATCGGGTGGACGCCGGTGACGCCCAGGGTGTTCTGCACGGTGACGGCGGTGATCGCCGTGGCCGCATAGCCGCCCAGGGCGGTGATGGTCTTGATGTCGGCCTGGATCCCCGCGCCGCCGCCGGAATCGGACCCGGCGATGACGAGGACACGGCCTCTAGAGGCGTTGGACATCCCCGCTGTTTAGGCGGGATTCGGAAGGTCCGCTACGCCGCCTGCAACGCGTGCTGCCAGGCCCCTGCCAGGATGTTCGGACGGATCGGCTTTTGCACCACGACGCCGTCTTTCTGATCGTCCAGGGCCTTGGCGTGGCCGGTGACGTAGACGACCGGGATCGGACCCAGGTGGGCCATGATCATCTTCACGGCCTCGACGCCGGTGCCGTCGACGATCCGATAATCGGCGGTGATCAGATCCGGCTTGCGCTTCAGGGCGCAGTCCAGCGCCTCCAGCGGGCTCTCCGCGATCGCGATGCTGGTGAAGCCCTGCTGCTTGAGCAGTTCCTCGATTTCCAGCGCGATCAGGATCTCGTCTTCGATAATCAGGGCATGTCGCGAGCGCATCTTGCGGGTGCTTTCGATAGGCCGTCCCCAGATATTTAAGCGCGGTGATTCCCCAACCCGCAAGCGAGACCGGGAGTCGCAATCAACCCAGACTCGCGCGCAGGCGCACCTAACGCCTATGCGATAAGGGGTTCCCTGAGCGGGACTTCAAATAGCTTTGATCGCCGCCTGGACGTCCAGGGCCTGGATCGTCTCGCGCACGTCGTGCACCCGCACCGCCGCGACGCCTGCGTCCGCGCCCGCCAGATGCGACGCCAGCGAGCCCCCCAGGCGATCGGTGGCCTCCCCCGCCGACGGATCGATGCCGGCGATGAACCGCTTGCGGCTGGCCCCCAGCAGGATCGGATAACCCAGGGCCACGAACCGAGGCAGCGCCTTCAGCAGAGCCAGGTTGTGGTCGACGGTCTTGCCAAAGCCGATGCCCGGATCGAGCCAGATCTTTTCCTTGGCCACGCCGGCGGCCATGGCCGTGAAGGCCCGCGCCAGCAGGAAGGCCTCGACCTCGGCGACCACGTCGCCATAGCGCGGGTCGTCCTGCATGGTCCCCGGCTCGCCCAGCATGTGCATCAGCACGACCTCGCAGCCCAGCTCGGCGGCGACCTCCGGGGCGTCGGGCGAGAACCGCAGGGCGGCCACGTCGTTCCAGATCGTCGCCCCGGCCTTGATCGCCGCGCGGGCCACGCCGGGCTTCATGGTGTCGACCGAGATCGGGATGTCGCTGGCCCGGCGGATCGCCTCGATGATCGGGACGACCCGCAGGATCTCTTCGAACTCCGAGACCGGCGCGGCGCCCGGCCGGGTGCTCTCGCCGCCGATGTCGAGAATGTCGGCGCCGTGGGCGATCAGGCGGCGGGCGTGCTCGATGCCGTCGGCCGCGCCTAGGAACTTGCCGCCGTCCGAGAAGCTGTCGGGCGTGACATTGACGATGCCCATGACGCGGGAGCGGACAGGGCTAGCCATCGCGCAGCATCCGGTCGACCCGGCCGGCCAGGTCGCCGACCGCGAAGGGCTTGGTCAGCACCTCCATGCCGTGCTCGATGTGACCGTGGTTCAGCACCGCGTTCTCGGCATAGCCGGTGATGAACAGCACCTTCAGATCGGGCTTCAGCGCGCGGGCGGCGTCGGCGACCTGGCGACCGTTCAGTCCGCCCGGCAGGCCGACATCCGTGATCAGGAGGTCGATCTCGGCGGTCGACTGCAGGATCCGCAGGCCGGCCGAGCCGTCGGCGGCCTCCAGGCAGGCATAGCCCAGCTCTTCCAGCGCATCGACGACCAGCATCCGCACGGTCGGCTCGTCATCGACGACCAGCACGGTCTTGCCGGCCTTGACCGGCGCGGGGCCGGTCGGCTGCTCGACCGCCTCGACCTCGTCCTCCTCGCCCAGACGGCGCGGCAGGTACAGGCAGACCATCGTCCCCTGCCCGACCTCGGAATAGATCCGCACGTGGCCGTTCGACTGGCGGGCGAAGCCGTAGACCATTGACAGGCCCAGGCCCGTGCCCTGGCCGATCGGCTTGGTGGTGAAGAACGGGTCGAACACCCGCTCCAGCGTCGCTTTGTCGATGCCCGTGCCGGTGTCGCTGACGCAGACCGAGACGTACTGGCCCGGCTCCAGCCCGTGGTCGCGGGCCGTGCGGGCGTCCAGCCAGCGGTTGCCGGTCTCGATGGTGATCACCCCACCGTCCGGCATGGCGTCGCGGGCGTTGATGCACAGGTTGAGAAGCGCGTTCTCCAACTGGTTGGCGTCGACCAGGGTCGGCCACAGGCCGGTGGCGCCGACATATTCGACCTCGATGCTCGGGCCGACCGTGCGGCGCACCAGCTCGACGAACTCGGTCATCAGGCGGTTTATGACCAACGGCTTGGGAGCCAGGGTCTGGCGCCGCGAGAAGGCCAGGAGGCGGTGCGTCAGGGCCGCAGCCCGGCGGGCCGCGCCCTGGCCGGCCGCCAGGTAGCGCTCGACATCGGCCGCGCGGCCCTGGGCCAGGCGCGCGCCGATCATCTCGAATGAGCCGGAAATGCCGGCCAGCAGGTTGTTGAAGTCGTGGGCCAGGCCGCCGGTCAGCTGGCCGACGGCTTCCATCTTCTGGGCCTGGCGTAGGGCTTCCTCGGTCTCGCGCAGGCGCTCCTGCTCGATCACCCGCTGGCTGACGTCATAGACGAACTGGTAGGCGCCGATCCGCTCGCCATTGAGGTCGTAAAGCGGATGAAATCGCATCTCGTAGTGACGGCGTTCGCGCTCGGAGTCGCCGAACTCGTCGGTCTCCATGAAGCTTTCGCCCGCCAGAGCGCGCGACCAGACGTCCCGGACCTGAGCCTGGTGCTCGGGATAGTCGGCCAGCAGCTCCACCATGTTGTCGCCGACCCGCGGCCGAATGCCGAAGATCCGCTCGAACTCGCTCGCCGACGCGCTGTTGATGGCCAGCCAGGTCAGGTTCGTGTCGACGACCTGGACGAAGACGCTGGCGCCCTCGACGACATCGGCCAGCAGACGGCGACCGGCCAGGGCCTCGGCGACGCGGGCCTCCAGGGTCTCGTTGAGGCGGCGCAACTCCTCCTCGGCCTGCTTGCGGGCGGTGATGTCCTGGAACAGCACCGCCACCTGGCGCAGCTCGGGCGGCTCGATGCGGAACGCCGACAGCGACAGATGGCGGCCGGTGGCCACGAGCTCCTGCTCGAAACGGATCGCCTGCCCCGTGCGCAGCACCGCGCCGTAACGCTCGACCCAGCTGCCGGCCTCGGCGGGGACCATCTCGCGGACCCTTTGGCCGACCACGTTGGGGATGCCCGCGTGCCGCTCGTAGGCGGCATTGGCCATGACGTGGACGTAGTCGCTCAAGGGGCCGAAAGGGCCGTCCAGGAACTCGATGACGCAGAAGCCCTCGTCCATCGACTCGAAGAGGGCGCGGTAGCGGCGCTCGTCCTCCAGGTGCCCCTGCTCGCGGCGGACGCGCTCGGTGATGTCGTTGCACAGCACGTGGACGCCGGCGACCTCGCCGGCGTCGTCGCGCACCGGGGCGAACATCAGGTTGCACCACGCCGCCTCGCCGTCGGCGCGGGCAAAGCCGATGGCCTCCTGCACGATGCTCTCACCCTTCAGGGCACGGTCCAGCAGCGGCAGGCCGGCCGCCACCGGGAACACCTCCGCGAATGGCGCGCCCAGGGCGACGCTGTTGGCGGCTAGCAGGCCTCGCGCGGCGTCGTTGTGCAGCAGCAGGGTTTCGGGCCCCCAGGCCAGGAAGGTGGGGATCGGCGAGGCCAGCATCATGCCGGCGGCGACCTTCAGGGCGGGCGACCAGGCCTCGGGCGCGCCCAGCGACGTGCCCGACCAGTCGCGCGTCGCCAGGGCGAGAGCCATTTCGCCGCCACCGGTCAGGAAAGCGGGCGCCACGGATGAACTGGAGGGCGAGCCGAAGGGCTCGTCAACGGAAGGCATGGTTTCCAATAGCAGAGCCCCTTGCCCGCGCCTACGCGGTCAAGCTTTTGAACGGTCGGATAGCCGACAGGTTGCGGCGATCCCTTGGAAAAAAGACGCGTCTAAACGGCCGGTTCCAGCCGCCCGGGCAAGAAAAAAGCCGGCCCTTGCGAGCCGGCTTTGATCTTTGAAGCGAAGACCGCCCTAGGCGGTGACGCTGGCGCCCGCGCCCGGGGACAGCGGCACCAGGGACGGCGCGGCGACCGTTTCCTTGTTGCTCTCGTCCTCGTCGCGCTTGGGCAGTTCGCCCTTCATGACGCCGATGATCTCGTCGCCGCTCAGGGTCTCGTACTCCAGCAGGGCCTTGGCGACCGAGTGCAGGTTGTCAAGCTCGTCGGTCAGGATCCGGCGCGCCTCGTCCTCGCCACCCTTCACCAGACGGCGCACTTCGGCGTCGATGGTGATCATGGTCTCGGGCGAGACGTTCTGGGTGCGGGCTACAGAGTGGCCCAGGAACACCTCGTCCTGGTTGTCGCCGTAGGCCACGGTGCCCAGCTGGTCCGAGAAGCCCCAGCGGGTGACCATGTTGCGGGCCAGGCTGGTGGCGGCGCTGATGTCGCTGGACGCGCCCGAGGTGATCTTCTCCTTGCCGAAGATCAGCTCCTCCGCGACCCGGCCCGCCATCATGATGGCCAGGCGCGAGGTCATCATGTCGAAGCTCATCGAGTAGCGGTCGCCTTCCGGCAACTGCATGACCATGCCCAGGGCCCGACCACGCGGCACGATCGTGGCCTTGTGGACCGGATCGGCGACGGGGACGCGCAGGGCCACCAGGGCGTGGCCGCCCTCGTGATAGGCGGTCAGCTTCTTCTCGGCGTCGCTCATGGCCATCGAGCGGCGCTCGGCGCCCATCATGACCTTGTCCTTGGCGTGCTCGAAGTCGTGCATGGTGACCATGCGACGGTTCTTGCGGGCGGCCGTCAGGGCGGCTTCGTTGACCAGGTTGGCCAGGTCGGCGCCCGAGAAGCCCGGGGTGCCGCGCGCCAGGGTCTTAACGTCGACGTCGGCGGCCAGCGGCACGTTCTTCATGTGGACGCGGATGATCTTCTCGCGGCCGGCGACGTCGGGGTTCGGCACCACGACCTGACGGTCGAAGCGGCCCGGACGCAGCAGCGCGGGGTCCAGAACGTCGGGACGGTTGGTGGCGGCGATCAGGATGATGCCTTCGTTGGCTTCGAAGCCGTCCATCTCGACCAGCAGCTGGTTGAGGGTCTGCTCACGCTCGTCGTTGCCGCCGCCCAGGCCGGCGCCGCGATGGCGACCGACGGCGTCGATTTCGTCGATGAAGATGATGCAGG
The DNA here is from genome assembly GCF_058808315.1 of Caulobacter sp. GW821-FHT11E11. Lineage (NCBI taxonomy): Bacteria > Pseudomonadati > Pseudomonadota > Alphaproteobacteria > Caulobacterales > Caulobacteraceae > Caulobacter > Caulobacter sp. GW821-FHT11E11. The sequence continues at coordinate 75,085 of NZ_JBXARO010000009.1, forward strand.
GGGCGTTCTTCTTGGCCTGCTCGAACATGTCGCGCACGCGGCTGGCGCCGACGCCGACGAACATTTCGACGAAGTCCGAACCCGAGATCGTGAAGAACGGCACGCCCGCCTCACCCGCGACGGCGCGGGCGATCAGGGTCTTACCCGTGCCGGGAGGGCCGACCAGCAGCGCGCCCTTGGGGATCTTGCCGCCCAGACGCTGGAACTTGGCCGGGTCCTTCAGGAAGTCGACGACCTCCTGCAGTTCTTCCTTGGCCTCGTCGACGCCCGCGACGTCCTCGAACGTGATGCGGTTCTTGTTCTCGGTCAGCAGTCGGGCCTTGGACTTGCCGAAGCCCATGGCGCCTTTGGCGCCGCCCTGCATCTGGCGCATGAAGAACAGCCAGACGCCCACGACCAGCAGGATCGGCAGCAGCTGGACCAGGATGGCCAGGAAGCTGATCGAGCCGCTCTTGAACTTCACGTCGGCGTTCTTGGCCACCATGCGGTTGACCAGTTCCTCGGAGTTCATCGGCGCATTGACGGTCAGCACCTTGTTGTCGGCCGTCTTGGCGACAACGGTCTGGCCCGCGATCTCGGCCGACTTGATCTTGCCGGCGTCGACGTCTTTGAGCAGCTGCGAGTAGCTGACTTCGCCACCGCTCTTCGTGCGCGCGTTCTGGCTGACGACGAAGACGCCTGCCAGCACCGCCACGATCACCAGCCAGATGGCCAGGTTCCTGAAATTCATACGCGTCGTCTTCCCAACGATAGCTCTTGACCCACCAAGATAGGCGGTTGAACGCGCTTGCGCCATGCGCGTGACATCAGGTCACGGATTCTTGGTCGATCTGGCCGGTCGCGGCCTTGAAACGATCCAGAACGAGCAGGCGCGCGCGCCCTCCTCCTGCCTGTGCAAACTCCGGGCCGTCAAGCGTCGGTGCCCAGCCTTGGCGCAGGATCAGCGGCAGCGACGGCCGGGCAGCGGCGGGGAGGCTCGCGAGTGTGGCGCGTTGCTCGGGCGGCAGGCTGGACGCCGAGCCCTTAAGGGCGACGACGGTCAGCGGAATCTCTCCGGCGGTGATCTCCCAACGGCCGTCCCAGACGCCGGTCTGGCTAGGCGCGAGGTCCAGCGGCGCAAGGCCACCCCGCGCGGTCTCACCGGCGTCGCGGCAGATAAGGACGTCGTCGGCGGCCTCGATCCGCGCTCCGGCCAAGGTAGCGGTGAAGGCTTCACCCGATCGAACACGCTGCACGAGACGATCCAGCCGCTCACCGCGCGGCGGACGTTCAGTCCCGGCGGCGCACAGCAGGGCGGCGGCCAAGTGCGCGGCGGCGACGTCGCGCTGCAAGCGGATCGTCCCGGCGGCGTCGATGCTGAAGGTCGGTGGCTGACGTGGCGCTGGTTCGATCGGCGACGCCTCGCCCATCCCAGAGGCGCGAGCCCGCGCGCGGGCATAGCGGAGGTCTTCATTGGCGGGATCATCCAGCCAGGTCTCGCCCCGGTCGGCCAGAGCCTGGCGGATCTCATCACGCCCCAGCGCCAGCAACGGCCGAAGCAGGAACACATCCCGCCCCTCCGGCCAAACCGGCGACGGCGCCCATTCGCGCGGATCGGAAACGGTCGAGCCCTCGGCCCGCATCGCCGCGCCCTCGGCCAGGTCGCTGGCGGTGTGGCCCAGCAGCAGAACCTTGGCCCCGGCCGCGCGGGCCGCGTCTGCCAGCATGACGTGACGGGCGCGACGAGCGGCAGCGGGCAGACCGGTCTTTGGCTTGTCGCCGGTCCAGGCCAAGGCGCGAACTTCCGCCCCCAGCGCCTGCGCCTTGGCGACGGCGTCGGCGGTCCAGCGCTCGCTATCGGACTGAAGTCGGTGATCGACGACCAAGGCCAGCACCGACCGCCCACGCGGTCGCGCCCAGTCCAGGACCGCCTTCAGCAGGAACAGGGAGTCGCCGCCGCCCGAAAAGCCGACGGCCAGCGGAGCGGCGGAGGTCGGTTCGAGCCGCCGGTCGAGGGCGGCCCGGACCGGTTCTAGGAACACTTCGCCGCGACGCGGGTCGAGGCCGCGCGCGAGGTCACCTGGGCCGGGGCCTTGGGATAGCGCTTGGACAGCTCGTCCAGGGTGCGGCAGGCGTCGGTGGTCTTCTTCAGGGCCACCATCGAGCGCGCCAGCTTCAGGGTGGCGTCCGGGGCCCAGGCAGTCTGCGGCCAGCCGCGGATCGCGCCGATATAGGCGCCGGCGGCGTCGCTGTAGGCCTCGCGCACGAACAGGGTCTCGCCCCACCAGTACTTGGCTTCCGCCGCGCGGGTGCTTTCGGGATAGTTGGCCACGAAGGCCGAGAAGGCTTGCTCGGCATTGCCGTAGTCGCCGGCCAGCAGCAGGTCCTTGGCCTGCTTGAAGGCCACGGTCGGATCGGCTGGCGGCGCAGGCGGCGGCGGCAGGCTGCCGGCGGCCGGCGCGGCGACCTGGGCGGCGGCGGCCGTCTGCAGGTCGGCCAAGGCCTTCTCCAGGCCTGCCAGGCGCTGCTCCAGCCCATCGGCGCGCGCCTTCTGGTCGGCGGCGGCGCGGTTGGCCTTGGTCAGCTCGAAATTGGCCGTCTCGTTCTGGCCGTTCAGACGGGTCAGGGTCTGTTCCAGGTCGCCGACACGCTCGTTCAGCGCGGCGATCTGGGCGTCGGTCTCGGCCGGCTGCACGACGACAGGCTTGCCGGTGTCGCGGCCCTGGAAGACGATCGCGCGCAGTTCGCGCACCACCTTCTCCATGCGCTCCACACGCTTGGCCGAGCGATCGTCCAGCGGATCGGCCGGCGGCAGCGGGGTCTGGGCCACGGCGACGGTAGCGACCGAAGCCAGCAGGGCGGCGAGAAGAGCGGATTTCAGCTTCATGACCGTGATCTACCGATAGGACGCGGACAAAACTAGGGCGGCATCTCCGGAGAGAGGCCGCCCCAGGATACTTGGCTTAGCGAGCGCCGTCCGTGATGGCCGTGCGGCCGTTACGGTTCTTGGCCCAGGCTTCTTCGCTGGTGCCGGCGTCGACCGGACGTTCCTTGCCGAACGAGATCGTCTCGATGCGGGCCGCGGCCACGCCTTGAGCGATCAGGAACTCGCGGATGGCGTTGGCGCGACGAGCGCCCAGAGCCAGGTTGTACTCGCGGGTGCCGCGTTCGTCGGCATTGCCTTCGATGCGGACGCGGACCGACTGGTAGCGGTTCAGCCACTGGGCCTGACCGGCCAGGACCGGCTGGGCGTCGGCGCGGACCGAATATTCGTCGGTGTCGAAATAGACGCGGTCGCCGACATTGACGACGAAGTCCTGCACCGAGCCCGGCAGCACGCCGCTCGAGACCGGGGGTTGGGCCGGCGGGGTGTAGGGGTTGCTCGGCTGGGTCGGAGCCGGCGGCTCGCTCGGCGCGACAGGCTGGGGCTTCGGACGCGAAGCGCAGGCGGCGAGCGAGGCAGCGGCAACGCCGACGAGCGCCAGTCTAACGGCGCGCTTGGTGTCGAAGCTCATCCAGTTTCTCCTCAGTCTACGAATTCAGGACCTGATCCATACCTGCGCAACGCTTGGAATGGATCCTCTAAATGTCTGACCAAGCCTCACAATGATGTCAGATGCTCGACAGACGGTGCGGATTCACTTCCGGCGCGAATACCCGCGCACAGGAACCTGAGCCTTAACGCCTACGTCAGGCCCAGGTTGCTCGCTTTAGCCGATCTCTGTGTCAATCAGTCGAGCAGCGGCGACCAGGCCGGGTCAGAGCCCGAACCCTGGTAGGCGGCGGGGCGCAGGATGCGGCCGGTGATGTCCACGGTCCACAGGCGCGGATTGCCGGCCGAGCCCTCGCGGAAGAACATCAGCACCCGTCCGTTCGGCGCCCAGGTCGGGCCTTCGTCCAGGTAGCTGGTGGTCAGCAGACGCTCGTCGCTGCCGTCGGGACGCATGACGCCGATGTGGAACTCGCCACCCGTCTGCTTGGTGAAGGCGATGAAGTCGCCGCGCGGGCTCCAGACCGGGGTCGTGTAGCGCCCGCCGCCGTACGAGATCCGGCGCACGCCCGAACCGTCGGTGTTCATCACGTAGAGCTGCGCCTGGCCGCCGCGGTCGGAGTTGAACGCCACCTTGGTCCCGTCCGGCGAGAACGACGGCGAGGTGTCGATGGCCGGGTCGGTGGTGATGCGGGTCGAGGCGCGGCTGCGCAGGTCCATCATGTAGATGTCGCTGTTGCCGGCCTTCTCGACCGAGAACGCCACCTTGCCGCCGTCGGGCGAGAAGCGCGGGGCGAACACCATGCCCGGGAACTTGCCGATGGTTTCCTGCCGGCTGGTCTCAAGGTTCAGCAGGTAGATCGACGACCCGGTCGGCCGCAGGGCCATGTAGGTCAGTTCCTGGCTGGTCGACGAGAAGCGCGGCGTCATCACGATGTACGAGCCGTCGGTCAGGTACTGCGGGTTGGCGCCGTCCTGGTCCATGATCGCCAGGCGCTTCACGCGGTTCAGCTTCGGGCCGCTCTCGGCGACGAAGGCCACGCGGGTGTCGAAATAGCCCTTCTCACCGGTCAGGCGCTCATAGACGGCGTCGCTGATCTTGTGGGCCACGCGGCGCCAGTTGTCCGGGGTCGACGAGAATTGCAGGCCCAGCAGCTGCTGCTGGCTGAACACGTCCCACAGGCGGAAGTCGACGCGCAGGCCGCCGTCGGGGCCGACCGTGACCTGGCCGTTGATCAGCGCCTGGGCGCCGGTCGCCTGCCAGTCGGGGAAGCGCGGCTGGACGTTCACGTCGTTCAGCTTGTCGGCGACGCCCGAGACGTTCAGCGGCTGGAACAGGCCCGAGCGCTCGAGATTGCCGGTGATGACCTGGGCGATCTCGCCGCCGCGCGTGGCGCCCGAGAAGGCCGGGACCGCGATCGGCAGCGGCTTGACCGCGCCGGCGTTGATGTCGACTTCGATCTGCGCGGCGGCAGGAGTCACGAAGGCCGCGCCGCTCAGCAGGACGGCGGCCGCCAGCATCAGGGCTCTGAAGCGCATCGAGGTCTCCTTCTTCGTGATCATCAACGCGTACAGGCCTGTTTGGCGTTGAAGTTCAGGGCGATTTTCTGACCGTACAGGTCGGACGGCAGATAGGCGAACGGCGAAGCCGCGAACAGCGCGCGGATGGCGCGGTCCGAAGCCGCCTTGACCACGGGGTCGGGCGAGGACGTGCCCGGCGACTCCGGCTGGCCGACGACGCGGCCGCCCGGTCCGATCACGAACACCACGCGGACGTTGACATTGGCGCCGCCCTCGACCTCGCAGTTGGGGTTCCAGCGGTCCTGCACCTCGCCCTGCAGGCGGCCCAGCGCCGCGGCCGACAGGCCCGTCGCCGCGCCCATGGCCGGGCGGGCCGAGACCGAGGTCTCCGCGCGGGCCGGGCCCTTGGGGGCGTTGGCGGTCGGCTTGCCGGTCGCCTTCTTGGACTTGGCGATCGAGGCTTCCATCGAGGCGAAGAAGTCGTTGTCGCTCTTCTTGGTCTCTTTGGGCTTGGCTGGCGTCGGGGTCGGCGTGGGCTTGGGCGTCGGAGCGGGCTTCGGCGGCGGCGCGGGTGCCGGCGTCGGAGTCGGCGCGGGCGTCGGGGCCGGCGGCTGCGGCGTGGCCTCGGGAACAGGATCCGGCGCCTGAGCCGTCTGCTCTTCCAGGGCCTCCTCGGCCGGCCGCACATTGGTCGGACCGTTGGTGACGATGGTCACCGGCACCGACTCGCCGATGGTGATCGGCTTGGCCTGCTTCCACGGCAGGCCGAATGCGATCAGCGCCGCGACCGCGCCATGCAGCGCGATCGAGGCCAGCAGGCCCGGAGAGATCGTCTGTTCGCGACGGACGCTCATGCCGATCCTACTGCGCGGGCCGCAAGGCGCCCGCGCCCTCCGGCTGGGCGTCTTTCGGCGCTTGGCCCGAAGAGGGACCGCCAGTCTCGGTGATCAGGTTGATCTTGTTGAAGCCGGCGTTCGACAGGCCCGCCATCACCTGGGCGACGACCGAATAGGTCGCCCCGCCATCGGCGCGCACGAAGATCGGCTTGTCGTAGCCGCTGCCGGCGATGGCCGTGATGCCCGGCGCCAGGTTCTCGAACGGGATCTGCTTCTCGCCGACGAAGATGCCGCCGTCCTTGCGGATCGACACCGTGATCGGCTCTTCCTGGTTCTGCAGGGCGGCGGCCTCGGTCTTGGGCAGCTCCAGCGGCACACCGGCGGTCAGCAGCGGGGCGCTGATCATGAAGATGATCAGCAGCACCAGCATCACGTCGACCAGCGGGGTGACGTTGATCTCGGACAGGGCCCCGCGCGAGCGGCGACCCCGGCGGCGGCGGCCACGGCCGCTGTTGGTGGCGAAGGCGTCGCCGGACGACATCGACATCGGTTACGCCCGTTCCGACAGGCGACGCTGGATCGCGGTCGACAGGTCGTCGGCGAAGCCTTCCAGGCGGCCGGCGTACTTGCCCGCGTCGGTCGAGAACTTGTTGTAGGCGATATAGGCCGGAATGGCGGCGATCAGGCCGACGGCCGTGGCGAACAGCGCCTCGGCGATCGACGGGGCCACGACGGCCAGCGAGGTGTTCTTCGACAAGGCGATGCTCTGGAAGGCGTGCATGATGCCCCAGACCGTGCCGAACAGGCCGATGAACGGGCTGGCCGTGGCGACGATGGCCAGGCTGCCCAGGCCCTCTTCGACCTTGCTGTTCTCGCGGGCGATCTGGGTGTCCAGGATGCGGTCGATGCGGGCGATCAGGAACGCGGCCTGATTCTCGCTCATCGTCCCCTTGGCCTTGGCGTCGCGCCATTCCTTGAGGGCGGCCTGCAGCATGCGCGGCAGGGCGTGGCGCGGATTGGCGCCGGCCTCACCCGCGACATCCTCCAGCGAACGCCCGCCGGTGACCTGCTCCTCGAAGCGGTCGGCGGCGCGGTTCAGGTTCGCGAAGCGGAACAGCTTGTCCAGGATCACGGCCCACGATCCCAGCGAAGCCAGGATAAGGCCGATCATCACGCCCTTCACGACCCAGTCGGCCTGCATGAAAAGGGCGAAGAACGAAAAATTCGGGGCGGCTGCCGAGGCGTCCATGCGGGTTATGGCTCCGTTGGGGCGTCTGAAACACTTGTCACGCGCCGTATGGCATGAAGCGACGCTTGGGTGAAACTATGACAATCTTACGGGGATCCCGAAAATCATCGCAGCTTAGTTCTCTTCCGTGGCGAGCCAGGGCGCCAACTGGGCGAGCATCTGGGCCGTCGGACGGCGTGGACGCCCATCCAGGGTGATGCAGACCGCCTCGCCCTTGGCCTCCAGCAGCACCTCGTCGCCGCGCGTGACCTTCTGGGTGACGTACAGCCGCACGCCTTTCACCCGGTCATAGGTCGTGCGCACCACCAGGGCGTCGTCGATCCGCGCCGAGCGCTTGAAGTCCAGCGTCATGTGGATGATCGCGAAGGCGGTGTCGGCCTGGGCCAGCTCGGTGTGCGAGATCCCCACCATCCGGAAGAAGTCGCTCCGCCCCCGCTCCAGATAGCGCAGGTAGTTGGCGTGATAAACGATCCCCGAAAAGTCGGTGTCCTCGTAATAGATCCGCACCGGCAGCTGATGCTCGCGGCCGGAGAACACGCCGGCTGTGGGTTCGGGCGGGGTGGTCATGGGGACTGCTTAGCTCGCGTCGCGCCGGACGCCAATCCAATCGACAGCAGCCAGCCCAGCACCGGCGACGCCCCCGCTCCGATCACCGGCGCAGGGTAGTTGGCGATCAGGTTGGCCAGGACGAAGCCGGACCAGGCGGCGGCGAGAGCTAGGGTCGCCGGGGTGCGGCGGGGCCAGAGCATGGCCATCGGCACGGCGATCAGGGCGACGAGGGCCAGGGCGCCCAGGGTCGGTGAGGCTTCGAGGGATTTGCGCACGACCAGCTCGACATGGTCGACGGCCGGCAGCGGATCGGGACGGCTCAGGGCCCAACCTGCGCAGACCGCGCCGACGGCGGCGACGCCCAGACCCCAGCGGCGCTTGGCCTTGTCGATCAGGGCTACAGCGCCGACGCCCAGGGTCAGGGCCAGGACGGCCGCTGCGTCGGGCTGGGCCGCCAGCACGGCCAGGATCGCGGCGAGCAAAGCGGCGGCGATGGCGTCGAGGCGCCGGGCGCCGGTCCAGGCGGCCAGAGGGACCAACAGTGAGGCAGCGTGCAGCTGGATCGGCCCGAGCGCGATCCAGCGGCGGACGCCTTCCATCGAGACCCCGGCGACCAGGACGAAGGCTTCGACGGCGAGGACCAGGGCCAGCAGGCCGTAGCCGACGATGCGTCCCGGCGGCCGGACGATCCACGCCGCGACCAGCGCCACAAGTGCGCCGACGACACCGGCGGCCACCTGCAGGATCATCGCCGAGGACGAGCCGCCCGCCGCGCCTATGGCCAGAACCGATAGGACCAGGGTGGCGGCGACCTGCAGCGCGACGACGGTCCGGCGCATGGCGGCTACTCGTCGAACAGCGCGCCCTGCGTCGTCCCCGGCGGGGCGGCGGGCGGGGTCAGGCCCAGGTGGAGATAGGCCTTGCCGCAGGCCATGCGGCCGCGCGGCGTGCGCTGGATGAAGCCCTGCTGCATCAGATAGGGCTCGATGACGTCCTCGACGGCGTCGCGGGCCTCGGCGATGGCGTAGGCGATGGTCTCCACGCCCACGGGGCCGCCGCCATAGTGCTCGATCATGGCGCGCAGGTAGCGGCGGTCCAGGCTGTCCAAGCCCACTTCGTCCACCTCCAGGCGAGCCAGGGCCAGGCCGGCGGCCTTGCGGTCGATGACGGCCGCGCCATCGGCGGTGGCGAAGTCGCGCACGCGGCGCAGCAGCCGGCCGGCGACACGCGGTGTGCCCCGGGCGCGCTTGGCGATCTCATCGGCGCCGTCTTCAGACAGCGGCGCGCCCATCTTGCGGGCCGCGCCCAGCAGCACGTGGCGCAGCTCGGCCGGGGTGTAGAACTCGAGGCGGATCGGAATGCCGAAGCGGTCGCGCAGCGGCGTGGCCAGCATGCCCGCCCGCGTCGTGGCGGCCACCAGGGTGAAGGGGGCCAGGTCGATGCGGATCGAGCGCGCCGATGGTCCCTCGCCGATCACGAGGTCCAGCACGTGATCCTCCATGGCCGGATAGAGGATCTCCTCGACGTTCGAGGACAGGCGATGGATCTCATCGATGAACAGGACGTCGTTCGGCTCGAGATTGGTCAGGATCGCGGCCAGGTCGCCGGGCTTGTTCAGCACCGGCCCCGAGGTGGCGCGGAAGTTCACGCCCAGCTCGCGGGCGACGATCTGGGCCAGGGTGGTCTTGCCCAGGCCCGGGGGGCCAAACAACAGCACGTGGTCGAGGGACTCGCCCCGGCCCTTGGCGGCCTCGATGAAGATGCGGAGATTGCCCTTGGCCTGCTCCTGGCCGACGAACTCGGCCAAGGTCTGGGGTCGCAGGGCGCGGTCGGTCGCCGGGACCTGGTCGCCGTGCTGGGGATCGCCGGAGATGATCCGGGTCACCGGCCCAGCTCCTGCAGGCCGGCCTTGATCAGCGCCTGGACGGTGGCCTCTTCACCCAGCTGCACGGCGGCGGCCTCGACGACGCGACGGGCGTTCACTTCGGCGACGCCCAGGCCCATCAGGGCGGCGACGGCGTCACCGGTTGGCGCGGGCTTGGCGGGGGTGGTCTTGGCGGAGGTCGGCGCGGTCATCAGCACCGGTCCGTCCGTGATCGGCTTGTCCTTCAGCTCGGTGACGATGCGCAGAGCGAGTTTCGGCCCCACGCCGCTGGCGCGACCGACGGCGGCCTTGTCTTCGCGAGCGACGGCGCTGGCCAGCTCAGCCGGCGACAGCACGTCCAGCACGGCCATGGCGGCCTTGGGCCCGACGCCTTGGATCGCCTGGAGCAGCACGAACGCCTTGCGGTCCTCGCGCGTGGCGAAACCATAGAGGCGCAGGCCGGCGCTCTCGCTCCACTGGCTCTCGATATGCAGCAGCGTCTCGTCGCCCAGGGCCGGCAGGCGTTGCAGCGTGCGGTGGCCGCAGCGGACGACATAGCCGACGCCCATGACGTCGATCAGGGCCTCTTCCTCGCCGACCTCGGCGACGGCGCCGCGCAGACGTCCGATCATGCGACTCTCCGGGCGGTGCGAGCGTGGGCGTGGGCGATGGCGACCGCCAGGGCGTCGGCGGCGTCAGCGGTCGGTGAACCGGCCGTCGGCAGGATCCGCGCGATCATGAAGGCGACCTGGGCCTTGTCGGCGCCGCCGGTCCCGACCACCGCCTTCTTGACCATGGCGTTGGAATATTCGGCCACGAGCAGCCCGGCGCGGGCCGGCGCGATCATCGCCGCCGCGCGGGCGTGGCCCAGCTTGAGCGTCGACTGGGCGTTGGTGTTGACGAAGGTCTCCTCGACCGCCGCCTCATCGGGCTTGTGCTGCTCGATCACCGCGCAGATGCCTTCAAAGAGATGCAAGAGGCGGTCCGAGAAAGCGGCCTTCTCATCGGGCGCGATCACGCCATGGGCCACATGCGTCACCCGCGAGCCGAGCACGCTGACGACGCCCCAGCCGGTGCGGCGGAGGCCAGGATCGAGTCCGAGGATGCGAATGGCGTTCATCATGTGTTCTCGCAACATCGTCTGATCCGCGCTTCAGGAAAAGCCCCTGTATTGCTAACGAGCGGTAAACGGCGGCCCTTGCGCGGCGCGTCTTGCCGGGCTCTCCTCCCGCCCAAGCTTCATTGGGGAGAGTACGGATGAAACGGTCGGTTTGGATGATGACGGCGGCGCTTCTGGCCGCGCCGGTTCTGGCTCACGCGCAGACGGCCGAGCCGCCCAAGACCGTCCGCCCCGACCAGCTGGCCTTCCGCGACCTCTACAAGGAGCTGGTCGAGATCAACACCACCCTGTCGGTCGGCAGCTGCACCGCCGCCGCCGAAGCGATGGGCGCACGGCTGAAGACGGCCGGTTTCCCCGAGGCCGACGTCAAGGTCGTGGTCGCCGACGGCCACCCCAAGGAAGGCAGCCTGGTGGCGATCCTCCACGGGACCGACGCCAAGTCCAAGCCCATGCTCCTCCTGGCCCACATCGACGTGGTCGAGGCCAACCGCGCCGACTGGACCCGCGACCCGTTCAAGCTGGTCGAGGAGAACGGCTACTTCTTCGGGCGCGGCACGTCGGACGACAAGGCCCAGGCGGCCATCTGGGTCGACAGCCTGATCCGCCTCAAGCAGGCCGGCTACAAGCCCAAGCGCGACATCAAGCTGGCCCTCACCTGCGGCGAGGAGAGCGAGGCCTATAACGGCATCGAGGACCTGGTGAAGAACCACCGCCCGCTGGTCGACGCCGAGTTCGCCCTGAACGAAGGCGCCGACGGCCTGCTGGACGAGCACGACAAGCCGGTCGTGCTGGAGGTTCAGGGCGGCGAGAAGGTCTATCAGGACTTTACCCTGACCGTGACCAATCCCGGCGGCCACTCCAGCCGCCCGGTGCCGGCCAACGCCATCTACCAGCTGTCGGCGGCCCTGGACCGCATCGGCGCCTACGGCTTCCCGGCGCGCTTCAACGACGCCACGCGCGGCTACTTCACCAAGATGCAGGCCCGCGTGAACCCCGAGCAGGCCGCGGCGATGAAGGCCCTGGTGGCCGACATCAATGACCCGGCAGCGCTGAAGGCCGTCGCCGCCGACCCGATGTGGAACTCGATGCTGCGCACCACCTGCGTTGCGACCATGGTCAATGCCGGCCATGCGCCCAACGCCCTGCCCCAGCGCGCCACCGCCAACGTCAACTGCCGCATCCTGCCCGGCACGCCGACCGAGGAAGTCCGCGCCAAGCTGGCCGAACTGGCCGCCGATCCGGTCGCCGTAACCCTGGCTCACGAGCCCAACAGCGTCTCGCCGCCCCCGCCCCTGACGCCCGCGATCATGGGCCCGATCGAGAAGCAGGCCGCCAAGCTGTGGCCCGGCGTTCCCGTGGTGCCGATCCTGCTGACCGGCGCCACCGACGGCGTTCACACCAACGCCGCCGGCATCCCGACCTACGGCGTGTCCGGCATCTTCGGCAGCTCGGACGGCGACGGCATCCACGGCCTGAATGAGCGCGTCCGGGTCAAGTCGCTCTATGACGGCCGCGACTTCCTGTACGCCCTGATCAAGGACTATGCGGGCGGGAAGTAACGCGCGTTTTTGCCCTGGAACCGTCGCTCCGCCTCCCTATCTTGGCTCCAACGATAGGGAGACGGACGATGGTGAGTACGTCGGACGATGGGATCCTGACCGAGTACATGGTCAGCTACTGGTCGATGAAGCACGAGAAGATCGACCGCCCGACCAAGCTCCTCGAGACCCTCTACATAACCGAGCGCTACCAGGCCGGCGAAAGTCTGCGCGAGGCGCGCTCGGCCTATGACCACGCTGTGTGGAACGGCGTGCCGGTGTCGGAAATGGACCGCCGCCTGGCCGAGCTGGACCAGTTCATGCGCGATCTGGTCCGCGAACGCGCCGCCCAGTGGGGCTTGCCGCACTAGGCGGCTTCCACGGCGCTCCAGCCGAACAGCCCGCCCAGGATCAGGCGCTTGACGGCGGCGATGTCGAGGCCGGTGCAGACCTCGGCATTGGGCGCGCCGTCGATGCGCTCGACCCGGCCCAGGCGCTCGCCGTCGACGATCACCCGCAGGCGGGCCGGCTCGAAGGTGAAGAGCTCGGGCGCGACCAGGCTGGCGGCGGCCACGGCGTCGTGCGGCCGACAGCCCTCGCCGCCCCAGACTTGCTGGTGGAAGGCGATATAGGCCTGGGCGGCCTTGGTCAGGCGCTGGGACAGGGGCGAGCCGCAGCAGACCGCGCCCTTTGCCAGGTCGTCGGCCGTGACCTGGACCTGGTGGCTGACGTCCAGCGGCATCAGGCGCGGCATGACCCCGGCCTCCAGGGTGCGCTGCAGGGCCTCCGGATCACTCCAGCTGTTGAAGTCGGCGCCGCCCTTGGCCTTGCCCTCGACGGCGAAGGCGCCGGCCACGATCGTCGGGCGCCAGTCGCGGAAGGCGGCGGGGTCTTCCAGCGAGGCCTTGGCCAGGTTGGTCAGCGGCCCCAGAAACAGGCCACCCAGCTTGCGACGGGCGGCGAAGGCCAGGAAGTTGGCGGAGTGGCCGCGTTCCAGCTCGGGCAGTTTCCAGCGCTGGGAGAAGCCCGCGCCGTTCAGGCCGTCGACGCCGTGGGCCGGCCGCATGCGCTCGACCCGGCGCTTGGCCAACCCCGCGCCGGCCCCGATATAGACCTCGGCCCCGCAGCCGGCGAGGCGCAGTACGCCCCGGGCATTGGCCGCCGCCTGATCCACATAGGTGTTGCCGAACACGGCCGAGACCGAGACCACCTCGACCGCCTGTCGCGCGCGCGCCAGCAGGGCCAGCGCCAAGGCGTCGTCCACGCCGCAGTCGGTGTCGATGTGAACCCGCAGAACCATGTGACGCAGTCTAGCGGCACGCTGTGACGGGGAGAAGATCAGTCCTTACGGGGAAGGATATCGAACTCGACGATCCGAGGGTCCTCGCGCAGCCGGTCGGCCACCGCCGACAGCGGCAAGGTATCTTTCCCCGAGAACATGCCCGACAGCTCGAAGATCGCCCCGCCGTCGACCAACCGTTGATCCAACCGCGCGCCTTTCAGCTCGAACGCGCCCAGCAGGTCGCGGAAATCGCTCTCGCGCAGCATCGCCTCGCGGCGCGACCGCACGCGGATCTCGGCGAAGTTCTTCTGCGGCAGGCGATGGTCGAGGAAGCGGGCGGCGCTCAGGACCACCAGGGCGATCACCGTGCCAACCACCGCCAGGCCGTACAGACCGACACCGAACAGGGTGCCTATGGCCGAAGTTATCCACAGGGAGGCTGCCGTGGTCAGGCCGTGGACCGAGAAGCCCTGCTGGAAGATCACCCCGCCACAGAGAAAGCCGACACCGGTCAGCACGCCGTGGGCCATCCGCACCGGGTCGATCCGCACGACCTCCATCGGCGTGTCGCTCATCCACCGCACTTGGTGAACGGCGGCCATCATCAACAGAGACGAGGCCAGGGCGACCAGCACGTGGGTGCGCAGGCCGGCGGGCCGGCTGCGATATTCGCGCTCCAGCCCGATCGCCCCGCCGGCGATCACCGCGCCGACGATGGGAAGGTAGTCGTAGGGAGACAGCAGCCAGTCCATGCCGGCTGTAACGAGCGGGGAGCTTGAGTGATCCCTTAGCCGACCAGGTAGCTGTCCAGGTTGCGCCGCACGCGGTCGAGCACCGGCTCGGCCGCGTCGGGCTTGGCGAAGGTCTGGCCCGTGATCGTCTCGAACGCCTCGATATAGACGTCCGAGGTTTGACGGATCAGGTCTTCGGGGATTTCCGGGATCGGGTCGTTGTAGGGGTCGCAGCGCTGGGCCACCCAGGCGCGGACGAAGTCCTTGTCGAAGCTGTCGGGGCGCTCGCCAGCCTCGAACCGGGCCTCGTAAGTCGCGGCCTTCCAGAAGCGGCTGCTGTCGGGCGTGTGGATCTCGTCGGCCAGCACGATGCGGCCATCCGCGTCTAGGCCGAACTCGTACTTGGTGTCGGCCAGGATCAGGCCGCGCTGAGCCGCTAGCTCCTGCCCGCGCGCGAACAGGGCCAGGGCGTAGGCGCCCAGCGTGTCCCATTGCTCGGCCGTCAGCAGGCCCTGCTCCAGGATCTGGGCGGGCGAAAGTGGCGCGTCATGGTCGCCGTCGGCGGCCTTGCTGGTGGGGGTGAGGATCGGCTGCGGCAGGCGCTGGTTGGCGCGCAGACCGTCGGGCAGAGTGACGCCGTACATCTGGCGCTCGCCCTTGTTGTACAGCGTCAGGATCGAGGTTGAGGTGGTCCCGGCCAGATAACCCCGCACCACCAGCTCGACCGGCAGCATCTCCAGCCGCTGGCCGATCAGCACGTTCGGGTCCGGATAGGCCACGACGTGGTTGGGGCAGATGTCGCCCGTGACGTCGAACCAGTAGCGCGCCGTCTGGGTCAGCACCTGGCCCTTGTACGGCACGGCGCACAGGTTGAGGTCGAAGGCGCTGAGCCGGTCCGACGCGACGATCACCCGGCGACCGTCCGGCAGGTCGTAATTGTCCCGCACCTTGCCACGATAATGGTTGGGCAGGCCCGGAAGATCGACGACTTCCAGGGCGTTCAAGGTGCGGGACATGGTCATCAACCCAGCTTGGCCAGGTCTTCGTCGCTGATGTCTTCGTTCGAGTAGACGTTCTGGACGTCGTCGTCGTCGTCCAGCAGGTCGAGCAGCTTCATCAAGGTGGCGACGCTGTCGCCGGTGACCGGCACCTGCATCTTCGGACGCCAGGCGATCTTGGTGTTCGACGCCGCGCCGAACTTGGCTTCCAGGGCGGCGGCTACTTCGTTCAAACTCTCGAAGGCGGTGTAGATGGTGTGGCCTTCGCCTTCCTCGCCCATGTCCGAGGTGACGTCATCGGCGCCGGCCTCGATGGCGGCTTCCATCATGTCGTCTTCCGACGCGGCCTTGGCCGGGTAGGTGATCTGGCCGACGTGATCGAAGTTGAAGGTCACCGAACCGGTGGCCCCCATGTTGCCGCCGATCTTGGTGAAGTAGGACCGGACGTTGGCGGCGGCGCGGTTCTTGTTGTCGGTAAGGACCTCGACAATGATGCCGACGCCACCGGCGGCGACGCCTTCGTAGCGGATTTCCGAATAGTCGGCCGCGTCGCCCATCTGCGACTTCTTGATCGCGCGGTCGATGACGTCCTTGGGCAGGCTTTCGGCCTTGGCGTTGTTCACGGCCAGGCGCAGGCGCGGGTTCATAGCCGGATCGGGCAGGCCGGTCTTGGCCGCGACGGTGATTTCCCGCGACAGCTTGGAGAACAGCTTGGAGCGCGCGGCATCGGCGCGGCCCTTGCGGTGCATGATGTTCTTGAATTTCGAGTGGCCGGCCATTCGGAGGCTCTGTCTCTGATCTGAAAAATGGAGTGTGGGCGCTTCTAGCGTCCGAGGGCGGGTTTTGTCACCCCCGAGGGGTATTGCGTAACGCTGATGGTCGATATAGTTAGGCAATTACTTAAGTGTTTGGGAGCGACCGCCATGAGCCTGACGCTGCACGCCCACCCTCTGGCCTCGTTCTGCTGGAAGGTGCTGATCGGCCTCTACGAGAACGACATAGCGTTCGAGAACGTGCTGGTCGATCTGGGCGATCCGGCCGGGCGCGAGGCGTTCCTGAGGCTGTCGCCGATGGGCAAGATGCCGGCCCTGCGGGATGGCGCCCGCGACGAGACGGTGATCGAGACCACGGTCATCCTCGACTATCTGGACGCCCACTATCCAGGTCGCGTGCGATTCACGCCGAGCAATCCGGATTTTGCCTGGCGGATGCGGTTCTGGGACCGGTTCTTCGACAACTACGTCCAGACGCCGATGCAGAAGATCGTCGCCGACCGCCTGCGTCCGCCGGAAGCCAAGGACGGTTTCGGCGTCGACGAGGCCTACGGCCAGCTGGCCCAGGCCTGCGATCACCTGGAGAGCGTGCTGGCCGATGGCCGCTCATGGATGTGCGGCGACTTCGGCCTGGCCGACTGCGCGGCGTTCCCGGCGCTGTTCTATGCCGACAAGGTCCAGGCCTTCGACGGCCGCTGGCCGCTGTGCCTGGAATATCTGGAACGGCTGAAGGACCGGCCGTCGGTGCAGCGCGTGCTGACCGAGGCCGAGCCCTTCTTCAAGTTCTTCCCGGAGGCTTGATGCTTTGCGGCGCGCTCGGGCGGCGAACCGCTCACACTTCGCCTAGCGCGCCTTAGGCGACCTCAAGCTGCACATCGACATTGCCGCGGGTCGCCTTCGAGTACGGGCAGACCTCGTGGGCGGTGTGCAGCAGCTTCAGAGCCGTCTCGCGGTCCAGCTCCGGCGCGTTCAGTTTCAGGCGCACGGCGATGTGGAAGCTGGTCTCGTCCTTGATCAGGTCGACTTCGCTGTCCAGGCTGTGCTCGCCCAGCTTGACGCCGGTGTTGCGGGCGACCAGGCCCAGCGCGCCCAGGAAGCAGGCGCCATAACCGGCCGCGAACAGCTGCTCAGGATTGGTGCCGCTGCCGTCGCCGCCGAGCGACTTGGGATAGCCCAGCGTCACGTCCAGGTGGCCGTCGTCGGTCTTGGCGGTGCCTTGGCGGCCGCCCACGGCGTGGGCCTTGGCGGTGTAGAGGGCGTCGGTCATGGCGGTGTCTCCGTTGGCGTAGGGAGCCGATCAAAGACTCGATCCGTGACAGTCGCAAGCTAAGCGCAGTCGAAGGATGCGCTTTCGCTCATGCGCAAGTTGCGCGACCTTGCCGAAAGACCCCCAGCGACCGCAAGGAGACGTGAATGGCTTGGGCAGCGATCGCCGCCAGCCTCCTCGTATCGGCCTCGAGCGCACCGCCCCAGCCGCAACGCACGACGGCCGTTCGCCCCTGGTACCAGGTGTCCTGGTTCGGCGGCCGATCGACCGCACAAGGCGTCATGCTGCTGAGCCGGGTGACTTCAGACGCCGCGCCCCCGTTTTGGATCGCCGAGCAACGCGACTCGACCGACTGGATCGACGGCAGGACATGTCCGGCGCTGGGAAAGGCGGCGGACGCCCTGGCCGATCTTCCCGTGCGCATGCAGAACTCAAACGAGAACGCCTCGATCGACGTCATCTACGATGCCGGCGTCACCATCGTGAGAGGCCCGTTCCACCTCAAAGGCGGCGTGGTCCTGGCGACCTTCCAGGATCAGCTCGGTCCTCTGGATCAATGGCGGCGAGCGACCGCCCAGGCGCTCGCCGCCTGCTGGTCGAAGGCTTCGATGGCGAACGATATCCCCGCAGGTGCCAAGACGCCCGACTGGCTGGAGATGATCCGCGATTAGACCTCGGGAATGCTCTGCTGCAGACGCCCGCCTACGCGGATCGGCTCGACGCGCACCGCCAGACCGGTGCGATCGTCGGTCTCGACGAACACGCCGCACACCGTCGCCGGACCCGAGGCCGGCGTGTAACGGCCACCGCTGATCTTGGTGGTGAAGCGGCGCAGCGGCTCGTCCTTCTGGTTGCCGATCACGCTGTCATAGTCGGCGCAGGCGCCTGCGTCGGTCTGATAGGCGGTGCCGCCCGGCAGGACCTGGCAGTCGGCGGTCGGGACGTGGGTGTGGGTGCCGACCACCAGCGAGGCGCGGCCGTCACAATAGTGGCCCATGGCCATCTTCTCGGATGTGGCCTCGCAGTGCATGTCGACGATCACCGCGTCGGCCACCTGGCCCAGCGGGGCCTTGTCCAGCTCACGGTCGGCGGCGGCGAACGGATCGTCCATGGCGTCCATGTGGACCCGGCCCAGCAGGTTGACCACGAACACCGTCTTGCCGCTGTCGGTCTGGAACAGATGGCTGCCCCGGCCCGGGGCATCCGACAGGATCGGATAGTTGGCCGGGCGGATCAGGCGCGGCTCGCGGACGATATAGGTCAGGGCCTCGCGCTGGTCCCAGCTGTGATTGCCCAGAGTCAGGCAGTCGGCGCCGGCCTCGAACAGCTCGCGGGCGGTGTTCTCGGTGATGCCGAAACCGGCCGCCGCATTCTCGGCGTTGATGATCACGAACTCGAGGGAGAGCCGGCGGCGAAGATCGGGCAGATGGTCGGCCAGGCCGTCGCGGCCCGACTTGCCGACGACATCGCCGAAGAAGGCGAAACGCATCGAAAGTCCTTGGATCGAGCCGTCAGCGGCTCATGTCATTGACGGCCATATACTCTTTTTCGGTGAGAATGGCGTCCAGCCTTTGATCATGCGGCTCGTGCGGCAGATTTTCCACCTGCTGGCCGCTGTAGGCCAGGCCCAGGGCGAAGACCGTCTTCTCGGCCCGCAGCGCTTCCAGCGCCCGGTCGTAGTAGCCGCCGCCCTGCCCCAGCCGCAGGCCATCGCGCTGGAAGGCCAGCAGCGGGGTGATCACCAGATCGGGCTGGACCACCGAGGCCTCTGACGAAGGACTGCGCAGGCCGATGGCGTCATGGACCAGCGGCGCCGTCCGGTCCCAGCGCCGGAACACCATCTCGCCGTCGTCCTTGTCCAGCACCGCCGGCAGCGCCAGGTCCCAGCCCGCTTCCGCCAGTTGGTCGGCCAGGATACGCGGCGAAACCTCCGAGCCGAGCCCGTGATACAGGGCGGCGATCTTGCCCTTGGGGTTCGGGAACAGCTTCGCCAGCGGCTCGCGCGCCACTTCGGCGATCATCCAGTCGGCTTCGGGATGTTCGAGGGCCAGTTGCTTGCGCTGGTTCCGCAGGAAGACGCGCAGCGCGATCTTGGCCGCGAGGGGATCGGCGATGGTCATCGCCCGTCTATAGCGGCTTTGAAGGAAGAAAGGTGGCGGCGCCGCGAAGAACCGTGAAGACGTTTCAATCCACTCGAACCTGTTAGTTACAGGTGGGCCCCGTGTTCCCGCAGCCACGGCCACGGGAGGGAACAGGTCCCGATAGAGAGATTAAGGTCCCTGGGAATAGAAATCTTCGACGAGAGCCACAGCAAGACCCGCCGCTGAACAAGATAGGGGTTCGGCGGTGGGAAAGCCAGGGGCGGTGTGACGCAGACAGCGGTATGCATCCTTCATACCGCCTGATATCGTCGTGGCGGAGGCCCACATGACCACCGTCAGCAAACGCACCGTCAGCCTGCCCGCCGAACAGTCACGCTACATCGACGACCTCGTCGCGGCGGGAACCTATGCGTCCGCCAGCGAAGTCGTTCGCGCTGGCGTGCGCGCCCTGCAGGAACGAGACGCGGCTGTGGAACGCTGGCTGCGCGAAGACGTCGCCCCCGTATATGACGCGATGCTCGACGATCCGAACCGAGTCATCGACGCAGCTGAGGTCTTCGCTTCGATCCGCGCCCACCATGCTGATCGCCTGAAGACCAAGCCGTGACGCGAAAGATCGTCCTCTCGCCCGAGCGCGCGACGATCTTTTCGAACTCTATCGATACATAGCCGAGCGCGGCGCACCGAACGCCGCCATGGCCTACATCGCGCGGATAGAAAAGCGCTGCGCCAATCTCGCGAGCTTTCCCGAGCAGGGTCACCGGCGCGACGACATTCGGCCTGGTCTCAGGCTTCTAGGTTTCGAGCGAAAAACCGAAATCGCCTTCCACGTCACGCCCAACGCTGTCGTGATCGACCGGATTTTTCACGGCGGGCGAGAGGTCGATGTCGAGTTCGACGGCTGAGACTACTCCGCCGCCAGTTTCTCGATCTTTTCCGCCGCCGCATCCAGCGCCCGGATGGCCGCGATCTCGGCCTTGGTGCCTTCCTGGTTCAGGCGGCTGATCTCGGCGTTGGCGTGGGCCAGGCGCAGTTTCATGTCCGACAGCTCGTCGGCCAGCAGCAGGGCGCCCATCAGGAAGAGCCGGGTCTCGCCCAGCTGGCCGACGTCGCTGCTGACCTGGCGGACCTGGCGGTCGAAGAGGCGCGCGAGTTCCGTCAGGTGCGGCTCCTGGCCGTCCTCACAGCCGACCATGTAGGGGCGGCCGTTCACGTGGATGGTCACCTGCGCCATCGGTCAGCCCTCCTTGGGATCGGCGAACAGATCCTCGTCCTGAGCCGGCGCGGCCGTCTCGTCGTCATCGTGCGCATGGTCGTCGTTGGCCACGGACTCGTCGCCCAGGGCCGAGCGGATCTCGGCGATGGCGCGGCCCAGGGCCGCCGAGGCCTGCTCGCCGGCTTCCTCCAGCGCCTTTTCGCGCTCGCGGGCGGCGTCCAGGTCGGCGATCAGGCGGATGCGTTCCTGGTCGTCGAAAAGACCAGGCTCGGCCGACGTCGGGGCCGGCGCGGGCGCGCGGACGGCTTCGGCCGCCTTGGCCGCGAGACGCTGTTCCAGCGCCCCGACCGCACGCTCCAGGCGGCGCACGGCGAGGTCGAGGGCCGTACCGTCGGCCGGGATCATCGGCGAATTCCAATCATGCGACGCAACATATAGATGGGCCCCGTCTATGCCAGTCGTCGGGGCGAGATTTGGGCGATGCTGAGCCCATAGCAGCATTCATCTGGGCGGTCTCAGTTTCTCAGGCCTTGACTTCGCGTCTTTCCCCCGCAAAACGCCACCCCAAATAGGGAACGCCGGTCGAACCCGACACGGCGGTCATAACAGGAGAAAGACCCATGGCTATTCGCGTCGCCATCAACGGCTTCGGCCGCATCGGACGTCTGGTCCTGCGCTCCATCGCCGAGCATGGCCGCCGCGACATCGAGGTCGTCGCCATCAACGACCTGGGCCCGGTCGAGACCAACGCCCACCTGCTGCGCTACGACAGCGTGCACGGCCGCTTCCCCGGCACGGTCACGTCGGGCGAGGACTGGATCGATGTCGGCATGGGCAAGATCAAGGTCACCGCGATCCGTGACCCGAAGGACCTGCCGCACAAGGAACTGGGCGTCGACATCGCGTTCGAGTGCACCGGCATCTTCACCGCCCGCGACAAGGCCGCCCTGCACCTGGAAGCCGGCGCCAAGCGCGTGCTGGTCTCGGCCCCGGCCGACGGCGCCGACAAGACCATCGTCTACAAGGTCAACCACGAGACCCTGACCGCTGACGACATCGTCGTCTCGAACGGCTCGTGCACCACCAACGCCCTGGCCCCGGTGGCCAAGGTCCTGCACGACCTGGTCGGCATCGAGCGTGGCTACATGACCACGATCCACAGCTACACCGGCGACCAGCCGACGCTGGACACCATGCACAAGGACCTCTACCGCGCCCGCGCCGCGGCCCTGAGCATGATCCCGACCTCGACCGGCGCCGCCAAGGCCCTGGGCCTGGTCCTGCCGGCCTTGAAGGGCAAGCTGGACGGCTCGTCGATCCGCGTCCCGACCCCGAACGTCTCGGTCATCGACCTGAAGGTCGTGCCGACCCGCGACACCACGGTGGAAGAGATCAACACGGCCCTGAAGGCCGCCGCCGACGGCGACATGAAGGGCGTGCTGTTCACGACGACCGACCCGCTGGTCTCGTCGGACCTGAACCACATCGCCGCCAGCTCGACCGCCGCCCTGCCCCAGACGCAAGTCATCGAGGGCAAGCTGGTCCGCGTCCTGTCCTGGTACGACAACGAGTGGGGCTTCGCGACCCGCATGAGCGACACGGCCCTCGAGATGGCCAAGTTCCTCTAAGAGCCTGAAAGACCCCCGTCCCTCCAAGGACGGGGGTTTTGCTTGGCGGATCGCATGAAGCGCTGGCTCATCCTCGCCCTGCTGGCCGTGACAGCCGCCCCGGTCGCCTATCTGGGCGCGTTCGGCCTGGTGGCTCTGCCGGGCGCATTCGCCGGCGTGCTGATGTGGCTGGATGGTTATCGCGACCGCGTCCCGGCCAAGTACAGCCTGGCCAATTTGCCCGGCTGGATCCTGCTTTCCGCCTTGGCCGTGGCCTGGGTGTGGATCTTCTCGCTTCGGGCGCGGAGGCTTCTTGCCGAGCGCGACCGTCACCCTCTAGAGATCGCCGCGACCGTGGCGGTCCTCTGCCTCTTCGGCGTCTGCATGGTGTTCGCCTTCCGAACAGCCCTGTGGAGCTACACGCATAACCTGTGAGGTCTACTCGATGCCTTTCCGCACCCTCGACACCGCCGACCTCGCCGGCAAGCGCGCCCTGGTCCGGGTGGACTTCAACGTCCCCGTCGACAGCGGCAAGATCACCGACGACACCCGCCTGCGCGCGGCGCTGCCGACCATCCACTACCTGTCCAAGCAAGGCGCCAAGGTTGTCCTGCTGGCCCACTTCGACCGCCCCAAGGGCAAGGTCGTGCCGGCGATGAGCCTGGCCTTCGTGGCCGAACCGCTGGCCAATCTGCTGGAACAGCCGGTGGCCTTCGCTTCGGACGCCATCGGCGCTGAAGCCGCCAAGGTCGTCGACGGCCTGGAGAACGGCGGCGTCGCCCTGCTGGAGAACGTCCGCTTCCACGCCGGCGAAGAGACCAACGACGCCGACTTCGCCAAGGCCCTGGCCGCCAACGGCGACGTCTATGTCAACGACGCCTTCAGCGCCGCCCACCGCGCCCACGCCTCGACCGAAGGCCTGGCCAAGCTGCTGCCGGCCTATCCGGGCCTGTCGATGCAGCGCGAGCTGGAAGCCCTGGACGCCGCGCTGGGCAACCCGAAGAAGCCGGTGATCGGCATCGTCGGCGGCTCCAAGGTCTCGACCAAGCTCGATTTGCTCAACAACCTGGTCGCCAAGCTGGATCGCCTGGCGATCGGCGGCGGCATGGCCAACACGTTCCTGTTCGCGCAGGGTCACGACGTCGGCGGCTCGCTCTGCGAGAAGGACCTGGCCGACACCGCCCGTGAGATCATCGCCAAGGCCGCCGCCGCCGGCTGCGAACTGCTGCTGCCGGTCGACGTTGTCGTGGCCAAGAAGGTCGCGCCGGGCGTCGAGACCGCCGTCCGTCCGCTGAACGAAGTGCAGGCCGACGACCTCATTCTGGACGCCGGTCCCGAGAGCGCCAAGCGCCTGCTGACGGCCATGGACGCAAGCAACACCCTGATCTGGAACGGCCCGCTTGGTGTGTTCGAAGTCCCTCCGTTCGACGAAGCGACGGTTTCGGCGGCAAAACACGCTGCATCGCTGGCGAAATCGGGTAAACTCGTGGCAGTCGCGGGCGGCGGTGATACTGTCGCTGCACTGAACCACGCGGGCGTGTCGGCGGACTTTACTTTCGTCTCGACCGCCGGCGGCGCGTTCCTTGAATGGATGGAGGGCAAGACCCTTCCGGGCGTCGCGGCGCTCGAGGCCTAAAGAGACTTGTCCTGGCGCGGATCGTGCAGATCCGCGCCGGACTGAAGACTGAATGATCCGGGCAGAGAACGCACAAGCGTCACGGCCCCAATAACAAGAAACGACCCAACCTACTTAACGCTTGCAGGAGAGAACTACGTGGCTCGCATCACGCTGCGCCAGCTGTTGGACCATGCCGCCGAGCATGAGTACGGCTTGCCCGCTTTCAATATCAACAACATGGAACAGGGCCTGGCGATCATGGAGGCGGCGGAAGCCGTCAACTCGCCGGTCATCATCCAGGCCTCGCGCGGCGCGCGGAACTACGCCAACGACATCATGTTGGCCAAGATGATCGACGCGCTGGTCGACATCTATCCGAACATCCCGGTCTGCATGCACCAGGACCACGGCAACGGCCCGGCGACCTGCGCCACGGCGATCCAGTACGGCTTCACCTCGGTGATGATGGACGGCTCGCTGATGGAAGACGCCAAGACCCCGGCGACCTACGAGTACAATGTCGAGGTCACCCGCAAGGTGGTCCAGATGGCCCACAGCTGCGGCGTCTCGGTCGAGGGCGAGCTGGGCGTGCTGGGCTCGCTGGAAACCGGCATGGGCGAGGCCGAAGACGGCCACGGCTTCGAGGGCAAGCTCTCGCATGACGAGCTGTTGACCGATCCGGATCAGGCTGTCGACTTCGTGCAGTCGACCGGCGTCGACGCCCTGGCCATCGCCATGGGCACCAGCCACGGCGCCTACAAGTTCACGCGCAAGCCGGACGGCGACGTCCTGGCCATGAACGTGATCGAGGAAATCCACCGCCGCCTGCCCAACACCCACCTGGTGATGCACGGCTCGTCCAGCGTTCCGCAGGACCTGCAGGACATCATCAACCAGTACGGCGGCGAGATGCCCCAGACCTGGGGCGTGCCGGTGGAAGAGATCCAGCGCGGCATCAAGCACGGCGTGCGCAAGATCAATGTCGACACCGACAACCGCATGGCCATCACCGGCGCGATCCGCAAGCTGCTGGCCGAGAAGCCGCACGAGTTCGACCCGCGCGCCTACATGAAGCCGGCCAAGGAAGCCATGCGTAAGGTCTGCCAGGCGCGCTTCGTCGAGTTCGGCTCGGCCGGCCACGCCGACAAGATCAAGGCGATCTCGACCGCGACCATGGCCAAGCGCTACACGGCCGGCGAACTGGACGCCAAGTTCGGCGCCGGCGCGGCCAAGGCCGCCGCCGAGTAGGCTGATCTAGCGATAGAAGACGAAGAGGCCTCCCGGAGCGATCCGGGAGGCCTTTTTCATTCCGCGGCTAAAGCCAGAAAGCGGCGGCGACGGGCGAGCAGCTTGATCGCGCCGGCCCCGATCCCACCGCTGACCAGCATGGCCAGGGTGAACCAGGGACCGACGAAGGCGTAGGTCCCCTGCCAGCAGTGCAAGCCGTCGACCGTCGCCGCGACGCCCCCACAAAACAGTCCGGCCGCAAAGCCGGTGGGCGCGGGTCGAAGCAGATCGACGTCGCGCAGTCCGAAGGCCGTCAGCGCCAGCATCGGCGCGGCGATGACCAGGATGTTGCCCATGCAGACCAAGGCGTTGGGCCAATGCAGCGTGGCCAGGGCGGCGCCGCTCATGCCCGCGTTCTGGACGCCGGCGACGATCAGCATGGCGCAGGCGGCCGCGCCGGCCAGCGCCAGGGCCATGACGCCGCCCAGGCGCCCGCGCGCCAGCCAGGTGGTCGCTACCAAAGCGCAGGCGGCAACGCCCGCGGGATACGCCGCCTTGATCCAGAAGAAGGCCTGGCCGGCCGCCACGGACAGGTCGGGCCGCAGGTCGAGCCACAGCAGGATCATCAACACGCCCGCCAAGGCTCCGGCCCCGGCGATCTCGGCCAGCCGCCAAGGCAGGGTTGCCGTCGTCCAGATGGGTGCAACAAGCCCCTCGCCGCTCGCCCCTCCCTCCAGAGGGGCGACGGTGTCGTCAATCGTCACGCGCCTCTCCCCACAGAGCCGGCAGGCGGTTTCAGCAGCGCTTGTCGCGGGTCAGTCGCGAAAGCGCGGGCACTTCATTGGCGGAACGATGGTTTGTCAATCGACCTCAAGGCGACGATACGAAACTTGATCGTCACTACTTCTGAGGACAGGCGGTCTGCCTACCAGCGCAGCGCCCAGCGCCCGATCAGCGCGCCCAGGGCGGCCAGCGACAGCACGCCGAGGCTGTACCAGAGGGCCACGAAGGTGAAGGTGTTCTCGGCGCAATGCAGCCCATAGACGGTGGCCGCCACGCCGCCCGCGAACAGGCCCGTGGCGAAGCCCGCGGCGACGGGCTGGGTCGGGGCCATGCCGCGCACGGCCCACAGGCCCAGGGCCAGCATGGGCAGGCCCAGCATCAGGATGTTGCGGCTGCAGACATGCCAAGAGTGCCCGCGCAGCATGTGCAGGGCCATCTGGATGTCGGGGCTCATGATCGCCTGGACGACGCCCGCCACGCTGAACAGGGCCAGCACCGCGCCGCCCAGCATCCAGCCGCGCCGGCCCGAGCCCGCCGGACGCGACAGGCGCTCGATCGCCAGATAGCCGGCCAAGCCCAGCGCCCCGGTATAGAGCGCCTTCATCCAGAACATGCCGCCGCGCATGGCGGGCATCAGGTCGTGGCGGGTGTGCAGCCAGGCCAGCACCAGGACCAGCGCCGCCAGGGCGCCCAGGCCGGCGACAATCGCCAGCCGGCGCGGCGGCGCGCGTGTCGGTCCCGCATCCTGGGCCAGGGCGTCGATCAGATCATCCGTTCGCACGGCGCATCCTTTCCGCCAGGGCCTTCAGCGCCCGGTGCAGGGCGACCTTGGCCGCGCCCTCGGAAATGCCCGCGCGGGCCCCGGCCTCGGCGAGAGACAGGCCCGTCAGCTTGACGTCGGAAACCAGGGTCCGCTGCTTGTCGGACAGGGTGGCCAGAGCGCGATCCAGCTCCAGCCCGACGCCGGGATCGGGCTCGTCTGCGGCCAGGAACTCGATGTGGTCTTCGATCGGCAGTGTCTGGCGGATCTTACGCCGCCGCCAGTGATCGATCAGCTTGTAGCGCGCCACCGCATGCGCCCAGGCAGTGAACGACTGGGACGAGTCCCAGGTCGACCGCTTGAGATGCACCGCCAGCAGCGTCTCTTGCACCAGATCCTCCACATCGCCGGGCGCGCCGGACATCCGCCGCGCGAAATAGGCGCGAAGCCGAACGCCGAGAACGGCCAGACACTCGCGATAGGCGGCGGCGTCGCCGTCCAGCCCGCGCAGCATCAGCGCCTTCAAACGGGTCTCGGTTTCCGTCACGCCTGCCCCTATTCGCGCGCGAGGAGCGGATGGTTACACGGTGTCGTGTCGGCCGGGAAAGCGCCCCGCCGAAATTTTGTTCGCCGACCGGTGTAACCTCGCGCCGTGTCGCTTCGTACCTATCCTCGACCGGGCGGCGGGAGAGCCGCTTGGCGTGAAACGCCCAAAGGAGAGAACCCCATGAACCGCACCGCCACTACCGCCGCCCTCGCCGCCGTCCTGGCCCTGTCGGCCGGCGTCTCGATCGCCGCCGCCGACGACCACGGCAAGGCCAAGGGCGACCAGGAAAAGTGCTACGGCGTCGCCAAGGCCGGCGAGAACGACTGCAAGGCGGGCGCGGGCACCTCGTGCGCCGGCAGCTCGAAAGTCGACTACCAGCCCGACGCCTGGAAGATGGTCAAGAAGGGCACCTGCGTCACGATCAAGACCCCGACCGGCATGGGCTCGCTGACCGCGCCGAAGGCTTAAGGTCCAGCTTCCGATCTCCCCGGCGGCGCCGGGGAGATCGGGCTTTGGGAACACCCCGATGATCACCGCCGGCCTCGGCCTCAAATCCCAGCACTATGACGACGCGCTCACGTGCGACGCCCAGGGGCTGTGGTTCGAGGTCCATCCCGAGAACTACATGTCGGCCGGCGGGCCGCGCCTGGCCGCGCTGGAGGCCGTCCGCGCGCGCTATCCGCTATCGCTGCACGGGGTGGGCCTGTCGCTGGCCGCCGACGCCGATCCGGACGCCGAGCACCTGGCCGCGCTCAAGCGCCTGGTCGATCGGTTCGAGCCGTTCGCGGTCTCCGAGCACCTGGCCTGGTCGACCCATCGCGGCGCGCACCAGCCCGACCTCCTGCCCTTCCCGCGCACGAAGGCGGCGCTGGCCCGCATCGCCGCCAATATCGGCCGCATGCAGGACGCCCTGGGCCGCCGCGTGCTGGTCGAAAACCCGTCCCTCTACCTGCCCCTGACCGGACACGACCTGGACGAGGTCGGCTTCCTGACCGCTCTGGTCGCGCGTACCGGCTGCGGCCTGCTGGTCGATGTCAACAACGTCTTCGTCAGCGCCAGGAACCTAGGCTACAGCGCCGAAGCCTATCTGGACGCCCTGCCCGCCGACGCCATCGGCGAGATCCACCTGGCCGGCCACGGCGCCGACGAAGGCGGCTCGGGCCTGCTGATCGACACCCATGGCGCGCCGGTGGCCGAGCCCGTCTGGGCGCTCTATCGCCGCCTGATCCGCCGCGTCGGCTCGCGCCCGACCCTGGTCGAGCGCGACGACGACATCCCCGCCTTCGCGAAGCTGATGGCCGAGCGCGACCGCGCCGCCGGCGAGCTGGCCGCGCTGGAGGCCGTCGATGCCTGAGCTGCTCGACTTCCAGGACGCCTTCGTCGCCGCCTTGGCCGGCAGCCCGTCGGCTCTTTCGCCCTGGCTCGCGCCAGGCGAGGGCCAAGCCGGCCTGTCGGTCTATCGCAACACCATCGCCAAGGGTTGTGTCGACGCCCTGGCCGCTAATTTCCCAACCGTGCTGTCGATGGTCGGCGAGGACTGGTTCCGCGCCGCCGCCGCCCTGTTCGCCCGCGAGGCGCCGCCGACCAGCGCCGCCCTGCTGGACTATGGCGAGGCCTTCCCCGCCTGGCTCCAGCGCTTCCCACCGGCCGACGACACGCCATACCTGGCCGGAATCGCCCACCTGGACCGCCTGTGGACCGAGGCCCTGTTCGCCGCCGAAGCCCCGGTCCTGACCGCCCAGGCGCTGGCGACCGCAGACTTGGCCACGGCGCGCTTGGCTCTGCATCCCAGCGTCCGTTTCGCCAGCTTCGAGGCTGGCCTGCCCAGCCTGTGGTCGGCGTCGCGCGCGGGCCGAGAGGACCTCGAATTGTCCGATCGCGCCGAGGCGCTCCTGCTCGTTCGCGACAAGGGCGCAGTTATGCATCGCGTGATCGGCGCGGCCGAAACCGCGTTCCTGCGCGCCTGCCGCGATGACCACACCGCTGCCGAAGCCGCCGAGCGCGCGCTCGAAGCCGATCCCGGCTCCGACCTCGCCCGTCTGTTCGCCGATGGAGTCTTCGCCCGATGACCGCCCTGTCCCTGCGCGCGCCCTTCGACGCCTTCGCCCAGACCGCCCGCAAGGTGCTGACCGAGGACGTCCTGGCGCTGGTCACCCGGTTCGGCGTGGCGGCGATCTTCTTCCAGTCGGGCCGGACCAAGGTCGACGGCCTGCTGCACATTACCGACGGCACCTATTCGCTGTTCGAGAGCGAGTACCATGTGCCCCTGCTGTCGCCAGTCGTGGCGGCGCACGCGGCGACCTATGCCGAGCACCTGTTCTCGATCCTGCTGGTGCTGGGCCTGTTCACGCGCCTGTCGGCCCTGGCCTTCCTGGCCATGACCGTGGTGATCGAGGTGTTCGTCTATCCGGACGCCTGGCCTACCCACCTGTCGTGGGCGGGTCTGCTGATGTTCCTTATCGCGCGCGGCGGCGGCCGGTTCAGCCTGGACGCGGCGCTGAAGATCGCCTGACCCAGGCCAAGTCCACTGCCACGGCTACGAAAGCGCCGACCAGATAGCAGAGGATATCGCGCGGATCGAAGACGCCGCCCAGCACTACGCGCGCCAGACGGTTCTGCCTCAGCCCGATCGCATCCAGAATGTGGACCAATTGGCCCAGCTCGATGAGCACCGCGATCGCCAGAGCCACACCGGCTGCCACGATGCTGTCCAGCGAGGTCGCCGCGCGCAAAGCCAGATAGACCAGGATCACCGCCAGCACGTCGCCCAGATAGGGCCGCACGAAGATGTCGTCCCACCACAGAGCGATGGCGACTTCAATCAGGAAGACCGCGCCAGCGAGCAGCGCGTAGACCGTCCTCAATGAATCGTCGGGACGCGCATTGGCGACCGGCGCCACAGCTGCGCGGTCAGGGCGTTGGCGATGCCGATCCAGCCGAAGTCCGGGGCCGAACCGCCCCCAACCTTGCGGGCTTCCAGCGCATAGGCGGCCGAGGCCGCCAGCGAGGCCGTGGCCGCGCCCAGCTGGCCGCCGACGCGGCGCGCGCCCAGGCCCAGCCACAGGGCGTTGAAGCCCTGCACCAGGCTCCAGATGGTCAGGGCGCGGGTGCGGGCTGGGCTGGCGGGTGCATTCCAGGTGCGCAGGCCCGACAGGGTCATGGCGATGAACAGCGGCGGCAGCAGCAGGCTGGTCAGGGGCTTGGGCTGGTGAGCCACCGGCTCGTGCATCTCGGCGAACTCGACCGCGTACATCTCGTCGTCCAGCACCGCCTCATGGCGGCGGCCCATCATCAGGGCGGCGACGATCGCGCCGCCGGCCAAGGCCGCGCCGATCGCGACCTGCGCCGCCGGATGGACGCCGGCATCCCGCCGATCGATCTCGAACGCTTCGCGACCGGCCAGGGCGCGCTCGCGCGACTTTCCGTTGGCGATATGCATGGCGGGACTCCCTCGTGAACTCGCAAGGTCAAACAGCCCAGCTGAGCCTTGGTTCCAGCTCGAGCAGGGCCTCGAACGCATGATGGCGTGATCCGCGCACCGCGCCACCGAAAATGCGGCGCGACATGTCGGACGCCCGACATCGCGGAGGACAACTTTTTGGTGTTCCTAGCCAAAAGTCTCGTGCGACCCGATGCCGCGTTAAGCAAAACGCCGCATTTAGAATTTATGCCATCTCTTTGTTTTATATCGATTATTTTTCAACCCCTTCGTTCGGCGTCACCAAATTACGTACTCGCGCCGTTAAGCCTCTTTTGAACTTCCGGGCGCAACTTTTCGCAGAAGCGCAGGGAAAGACCGTCGCCAGGGTGGTGGGTCGAGTGGGCCCCTCGCGTGAAAAGGAACGAACTCGATGTCCTTCTTCCGGGCGCGTCAGGACGACAGCAAGGCCACGGGCCAGATCGCCGAGATGGAGGCGATCATCGCCGCCATTCACCGCAGCCAGGCGGTGATCGAGTTCAACCTCGATGGCACGATCATCACGGCCAACGACAATTTCCTGAAGACCCTGGGCTACAGCCTGTCGGAGATCCAGGGTCGGCATCACAGCCTGTTCGTCGACTGCGACTATGGCGCCAGCGGCGACTATCGCGAGTTCTGGCGCCGCCTGAACGCCGGCGAGTTCTTCTCGGACAAGTTCAAGCGCGTGGGCAAGGGCGGCAAGGAGATCTGGATCCAGGCCTCCTACAACCCGCTGTTCGACAAGGCCGGCAAGCCAATCAAGGTCATCAAGTTCGCTTCGGACATCACGGCCGTCGAACTGGAGCGCGCCGAGGCGGAAGCCGCCCGCAAGAAGGCCGACCAGGACAACACCGTCGTCACGGTTCTGGCCGACGGCCTGGGCCGCCTGGCCCGCGGCGACGTCAGCGAGCACATCGAAGCGGCGATGGATCCGCGCTACCAGCAGGTCAAGGACGACTTCAACACCGCCATCGACTGCCTGCGCGACACGGTCGGCACCATCGTCCAGCGCACCCACAGCATGCAGGCCGGCATCGACGAGGTCTCCTACGCCTCGGACGACCTGTCGCGCCGCACCGAACAACAGGCCGCCAGCCTGGAAGAGACCGCCGCCGCCCTGGACGAGATCACCGCCACCGTGGTGCGCAGCGCCGAGGGC
Organism: Caulobacter sp. GW821-FHT11E11; assembly: GCF_058808315.1. NCBI lineage: Bacteria > Pseudomonadati > Pseudomonadota > Alphaproteobacteria > Caulobacterales > Caulobacteraceae > Caulobacter > Caulobacter sp. GW821-FHT11E11. The sequence continues at coordinate 106,761 of NZ_JBXARO010000009.1, forward strand.
GCCCGCCGCGCCTCGCAGGCCGCCTCGGCCGCCCGCATCGACGCCGGCCGCTCGGGCGAGGTCGTCCAGCAGGCGATCACCGCCATGGGCGAGATCGAGAAGTCCTCGGCCCAGATAGGCAACATCATCGGGGTGATCGACGAGATCGCCTTCCAGACCAACCTCCTGGCCCTGAACGCCGGCGTGGAAGCTGCTCGCGCTGGTGAAGCGGGTCGCGGCTTCGCGGTCGTCGCGCAAGAAGTCCGGGCCCTGGCCCAGCGCTCGGCCGACGCGGCCAAGGAGATCAAGACCCTGATCGCCAACTCGACCGCCCAGGTCGATCGCGGCGTGAAGCTGGTCGGCGAAAGCGGCGCGTCTCTGGACGGCATCGTCGCCAAGGTCGGCGAGATCGACGGCCTGATCTCCGAGATCGCCCGCTCGTCGCAGGAACAGGCCACCGGCCTCAACCAGGTCAACAGCGCCGTCAACCAGATGGATCAGGTGACCCAGCAGAACGCGGCCATGGTGGAAGAGACCACCGCCGCCGCCGCCAACCTGCGCACCGAGGCCCACGAGCTGTCGCACCTGATGACCCGGTTCCGCACCGGCCAGGAGCAAGAGGCCCCGGCCCAGGCCCGCAACGCGACGGCCCAACGCCGTCCGGGCGCCCGCGCGGCCTAGACCAGACCGTCCCTACGGGTCAGCATGGCGGCGTGACCGTCGCCATCCGCCCCGCCCTGTCTTCCGAGATCGAGACCGTTCGAGAGATCGAGCGGGCCTCGTCTCAGCGCTTCATCGGCCTGATGGACGCCCTGGCCGCCGACGAGCCCTCGCCTGCCGAGGTCCTGGCCGCACGGATCGCGGCCGGCGGCCTGCTGGTCGCGGACGTCGAGGGAGACGTGGCGGCGTTCGTGATGTTCCGTCCCGTCGGCGACAGCCTCTACATCGAGCAGATCGACTTGCTGCCGGCCTTCGAGCGCCAGCGGATCGGCGCCAGCCTGATCGACGCCGTGGCCGAGCGGGCGCGAGCGGCCGGTAAATCGCGTCTGACGCTGTCGACCTTCCGCGACGTGCCCTGGAACGCGCCCTACTACCGCCGCCTGGGCTTCCTCGACATCGACGACAAAAAATTAGCGCCGGACCTCCTTGAGATCCGGCGCGAACATCTGGGGCGCGGGCTCGACGAGAGCGCCCGCGTCTTCATGCAAAGACCGCTTTAGGCCGGCAGTTCGCCCATGGCCGACTGCAGGTAGTTCTGCTCGCCCAGCGACTTGACCAGGCCGATCTGCATTTCCAGGAAATCGATGTGGTGCTCGGTGTCGCTGAGGATCACGCGCAGCAGCTCGCGGCTGACATAGTCGCGGGCCTGTTCGCACTGGATGATGCCGGGGATCAGGGTCTCGCGGCCGCCGATCTCGACCTGCAGGTCGCTGTTCAGGCATTCCGGCACGGTCTCGCCGATCTTGAGCTTGTGGAGGTCCTGCAGGTTGGGCAGGCCTTCCAGGAACAGGATGCGGTTGATCAGCATGTCGGCGTGCTTCATCTCGCCGATCGATTCGTCGTAGGTAATCTTGCCGAGGCGCTTGAAGCCCCAGTTGTCGTACATCCGCGCGTGCAGGAAGTACTGGTTGACCGCCGTCAGCTCGTTGGTGAGCACCGCGTTGAGCAGTCGGATGATGCCGGGATCGCCCTGCATGGCGGCCTCCTTAAGGTTCGTTTGTCGGCGGGAACCTGGGGCAAGCCGAAACGGGCTTCAACCTGAATGTGTGCGAGTGTTTCGCGCTCTCACAGAAATCTGTGCGAGTGCTTCGCGATAGCTGAATTTATTGGCTTTTCGGCCGTTACTCGGCTGCGAATGCAAGCGCTTCGCGGTTGTCCTGGATCATCTGGCGCATCTCGCAGACGCACTTGGCGCACTGAGCCTGGCAGCCCTTGTGACGGAAAATATCGGCTGGACGGCTGGCGCCAGCGTCGATGGCGGCGCGCACTTCGCGCTCGCGGATGCCGTTACAGTTACAGACGTACAAGGTACGAACGCCCTACCCGGTTTGATTGTCATTCTCATCTAGCCGGTCGCGACGGACTTTGCAACTGACTCTCACTCTGGTTAGCAGCGGCCAGAGGTCGCACCGGTTCCGAATTTCCAGTAAAGCCCCGAATATGACGCTTCCCTGCCGCCTCTACCTGATCACTCCGCCCGCCTTGGACGACTTGGCCGGCTTTGGCCGCCAGCTGGCCAAGGCCCTGGACGGCGGCGACGTGGCCGCCCTGCAGATCCGCCTGAAGGACGCGCCCGACGATGTGATCAAGGCGGCCGTCGAGGCCCTCGCTCCGATCGCCCAGGCCCACGACGTGGCGGTGATCCTGAACGACCGTCCGGACCTGGCCGCCCGCCTGCCGGTCGACGGCGTGCATGTCGGCCAGAGCGATATGGCCTTCCGCGAGGCCCGCAAGCTGATGGGCGAGCGCATGGTCGGCGTGACTTGCCACGACAGCCGCCACCTGGCCATGGAAGCCGCCGAGGCCGGGGCCGACTACGTCGCCTTCGGGGCCTTCTTCCCGACCACGACCAAGGACGCACCCACCACCGCCGAGCCCGACATCCTGACCATCTGGCAGGAGACGATGGAGGTCCCGTGCGTGGCCATCGGCGGCATCACCGCCGCCAACGCCGCGCCCCTGGCCACCGCCGGCGCCGACTTCCTGGCCGTATCGGCCGGAGTCTGGGCTTACCCGCAGGGTCCCGATGCCGCTGTCGCCGCCTTGAATGCGGCTATCGCCGAAGGTCTTGCCGCTCGTTGAGTTTCAGATAACGGCGATATTGTGACGCACTGCACACAGGCATAGCGTCCCCTCCAGCGAACAAGCAGGTAAGGGGGAGACGCTGACATGAAGCGACTCGTGGTGTGTTTGCTTAGCGTACCGGTCCTGGCGTTTTCCGGCGCCGCGACGGCAGAGACCTGGAAGCTGGCTCCGGGCGAGACCAAGACCTACTACGACGCGGACTTTACCCGCGTCGACCAGTCCAGCGGACTGATCGTCACCCGCATCGCCGAAGGCAAGGGCAACGGTCCCTATCGGAACTGGCCGGCCAGCAAGGGACCGATCCTGGTCTTCGCGCTGGACTGCGCGTCCGACAAGTGGATGGACCTCGGGATGGACTTCGACGGCACCAAGGGCCTGCCCAAGGGATGGCGCAAGGAAGCCAAGATCGAGGACATCTCCGGCGCCGTCGGCAAGGCCGGCAAGCTGGCCTGCGAGACCAAGGACACGCTGCCGAAGGTCGAGCTTCCTTAGGCGTCGAGCCCCGAGAGCTTCTCGGGGTTGCGCATCGTGTAGACGGCGCTGATGCGGCCGTTCTCGATTTCCAGGCTCATGGTCTGGAAGACGACGCCGTTTGACGCCAGCACCAGGCCCGGCTGGCCGTTGACGCGCGCCAGGCGGACGGTCGTGTCGGCCGGCGGCGGGAACTTGCGCCGGATGCCCTGCAGCATGGCCACCAGCTTGGTCGCGCCATAGATCGGATTGAGGTTGGCGTTGGCCTTGCCGCCGCCGTCGGCGTGCCAGACCACGTCCTCGGTCAGCAGGTCGCGCAGCGCGACCTCGTCGCCGGTCACCAGAGCCTGGAAGAAGGCGGTCGTGAGCTTCCGCTCTTCATCGGCGGTCGGGGTGTAGCGGGGCCGGTCGCGACGCACATGCTCCCGAGCCCGCGAGGCCAGCTGCCGGCAGGCCGTCTCGCTGCGGCCCAGCGCCGCGGCGATCTCGGCGAAGGGCGTGTCGAACACGTCGTGCAGCAGGAAGGCGGCCCGCTCCAGGGGGGTCAGGCGCTCCAAGGCCAGCAGGAAAGCCACCGACAGGTCGGCGTCGCCGCCGGCTTCGAAGTCGGGCTCGACCACCGGCTCGGGCAGCCACTCGCCGACATAGACCTCGCGCCGGACGCGGGCGGACTTCAGCCGGTCCAGGGCAAGGCGGGTGACGACGCGGTTGAGGTATGCGCCAGGCTCCTCGACCGTGTCGGCGTCGACCTTGCGCCAGCGCAGCCAGGCGTCCTGCACCACGTCCTCGGCCTCGGCCCGCGAGCCCAGCATACGGTAGGCCAGGCCGGTCATGGCCGAGCGCCGACCTTCGAAGATCGCGTCCGCAGCTGTCATGCCCGCACCGCCACCGCCTCGCCGCCGACCTGCACCCGCGAGCAGGCCTTGCCGTGGCCCATCGCGTACTTGACCGTGGGATAGACCCGCGCCGAGGCGATGGCGAGCGCGATCGCCGACAGACCCTTGGGTCCCCAGCGCTCCAGCACGTCGTCGCGCAGGGCGTCGGAACGCTCCAGGTCGCGGGCCAGCGAGGCCTTGGCGAAGCGGTACGCCAGGCTGGCGTCGGGTCCCATCAGGACGTGATCGCCCGTCAGGATCCCGCGCAGCACATCGGCGGCGACTTGGATCTCCTCGGCGATCTTCACGCCGATCTGTACGCAAGGCCCGCAGTCCTCACTCATCGTGGCGACCAGACCCGCCGCCGCCAGGGCCGCCGCCGGCGGGCCCTCGTGATAACCCGACAAGGTTCGCACGCCCTGGAAGGCCCGCAGCGCCTTGGGACTGGCTTCCAGCAGGTCGCGGATATAGGTCGCGTCTTAGTCGTAGCGCGCCTCGAACCGGCCGATGAGGGCCGTCATGATCGCCCTCATCACGCCTGAGCCCCCTTCGCCTTCAGGGCCGCGAAGGCCAGCCAGATCGTCAGCAGGGTCGGCAGGAAGACGCCCGGAAAGTCCCGCGTCAGCAGCGGCCACGGCAGGCTGGCCCCGCAGAAGGGCGTGATCAGGTGGATGATCGAATGCGCGCCCTGGAAGGTCGCCGCCACGACCACCGCCCCGGCATGCCGGCGGAGGTCCAGCGCCCCCAGCAGGGTCCCGATCCCGCAGGCCAGGTAGGTCGCGCCGATGTCGCGCACGAAGTGGTCGTTGAACGGCCCGGTCTGGATGACGCCGGGAATGGTCAGGTACCAGGGATAAGGGACGGTCAGCATCACCAGGCCATTGCCCAGGAAAAGAACCGTCAGTCCGATCGCGATCCAGCGCATGTCGCCCTCTCGAGTTGGTGTCGAGAGCAGGACGAGGCAGCCCTCATCGACGTGACATGGTTCGGTGAAAAATGCCGTTAAGCCTGTTGAATCAGGCCCATCTTGCCATCGGGCCTGTGGACGATTAGGTTCCGCGCCCGTTCTTTCACACCGTCGACCTACCGCTCCGCCGCCGGACTTTCCGGCGGGCGTCGACGGCATTCCTTGAGGATATCCGCCCGTGGCCACGCCTTCCGCCCTCCTGAACGTCATGATCGACGCGGCCCGGAAGGCCGCCCGTGGCCTGGCTCGCGACTTCGGCGAAGTCACGGAACTGCAGGTCTCCAAGAAGGGCGCGGCCGACTTCGTCACCAATGCCGACATCAAGGCCGAACAGACCCTGTTCGAGATCCTGACCAAGGCCCGCCCGGGCTACAGCTTCCTGGGCGAAGAGCGCGGCATGATCGAGGGCACCGACAAGACCCACACCTGGATCGTCGACCCGCTGGACGGCACCACCAACTTCATGCACGCCATCCCGCACTTCGCGGTCAACATCGCCCTGCAGCGTGAAGGCGAAGGCGTCGTCGCCGGCGTCACCTACAACCCGATCACCCACGACCTGTTCTGGGTCGAAAAGGGCAAGGGCGCGTTCCTGGGCGCCGAGAAGCGCCTGCGCGTCGCCGCCCGCCGTCACCTGGACGAGAGCATCCTGGCCACCGGCGTGCCGTTCGCGGGCAAGCCGGGCCACGGCCAGTTCCTGAAGGAGCTGCACCAGGTCAGCCAGAAGGTCGCCGGCGTCCGCCGCTTCGGCGCCGCCGCCCTCGACCTGGCCTGGGTCGCCGCCGGCCGCTTCGACGCCTACTGGGAGCGCAACCTCAACCCATGGGACATCGCCGCCGGCGTGCTGATGGTCCAGGAATCGGGCGGCAAGGTCACCACCATCGACGAGAACGACCACGACGTGATCGCCGGCAAGTCGATCCTTGCCAGCAACCAGGACCTCTACCCGCAAATCCTGGAGAAGCTGCGCGCGGCGTAGTTTTTTATGACGGCGAGAGCCTGAAGGCTCTCGCCAAACCGTCACATCCCGGCGCTAAATCGCGCCCCATGACCCTGCTTACCCGTCGCGCCATGACCACCGCCGCGCTCGCCGGCACGCTGCTGCCCGGCTTTGCCTTCGCCCAGACGAAGAAGCCTATCGTCATCGGCCACCGCGGCTGCAGCGGCGAGCGGCCCGAGCACACGGCGCTGTCGTACGAGCGCGCCATCGAGCAGGGCGCCGACTTCATCGAGCCGGACCTGGTCCCGACCAAGGACGGCCACCTGGTGGCCCGCCACGAGAACGAGATCGGCGGCACGACCGATGTCGCCAGCCGTCCCGAGTTCGCCGCCCGCAAGGCGACCAAGACCATTGATGGCCAGCAGATCACGGGCTGGTTCACCGAAGACTTCACCCTGGCCGAGATCAAGACCTTGCGCGCCCGCGAGCGGCTGCCGCAGCTGCGCCCGACCAGCGCCGCCTTCGACGGCCAGGCCCAGATCCTGACCTTCGAGGAAGTGGTGGCCATCGCCAAGGCCGGGACCCAGCGCACGGGCCGCACGATCGGCGTCTATCCCGAGCTGAAGCACCCGACCTATTTCGCCTCGATCGACCTGCCGACCGAGGATCGCCTGGTCGCCAAGCTGAAGGCGCTGGACCTGAACTCGGCCACCGCGCCGGTGTTCGTCCAGTGCTTCGAGGTCAGCCCGCTGAAGAAGCTGAAGGCCAAGACCGCCGCGCGCCTCGTCCTGCTGGTCGACGGCGAGGGCGGCCCGGCCGACCTGCCGGGCGTCAAATACGCCGACTTGATCACGGCCCAGGGCCTGAAGGACGTCGCCGTCTATGCCGACGGCCTGGGTCCGAACTGGAGCCTGGTGGTCCCCAACGACAAGCAGGTCCTCCTGCCGGCCACCGACCTGGTGAAGAACGCCCACGCCGCTGGCCTGGCCGTCCATCCCTGGACCGTACGCGCCGAGAACTACTTCCTCCCCGCCAGCTTGCGGAAGGGCGACGCCCAGAGCCCGACCTTCCTGGCCCAGCACGGCGACGTGGCTCCGGTGTTCAAGGCCCTGTACGCCGCTGGCGTCGATGGCGTGTTCAGCGACTTCCCGGCTCTGGCGGTCGCCGCGCGCGGCTGATCCTCGAGGGAGAATCGTTCCTCGATATTGCCGAACCGGGGCAAGACGGTGCAGCGTGCCCGCCTGTTCGCCCTTGGGCGTGTTGGGGGATCCCATGAAGCTTCGTCACGCCGTCTCCACGGCCGTTCTCGCCGCCGCCATGTTGCTGGCCGCGCCCGCGCTCGCCGCCCCCGGCTCCGAAGCCCTGAACAAGATCGCCGTCGACTTCGTTCACCTGACCCTGGAGGCCGGCGAGCGTGAGCCCGGCTATGTCGACGCCTACTACGGCCCCAAGGAATGGGAAGCCGCCGCCAAGGCCAATCCGCGTCCTGTCTCGGCGCTGCGCAAGGAGGCCGACCGCCTGCAGGCCGCCCTGGGCAAGATCGCCGACAAGGATCTCGCCCCCGACGAGCGCCGCCGCAAGATCTTCCTGAAGGGCCAGCTGCGCGCCGCCCAGACCCGGCTGGCCATGATCGCCGGCGACAAGTTCAGCTTCGAGGACGAGGCCGAGGGCCTGTTCAGCGTCCGCCCGGTGCTCAAGCCCCTGAAGAGCTACGACCCGATCCTGGCCCGCATCGACAAGCTGGCGCCCGGCAAAGGCGACCTGGCCGCCCGCGTCGACGCCTTCCAGACCAAGTACGTGATCCCGACCGACAAGGTCGAGGCTGTGATGCAGGCCGGCATCGCCGCCTGCAAGGCCAAGACCGAGCAGCACATCAAGCTGCCGGCCGGCGAGCGCTTCGACATGGAGTTCGTCACCAAGAAGCCCTGGAGCGGCTACAACTGGTACAAGGGCAACGCCCACAGCCTGATCCAGATCAACACCGACCTGCCGATCTATATCAGCCGCGCCTTGGACCTGGGCTGCCACGAGGGCTATCCCGGCCATCACGTGCTGAACGCTCTACTGGAAGAGAAACTGACCAAGGGCAAGGGTTGGGTCGAGTACTCGGTCTATCCGCTGTTCTCGCCCCAATCGTTCATCGCCGAGGGCAGCGCCAATTTCGGCATCGAGCTGGCCTTCCCCGGCAACGCCAAGACCGACTTCGAGCGCGACAAGCTCTATCCGCTGGCGGGCCTGGATCCGGCGACGGCCAAGGCCTATGGCGAGCTGCAGGCGGCCAAGGCGGCCCTATCCAGCAGCGGCAACACCGTCGCGGCCGAGTATCTGGCCGGCCGGATGACCAAGGAACAGGCCGTCCAGGCGCTGATGAAATATAGCCTGTACTCGCGCGGCGGCGCCGAGAAGCGGGTGTCCTTCATCGAGACGTACCGCTCGTACGTGATCAACTACAACATTGGCCAGGACATGGTCCGCGACCACGTCTACCGCGCCGGCAAGTCCGAGGACGCCCGCTGGAAAGCCATGGAACGCGTGATCAGCGAACCGACGACGCCGGCGGATCTGCGGAAGTAGATCAGCGATCCTCGCGGGTATGCCAGACGCGCAGGACGTAGATCGTCTGGTCGACGAGTTCGTAGCGAAACTCGTAGTCGCCCACCAAAAGCCGGCGAATTTCTCGCGGCGCGAAAGCGGGGAGACGCTCGCCGGCGCGCGGCGTTTCGATCAAACGTCGCGGCGCCGCGACAAGCCTCTGCACGACCGCCTTGGCGGCGCGCGGGTTCACCTCGGCGAGAAAATTCGTGCAGCCGCGCCACGTCGGACGACGCCCTGCCCACCCAGATGATCCGCATCAGCGCGGCGTGAGCGGTGCGCGATCAGGATCGAGACTGTCAGCCCAGGCTTCCATATCTGCCTGGCTGACAAAGCGACCTGCATCGACATCGGCCATGCCCTCCAGGGTCATGGCGTGTTGGCGCGCCTCTCGGTCGACGAACGCGCCCAGCGCCTGCTCGACCACCCAATCCGGCGACCGCTCCATGCGCTTGGCCAGCCGCTCGACCTCGTCGGCGAGAAGCGCGGGGACCTTGGCGGTCAGGACCTTGTTCGGCATGCATATGCTCCTGCCATCACTATAGACCAAGCAAGGCCGCTCCCCAATTGCGCCGCCCTCCATTCCGAGACACTCTCCGCGCCGCTTTGAAACCGGGATCGCGGGGGTGATCGTCATATGGTCGACGCTCCGGCGCTGATCCTGTCTTCGGCGACGGCCGCCATCGGGTTGTTCGCGGCCGCTCAGCTGGGCATCAGGCCAGACTGGCGAGCCGCGCCGGCGACGGCGTTGGCGGTGTTCCTGGCGCTGAGCGGGCTGTCGGGCATCGACCTGCTGCTGGATCGCACCGGGGTCTATGCCGCCCACCCCTGGACGACCGGGATCCTGTGGGCGATCTCGCTGTTCCTGGGGCCGTCGATCCTGGCCTATGTGCTGGCCATGACCGGCGAGCCGGACCGCTGGACCTTCGACCGCGTGTGGCGGATCGGCTGGCCGGCGGGGGTGGCGGTGCTGATCGCCTCGCCGTTCTTCCTGCTGCCGGCGCGGACGCGGCTGGCGGTCTATGGCAGCGCCGAGGGCGATGTGACGGCGGGCATCCTGCAGCTGCTGTTCGTGGCGCTGTTCCTGCTGGTCACCCTGGGCTACCTGGCTGCCGCCTTCGTGGTGCTGGGCCGGCACGTGCGCCGGGTGCGCGACCTGTTCTCGAACCTGGAAAACCGGACGCTGAGCTGGCTGCGGGCCCTGGTGCTGATCATGCTGGCGGCCTGGGCCTGGGGCGCGGTGAAGTCGGTGTTGTCGATCGGCGCAAACATCCACTGGCTGGACGTGGCGGCCGCCGCTGTCGAGCTGGGCTGGACCGCGGCTATCGGCCTGTTTGGCCTGTCGCAGAAGCCGATCTACACGCAGGAGACCGAGACGCCCAAGGTCCTGCCAGCGACCGAGAAATACGCCCGCTCGGCCCTGCCCGAGGCGCGCCAGGTCGAGATCGCCGCCCGCCTGGAGCAGGCCATGCGCGCCGACGCCCTCTATCGCGATCCGCTGCTGTCGCTGAGCGCCCTGGCCAGCCGCGTGGCCATCACGCCCAACCACCTGTCCCAGGCCTTGAACGATCACCTGGGCCAGAGCTTCTTCGACTACGTCAATCGCTGGCGGGTCGAGGAGGCGGTGGCGCGGATCAAGGCGTCGGACGAACCGATCCTGGCCATCGCTTACGACGTCGGCTTCAACTCGCGCTCGACCTTCAACGCCGCCGTGAAAAAGCACGCCGGCCAGCCGCCCAGCGCCTTCCGGCCCGAGACCTGAGCCACGTCCGAACCGGCAGGATCGGAAGCGCCGAAGCTTCTAGCCTACCCGTTCGGACGACGCCCGGCGCCGAGCTGGGCCATTCGATGACTGTCCTCCCCACTCACGAGAGCAGTCATGATCCGTCGTTTCACCGTTATCGCTTGCGCCCTGGCCCTGACGCCCATGGTCGCCAAGGCCCAGGAGGCGCAGCCGCCTGAACGCCTCTTCCTGCTGGGGGCCGGCGTCTACGCCACCACCAACCCCTATGCCTCGGCCAAGAAGAAGACCCAGACCGGCGTCCTGCCGCTGTTCGTCTATCAGACCGAGCGCCTGACGGCCGACCTGTCGGGCCTGGCGGTCACCGCCTGGCGCAACGACCACTTCAAGCTGGAGGGCCGCATCGCGCCGCGCTTCCAGCTGGTCGATCCCAAGGACACCCGGGACTTCGCCTTCCTCAAGCGCGACGTCGGCGCCGATGTCGGCGGCCGCCTCAGCGGCACGGCCGGTCCCGCGACCCTGAGCGTCGAATACCTCCGCGATGTCGCCAGCGAGACCAAGGGCCAGGAGATCAATCTGGACCTGACCCTGTCGGCCACGCCGCTGGAGAAGCTGTCGATCGACGTCGTCGCCGGCCTGTCGTGGAAGGACGAGAAGCTGGCCACCTGGCTGTACGGCCTGCGCGAGAAGGAGGTCGGCAAGGCTCGGGCCTTCGAATACGGCCGCACCGCCCGCGCGGCGTCGGGCGGGGTTCTGGCGCCGTCCCTGGGCGCCCAGGCCCGCTACCAGGTCACCGACCGCCTGTTCGTGATCGCCGCGGCCGAGGTCGAGATCTTCGACAACGACATCACCGACAGCCCGCTGATGGCCAAGGACCACGCGGCCGCCGGCTTCATCAGCCTGGTCCGGCGGTTCTAGCCGTGAGCGCGATCGATCGCTCCCACGCGCTGGTCCCGGCGGCGGCGACGTCCAAGGCCGGCGGCGGAACGGGCGCCATCCTGCTGATCTGGCTGGCCGCGACCGCGCCGATGGCGGTGCTGGCCTGGGGCGTCGCGCCCAGGCTGATCGCGGCCGGCGATCCGCTGCCGGGCCTGACCTTCTGGCGGCTGATGGTGGTCGGCATGGCCTGGCAGGGCGTGCTGTCGGTGATCGTGCTGAAGCTGGAAGGCGTGCCCCTGCGGCCCGCGCCCCTGGCCCGGCGGCTGTGGCTGGCGACGCCGACCTGGCGGGGGCGTCCGGCGATCGCCGCGTTCCTGCTGGTCCCGGTGTTCGCCGCCATCGGCTTCGTCGGCGACGACGCGGCCGGCGCCTGGTTCCAGGGCACGGCGCTGGGCCAGGCCCTGGCGACCCACACGCCGGCCTTCGCCTTCATCGAGCACCTGGCCACGCCAGACGCGCGCGGGCGCTGGGACATCCTGGCCCTGGCCGTGGTCTCCAGCGTCTTCAACTACGGCCTGGGCGAGGCCTTCCTATTCCACGGCGTGCTGTTGCCGCGGATGGAGAAGGCCTGGGGCCGGTGGGCGTGGCTGGGCAATGGCGTGCTGTTCACCGCCTATCACGTCCACAAGTTCTGGATCATGCCGGGCCTGCTGATCAGCTGCCTCTGCTACAGCCTGCCGGCCCAACTCTTTCGGTCGAGCTGGCTGGCGGTGCTGATCCACGCCGTCGAGGGCGTGGTGCTGATCGTCGCGGTGCTGGCCGTGATCCTGGGGGCGGTCGTCTAGGCGGCCGCCACCCCGAACTGCAGGCTGGCCAGGCGCGCATAGAGCCCGCCCTTGGCGAAGAGTTCGGCATGCGTGCCCTGCTCGACCACCCGGCCCTCCTCCATCACCACGATCCGGTCGGCCTTGAGCACGGTGGCCAGGCGGTGGGCGATGACCAGGGTGGTGCGGCCTTCCATGGCTGCGGTCAGGGCCTGCTGGACCAGGCGCTCGCTCTCGGCGTCCAGCGCGCTGGTGGCCTCGTCCAGCAGCAGGATCGGCGCCTGGCGGACCAGGGCGCGGGCGATGGCCAGGCGTTGGCGCTGGCCGCCCGACAGGGTCTTGGCGCGCTCGCCGACCGGGGTGTCGAAGCCCTGCGGCAGGGCCGACAGGAAGCCGGCGGCCTGGGCGGCCTCGGCCGCGGCGCGGATCTCGGCCTCGGTCGCGTCCTGGCGGCCAAAACGGATGTTGTCCGTCGCCGAGCCCGAGAACAGCGGCGAGTCCTGTGCGACCAGGGCCATGCGCGCCCGCACCTCTTCCGGCTCGGCGTCGCGCAGGTCGACGCCGTCCAGGCGGATGCCCCCGACCTGGGGGTCGTAGAACCGCAGCAGAAGCCGCAGGACGGTGCTCTTGCCCGCGCCCGAGGGGCCGACCAGGGCGACGGTCTCGCCGGGCTTTACGCTGAGGTCAAAGCCGTTCAGGGCCGGCAGGTCCGGGCGACCGGGATAGGCGAAGACCACGTTCTCGAACGCGATCGCACCCTGGGCCGGGACCGGCAGGGTCTTGGGGGCCGGCGGCGCGGCGATGTCGGGATTGGCGTTCAGCAGCTCGGCGATGCGGTCCATGGCCCCGGAGGCCTTCTGGACGTCGCCCCAGACCTCGCCCAGGGCCCCGATCGAACCGGCGGCCATCACCGCCAGCATGGCGAACTGGGCCAGGGTGCCGCCGGTCATCTCGCCGGCCAGGACGAGGCGCGCGCCGCTCCACAGCAGCAGGGTGACGCCGCCGAAGGCCAGCGTGATGACCATCGCCGTCATGCTGGCCCGGGTGGTGATCCGACGCACCGAGGCCTTGTAGGCCTCTTCCACCGCCCCACCGAAGCGCGCCGCGGAGGCCTGCTCGCGGCCGAAGGCCTGCACGGTCTCCAGGGCGTCCAGGCTCTCGCCCGCATAGCCCACCGCGTCGGCGAACTTGTCCTGGGCGGTGACGGTCAGCTTGCGCACACGGCGGCCGACCAGGAACATCGGGGCCAGGATCACCGGCACCATCAGCACGATGAAGCCCGCCAGCTTGGGCGAGACCACCGCCATGTAGCCGAGGCCGCCCACCAGGCTGAGAATGTTGCGCAGGGCGATCGAGGCCGAGGCGCCGACCAGCTGCTCGATCAGCGAGACGTCGGTGGTCAGGCGCGACAGCACCTCGCCCGTGCGGGTCTTGAGGAAATACTGCTGGTCCAGCGTCAGGGTGTGGCCATAGAGCGCCCGGCGCACATCGGCCACGACCCGTTCGCCCAGGCGGGTGATGAAAAAGAATCGCAAGGCCGTGGCGATCGCCAGCACCATGGCCACCGCGCCCAGGCCCAGGAACGCGCTGTTGATCTCGGCGCCCGCGCCCTTGGCGAAGCCGTGGTCGATCACTTCCTTGAAGGCGGCGGTGAGACCCAAGGTCGCGCCCGTCGAGAACAGCAGGAAGAAGGCCGCCGCGATCCCGTCGCCCTTGTGGGCCTTGACGAAAGGCAGCAGGTGAACGAGCGGACGGATGTCCTTGCGACGCCCCCGCCGGGCCTTGGCCTCGGCCATGCCCTGGACCAGTTCGGCTCCCGCGCCGGGGCGGCCTTCGGCCTTTTGCTCGCCGGCGTTCACGTCAGTCATCAACAGTCCCTTGCCAAAATCGCGCGGGTTCTTTATAGCCGCCCGTCTTCGAGGGCCACCCCGCGCGTGCGCAGGATGGCGCTTACCCCAATTCACACTCGCCGGCTTAGTCGGACTGGATCGCCGCCATGAAACAAGACATTCACCCCGACTACCACTTCATCACCGTCACCCTGACGGATGGCTCGAACTATCAAACCCGTTCGACCTACGGCAAGGAAGGCGCGACCCTCGCGCTCGACATCGACCCGCGCACCCACCCGGCGTGGACCGGCGGCAACGCCCAGATGCTGGACCGTGGCGGTCGCGTTTCGCGCTTCAACGCCAAGTTCGCTGGCTTCACCGCCAAGAAGTAAGAAGCTTTCAGCTTCTCGCCGTAAGGGCGACGAAAGGCCGGTTCCGCGTTCGCGGGCCGGCCTTTTCCGTTTCTGGGCCTCAGGCGAAAACCAGGCCCCATTCCGGGTCGGGGTCGTCAGAGACCTGAGCCGGACGGCGCACCTTCCGGGCGCGAGCCGCCCTGGGACGCGCGCGAAGGACAGTCGAGAGGCTCTGGCCCGCTTTCGCCTTGAAGGCCCTCCAGCCCGGCAGCAGCCGCGTCACCACCAGCACGGTGGCGAAAAGCTCGATCCAGGCGACGATGTCGGCGGCCAGGAACCAGGCCAGGTCCAGCAGCACCAGCTCCGAAGCGCCGATCGCCATCACCAGCACGATCGCGGTGACCGCCATCTGCCGCCAGGTCATTGAGCCGAGCTTGCTTGCCGGCGCCTCGACCAGAGGCCGCCACAGCCATCCGCCGGGGTCTCGCGAGACGAGAACGGCCAGGAGCCCGATCAGGGCGGCGATCAGCAGCGACATGCGAGGATTCCGGTGGAAGCTCTACCGGAAATGGGGAAGACGCCGGCGGCCGCAAGCGCCGCCTAGTCTTCCTCGTCCTCGGGCTCGTACAGGTCATCCCCGCGATCGCGCATCAGGTCCGTGGCCACGAAGTCCATCGCGTCCTCGGCGTCGACGAAGCTAAGTTCCGACACGGTCTGGTCGCGGATCGAGACGCCGGCCTTGTGGGTGCTGTCGGGATCGCCTGTAACCAGCGGGTGCCAGCGCGGCAAATCCTTGCCCTCGTGGAGCCGGCGATAGGCGCACGAGGGCGGCATCCACTCCAGGTCCTCGATATTGTGCGGCGTCAGCTTGATGCAGTCCGGCACCGTTTTCTTGCGGTTCGGATAGTCCTTGCATTGGCACCGATGCTCGTCGAACAGCTGGCAGTGCACGCGCGTGGGTATGATTTCGCCGGTATCTTCGTCTTCGAAGCGAACCAGGCAGCAAAGACCGCAGCCATCGCATAGGCTCTCCCACTCGGGGACGGTCAACTCGGAGAGCGTCTTCGTCTCCCAGAAAGGTTTGCGTGGCGTCATGGCGCCGTCCTAAACCCGATTTAGTTGGCGACCAAACAGAGCCTGACGCAGACCGTGAACGACTGGACGCTTCCGCCTTACAAGTTCGACGACAAGGATCCGTCCAAACGGGGACCGGGGCAGAGCCCTGGCGCGCCCGCGCAGCCGCATGATCCTTGGGCTTCAGAGCCGCCGTTGAAGGATCCGTTCAAGCTCTCGGACAGCCCTCAGCCGTCGGCGGCGCCCCCGCCCCCTCCTCCGCCCGAGGAGCCGTTCCGCGCTGATTTGAAGCACCACGCCGCCAAGAAGAAGGCCCGCAAGTGGGGCTGGATCTGGGGAACCCTGCTGGTCTCGTTCCTGATCGGCGTGCTCGCCGCCGGCGGCGGCGCGGCCTATGTCTGGTTCAAATATCTGAAGGACACGCCGCAGCTGCCCTCGCGCGCGGCGCTGTTCGCGGTCAACCGCGCGCCCGGCATCCGCTTCGAGGACCGCAACGGCCAGGTGATCGCCACGCGCGGCCCGCGCTATGGCCAGCGCATCACCGTCGATTCAGTGCCCAACTACGTGCCCTTGGCCTTCCTGGCGGCCGAGGACCGGCGTTTCTACAAGCACGGGGCCATCGACGCCCAGGGCATCGCCCGGGCCGCCTGGGTCAACTGGCGCGGCGGGCGCACCAAGCAGGGCGCCTCGACCCTGACCCAGCAGCTGGCCAAGGGCCTGTTCCTGACCCCCGATCGGGTCGTGAAGCGCAAGCTGCAGGAAATGCTGCTGGCCTATAAGCTTGAGCAGGTGCTCTCCAAGGATGAGATCCTCGAGCTCTATCTGAACCGCATCTATTTCGGGGCCGGCACCTACGGCGTCGACGGCGCGTCCCAGACCTATTTCGGCAAGCCCGCCAGCCAGCTGACCCTGTCGGAATCGGCCTTGCTGGCCAGCCTGCCCAAGGCCCCCTCGCGTCTGGCCCTCACCAACGACATGGAGCGCGCCCTGGCTCGCTCGCGCCTGATCCTGGCCAATATGCGCAAGGAAGGCTGGATCACCGCCGAGCAGGAAAGCCGCGCGCTGGACGACACCCCGCGCCTGTCGCCGATGGCGCTGCAGGACGAGGGCGACTACGGCTGGGTGCTGGACTACGCCACCACCGAAGCCGTGAAGATCGCCGGCCAGAACGCGCCCGACCTGGTGGTGCGCCTGACCATCGACCCGGCCCTCCAGCACGAGGGCGCCGAGGTCGTGCGCCAGACCATGGCCACCGAGACCACCCGCTCGGGCGCCAGCCAGGCGGCCCTGCTGTCGCTGTCGGCCGACGGGGCGATCCGCGCCATGGTCGGCGGCACCGGCTATGGCGAGAGCCCGTTCAACCGCGCCGTCCAGGCCAAGCGCCAGCCGGGCTCGACCTTCAAGCCGTTCATCTACGCCGCTGCGGTCGAGAAGGGCGTGCTGCCCACCGACATCCGCGTCGACGAGCCGGTGAAGTTCGGCGACTGGAGCCCGGAGAACTACAGCGGCGGCTATCGCGGTCCGATGACCGTCGAGCAGGCCCTGGTCACCTCGACCAACACCGTGGCCGTGAAGCTGGGCAAGGAAGCCGGCGGCGCGGCGATCGGCGACCTGGTCCGCCGCTTCGGCATCACCTCCCTGCCGCCCGTGCCCGACCTGTCGGTGTCGCTGGGCTCGTACGAGGTAAACCTGCTGCAGCTGACCTCGGGCTTCCAGGTCTTCCAGCAGGGCGGCGTGCGCCTCGAGCCCTACGTCATCGAGTCGATCACCACCCAGGACGGCCAGTCCCTCTTCGCCCACCAGCCGCCGGCCGCCGAGCGCCGCGTCTACGACATCGGCCACGCCAGCATCATGGTGAAGATGATGAAGAAGGTGGTCTCCGAAGGCACGGCCAAGCGCGCCGCCTTCGGCCGCCCGGTGGCCGGCAAGACCGGCACCAGCCAGAACTGGCGCGACGCCTGGTTCGTGGGCTTCACGCCCGACTACGTGACCGGCGTCTGGGTCGGCAATGACGACGAAAAGCCGATGAACAAGGTGGTCGGCGGCGACATCCCGGCCAGCATCTGGCGGCGCTTCATGATGACCGCGCACCAGACCCTGGCGGTCCGCGACTTCGCCTGGCTGCTGCCCGACCCGGCCCCGCAGACCGAGCCCGACCCCCGCAACGGCTATTACGAGACCCTGTCGGCGGAGTTCGCACGGGCGGCTTCGGAGCTGGACGCGGCGGCCAAGGCGGCCGAGACCCTGCAGCCGTCGACCGCGCCAGGGCAGCCGGCGCCGGAGAACCTGCCCTACTAGCGGTAGGGCGTCATCGACGCCGGCCGATCCGCCGGCTTCGTCGCCCAAGCCTTGTTCGGCGTCGCGCTCATGGTGAAGACCAGTTCGCCACCGGCGACGATCTCCTCGTGCCGCAGGAAGGCCCGGGTCAGTGGCTTGCCGTTCAGGGTTACCCTACCGACGTAGGGCCGCGCGTCCGCCAGCCCCTGCGCTCGCACCGTGAAGCGCTTGCCGTTCGGCAGGTTCAGCGCCGCCTTGTCCACGAACGGCCGGCCGATGGCGTATTCGTTCGAGGCCGGGGTCACCGGATAGAAGCCCAGCGACGTGAACATCAGCCAGGCCGACATCTGGCCGAGGTCGTCATTGCCCGACAGGCCCTCCGGGGTCGGCTTGTACTGGCTCTTGATGATCTGGGTCAGGCGGCCTTGCGTGCGCCACGGGGCGCCGGCGTAGTTGTACATATAGGCCACGTGGTGGCTGGGCTCGTTGCCATGGATGTACTGGCCGATCAGGCCGGCGATGTCCTCGGCGTGCGAGTAGTCGATCTTCGAATTGTCGAAGTCGAACATGGCGTCCAGCTTCTTCACCGTCGCCGCGTCGCCACCCAGGGCCGTGACCACGCCGCCCAGGTCCTGGGGCGCGAACCACGAATATTGCCAGGCGTTGCCCTCGGTGTAGTCCGATCCGTAGTTGATGGCGGTCGGGTTGAAGGGCTCGCGATAGGTCCCGTCGCTTTTGCGGGCGCGCAGGAAGCCGGTCTTCAGGTCGAAGCTGTTCCGCCAGTAGCCGGCGCGCTTCTCGAAGGTCTTGGCCACGTCGGCCTGGCCCACGTCCTTGGCCATGCGGGCGATGGTCCAGTCGTCGTAGGCGTATTCGACCGTCTTGGACGCCGCCTCGGGCTCCTTGTCGATCGGGACGTAGCCGAGCTTCATGTAGTCGCCGAGACCGCCGTACGGGGCGTAGGTCGCGCTCTTGACCATGGCGTCCAGGGCCGCCTTACCGTCATAGCCGCGGATGCCCTTCATCCAGGCGTCGGCGATGACCGGCACGGCGTGATAGCCGATCATCGTCCAGGTCTCCTGGCCGTGGAACTGCCAGACCGGCAGCAGACCGTACGGGCTCTGGCGCTGCGAGGCGATCAGCGAGGTGACCACGTCATTGGTGTAGTCGGCCGGCTGCACCAGGGTCAGCAGCGGATGCTCGGCCCGGAAGGTGTCCCACAGCGAGAAGGTCGAATGGAAGGTGAAGGCCCGGCCGTCCAGCTTGCCCTCGTGCACCTGGTCGTCGGGACCCCGGTAGCGACCGTCGGCGTCGGCGAAGACACTGGGGGCCAGAAGCGTGTGGTAGAGCGCCGTGTAGAGGGTTTTCCGCATCGGGGCCGCGGCCTCGATGTCCACCGCCCCCAGGGCCTTCTCCCAGGCCGTCTTGGCGCGGCCCCGCTGGGCGTCGAAGTCGAAGCCGGGCTCGTCGCTGGCCAGGTTGGCGATCGCGCCGTCCTCGCTGACCGACGACAGCGCCACCTTGGCGGTCAGCGGCCCGTCGATCTGGCCGAAGTCGAACACACCGACCAGCGCCCGCCCCTGGACCTGGGCGCGGTCCTCGGGCGTGCGACCCGGCTGGGCGAAGCCCTTGTAGGGTATGTCGGCCTCGCGGTTGTGGAATTGCTGCCCCACTAGCGGACGGTCGAAGCGGATGGCGAAGAACAGCTTGCGGCCCGGCGCCCAGCCGCGCGTCTCGCGATAGCCGGTGATCGTCCCGTCCGGGGCGAGCCGCAGCCGCGACCACAGCACCTTGCCCGGATAGTTGTAGATCGAGCTGCGCAGGTCGATCAGCACCTGGGCCCGATCGCCCTTCTGGAAGGTGTAGCGATGCAGGCCCGTACGCAGGCCCGCCGTCAGCTCGGCCCGCACATGGCTGTCGTCGAGGGTGACAGCGTAGTAGCCCGGCTGGGCCACCTCGCTGGCGTGGCTGTAGCGCGAGCGATAGCCCGAGCCCGGCTTGTCGGCCTCGCCCGGCTCCAGCTTGGCCTCGCCGCTGACCGGGGTCAGCAGGATGTCGCCGAGATCTGAGTGGCCCGCGCCCGAGAAATGGGTGTGCGAGAAGCCCAGGATGGTCGGATCGCCGAAGCGGTAACCGGCCGCGCGGGCATAGCTCTGCTTGAAGGGCAGGATGTCGGTGTCGGGGCTCAGTTGCACCATGCCGAACGGCACGACCGCACCGGGGAAGGTGTGGCCGTCGCCGCCCGTGCCGATGAACGGGTCCACGGCCTCGTAAGCTGTCTGGGCCAGGACGGGGCTTGCCGCCAGGATCGAGAGGCTGGCGAGCAGGGCGAGGCGCAGACGCATTCGGGTGACTCCGCAACTAGAGCGAAGCCGCACCCTATCGGCTAGGCGGCGCCGTTCAAGGCGTGGTCGACGGCGGCCATCGCATGCAGGGTCGTGGTGTCGAACACCGGGACCGGGCTGTCCTCCTGCGAGATCAGCAGCATGATCTCGGTGCAGCCCAGGATCACCGCCTGCGCCCCCTGCTCGGCCAGCCGCCCGATCACCGCCTTGTAGACCTCCCGCGAGGCGTCCAGCACCCGGCCGGCGACCAGTTCCTCGTAGATGATCCGGTGCACGGCGGCGCGGTCGTCGGCGTCCGGGGTCAGCACCGTCAGGCCGTGCTTCTTCTCCAGCCGGCCGCGATAGAAGTCGTGCTCCATCGTGAAGGCCGTGCCCAGCAAGCCCACGGTCGTCAGGCCGGCCGCCTTGATCGCCGCGCCCGTCGGGTCGGCGATGTGCAGCAGCGGGATCTGCACCGCCGCTTCGATCTCGTCGGCCTCGCGGTGCATGGTGTTGGTGCACAGGACCAGGAAGTCGGCCCCGCCGGCCTCCAGCGCCCGGGCCGCATCGGCCAGGCGCCGCGACAGCTCGGGCCAGCGGCCGGCGTGCTGCAGATGCTCGATCTCGGCGAAGTCGAACGACCACATCAGGATCCGCGCCGAGGCCACGCCGCCCAACCGCTCGCGCACCGCCTCGTTGATCAGCCGATAGTACTGGGCCGAGCTTTCCCAGCTCATGCCGCCGATCAATCCGATGAGCGCCTGTTCGGCCATGGGTCCGCCTCTTCTGCCTAGGAGCGTCCTAGAGAGACCGGCGCGGGGTTACAACACCTCGCGCCGCGCCAGATGCAGGACGGCCAGGACCAGGACCACCGCGCCCAGGCCGCCGCCCAGGGCCAGGGCCGTCTCGCCGCGCCAGGCCTGCTTGGCCAGCATGTTGACCGGCATCTGCCAGGGGAAGAACACGCCCTCCTTGGCCGAGGTCGCCACCACCGAGAAGAAGGTCCCACCGATGCCGATCGCCAGGGCCGGCACGAAGCTGGCGAAGCGCAGGGCGGTCCATAGCTGGATGGCGATCATCAGGGTCGCGGCGGCCACGACCTTGAGGTTCAGGATCAGCAGCTTGGCCACATCCACGGTCCCGGTCGGGGTGACGGCCGGCTTGATCGTCACCGCCGCCGAGACCGAAGCCCAGGTCAGCAGCAGGTTCAGCCCGCTCATCACTGTCACCAGCACGATCACGCAGATCGCCTTGGCGGCGTAGATCCGCCAGCGCGGGACCGGCAGCGCCCGCAGGTGATCCCAGGCGCGGGGAGCGTGCTCCATGTGCGCCACCAAGGCGGTCAGGGCCGTCACGCTCATCGGCAGCATGAAGAAGGCCCAGGCGGTGCTCGAGCCTTCCATGAACATGTCCCATTTTCCGGCCCGGTTGCCGCGCAGGACGAGGAAGAACACGAAAGCGGCGATCAGCGACGGCGCGGCCAGCGCCAGGACGGCGGCCAGCGAACGGTTCAGCTTGCGGATTTCGACGGACAGGACGGCGAGCATCAGGCGACCTCGGTTTGGCGTTGGGGCGTGGAGACCTGGCGGTAGATGTCCTCCAGCGACCGGTCGCGAGGACCGATGGCGAAGACCGGCAGCCCGGCCTGGACCAGGGTTCGATTCAGCGCGGCGGTCGCCTGGTCCGCGTCCTCGCCGGCGCGAAGAGCCACCACCAGGCCAGCCTCGGTGGGCGCCAGGTCGTGACCGGCCAGCACCTCGGCGGCCTTCGCATCGTCGCCGGTGCGCAGGATGATCTGCGGCGCGAGGTCGGCCTTCAGCCGCGACAGCTCGCCCTGCAGGACCAGGCGGCCGTCATTGACCACGCCGACATGGGTGGCGGTCTGCTCGATCTCGCCCAGCAGGTGGCTGGACAGCAGCACGGTCGCGCCGGTGCGCTCGGGCAGGCTTTTGAGGAACCGGCGCATGTCGGCGATGCCGTCGGGATCGAGGCCATTGGTCGGCTCGTCCAGCACCAGCACCGGCGGCGCGCCCAGCATGGCGCGGGCCAGGCCAAGGCGCTGGCGCATGCCTAGCGAATAGCCTGCGACCTTGCGGCCAGCGTCGGCCCGCATCTCGACCACCTCCAGCACCCGGTCGATCTCGTTGGCGGGGAGGCCCAGCAGAGTTGTGGTCAGGGCCAGGTTCTCGGCCCCGGTCAGGTTCGTGTAGAAGCCGTGCGCCTCGAGCAGCGCCCCGATCTTGCGCGCCGCGCCAATGCGGTCGCGGACGACGTCGACGCCCAGCACCCGCGCGGTCCCGGCGGTCGGGCGAATTAGGCCCAGAACCATCTTCAGCGTCGTGGTCTTGCCCGCGCCATTGCGGCCCAGGAAGCCGTACACCGCCCGTTCGGGCACAGTCATGGACACCGCATCCACAGCCAGGCGGCGGCCGAAGCGTCGGGTCAGGTTTTGCGTCTCGATGGCGGCTGGCATGATGGCCCGGCTCGTTTCGTTTAAGTTAGATATAAAGTTGCGAGCCAACGATCTTTAAGTCAAGATTAAAGACGAGACAGGATCGGAGGCCGCCGTGGGCGCGAAGGACGTCGAGAATTTCCGCCGCATGTGCGGCCAGTTCCGCTGGCTGGCGGTGTTCATGGTCGTCAGCGTCGGCCTGCTGCTGGCGCTGATCGCGTGGATCGCGCCGCTGCTGCAGATGGCGTTGCAAAGGCCATCTGCGCCGCCTCCTGCGAGGATCCTGGCCATGACGATCCAGTACGTGCCGGCCGCCTGCTACCTGTTCGGGGTGTGGTCGATCGGCCAGGCGCTGGGCGAGATCGCCAAGGGCAGGCTGATCCAGGCCGCCCTGCCCTCGGCGCTGCGCCGCGTCGGCCTGGCCCTGGGCGTCGGGGGCGTCGCCAGCGTGTTCGTGGTCATCAACCTGATGCGGCTGGTCGGCGCGGACAAGCGCAGCTATCTGAACTTCGACGTGGCCGGCATGACGCTGGGCATGATCGGCGGCGCCCTGTTCCTGCTGGGCCGCGTGATGGACCAGGCCCTGGCGGCGCAGGCCGAGCTGGACGAGATGATCTGATGCCCGTTCGCGTCACCCTGGACGCCCTGATCGTCGCCAAGGGCCTCAAGGCCCGCGACCTGGCGGCCGAGGTGGGCCTCAGCGAAACCCAGCTGTCGCTGTTCCGCTCGGGCAAGGTGAAGGGCATCCGCTTCCGCACCCTGGCCCGGCTGTGCGCGGCCCTGGGCTGCCGGCCCGGCGACCTGCTGGACTACGACTTCGACGCCGCCGACCTGGCAGGCGCGGACGAGGACGACTGAGCCGCGCGCCACTCCTGGGCGCTCTGGCCCCACATCTGGGTCGGGCCGGCCACGTCCATCGGCGGCGGCAGGCTGACCATCTCCAGGAAACGCGAGCCCAGCCGCGCCGCCACGGCCTGCGAGCCGACATTGTCGGGGTGGATCATGTGGGCGACCGACGGCCAGCCCAGGTCCTCGAACACGAACTTCAGGCCCGCGCCCGCCGCCTCGGTGGCGTAGCCCTTCCCCCAGGCCGAGCGGTGCAGCATCCAGCCCACCTCCCGCGCCGGCCAGCCCTCGGGCTCCCACGGCCCGGAGCGTCCGACCCAGCGACCGGTGGCCTTCTCGATGATCGAGAATGTCCCGAAACCCCGCAGCGGCCACATGCCGACCACCTGGGCCAAGGTGCGCCAGGCGATGCTGCGCGGCATGGCGCCGCCCAGATAGCGCATGCACTCGGCGTCGCCATGGAACTCGGCCCAGCCGGCGTCGAAGTCGGCCTGCTCCGGCACCCGCAGGATCAGCCGTTCAGTTTCGATCACCGGCGTCATGAAGCGCTTCCCCGTCTTGTCGCGAACTCTAGCTGAGCCATTGCCGAACTCAACCTTAGCGGACATGCTCAAGGCATGGCGTTGTCACCTGGAGCAAGGCGGGACCTGACGGGGGTGGCGATCGTCACCGGTCTTGTCGTGGCGATATTAGCGCTGAACTGGCAGACGACCGTCGTGATGTTCTGGGTCGTGTTCTCCGAGCGCCCGCCAGCCTTGCTCAGAGATGCGCGGTGGGACGATCCGGCCTCGGCCCAGCACTTCAACCGCCGGTTCCACGCCGGAACGCCAGAAAGCGAGCTGGTGGCGTGGCTCGAAAAGCATAAGTTCGAGGTCGACGCGCGATCCCGCACCGCGCGGCGCGAGATCAACGGCTTGCCCTGCGTCGAGAAGATCGAGGTAGCCTGGACCCGCGACACGGGCGGCCGCCTGGTGAAAGCCAGCGCCACCCTCTCGCAGATCGTCTGCCTCTAGTCCCGCGCTCTTTAGTCTTTTAGGGACCGCAGCCGGTTCACGTGACCCATCTTGCGGCCCGGGCGCGCTTCGCCCTTGCCGTAGAGGTGGACGCGGGTCTCGGGTTCGGCGGCCAGCTTGCGCCAAGCGTCGACGTCGGCGCCCAGCAGGTTGGTCATCTCGACATGGTGGTGCGGGGCGGTGGGCCCCAGAGGCCAGCCGGCGACGGCGCGGATGTGCTGCTCGAACTGGTCGACCTCGCAGCCGTCCTGGGTCCAGTGACCGGTGTTGTGGACGCGCGGGGCGAACTCGTTGACCAGCAGCTTGCCATCGGCGAGCTCGAACAGCTCGACGCCGATGACGCCGACATAGTCGAGGGCGGTCAAGATCTTGGCGGCGATCTTCTCGGCTTGGTCGCGGGTGGCCGGGGTGATCTTGGCCGGGGCGACGGTGCGGCGCAGGACGCCGCCCTCGTGGTGGTTCTCGCTGACCGGATAGCAGGCGATCTCGCCGTCGCGGCCGCGCGCGGCGATCACCGACAGTTCGCGGCCGAAATCGGCGGGCGCTTCCAGGATGGCTGACCGCCGGCCGATCTTCTCGAACGAGGCCTCGGCGTCGGAAGCCTTCTGGATCCAGGCCTGGCCCTTGCCGTCATAGCCTTCGCGGCGGGTCTTCAGCAGCGACGGCGCGCCGATCTTGGCGATGGCGGCGGCCAGGCTCTCGCTGTCGTGGACGGGGGCGAAGGCCACGGTGGGCACGCCGATCTCGGCCAGGAAGCTCTTCTCGACAACGCGGTCCTGGGCGGCGGCCAGGGCCTTGGCGCCCGGCGAAACGACCGCGCCGAGCGAAGCGAGTTCAGAAACCGTGTCGGCCGGGACGTTCTCGAACTCGTAGGTGACGACGTCACAGGCCTCGGCCAAGCGCTTCAGGGCCCAGCGGTCGTCATAGGCGGCGACGATCTGACGGGCGGCGACACGGCCGGCGGGCGAGCCCTCCTCCGGATCCTGGATGACCACGTCGAAGCCCAGGCGGGCGGCGGCCAGGGCCAGCATGCGGCCCAGCTGTCCCCCACCGAGGATGCCGATGGTCGAACCGGGAACGAGGGGGAAGTCGGCCATAATGCTTAGTCCTCGACGCTCTCGGCGACGCTGTCGGTCTGGGCGGCGCGGAAGGCGGACAGCCGCTGGCCCAGGGCCGGATCCGACAGGGCCAGGATCTGGGCGGCCAGCAGGCCGGCGTTCTTGGCCCCAGCCTCGCCGATCGCCAACGTGGCGACGGGAATGCCGCCCGGCATCTGGACGATCGAGAGCAGGCTATCCAGGCCACTCAGCGCCTTGGACTGCACCGGCACGCCCAGGACGGGGAGATTGGTCATCGAGGCGGCCATGCCCGGCAGGTGCGCCGCGCCGCCGGCCCCGGCGATGATCACCTTGTAGCCCGCGGCCTCGGCGCCCGTGGCGAACTCGAACAGGCGCTGGGGCGTGCGGTGAGCCGAAACGACTTTGGCCTCATAGGCTACGCCCAAGCTGTCCAGCGCGTCGGCCGCGCCCTTCATGGTCGGCCAGTCCGAGCGGCTGCCCATGATGATGGCGACGGGCGGAGTGGTCGAGGTCATCGCGTCTTCCCTGGGCGCGGTGAATGAAGGCCGCCCCGTATGCGCCTCACCCCTTCCGCGCAAGTGCAAAACGACACGAAGCCTACGGAGCGAATGGCCAAGATCGCCCATAGGTCGAGCATGCGACCCTTTGCGCGTGTGACCAATCATCACCCCCGATTGCGCCGAACGCCGTTCCCGTTAACCATGGCGCAGCTGTGCAATACCGATTCCCCGTAAGGTCATGAAGATTACCGGCGCCCGGACCGAACCTTTCGCCGCTATCCGCAAGC
Organism: Caulobacter sp. GW821-FHT11E11; assembly: GCF_058808315.1. Classification (NCBI taxonomy): domain Bacteria; kingdom Pseudomonadati; phylum Pseudomonadota; class Alphaproteobacteria; order Caulobacterales; family Caulobacteraceae; genus Caulobacter; species Caulobacter sp. GW821-FHT11E11. Next base: position 132,871 of record NZ_JBXARO010000009.1, read on the forward strand.
GCGCCCTCGTGCGCGCCGGAGCCCAGGTCGTCGCCCGTGAGGTCGCCGCCCCCGATAGCGCCGCCTTCCTCGGCCTGACCGACGCGGATCTGACGCCGCAAGTGGTCGAGGCCTTGAAGACCTTGATGACCGAGATCGATGATCTGCGGAACGAGGTGTCGTCGCTGAAGCTGCGCCTGAACGAGGCGCAGGGCCTGGCCGACATGGACGCCCTGACCCCGGTTCTGAACCGCCGCGCCTTCCTGCGCGAGACCAAGCGCGTCTCGGCCTTCGCCCAGCGCTACGGCTCGTCGGCCAGCCTGGTGTTCTTCGACCTGGACAACTTCAAGAGCGTCAACGACCGCTTCGGCCACGCCGCAGGCGACGAGGCGCTGAAGGCCGTGGCCAAGCGCCTGCTGGCCAATGTCCGCGAGAGCGACCTGGTCGGCCGCATGGGCGGCGACGAGTTCGCCGTGCTGCTGGCCCAGGCCGACAAGGAGACCGCCCTGGCCAAGGCCCAGAGCCTGGCCGAGGCCATCCGTTCACAGCCGGTCGAGTTCGGCGAGTGGTCGGCCCCGCTGCACGTCTCGTTCGGCGTGCGCGAGATCGAGCCCGGCGTCGATCCGGAAGTGTCGCTGGCCGAGGCCGACGCGGCCATGTTCGTCCGGAAGCGTAAGGCCGTCGGCTAACAACCCTCAGTGATGCGACTTTATCGCACGGCGACTAGCAGCCCTTCGGCGGGGTAACACGTTCACAGTCTGTTAAGCATGACTGGGCGGGTTACATGCAGCGTATTCTGGTCGCCGAGGACGATCCCGTCCTGTCGATGATCTACGAGATCACCCTGACCGAAGCGGGGTTCGACGTCCTGCTGTGCCAGGACGGCCAGGCGGCTTTCGAGGCGCTGGACAGCTTCGCGCCCGATCTGGTGATCACGGATCATTCCATGCCCCGCATGAGCGGCGGCGAACTGGTCAGCGCCGTGCGCAAGGTCCGCCCCGGCGCGGCCACCCTGATGGCTTCGGCCTGCGACGCCCGCTTGCTGAAGGCCGACCAGCACGCCGACGCGCGTCTGGAAAAGCCGATCACGCCCGGCCGTCTGCTGCAGACGGTCCGCGACCTGGAGGCCGCGCGCGAAGCGGCCTGACTAGGCGATGATGTCGGGGGTCAGCTGGTCTTCCAGCCGGCCGACCTCGTCCTTGAGGGCGAGCTTCTTCTTCTTCAGACGCGCGATCTGCAGCATGTCGGGCTGGTAGCGCTCTTCCAGCGCCCGGATGGCGTCGTCGAGGTCCTTGTGCTCCTCGCGCAGGTCGGCAAGGCGACGTTCGATCGCGATGTCGGTATCTTCCGACGGATCATCGTCGTTCATGGACGTCATCTCGGTGGGGCCCCTTCACCGGGTGATAGATAGCAAAGGCTGACAGCCGGTAAAGGCGCTCAGCCCAAAGGTTTCTCAAGGGCGGAAGCCAGCCGTTCGAGCGCGCTCCGGCGCGGCGGGTCGCCGGAAGCTTCAGCGGCGGCGACGAGGCCGTCCAGAACCGAGACAGGCGCGGCAGATGGACCGCTGAGCGCCTCCAGGCTTTCCATCAGCACCCGCTCGCCCTTCAGCTCCACGGCCTTCACCGCGTCGCGCAGGGCCGCCTTGGCCGCGTCGTCGACGGGAGGGCGCGCGGGCTTCAGCGCCCGGCGCACGCCGCGCAGGGGCGCGCCGATCTCGGCGTCCCAGGCGCGCATCGTCCTGGCGGCGTCCTTGAGGTCAGCGGAGCGCCCCTCCCCGGCCATCCAGGCGGCCCACAGCAGGTACGGCACGTTCTGGCCGTGGGCGTCCTGCAGGTGCAGGCACGCGTCCGCGACAGGTTGTCGCGCATAGACCTCCAGGGCCCAATCCCACAGCCGCATGCGCGTTAACCTTCGCCTTTGCCGGAGAGGGTCTCGAGGTCTTCGCCCCAGCGCTTCACCGGCTTCCAGGAGAGGTCGAACAGGTCCAGCGCCCGGCCGACCGACTGGTCGACCATCTCGGCGATGGTGGCGGGCTTGGCATAGAAGGCCGGCAGCGGCGGCGCGATCACCGCACCCATCTCGGCCAGCTTGGTCAGGGTGCGCAGGTGGCCCAGGTGCAGCGGCGTCTCGCGCACCATCAGCACCAGGGTGCGGCGCTCCTTCAGGGTGACGTCGGCGGCGCGGGTCAGCAGCGAAGACGTCACGCCGGTGGCGATTTCGCTCATGGTCCGGACGGAACACGGCGCGACGATCATGCCTAAGGTTTTGAACGAACCCGACGCGATCGACGCGCCGACATCAGCCGTGCGGTGTACGACCTCGGCCTTGGCGTTGACCTCGGCGACGCTCAGGTCTGCCTCCTGGGCGAGCGTCAGCGCCGCGGATTTGGACACCACCAGATGGCTCTCCACCCCCAGTTCGCGCAGCGCATCCAGGGTCCGAAGGCCATAGACGACGCCCGAAGCGCCCGTGATCCCCACGACTAGCCTTTGACGATCAACGGTCTTCGAAGCGTCCGTCATGGTAAATTTTCGTCCGTCTTGGGAGCAAACTGCGCCACGTCAAGCGGGGCCGCTTGCAATCATATGTGATCTGACAGCGCCGCGCAGCGGGTGTTCACTTTCTTCTCCAACAGCAATGGAGCCGAGAGCCATGGCCATCGAATCCCGTATCCGCGAGCTTGGGTCCCGTCACGAGAACCTTGATCGCAAGATCCAGGAGGAGACCAGTAGACCCGGTAGCGACGCTACAATGCTTATGGAGCTGAAGCGGCAGAAGCTTCGGCTGAAGGAGGAGATCGAGGGCCTCAGGGCGCGACTTCACTAGCTGCTAGAGCCCTTTCCGACCTGATCGAAACGATCATGTCGGATAAAAAAGGGCTCTCTTCGAAAGTTGGAGCATTTTCCGATCGGAAAATGCTCGAGCAGCCGAAAAACACGAGGCCCCGCTCCGGCAAGGAGCGGGGCCTCTGCTTTTCAGGCCGCGGGAGCGGAGGACTAGTCCTCGTCTTCCTCGTCGACATAGCCCGACGACTTGCCGAACACGTCCTCGGCCTTGATGTCGCCGCGCGGGGCGCGGAAGTCTTCTTCCTCTTCCTCGACTTCGGGCTCGAACTGGCCGGCTTCCGAAGCGGGGCGCAGGGTCGGGTCTTCCGGCAGGATGCCCTTCTTCAGGTCGTCCTTGGCCTTCTTCTCGGCGGCCTTCTTGACCAGCGCGTCCAGCTCCAGCTGGCCGACCAGGCCCAGGGTCACCGGATCGATCGGCTTGATGTTGGCCGCGTTCCAGTGGGTGCGGGCGCGGACCTGCTCGATCGTGGCCTTGGTGGTGCCCAGGATCTTCGAGATCTGGGCGTCGGTCACTTCGGGGTGGTGGCGCAGGAACCAGGCGATGGCGTCCGGGCGGTCCTGGCGGCGCGACACCGGGGTGTAGCGCGGGGCCTTCTTCTGCGGCTTCAGCAGCTCGGCGTGACGGCTGACCTGGGCCTTCATGCGGTAGGCGTCGTTGGCCTGGGCCTTGTCCAGCTCCTCGCGGGTCAGCTGACCGTTGCCGATCGGATCGGCGCCGCGGATGTCGCGCGCCACTTCACCGTCGGCGATGCCACGCACTTCCAGCGGGTGCAGACCGCAGAAGTCGGCGATCTGCTCGAAGCTGAGAGAGGTGTTGTCCACCAACCAGACGGCGGTCGCCTTGGGCATCAGGATGTCGGACATGCGGTCCTCCAGAAATGACGGCGCCCGGCCTTTCGGCCGGGCGGGATGTTGGAAAAGCTATAATCCGCTTCTCGTGAAAAGGGAACGGGGATCAAGCAAACTTCAACAGCGTCAGAGCTTTCAGGCGCGCCTAGTCTTCCCTAGACCGTCAGCACCACCTTGCCCACGTGCTCGCCGGCTTCGAGATGGGCGTGGGCCTTGGCCGCATCCGCCAGCGGGAAGGTCGCGTCGATCAGGGGCTTCAGCTTGCCCGCCGCCACCCAGGGCCAGGCCACGCGCTCGACCTCGGCGGCCAGGCGGGCCTTTTCGTCGGCCGAGCGGGGACGCAGGGTCGAGCCGGTGATCACGGCGCGCTTCTGCATGACCTTCATCACCGGAACCTCCAGAACCGCCCCGCCCAGGCTGGCGATGTAGACGATGCGGCCGCCGACATTGAGGGCGTCGAGATTCTTCTCGAAATAGCTGGCCCCGACCATGTCGAGCACGACGTCGGCGCCGCCGGCGGCCTTCACGACCTCGGCGAAGTCCTCGGTCTTGGTGTCCACGGCGATGTCGGCGCCCAGTTCGAGGGCCTTGGCCTTCTTGTCGGCGCCGCGTCCCGTCGCGATGACCTTGGCGCCGGCCGCCTTGGCCATGGCGATCGCTGTTGTTCCGATTCCGGACGTTCCACCGTGAACCAGCAGCGTCTCCCCGGCCTTCAGCGCGCCATGCTCGAACACATTGGCGAAGACGGTGAAGACGGTCTCGGGCAGGGCCGCGGCGTGGACCAGGTCAAGGTCACCCGGGATCGGCAGGGCGTGGCGGGCGTCGACCGCCACATATTCGGCATAGCCCCCGCCACCCACCAGGGCGCAGACCTTGTCGCCGACCTGCCAGCGCCCGGCGGCGACCACGACTTCGCCCGCCACTTCCAGGCCCAGGGTCGCCGGCGCGCCCGGCGGCGGCGGATAGAAGCCCATGCGCTGCAGGAGGTCGGGACGGTTCACGCCGGCCGCGGCGACCTTGATCAGGATTTCGCCCGGTCCCGGCGCGGGACGCTCCAGCTGGACGGCCTGCAGGGCCTCCGCCGGGCCCTTGCCGCCCTCGATCGCGATCGCCGTCATCGTCTGCGTCATGGAGCCTGATCCTCGTGAAGCTTGCCTTGGGACCTAGGTAGGGGTCAGATATCCAACGGAAAAGGGAGAAAAGCCGATGTTCGAAGAGCCTGCGGAACCCCGCGCCTTCAGCGGACGCGCTTTGAACGAGACGACCCACGAGGATCTGGAGATCTACGGCGTCGCGGAACTGGAGGAGCGGATCGAGGCCCTGCAGGCCGAAATCAAACGCACCAAGGCCCAGCTGACCAAGAAAAAAGCCGGGCGCGACGCGGCGAATGCGCTGTTTGGTCGCCTGGACTAAAAGCTCTTTTAAGGTTTCGGTGAGGTTACTGGCGTCTTAAGCGTTCATCCGCTTTCGGACGCAACTCTACAGTAAGAGTATCGTCGGTTCGAAGGGGGGCGGGTCGCGAAACGGGACGGTTGGGTTTGGCACGGGCGTTGCAGTTCCGTCACCAAGCGAGACGTCCTCGCGGCCTTTCGAAGGGGCATTGAGTAGCTATGACCGAAGTGAACGCGTTCGCGGACACGCCTTGGCGCGCTGGAGTCATCCAGGACTTCGCGCGATCGGAACTGTTCGACCGCACTTTCGAAGAGGGCATGCAGCTGGTCGAAGAGACCGCCGCCTATCTCGACGGGGCCGGCCGGCATGACAGCAAGGTGCTCTCGCGCAATGCCGCCCTGGGCTACGCCACCGAGAGCATGCGCCTCACCACCCGCCTGATGCAGGTCGCCTCGTGGCTGCTGGTCCAACGCGCCGTGCGTGAGGGCGAGATGCCGCCGGAAGCCGCTTGCGCGGAATCGTATCGCCTGGGCGAGGAAGCCACCGGCGAGGCTCCGGCCATCGAGGAGCTGCCCTTCGGCCTGACCCACCTGCTAACGCGCTCTGAGCGCCTGTACGAGCGGGTCCGCCACCTGGACCGCCGCATGTACGTGGAATCGCCGAACGAAGAGGCCCCTCGCCCCGTCCAGGCCCACTTCGACCGCCTGACGGCCGCTTTCGGGGGCTAAGGCCCCCTACTTGCCGTAGCGCATCCTGGCGAGGGCAGAGACCATCTCGCTCGCCAGGTCCATGGGCTTGAGGCCCGCCTTCCATTTCTCGAAGGCCATGACGTTGTCGATGCGCGCGTCGAGGTGCGTCAGGGCCGAGGCGCGGCCCGAGGCCAGATCCACGGCCAGGGTCGAGATCAGAATCCCCGACAGAATCGCCCGCTTGGAATAGTGGTTCTCGTCGGTCGCCACGTCGCCGGCCCAGCGCCAGATCATGTCGGCCGATTCCCAGGTCAGCCGCAGGGCCAGGGGCAGATTGGTCGGAAAGGCCAAAAAGGCGGCCAGCGGACGCATCACATCCGCGTGCTCTTGAGCCGCGTCGAGCCGCGCCACGACGCCCTCGCGAATCCGCTGCCGGATCTTCAGAGCGGCGACGTCGAACGCCTTCAAACGGCCGAGCGCCGCCGCGTCATGGCGTCGCGACAGCAGGGCCGCCAGGTCGCGAGGACCTTCGGGCAGCAGCAGCTGGCCCTCGGCCTCGCTCAAGCCCGCCGCCGCCAGGGCGCGGCTGACTAGTCCGGCGTTCCAGCCCAGCTTGGGCGCGAGGCGCAGGGCCTCGTCCAGCACGCGCTGCTCGGCGTCGTCGGCCCACGACGATCCCGGTTGATCCGAAGCTTGACTGGCGGTCTCGTCGAGGGTCTGGGCGGTTTGCGTCATAAATCCGAGTCTACACCGAGGTTTAGGCCGCGTCGCGCATGGACAGCGGCCCTCCGCTCTGCTATCAGCCCCGCCTCATCGCCTGGGAGAACCCCTTCCAGGTTACCCGGTTTTGTTCGCCCGCCCGGCCCCTCAAGAGGGACTTGGGAATATTGGTCGGGCTGTCGAATGGAGAGATACCCCTGGTCCAGATTTTCGTCCGCGACAACAACGTCGATCAGGCGCTGAAGGCCCTGAAGAAGAAGATGCAACGCGAAGGCTCGTTCCGCGAAATGAAGCGGCACGTGCATTATGAAAAGCCGTCGGAAAAGCGCGCTCGCCAAAAGGCCGAAGCCGTCCGTCGCGCTCGCAAGCTGGCCCGCAAGCGCGCCCAGCGCGAAGGCCTGCTGCCGATGCCGAAGAAGCCGGCCCGGTAGAACCGGACCTTTCTTCGCTGAAGATTTCGAAAGCCGCGCGGTGATCCGCGCGGCTTTCGTCGTTTCTAGGCTGTACGTTGTTTTTGGGCCCTACCCCGCCTGTTTGCGCAGGATCAGGCCAATCAGGGTCTTGAGGTTCACCTTTCCGGTCGCCAGGGCGCCCACGTGGAAGGCCCGCGTCGAGAAGGCAATGATCGCCACGACGGTCACGGCCATCAGCACCGTGGTGCCGACCACCTGGACCAGCGGCGGATCGCTGGCGATGCGCACCGGCATCAGGAACGGGGTGAAGGGCGGGATCCAGGACAGGGCGCTGAGAATCGGCGCCTCGGGCGAGCGGATCGCCTGGCCCATGAAGATCACCGGCACCGTCATCACCATCATGATCGGCCCCAGCAGGGTCTGGGCGTCGCGCTGGCTCTCGCAGAAGGCCCCGATGCCGGCGAACAGCGCCGCGTACATCAGGTAGCCGCCGATCAGGTAGGCCCCGAAATAGAACACCAGCCCCTTGCCCAGCAGCACGGCTACCAGGTCGCCCGCCAGGCCGGGGGCGAAATTGATCAGGGCCAGCCAGCCGCCCATGGCCCAGACGCCCAGCACGGTCAGGGTCAGGCCCGCCACGCCCAGGATCTTGCCGCCCATGATCTCGGGAACCGAGGCCGAGGACAGCAGCACCTCGAGGATCTTTGACGACTTCTCCTCGATCACGCTGTTGAGCAGGATACTGGCCCCGGTCAGGATCATCGACCACAGCAGCATGCCGGCCGCGAAGCCCACGATGGTCGGCAGGCGGTCGCGCAGACTGACCTTCTCGCCCGAGGCCGCCTTGGGCGACAGGCTGTTGAACGTGGGCCTCAGCGCGTCGGCGGCGTTCAGGGTCTGGGGCGAGACGCCGGCGCGGGTCAGGGCCCGCTCGCGCATGATCTCGCCCACGGCGGCCTTCAGGTCGCCCTCCAGCACCGGCGCGCCCAGATTGCGGCTCCACAGGTCCATGACGATGGCGTCGTCGCGGCCGCTGAGGATCAGCACCGAATCGAGACGCTTCTCGGCCACCGCGCGGCGGGCGGCGAGCCCGGCGGCGCGCGGGGTCGTCGCGGCCTGGGCCTCGGCGGGCGCGGGCAGGACGATCGCCTTGGCCCTGGGCGTCTTGTAGCGGGCGGCGGCCGAGGGGTTGTAGCGGGCCAGGACCTCACGGCCGGCCGCATCGCCACCGGCCTGCTGGGCCTTGCGAACCTCCTCCTGGGCCTTGGGACCGGCCGCCGACAGGGCCGCCGCGCGCAGGGCGCGCGCGCCGTCGCGGGTCTGGTTCTCGACGATCGCCTTGGCCAGGGCCGGACCGAGGTTCTGGCCGGTCAGGTCGACGATCGCCAGGCGCTCGGGCTTGGCCGACTTCATCATCATCAGCGGCGCCGAGGCGCTGATCCCGATCACCAGAGGCAGGGCCACGATCGACAGCCAGAAGCCGACGGTGCGGACATAGGCCAGGTATTCCCGGCGCGCGATCTTCAGCAGGCGGCTCATGCCTGGCCTCCCGTCAGGACGATGAAGGCGTCGTGCAGGCTGGGCTCCTTGAGCTCGAACCGTCGCAGCGACAGGTCACGCGCGAAAGCGGCCTTCAGGGCGTCGTGGCCCGTTCCAGCCTCAGGGAGCACCGCCACGTGTCGCCAGCCGCCGTCCTGCAGGGTCTCGGAGGTCACCGCGCCCAAACCCGGCAGAGCCGCGACCTGCTCGGCAGACAGATCGCCTTCCAGCACCAGCGCCCGGGGCGCGGCGCAGCGGGCCGTGGCGACGTCGCCGTCGAACACCTTACGCCCCCGCGCCATCAGCACGACCTTGTCGCACAGGCGCTCGGCGTGCTGCATCACGTGGGTCGAGAACAACACCGTGGCCCCGCGCGCGGCGATCTCGCGGATCATCGCCTCCAGGGCCTGCTGGTTGACCGGATCCAGGCCCGAGAACGGCTCGTCCAGCACCACCAGCTCAGGCTCGTGGGCCAGGGCCGACAGCAGTTGGACCTTCTGGGCCATGCCCTTCGAGAGGTCCTTGATCGGCTTCTTCATGGCGTAGCCCAGGCCTTGCGCCTCCAGCATCGCCTTGGCCCGCTTGCGGCCCTCAGTCTCCGGCACGCCCTTCAGCCCCGCGAAGAAGGCGATGGCGTCGATCGGGGTCATGCGCTTGTAGAGGCCGCGCTCCTCGGGGAGGAAACCGATGCGGTCGCGCACCTTCTGGGCGTCGTCGCCGCCCAGCACCGCGATCCTGCCCGCACTGACCGGCAGCAGGCCCAGGATCATGCGGATGGTCGAGGTCTTTCCCGCGCCATTGGGGCCCAGGAACCCGGTGATCCGGCCGGCGGGGACGTCGAAGCTGACATCCCGCACGGCATGGAAGTCGTCGTAGGTCTTGCTGACGCCCTCCAGGCTGACCGCATTGCCCATGACGGGACCTCCCCCGAATCGACCGATCCTCTGGTTGTATCAGCCCTTCTTGTAAGCGTCGGCCACGAAGGCGACCGCGCGAACGATGTGGTCGGCGAAGCGGCGGCCGATCAGCAGGGTGTGAGTCGCGGCCTCGACATGGTCGACCAGGCCGTGCCGTGAACGACGGGCCGGCGCGGCCTGCATCTCCTTGCGCAGCTCGCGTCCCGCCACCGGACCGGCGGTGACCACCGCGACGGGCCACTTGGGATCGAAGTCCGGCTGCTGGGCGGCCTGGTCCGAGGCCTCCTTCCACAGGCCGACCTCTTCGGCCGAGGTGCGGTTATGGCGACCATTGGCGAAGGCCCAGCCCTTCTCGGCCTTGGCGGCCGGCGGCAGGTCGATCTTGTCGCCCAGCCTAGTGTGGACCAGCGGCTTGTAGAGACCCAGCGAGGCCCCGCGCGCGGCCCACTTGGAGACATTGGCGAAGGTCTTGATGAAGCCCTGCATCTGCGGGTTTTGGGCCGCCTCGGGCGTGGCGGCGTCGACCAGGACGATGCCGGCGATCTTGTCGGGGTTGCGGCCGGCATATTCGCGCAGGCGCAGGCCCGCCATCGAGTGGCCGACCAGGATGTAGGGGCCGGGCTCGCCCGAGGCGGCCACCAGCTTCTCGAAGTCGGTGACGATGGCGATGCCGTCGCGCGGGCTGGGGCCCTTGGGCGAGAAGCCCATGCCGGCCCGGTCATAGGCGCACGAGCGCCAGCCGGCGGCGGTCAGGGCTTCCTGGGTTCCGCCCCAGTCGGCAGCGAAGCCGAAGGCGCCGGCCTCCAGCCAGACCACGGGACGGTCGCTCTTGGGGCCTTCGCAGACCAGCCGCAGCGCGCGGCCCGGCTCGATCTCGACCAGTTGGCCTCGCATCTTGGGCGCGCCGACGGCGCTCACTACGCCGCCCACGGCGATGTACGAAACCAACAGCAGGGCCAAGCCCGCGACGCCGCGACCGAGAAACTGGATCATGCCGTCCAATGTAGTGACGCTTTGTGACGCGTCGAGACGCGTTGCACAGGGAACGGAGCTTTAGGTCGTCGAGCCTGCCGAAGCGCTCACCGCCTGGACGGCCGGCGCCGGAACCGTGGCGACCGGGATGGTGGCGCGGACACGGCCGTTCTTCAGGCGGGCGACCTTGACGCCGCCGGGCGCGGTCCCGGCCTTGGCCAGAACGCCGGGCGGCCACTTCGAGACCGTGGCCTTGTGCACCTTGCGCGAAACGCGGCCGGCCGCCTTCAGCGGCAGGTCCGAGGCCTCGGCGAAGCTGCGGTCCAGGAAGAAGCTCGGGTTCAGGGCCTTGTCGCCCTTGCGGATCTCGAAATGCAGGTGCGAGCCGGTCGAACGGCCCGAATTGCCGACGAAGGCGACCGTATCGCCGCGATGCAGATAGGCGCCGCGCTTGACGCCCGCCGCCGGCTTGGCGAGGTGGGCGTAGAGGGTGGTCAGGCCGCCCTTGTGCATCACCAGGACATAACGGCCGTACGAGGCGCTGAGACCCGTGGCCTTGACCACGCCATCGGCGGCGACCTTGACCGCCGCGCCGCCGGGGGCGGCGATGTCGACGCCCTCGTGCAGACGGCCGTTCTCTTCCCAGGGCAGCTGGCGCAGGCCGAACGGCGAATTGATCACGCGGCCCGGCAGCGGCGCGCCGAACTGGAAGGCGGGCGGCGGCGTCTCGGGCTCGGCGTCTTCGGCCTGGGCCTCGACCGGCGCGACGGCTGGCGCCGGCGCGGCGACGGGCGCGGTCCGCGCCACCCAGTCGCCCAGGGCCAGCGCGCCGTTCAGGGTCCCCGCCATCGCGGCGACGCCCAGCATGGTGATGAAGGCGACGCGCAGGTGTTGAGGCGGGACAGCCAGGCTCTTGGAGATCAAACCGCTACCTCTTCGACGTTCGGTCAGTCGAGAGGACCGCGCGCAGGCGGCTTTACTCTCATACCTGACCTTTCGGCTTGGTGAATGGCGGCGGTCTATGAAGGTCGCATGGGGCGAAAACAGGGCGCAGCTTAACCATTCATTCACCACGCAGCGCAGCTTGCATGCCGACATCAAGAATAAATGCAAACATTACACCAAGTTCACTTCATTAAACGCGCTTCACTTCTTTAATTACACGTCATGAATGAGTCGTAACGGGACTTCGAGAGCTCTGGCGAGTACTCAATATTCATCGGCGCACAAGAACAGCGCCCAGCCAGAGGGATCTTCGAAATGCGCAAGTTCATCATGAGCCTGACCACCGTCGCCAGCCTGAGCCTGGCCGCCGTGCCGGTCCTGGGCCTGACTCAAGCCGCCAACGCCGCCGAGCGCGGCGAGCCGGGCGACCCGTCGATCACCGTCTCCTTCGCCGACCTGAACCTGGCCAACCCCGCCCAGGCCAAGATCTTCAAGGCCCGCGTCCAGTCCGCCGGCGAAACCGTCTGTCGCGCCAAGATGAACCGTGGCGAGCTGCAATCCAGCGTCCGCGCCTGCGTCACCGAAGCCCGCCAGGACGCCGAGCGCCAGCTGTCGCAACGCCACCGCAACGCCCTGGCCCTGGCCAAGACCGCCCCGGTCGAAGTCGCCGCCCAGTGATCGCAGGACCGACAAGTTTCAGTACCGCGTACCCCAAAACTCCCCACCTCCCCGCACCCCGCGACAGAGGCCCCAGGTAACCCTGGGGCCTCTGTTTCGTTTGGCGCACGAAAAAGGCCCCGGCGTTTCCGCCGGGGCCTTCGTCGCTCGTAGCGGTGGAAGAAGCCTTAGAGCCCCTTCACGATGCCTTCGACCATCTTCTTTGCGTCGCCGAACAGCATCATCGTGTTGTCGCGGAAGAACAGCTCGTTCTCGACGCCGGCATAGCCCGAGGCCATGCCGCGCTTGATGAAGAGGACAGTGCGGGCCTTTTCGACCTCCAGGATCGGCATGCCGTAGATGGCGCTGGTCGGGTCGGTCTTGGCGGCCGGGTTGGTGACGTCGTTGGCGCCGATCACGAAGGCCACGTCGGCCGTCGAGAACTCGCTGTTGATGTCCTCCAGTTCGAAGACTTCGTCATAGGGGACGTTGGCTTCGGCCAGCAGCACGTTCATGTGGCCCGGCATCCGGCCCGCGACGGGGTGGATCGCGTACTTCACCTCGACGCCCTCTTCCTTCAGCTTGTCGCACATCTCGCGAAGGATGTGCTGGGCCTGGGAGACGGCCATGCCGTAGCCGGGGACGATGATGACCTTGGACGCGTTCTTCATGATGAAGGCCGCGTCGTCGGCCGAGCCCTGCTTGACCGGACGGCTCTCGACCTTGCCGCCGGGGCCGGCCGAAGCCGCCGCGTCGGCGCCAAAGCCGCCCAGGATCACCGAGACGAACGAGCGGTTCATGCCCTTGCACATGATGTAGGACAGGATCGCGCCCGACGAACCGACCAGAGCGCCGGTGATGATCAGGGTGGTGTTTTCCAGCGTGAAGCCCAGGGCCGCCGCCGCCCAGCCGGAATAGCTGTTCAGCATCGACACCACGACCGGCATGTCCGCGCCGCCGATCGGGATGATCAGGGTGACGCCGATCAGCAGGCTGAGGGCGAAGATGCCCCAGAAGGCCCAGATCGCCGAACCGCCCGAGATCACCAGCACCACGACCAGGGCCACGATGCCCAGGGCGATGGCGATGTTCAGCAGGTGACGGGCCGGCAGCAGGATCGGCGCGCCGCCCATGTTGCCGTTCAACTTGGCGAAGGCGATGACCGAACCGGTGAAGGTGATGGCGCCGATGGCCAGGCCCAGCGACAGCTCGATCAGGCTGTTGAGGTGGATGGCGCCGTCCTCGCCCACGATGCCATAGGCGGCGGGCGTGTAGATGGCGGCCACGGCCACCAGACAGGCGGCCATGCCGACTAGGCTGTGGAAGGCGGCGACCAGCTGCGGCATCGAGGTCATGGCGACCTTGCGGGCGATGATCGCCCCGACCGCGCCCCCGACGGCGACGCCGCCCAGGATCAGGCCCAGGGTGACGACGTCCAGCGCGCCCTGGCTCCACAGGGTGGCCAGGGTGGTGCCGACGGCGATGGCCATGCCGATCATGCCGTTACGGTTGCCCGTCTGGCTGGTCACAGGACTGGAGAGGCCACGCAGCGCGAGGATGAAGAGCACCCCCGAGACGATGTAGAGAATGGCGGCGAGATTGGCGTTCATTGTTCTATTTCCCCCTGCTCTCTGCCGCTCACTTCTTCTCTTTCTTCTTGTACATCGCCAGCATGCGCTGGGTGACCAAGAAGCCGCCGAAGATGTTGACCGCCGCGAAGGCCGCGGCGAGCGTGCCGGCCCCCTTGGAGATCCAGGTCGAGCCGGCGACGGCGCCGCCGGCCAAGTCGGAATTGGCGCCATGGGCCGCGGCGGCCAGCAGGGCGCCGACGATGATCACCGACGAAATGGCGTTGGTGACGGCCATCAGCGGCGTGTGCAGCGCGGGCGTCACGCTCCAGACGACGTAGTAGCCGACGAAGATGGCGAGCACGAAGATCGCCAGACGGAACACTGTGGGGTCAACGGCTTCCATGGGAGCCTCCCTTCTGTTGGTGCGCTTAGGCGGTCTTCAGGTTCGGATGGACGATCGCGCCGTCACAGGTGACGACGGCGGCCTGCAGGATCTCGTCCTCGAAGTTGGGGGCGAAGGCGCCCTCCTTCGTCGTGAACAGGGTCGCCAGGGCCACCAGGTTGCGGGCGTAGAGCGCGCTGGCGTCGGTGGCGATGCGGCCCGGCAGGTTGGCGTGACCGAGGATCTTGGCGCCGTTGGCGGTGACCACGGCCTCGTTCAGCTTGGCGCCTTCGACATTGCCGCCCTGCTCGATGGCCAGGTCGACCAGGATCGAGCCAGCCTTCATCGACGCCACCTGGGCGGCGCTGACCAGCTTCGGCGCCGGACGGCCCGGGATCAGGGCCGTGGTGATGACGATGTCCTGCTTGGCGATGTGCGAGGAGACCAGTTCGGCCTGCTTGGCCTGGTATTCCTTGGACATTTCCTTGGCGTAGCCGCCGGCGGTCTGGGCGTTCTTGAACTCTTCGTCCTCGACGGCCAGGAACTTGGCGCCCAGCGACTCGACTTGCTCCTTGGTGGCCGGACGCACGTCGGTGGCGGTGACCACCGCGCCCAGGCGGCGAGCCGTGGCGATGGCCTGCAGGCCGGCGACGCCCACGCCCATGATGAACACCTTGGCCGCGGCGACGGTGCCGGCGGCGGTCATCATCATCGGCAGGGCCTTGCCATAGGCCTCGGCGCCTTCGATCACGGCGCGATAGCCGGCCAGGTTGGCTTGCGAGGACAGCATGTCCATCACCTGCGCGCGGGTGATGCGCGGGATGAATTCCATGGCGATCGCGGTCGCGCCGGCCTTGGCCAGGGCGTCCAGCGTTTCCTTGTCCTGGTACGGATTGAGCGCGGCGGCGACGATCGCGCCTTTCTTGAGGGCCGCGATCTCGGCCGACTCGGGCGCGCGCACCTTGAACAGGACGTCAGCGTCCTTCAGGGCGTCCTTGGCGGTCTTGGCGATCGTGGCACCAGCCGCCTCGTATTCGGCGTCGAAATAGGACGCGGCCGTCCCCGCCCCCGCCTGAACCACCACCGAGAAGCCGGCAGCGCCGAGCTTCTTGACGGTTTCAGGCGTGGCCGCGACCCGCGTTTCGTTCGCGCGGGTCTCTTTTGTGACGGCAATAACGGCCATCGGCATACCCCTCCCCAGAGCGCTGTTTGCTCACCAGCATGAGGCGCTCTGTAGGGGATAGTCTTGCCTCTTGTCGAGGCATGACGTGCAGGTCAGGGAAAAATTATGCCGATGTCTACCGGTGTCAGTGGGCCGGAACGGGCTTATCACGCAGGAAGAAGATGCCCGCGGCCAGCAGCACCACGGCGGCGATAGCGCTACCAATGAAACCGGTCGGGGTGCAGAACAGCAGCGTGATGAACAGCAGCAGGACGGCGACGCCCAGCGAGCCCCACTTGGTCATACCGTTGAACGCGGCGAACGTCGCCGCTTGTTCCGAAATGTCCATCTCACCGCGGTGATAATCGCCGGCCATGTGTCGTCCTTGGAAGCAAAAGGGAGATACCGAGCCCGCCCGATACAACGGGGGGGCTTAAGGCTCAAGCGGGCGAATTGCCCCAGCCTTCCTTAAGGAAGCGGCTGCGCACGGCGGAGGCGGCCTGATCGACGGAGATGTCCGCGATTCGACCTTCCCCGCCGTCCAGGCGCGAGAGCCAGCGGGAATAGGCCGGGACAGGCGCGGTGCCCATCAGGCCGACGCAGGGCGTGCCGACTGCGGCGGCGACGTTCAGCGCGCCGGAGTCGTTGCCCAGGAAGCCGGCCGATAGCGAGATGAGCGCCGCCGACTGGTCGAGAGACAGGTCACAGGCGACGACATTGCCCGGCAGCTCGCCGATCGCAGCTCTTGCTGTCTCGGCCTCATGCGGGCCGCCAACCCAGAACACCGTGCCGAAGAGATCGGAGAGGCGCTTGGCCGTCTCGGCGAAGCGCTCGGCCGACCAGGTGCGGGCGGGTTCGCTGGCGCCGATGCCGAGGCTGAGCCACGGGCCGGGCTTATCGGCGTACTTGGCCTTCACGGCCTCGATGGCTTTGGGGTCGAGCCTCAATTCGGGCTCGCGGCTCTTCACCACCAGGCCGTGGGCCTTCTCGAAGGCCTCCAGCTTGTCGATCCGGTGGGCCGGCCGCATGGACTTCGGCAGGTACGGTCCGGTGGTCAGGAAGCTCTCCTGGCCGTGCCCCAGGCCAAATCCCCGGCGCTCGGGCACGCCAGCCAGGAAGGCGGCGATGGCGGGACGGTCGATCTTCTCGAGGATCCACACCGCGCGCGGCTTCTCGGCCTTGCAGAGGCGGAAGAAGTCCAGGGTCTCGCGGACTCCCTTCAGCTTGCCCTTGTAGTTCGGGGCGTGCAGCACGCGCGCGACCGTCGGCTCGACCGCCAGCACCTCGGACGCCCGGCTGGCGGGCCGCGCGACCAGCACCACCTTGCCCTCGGGCGTCGTCGCCGCGATCGCCCGGATGGTCGGCAGGTGCCACATCAGGTCGCCGATCCCACGATCGGGCGTGTAGACGAGAACGGGGCCGGCCACGGCGCTTAGGCCCAGGCCGCCAGCAGTCCGCGAAGCCCGGCCACGAAGGCCAGGGGCTGGTCGATCATCACGTGGTGGTCGGCGTCGGGCAGGGGCAAGAGCAGCACGTCCTTGGGCATTTGCTCCAGCATATAGTCCAAGGTGTCGCTGCGCATCAGGTTCGACTGCTCGCCCCACATCAGCGCTGCCGGGCAGGCGATCTGCGGCAACAGCAGGCCCAGATCCGGCATCCGGAAATTGTGCCAGAGGTCGGGGTCGAACTTCCAGGTCCAGCCGCCCTCGACTTCCTTCAGAGACCGCCGCGCGATGAAGTCGGCGATGTAGAGGTTCTCGCAGGGCTGCGGCGGGGCCAGGCGGAAGCGGTTCAGGCCTTCCTCCAGGGTCGGATAGACCCGAGCGCCCTGCCCCGAGCGTGGCGGCGGGCCTTTCCAGCGTTTCTCGGGCGGCTGGATGCTGCTGTCGACCATGATCGCGCCGCGCAGGCGTTCGGGATGGCGCGCCGCGCAGTACAGGGTCGGGAAGCCGCCGAACGAGTGGCCGACCACGATCGGCTTCTCGCCGCCGGCTTGAAGACCAGCGGCCTCGACAGCCGAAAAGATCTCGGCCGCGAACAGCTCGGCGGTGTAGGCCTCGCGCCAGTCGCTGCCCCCCATGCCCGACCACGAGATCGCCGCCACACGCCAGTCCTTGGCGAAGAACGGCGCGATGAAGCTCCACCAGTCGGCGTGGGCGCCGTTGCCGTGCAGGAACAGCAGGCCCGGCTTGCCGACCTCGCCCCAGGTCAGGAGCTCGATCTCGACGCCCTCGACGGCGATCCTAGAGCGCTCGGGCTCCTGGGCGATGGCCGCGTCGAACCAGGCCGGCGCGGGCGGGGGCTCGCCGTGGAACGGCGCGAGCAGCGAAGCGGGCTGAGTCTGATCGTCAGCCACCGGCGGCCTCCTTATAGGCCAGTTCGCCGGGCCGCGGCTTGCGGGGGCTGAGCGCCTTGAAGACGCCGGTGCCGGTGATCAGGGTCCGGTCGCCGGCCCAGATGCGGCCGCGCACGGTGAAGAGGAGATCCTCCTCGCCGATCAGTTCGCCCTCGCCTTCCACCCAGTCGCCCAGCTTGGCGCCCGACAGGAAGTCGCACATCAGCCGTACCGTCACCCAGCTGTAGGACTTCTGCAGCGAGATGATCCGCCCCCAGGCCATGTCGGCGAAGCTCATCAGCATGCCGCCGTGGCAGTTGCCCAGGCCATTGGTGTGGTGCTCCTCGACCCGGAAGGCCAGGCGCGCCTGGCCGGGACCTTCGCGGTGCTCGAACAACGGCCCGATCTGGCGGCCAAAGCCTCGGGACCAGTTCAGCTGGCTGAAGCCGTCGGGGATCGCGCCGGTCTGGGCGTCTGTCAGGTCGTCGGACATGTGGTCAGGCTAACGAGCGTTTGAAAAAAGAAAAGCCTTCCGTAAGGACGACGGTCCGGCCGGCATCTAGCCTTTCGAAACAGGGGGACTGATGGCGCGCGCCGAAGACGATTTCGCGAACTGGCTGGCGCCGCATCTGCCGATGCTGCACCGGACGGCCCGCGCCTTCGCCGCCCCGGACGACCAGCACGACCTGCTGCAGGAACTGACCCTGGCGCTGTGGAAGGCGCGGCCGAGGTTTGACGATGTCAGCTTGGCGGGCGCTTTCGCCTACCGCGTGGCCCACAACGCCGCCCTCACCTGGCGGCGCGGCGAGACCCGGCGGCGACTGCGCGGCGTGGCGATCGAGGCCGAGCTGCTGACGCGCGACGCCGGGACCGATCCGCAAGAGGCCCTGCTGGAGCGCCTCTACGCCGCCATCCGCCAGCTGGAGCCGGTGGAGCGGTCGCTGATCCTGCTGTCGCTGGACGGGGTCTCGTACGCCGAGATCGCCCGCCTGCACGGCCTGACCGAAACCAATGTCGGGGCGCGCCTGACTCGTATCCGCCAGCGCGCCTCAAGCCTCGTGGAGGAGGCCGGCAATGGACTTTGAAAACCTTGAAGCCGCCTGGCGCTCGCCGGCCAACACGCCGGACGACCGCGCCCAGGCCTATCTGATGGAGGAAGTCATGAAGACGCTGAAGGCTCGCCGCCGTGGCGAACTGCTACTGTTCGCCCTGCCCGTGATCGCCATGTCGATCTTCACGACCGTCGCGGTCCAGTCGGTCATCTCGGGCCGCCTGGACCTGGCGCGAGAGTGGGGCGCCATGGCCATGCTGGGCGTCTGCTGGCTGATCCTGGCGGCGGTGCTGGTCGCCGGCATCCTGCTGCGCCACCGGCGGTGCGCGGACCGCGGCTCCATGCGCGACACGCTCTCGGCCATGCTGTCGGCAAACCGCCGGGCGCGGACCAATGTGAGGATCTTCTGGATGATGCTGCCCGTGTTCTTCGCGCCGACTGTCCTGGCCGTCGCCCAGTTGCACGACGTCGGCAAGGCCACCGAGCGGGATACCTGGCAGATGCTGTTCGTGTTCGGCGTCGCCCTGATCGCCAGCGTCGGCTGGAACACCGGCCGCTACTTCTGGGTCATGAAGCCCGAGCAGCGGCGGCTGGAGGGGCTGCTCAGCGAGTACGAGCGCTAGAGCCCGACCGCGCCGAGCGCAGCCCGCTGCCGCTCGGCCACGGCCTCTTCGGAGAACCCCTCCAGCGAGGCCTCGAACAGCTGCTTCCAGTTATGGCTGGCGCCCAAGTGCAGGAAGGCCGCGCCCAGGCCGATGGCCGCCCGGTCCATGAACACGAACTCGCGGGGGATGGTCACCGGCCCCTTGGCCTTCAGGGCCTGGCGCACCTTGAAGGCCTCGCGGCGACCGTACTCGCCGGGCGGAACGTCGTCAGCGACGGTGCGGACCCGATCGTCCAGCAGCGGGCCATAGATGAAGCGGGCCCAGACGTTCAGGGTGTCGACCAGGTCGTCGTTCAATCCGGTGAAGCCCCAGCTGCGATAGGACTCCATCTGCTCAGCGCGGTCGTCGTTGGACAGGGCGCGATAGAGCCGCACCACCCCGGCCACGAACTTCGGCGGAAAGACGCGGATGCAGCCGAAATCCAGCAGATTGAGATGCGCCGCGCCCTCGCCGCCAAAGCTGTAGTTGCCCAGGTGCGGGTCGCCGTGGATGACGCCCAGGTGGGTCATCGGGCTCCACCAGGCCTCGAACAGCAGGGCGGCGATGCGGTCGCGGACCTCTTGCGGCGCACTCTTGAAGGCCAGCAGACCCTGGCCGTCCAGCCAGGTCATCGACAGCAGGCGGCCGGTGGATAGCTCCGGAACTGGCGTCGGCGTTCTGATGTCGTCGCGGCCGGCGAAGAAGTTGGCATACACGGCCATCATCTTGGCTTCGCGCTCGTAGTCGAGCTCCTCGCGCAGGCGGTCGCCGATCTCGACGATCATCTCGGTCGGGTCGATCGAGCCGTCCATGCGCTTGAACAGGCCGATCAAGGCGCGCAGCTGGCCCAGGTCGCTTTCGACCGCGCTCTGCATGTCGGGGTACTGCAGCTTCACGGCGATGGCCCGGCCGTCGTGGGTGGTGGCGCGGTGCACCTGGCCCAGCGAGGCGGCCGCGGCGGCCTCGTGCTCGAAGCTCTTGAACTTGCCCTGCCAGTCCGCGCCCAGCTCGGCCGCCATGCGCCGCCGCACGAACGGCCAGCCCATGGCCGGCGCGTTGGTCTGGAGCTCGGCGAACTCCTTGGCGAACTCGGGCGGCAGCAGGTCGGGCACCGTGGCGAACATCTGGGCCGCCTTCATCAGCGGGCCCTTCAGTCCGCCCAGCGCGGCCTTCAGCGCCTTGGCGTTGCGAGCGTTGGCGTCGTCGCCAGCGAAGACCCGGTTGGCCCCATAGCTGACGGCCGCGCCCGACAATCCCGCCCCCACCTTGGCGAAGCGGGAGAGACGACCGGAGAGCCGGTCGCGTTCGGGGTCACGGACGTCATCCGCCATGTCAGGTCACACCAGGGCTTCGAACTCGTCCACCAGCCGCTCCAGCTGCGCGCAGCCGGCGGCCCAGAACGCCTTGTCCCTCGGGTTCAGGCCGAAGGGCTTCAAGGCCTCGACATAGGTGCGCGTGCCACCCGCCGCGAGGAGGTCCTCGTACAGCGGCGCGAATTTCGCCGGATCCTCGCGGCGCTTCTCCATCAGGCCGCGCACCAGCAGGTCGCCGAACGCATAGGCGTAGACGTAGAAAGGCGCGTGGCAGAAGTGGCTGACATAGGCCCAATAGTGCTCGTAGCCCGCGTTCAGCTTGACGGCCGGACCCAGGCTCTCGCCCATCACCTCCAGCCACAGGCCGCCGATCTGGTCGGGCGACAGCTCGCCCTCCTGACGAGCCTCGTGGAACCGGCGCTCAAAACGGTGGAAGGCGATCTGGCGGACCACGGTGTTGAGGCCGTCCTCGATCTTGCCGGCCAGCAGCTTCTTGCGGTCTTCGGGCGAGGCCTCGGCCAGCAGGCGGTCGAACACCAGGCCCTCGCCGAAGATCGAGGCCGTTTCGGCCAGGGTCAGGGGCGTGTCGGCCAGCAGGGTGCCCAGCGGCTGGCACAGGGTCTGGTGGACGGCGTGGCCCAGCTCATGGGCCAGGGTCAGCACGTCACGCCGCTCGCCCATGTAGTTCATGAACACGAACGGGTGGCGGTCGGCGGTCACCGGATGGGCGAAGGCCCCCGACTGCTTGCCCGCACGCGGGCGGGCGTCGATCCACGGCCGGTCGAAGAACACGCGGGCGGCGTCGGCGAACTTGGGCGCCAGGTCCTGGAAGCTCTCCAGCACCATGCCCTTGGCCTCGTCCCAGGCGTAGGCGCGCGGGGCGGCGGCGTCGAGCGGCGCGTTGCGGTCCCAATAGTCCAGGCTGTCGCGGCCCATGACCTTGGCCTTCAGCGCGTAATAGCGGTGCGACAGGCGCGGATAGGCCTCGACCACCGCCTGTTCCAGCGCGTCGACGGCGTCGCCATCGACCTCGTTGGCCAGGTGGCGCGACTGGGCCGGGGTCTCGTAGTGGCGCCAGCGATCCTCGACCTGCTTCTCGAAGGCCAGGGTGTTGAGCACCAGGGCCTGGGTCGAGCCGCGCTCCTCCAGCGCCTTGGCCAGGCCGTCGGCGGCGGCCTTGCGGCGCGCGACGTCGGGGTCGGACAGGCGGTTGAGCGCCTCGGGCAGGGTCAGGGTCTCGTCGCCGGCCTTGGCGGTCAGCTTGGCCAGCGTCTCGTCATACAGGCGCACCCAGTTGGCGACGGCCGGGGCCTTGTCGACGATGAAACGCTCCAGCTCCGGCGACAGCTCGTGCGGCCGCGACAGGCGCACGCGGCGCAGCCACGGCGTCCAGCGGGCGGCGTCGGGATGGGCCTTCAGCGCGGCGGCGATCTCGCCGTCTTCCAGCTGGTTCAGTTCCAGCGTGAAGAACAGGCTCTCGGCGGCGATCTGCGACGAGCGGGCGCGCAGGTCGCCCTCGAACTTGGCCCAGGCCGGATCGTCGCGCGAGACCGAGGCGGCCAGGCCCGCATAGGCGCCGACACCCCACAGGCCGTTGGTCGCCTGCTCGTACAAGGTGATCCCGCGGTCCAGCAGCACGCCCAGGCGCTGCGGCTCCTTGCGGGCCTCCAGGAACATGCCCTCCAGCGAGGCCAGCTCGTCATTGGCGGCCTTGGCGGCGGAGAGGTCGGTCTCGATACGCGGATCGTCCCGCCCGACATACAGGTCGGCCAGGTTCCATTCGGGCGGGGCGTCGGGCTTGAAGGGGGCGTTCATGGATCTGGAAATAGGCCTCCGCGCCGGGGTGGCGCAATCATTTAGCCCGCGTTTAACGCCCCACACGCGATAAGGGCGCGGACGTTGAGGAAAACCCATTGTCGAGCTTCAAACTCTGGCGCGACGGACTGATGCTGGCGGCGCTGATCTTCGGCGGCGCGCTGCTGCTGCTGTCCAGCGTCGGGTTCGAGACGACCTGGACGCTCGAGCGCTGGAATGGCGCGGCGGTCGCACCCGACGCGCTTCAGGTCCGCTTCGACCGCCAGCGCCGGACCAGCTTCACCCTGCTGGTCGACAGCGCCATGCCCGCCAAGCGCGACCGGGCGCGGCTGACCACGGCCTGCGGGCGCTACGACACGGACTACGCGCGCAGCCTGGGCAAGATCGCGGTCGATCCGCTCTCGCACGCCTCTTGCCCGAACGACCGGGTCCTGCTGGATACTTTCAGCCGTGCTGCTCGCTACAAGCTCGGCGACGGCCAGATGACCCTGACCACGCCCGACGGCCAGAGCCTGGTCTTCCGGCGGACGGGGCCGCTCTAGGCGGGTTGTTTCCTGTAGGGTTCGGCCATCCAGGCGGCGATGCAGGTGACCAGATAGGCGACCAGGGGCGAACCGCCCAAGGACAGCCGCCCCTCGCCGAGCGGCGACAACATCGGCACGATCTGCAGGAACAGCAGGAAGGTCAGGAAGGCCAAGACGCCGACCCAGCCCCGGCCCTCCTGGCCGCGCCGCCAGCCCCAGGCCGCGCCGGCCAGGGCCAGCAGGCCCAGCTCCAGCACCTGCTCGGGCAACGGGTAGTTCCAGAGGCCCAGACCCACCTTCGGCTCGCCCCACAGCAGCGGCAGGTCCGGCCGATGGACCAGGAAGTCGAGGATCCAGTGGGAGAAGACGGCCAGGCCGATGAACAGGCCCGCGCGCCGGGGCAGCTTCAACAACAGCATCAGCCCCGCCCCGACCGCGATCGACCAGAGCACCGCCGCCGGCAGGCTGTGGGTATAGGGCATGTAACTCAGCACCAGCGAACTGCCGGGCAGGCCGGGATCGACGCTGGCCTTCTCGACGCCGGCGAGGATCAGCCCGCTCCAGGCGATGTCGATGGCCTGGCAGCCCAGCACATAGGACCACAGGGGCGCGCGCGGCTCGACCGCCCGGGCGGCCAGAGCCGCCGCATAGTGTCCAACGAACATGCCCCTACACCTCGTACCTTTTGGCGATCGGCTTGGGGGCCACGATCTTCCAAGCCTGGCGCAGGAGTCCAGCCAGCTCGTCGGCTTCGATCTGCGAAAGTCGGACCAGCACCGCGGGATAGCCGCGATAGTGATCATCGGTGAAAAACCGCTCGGGCGCGACCTCCAGCAGCAGCTCCTTGGTGTCCATCGTGCAGCGGATGGCGACGACGCCGGGGACCAGCACGCGCTTGGCCTTGGGCGCCGGGCGCGCCAGATAGGCCCAGGCCAGGCCCTTGCCGCCGACCTCGAACCCGAACTGGCCGCTGTCGCTGACCGCGCCGGCCACCTCGGGCAGGGCCAGGGCCAGCGCCTGCAGTTGCTCCGCACTCACCATGCCCGCCTCCCCGCAACACCCTGTTAAGCCTAAAGCTTAAGGTTCTGGGCACGTCTCCGAAAGCCGGTGTTTACCCCCCTGCTGTATCACTCTGAACCAACAAGAGCCCTGCTCCATGGGAGCGAGGCCGGTGATGGTGGATGCCCAATGACCAAAACGGTCCTTGTCGTCGATGACGACCCGACACAACGTCGGCTGATCCAGGCGGTGCTCGAGCGCGACGGTTTCGCGGTCTCGCACGCCGAGGGCGGCGACGCGGCGATCGCGCACCTGACGTCCGGCGCTCCGGCCGATGTCATCCTGCTCGACCTCGTCATGCCCGGCCTGACCGGCCAGGAAACGCTGAAGGAAATGCGCGCCCGCGGCTTCACCCAGCCCGTGATCGTGCTGACCGCCAGCGGCGGCGTCGACACCGTGGTCAAGGCCATGCAGGCCGGGGCCGCCGACTTCTTCATCAAGCCCGCCTCTCCGGAGCGGATCACCGTCTCGATCCGCAACGCCCTGTCGATGGGCGACCTGAAGGGCGAGGTCGAGCGCCTGACCAAGCGCGCCGGCGGCAAGACCACCTTCGCGGACCTGATCGGCGGCTCGCCGATCATGTCGATGGTCAAGCGCATGGGCGAACGCGCCGCCAGGAGCGGCATCCCGGTGCTGATCACCGGCGAAAGCGGCGTCGGCAAGGAGCTGCTGGCCCGCGCGGTGCATGGCTCCTCGGACCGCGCCGGCAAGCCGTTCGTAGCCGTCAACTGCGGCGCCATCCCCGAGAACCTCGTCGAGTCGATCCTGTTCGGCCACGAGAAGGGCTCGTTCACCGGCGCTTCCGACAAGCACCTGGGCAAGTTCAAGGAAGCCGACGGCGGCACCCTGTTCCTCGACGAAGTCGGCGAGCTGCCGCTGGACGTCCAGGTCAAGCTGCTACGCGCGCTGCAAGAGGGCGAGATCGATCCGATCGGCTCCAAGCGTTCGCTGAAGGTCGATGTCCGCATCGTCTCGGCCACCAATCGCGACCTGCAGCAGGCTGTCTCGGCCGGCCGCTTCCGCGAGGACCTCTATTACCGCCTGAACGTCTTCCCGCTGGAGGCCCCGTCCCTGCGCGAGCGTCGCGAGGACATCCCGGCCCTGGTCGAGGCGTTCATCCGCCGCTTCAACGTCGAAGAGGGCAAGCGCGTCATCGGCGCCTCGCCCGAGACCCTGCAGCTGCTGACCGCCTTCGACTGGCCCGGCAATGTGCGCCAGCTGGAAAACACCATCTATCGCGCCATCGTGCTGGCCGACGCGCCGTACCTGCAGCCCTACGACTTCCCGGCCATCTCGGGCCTGGCGGCGCCGATTGAGGCCGTCTCGGTCGCGCCGGCCCCGCCGCCGGCCGCCCTGCTGCAAGCCGCGCATGCCGCCATGTCCGCCCCTACGACGGCGGCCGAGGCCCCGGTGCGAATCCTCGACGACCGCGGTCATCTGCGGACGCTGGAAGACATCGAGCGCGACCTGATCCAGCACGCGATCGACGTCTATGCCGGTCATATGAGCGAAGTGGCCCGCCGTCTCGGCATCGGCCGCTCGACCCTGTATCGCAAGGTCCGCGAGCAGGGCATCGAAGTCGACATGAAGGAAGCGGGTTGATGGCGAGCTTGATGATCTTCCGACCCATCTCGCGCGAGCAGCGCCTGAAGGCGCTGCTGAAGCCGGCCCGCCCCGTGTCGTCAAAGCCGACGACGGTGCGAGCCTAGGGCTTCTTCTCTAGCTAGTGACCCAGAAAGCTAGTGACCCGGAGCGACCAGGCTGAGGCTCGGTCGCTCTTCGTCGTCCTGGGCCTGATCGTCCAGCCGGATCCAGCCCGGACCCGAGCGCTTGGCCAGGCCTTCGACTTCCAGCTGCTCCAGCTCGCGGCCGACCGCGACCGGGGTCACGGGGCGGCTCCAGCGGTGATCCAGCTGGCGGGCGATCTCGGCCTCGTTGAGGCCCGGCGCCTGGGCCAGGGTCATCAGGATCATGTCGCGGGTCGAGCGCCCTCGTCGGCCGCGCTTTGTGGGCGTCGGGGCCTGCGGTTGCGGCGTCGGCGCGAAGGACTGAGCCGCGAAGGACGGGGGCTCGCCCGAGGACAGCCGCTCGGCCATGCCAGCCTGCTTCAGCGCGTCGAGCGCCAGGATGATCGCGCGCAGCTCGCTCTCGAATGGGGCCTGAGCCCGCCGCTGCGCCTCGATCATGCGGTTTTCCAGCTCCGCCTTGCGGCGCAGCAGATATTGATAGGTCGTTGCCATTGTCCCTATTCCGAAGGGCCGTGGTGTCCGCTCGGCGGCCGATCCAGGCTTTCGCCCGCGCGCATCGAGACTGAGGTCGCCGTGAGCAGCCGCGACCTAGAACCCCACAACAGGATAACTGTTAACTATTTACAATCATTCACATTTTCCGCCCGGATCGTTACCAAGACCTTAACAGTGATGGGCGAACGACAGTTTTTGGTAAGTCTTTGGGACAAACTTCAGGCTGTGCTTGTCATCTTTTCTCGTGACGTCGCAATCATGGCGATAGTGAGACCGACCAAGAACAGATGTGCAGCTAGACCATTGATGAAGCTTGACAATACGAATGGACCCCGGGGTCCGACCTGGGACAGGGGCAGCACGACATGGTTCATCACGACATAGGTGGCTGCACCGTATGCGATACCCATCAGCACGGGTCGGCGCGTTAACACTCTAAGCCTCTGACTGGCCACGACATAGACCGCGACCATCACCGCCATGATCGCGAAATGCAGGGCCAGGCCCAGGGCCGCGGTCTGCGCGCCGCCCTTGAAGGCCGCCTTGCCCAGCAGGCCGCTGGCGATCGACTGGAAGATCCGCTCGGGCGGCACGCCCTTGGTGATCCCCCACCAGAGGCAGGCGTCGGTGATGTCGAGGGCTCCGGCCACGATCGTGGCCAGCAGGATGGTCAGCGCGAGGTCGCGCCAGGACTTGCGGGTTTCCATGAGTTCTCTCCCCAGAACCTGAGGAGTTAACCGCGAAACCGTCGTGCAGACGTCCGGCCTGGTCGCGCGGCCGTCAGCCTTCGTCGCTTTCCGGCTCGGGCTCGGGTTCGGGCCGACCACGCCGCTGGAAACCCTTGCCGCGGCTCATGGGCTTTTTCTCGCCCTTGGCCTTACGGACGATCTCTTTCAGCTTGATGGTCTGGTTGCCCGACAGCGCCTGGCCGCGTCCGCCCTTTTCGGGATCGGCGAAGGCCCGGCCATAGGTCTCGACGCGCTGGGCGACGCTGGTCAGGAACTCGCCCTCCCATTCGGAGAGCTCGACGCCCGACTTCTCGGCCGCGCGCTTGGCCCGCTTGAGGGCGTTCAGCGCGGCCTTCTTGGCCTGTTCTTTAGGATCGGGCGGCTTGGCGCGCATGGCGGAGGACTATCCCCGACCCTGCACGCCAGCGCACCTTGAAAAACTTAGATCTCGCCGATGGCCGAGAGGTACAGGTCCAGGATCGCGTCCTCTTCCTGGCGCTTGGCGCGGTCCTGCTTGCGCAGGCGGACCACCTTCTTCAGCACCTTGACGTCGAAGCCGTTACCCTTGGCTTCGTTATAGACTTCCTTGATCTGCTCCATGATCTCGGCCTTTTCGACCTCGAGCCGCTCGACGCGGTCGACGATCGACTTCAGTTGGCCCTGGGCGGTGCTGTTCAGAACGTCGGCGTGGGGAACGGCGTCGTCGGCCATGCGGAGATCTCGCGAGAAGGCTGGAATTGGGAGGCGCGGAACCTAGTTCGAAGCCGCGCCCCTGGGAAGCGGGATTCAGCGACCTTCCACACGTCCTCGTGCGATCTCGGCCAGAGCGGCCAGATCGAGGTTCTTTTCGTCACCGGCAAGCAGTGACTCGAGGCTAGCCTCGGCCAGGTCGGCCAGCGGCATGGACAGGCCCTTGGCCTCGGCGGCGTCGAGCACCAGCCGCACATCCTTCAGGCCCAGCTCGGCCGCGAAGCCCGGCGGGGTGTAGCGGCGCTCGGCGATCATGCCGCCATAGATCTTGTAGATCGGCGCGGCGAACAGGGTGGAAGACAGCATGTCCAGCAGGTCGGGGGCTTCGACGCCATAGGCCTCGCCCAGCGCCACGGCCTCGCCCATGCTCTCGATGGCGGCGACGATCATGAAGTTGCCGGCCAGCTTCAGGGCGTTGGCGCGGACCGGATCCTCGCCCAGCGGCCAGACCTTGGCGGCCAGCAGGTCCAGCACCGGCTGGGCCTTGGCCACGGCGTCCGGCGCGCCGGCGGAAAGGACGTTCAGCCCGCCGGCCTGGGCCACCGGCGGACGGCCAAACACCGGGGCGGCGACATAGCCCAGGCCCAGTTCGGCGTGCAGGGCAGAAAGCTCGGCGGCCAGATCGGTCGAGATGGTGGCGTGGTTGACGTGGACGACGCCCTTTCTGGCCCGCGCCAGCACGCCGCTGTCGACCAGCACCTCGCGCATGGCCTTGTCATGGGCCAGCATGGTCAGGACGATGTCGGCGGCGAAGGCCTCGTCGACGGTCGCGGCGGGGATCGCGCCCTCGGCGGCCAGTTCGTCGACCATGGCCCGTGAGCGGTTCCACACCGTCACCGACACGCCCTTGCCCAGCAGATTGCGCACCATGGCCGCGCCCATGGCGCCCAGGCCGACGAAACCGACGTTCATGGCGAACTCCCTGTCCTGAGAATCAGAGCAGGCCGTGCTGCTCCACGGCTGCGCGAAGCTTGGCCGGATCGGTGAAGTGGTGGGTGTGGAAGCCGATGTCCATGGCCGCCTGGATATTGGCGGCGCTGTCGTCGACGAACAGCAGGTCGGCGGCTTGCAGGCCGGTGCGCTCCAGCACGATCTCGTAGATCCGCCGGGCCGGCTTGATCACGCCTTCGTCGCCAGAGACGATGGCGTCGCGGAAGAGACCGAAGTGGCTGGGCGAGATCGCCTGGACCGCCGGCCACTTGCTCTGGGGCATGTTGGTCAGGGCGAACTGCGGCACGTCACGCGCCGCCAGGGCGTCGATCACCGCGACGGTCTCGGGGATCGGGCCCGACAGCATTTCGGGAAAACGCTCGTCCCAGGCGCGGATCTGGTCCGCCTGCTCGGGGAAGCGTTCGATCAGCGGGGCGGCGTTCTCGGGGAAGCCGACGCCCTTGTCGTGCTCGACGTGCCAATCCAGGGTGCAGACATGCGAAAGGAACCGGTCGAGATCGGCCGGTTCCTTGAAGATCTTCGCATACAGTGCGCGGGGATCCCAGCGCACGATGACGTTGCCGACATCCCAGAGAACGGCTCTGGGACGGGCAGGCGTCATTAGCCTTGCTTGGCTTTGAAGCGCGGGTCGGTCTTGTTGATGATGTAGATGACGCCCTTGCGGCGAACCATCTTGCAGTCGCGGTGGCGACCCTTCAGCGACTTCAGCGAGCTGCGAACCTTCATGACCGTCTCTGTACTGTCGGCGGAGAGGTTCGGGCGCGTACAAGATGACGGCCGGAACATCCGGGGTGTTTCGGAGGCGGTGCGTATAAGTGCGACGCGCTCGGGAGTCAATGCGCTGTGGGATTTCCCTCAAAGGTTTGGGGGAACTTCACCCGTCTGGCGCGCTTGTGATTGAAGCTTTTACACGAACCCCGGTAGCTTTCGCCACATGGCCATGGATCGTCGCGTCTTTCTCGTCCTCTTGCTCGTCGGCTGCGCGGACACCTCTCCGCAGGGCCCGCTGACCGCTGTCAGCCCGCCGCCGCCGCCCGCGCCCCGCCCGCAACCCAGCGCGCCGACGCCGGGTCCGGCGACGCCCGTGCCGGCTGGCGAACTGGCCTTCGACACCTGGCTGCAGGACTTCCGCGTGCGCGCCCTGGCCGCCGGCCTGTCGCCCGCCCTGCTGGACCGCGAGCTGTCGGGCGTGACGCCCGATCCCAAGGTCATCAGCCTGGACAGCCGCCAGCCCGAATTCTCCAAGCCCGTCGGCGCCTATATCGCGGGCGTGATCAGCGACGACCGCGTGGCCGTGGGCCGGCGCAAGCGCGACGAGCTGGCCTTCCTGCCGACCATCGAGGCCCGCTATGGCGTGCCGCGCGACATCCTGCTGGCTGTCTGGGCCATGGAATCGGCGTTCGGCCAGCTGCAGGGCAATTTCGATGTCGTCCGCTCGATGGTCAGCCTGGCCGCCGACGGCCGCCGCCGCGCCTGGGCCGAGGGCGAACTGATCGCGGCCCTGAAGATCATCGATTCGGGCGAGGTCACCCGCGCCCAGCTCAAGGGCTCGTGGGCCGGGGCGATGGGCCAGACCCAGTTCATCCCGTCAAGCTACCGCGCGACGGCCGTCGACTTCGACGGCGACGGCAAGCGCGACATCTGGGGCTCGGACGCCGATTCTCTCGCGTCGGCCGCCAACCTGCTGGCTCGGGGCGGCTGGAAGCCCGGCGTGGGCTGGGCCAAGGAAGTGATCCTGCCGCAGGGCTTCGACTATTCGGTCACCGAGGTCGAAAAGCAGATCCCGGCCTGGTGGGAAGCCCGTGGCGTGCGCCGCGCCGACGGCCTGCCCTGGACGGCCCAGGACGCCGCCCAGCCGGCCATGCTGATCCTGCCCTCGGGCGCGGCCGGCCCGGCCTTCCTGGCCCTGCCGAACCACTTCGCGATCCGCACCTACAACAACTCGACGTCCTACGCCCTGGGCATCGGCCTGCTGGCCGACCGCTTCGCCGGCGGCGGGCCGCTGGTCACCGCCTGGCCGGTCGAGACGCCCCTGGCCCTGGCCGACCGGATGGCCGCCCAGATCGCCCTAGCCCGCGTCGGCTTCAATCCGGGTCCGGCCGACGGCGTCATCGGCGCCGGCACCCGCAAGGCTCTACGCGCCTGGCAGCAGAGCAACCAGCTGCCGGCCGACGGTTACCTGTCCAACGACATGGTCGCCCGACTGAAGGCTCAGGCCGGCATTACGCCGTAGCGACTTCCATCCAAATCGAGCGGCTCTGACCGGGCTGAAGCGTCACCATGCCGGTGTCCCCCTCCCCGAACGGGTTGGGGCGGCTGGCGCAGGGCTCGACGCAATAGTGGTCCAGGCCCGGCGGGATATAGACGTGCAGCCAGCGACACTCGGCCGAGGCGGTGACGATGGTGTCCGGCTGGCCCGGCGCGCTCAGCACCGCCCGCTGGTCCCAGCCGGTGTAGCAGTGGTCGATCAGCTTATGACCCGCGACGTCGGCGCCGGCCGCCCAGGCCGGCCCCCAGACGCCAGCGTGATGCACGGTCGGCAGCACGTCGGCGTCGATCAGCCAGACGCCGTCATTGGCCGCCTTCAGCGTCTCGCTCTCGCGGCGCGGGAAATAGGGGTGGAAGCCCAGGCCCGTCGGCATGGCGGCGTCGCCGGTGTTCGTCACGGTCAGCTCGATCCGCAGGCCCGTCTCGGACAGCACCAGGCGCTGCTCGGCGCGATAGGCCCACGGCCAGTCGCCGGGCGCGTGATGATAGGAGAGCACCGCTTCACCGCCCTCGGCCTTCTCCACCGTCCAGGCCGCCCGCCAGCCCTGGCCGTGCAGGGTGTGCGGATGGCCGCCCAGGTTCGGCGGCAGCACGACCTCGCGCCCCTCGAACGTGAAGCGGCCATTGGGGATGCGATTGCAGAACGGCGCCAGCGGGAAGCTCGACGCCGCCAGGGCGTCGGTCGCGCCGGCCGCCATCGGCCGCAGCACGTCACGCCCGCCGACCGTGAAGGCCGCGATCGCGCCGCCGACCTCGGGGGCCAGCACCAGGCGGGCCTGGCCCTGTTCGATCACGGTCATGGACGGCGCTCCTAGCTGTTAGCGGTCTCACTGCCTTGCGCCCTGTCCCGACGCAAGCTCAACTCACGCCCATGATCGAGACCCTTTCGGCGAAGGACGCGCGGCGTATCGCGCTGGCGGCTCAGGGCTTCGGACGTCCCCGCCCGGCCGCGCCCGGCAAGCGTCACCTGCTCTCCACGATCGAGGCCCTGGGTGTCGTCCAGATCGACTCGGTCAATGTCATCTCGCGCTCGCACTACCTGCCGCTGTTCTCGCGCCTGGGGTCCTACGACCGGACGCTGCTGGAGGACCTGGCCTGGGGCAGGAAGCCGGCGCTGGCCGAATACTGGGCGCACGAGGCCTCGCTGACGCCGCTGTCGACCCATCCGCTGCTGCGCTGGCGCATGCAGGACGCCCTGGACGGCGTCGGGGTCTGGAAGAACGTCTCGGCCTTCCTGCGTAGCCACGCCGACTTCATCGACAAGGCCCTGGCCGCCGTCGCCGAGCGCGGCCCGCTGGCGGCCTCCGAGCTGGAGCTGGGCGCCAAGGGCGAAGGCGGCTGGTGGGGCTGGAGCGAGGGCAAGCGGGCCATGGAGTGCCTGTTCTGGACCGGCCGCCTGACCACCGCCACGCGGCGAAACAGCTTCGAGCGCGTCTATGGCCTGCCCGAGCGGGTGCTGCCCAAGGCGATTCTGGACACGCCGACGCCCGATCGCACTGAGGCCTGCCGGGAGCTGCTGAAGATCTCCGCTCGCGCCATGGGTGTAGCGACCGAGCGCGACCTGCGGGACTATTTCCGCCTGGGCCTGACCGACGCCCGGGACGGCGTCGCCTCCCTGGTCGCTGACGGGACGCTTCAGCAGGTCGCCGTGAAGGGCTGGGACCAGCCGGCCTATCTCTGGCCGCAGGCGCGTCGGCCTCGGTCCGTGAAGACCCAGGCCCTGCTCTCGCCGTTCGACAACCTGATCTGGTTTCGGGAACGGACGGAGCGAATGTTCGGCGTCCGTGTGCGACTGGAGATCTATACCCCGGCCCACAAGCGCACCCACGGCTACTATGTTCTGCCTTTTCTTCAGGACGAGGCGATCACCGCCCGCGTGGACCTGAAGGCCGACCGCAAGGCCGGCAAGCTCCTGGTGCTGGCCGCCCACGCCGAACCGGACTTCAACGCCGATACCGCTACCAGACTCGCCGACGAGCTATCCCTTATGGCGTCTTGGTTGGGGCTTTCCGGCGTGGAAGTTCGCCTGACGGGTGACCTCGCCCCCGCTCTGGGTTCAATCGTCCGCCTCGGGACGTGAAAGATGCCTCGACCGGACTGTAAAGCATTGTAAAAATGCTGCTCAAAGTCGAGCAACCAAGGGCGGGGCAAGGTAGAGATGGATGGCTGGTCGCCTTCTCGTCGCCCCACCGACAGTGAGCTGACCGCGGCGCGCCTCGCTCCCCCGCGAGGCGCGCCACCTCCCAGCTTAATGGACCAGATGAAAGTCGCCCTGCTCGACGACGATCAAAGCCACAATGCGCTTGTCGCCTCTGTGCTAGATCCCGCTGGTTTTACGTGCACCAGCTTCACCCAACCTTCGCGTTTCCTGGCCGAGCTGCGCAAGCAGACGTTCGACCTGGTGATTCTGGATTGGAACATGCCCGAGCTGTCGGGCGTCGAAACGCTGAAGCTGCTGCGCGAGGACCCGGCCACCGCGCCGCCCGTGCTGCTGCTGACCAGCCGCTCGATCGAGGCCGACCTGGTCGCGGGCCTGAACGCGGGGGCCGACGACTACATCGTCAAGCCGCTGCAACCCCAGGTGCTGCTGGCGCGGGTCAATGCCGTGGTGCGCCGCATCCACCGCCCGCCGGTCCAGCCACAGACCGAACAACACGGTCAGTACCGCCTGGACCCCGGCGCCCAGACCGCCAGTTGGAACGGTCACGTCGAGGCCCTGACGCCCAAGGAATTCCAGCTGGCGTCGTTGCTGTTCAACAACCTGTCCCGTCCGCTGTCGCGCGAATATCTGCTGCGCCGGATCTGGGGACAGCGACCCGACCTCGAGACCCGGACCCTGGATGCGCACGTCTCGCGCCTGCGGGCCAAGCTGCACCTGCGGCCCAGCAACGGTTTCCGACTGAGCACGGTCTACGGTTTCGGCTATCGTCTGGAAGCCTGCGAGCCCGAAACGGCGGATGCGAGCGTGGGCGGGGGAGACTGAAGACCATGACCAAGGCTGTGGGGGCGAGCCTGATCCTGGCGGCGATGCTGGGCGCGGGAAGCGCGTACGCGCAAGCGCGGCCCGTGCAGGTGGGGGCGGCCGGCGAAGCGCCGGTGGCCTATGTGGTCAAGCCGGGCGACACCCTGATCGGCCTGGGCCGCAACTATCTGAACCGGCCCGGCGACTATCGGGCCGTGCAGAAGGCCAACAAGGTGCAGCAGCCCAAGCGCCTGCGCCCCGGCTCGCAGCTGAACATCGATCCGAACCTTTTGAAGTCGACGCCGATCGCCGCCAGCCTGTCGGCCTTCACCGGCCCGGTGTTCATCGAGACCAACGGCCAGCGCGCCCCGGCCCGCGTGGGCATGGCCCTGACCGAGGGCCAGGTGGTGATCACCGGCGCCAACGCCTTCGCCACCTTCGAGCTGGAGGACGCCTCGCGCGTCACCCTGCCCTCCAACACCCGCGTGCGCATCGCCAAGCTGCGCCAGGTGCTGATCAACAACGCCCCGCAGCGCGTGTTCCAGCTGGACCAGGGCCGCGGCACGATCTCGGCCACGCCGACCACCAATCCGAACGGCCGGTTCGAGGTCCGCACGCCCGTCTCGGTCTCGGCCGTGCGCGGCACCGAGTTCCGCGTCGGCGCCGACGGCGACAAGGCCCAGACCGAGGTGCTGAAGGGCGCCGTCGGGGTCGATCCGGGCGCGGTGCCGACCGCAGCGCCGCCCGTGCCGGCCGGCTTTGGCGTCAGCGCCACGGCCGGCGGCGTCAGCGCGCCCGTCAAGCTGCTGCCCGCCCCGAAGCTGGGCGCAGGCGGCCAGACCCAGGGCGACAAGACCGTCCACTTCGCTGTTGAGCCGATCCCCGGCGCGACCGCCTATCGCCTGCAGCTGTCGCGCGACGCCGGCTTCGTCGACATCTTCGCCGAGGCCACCGTCAAGGACCCGTCCGCCGACTTCGGCGAGGTCGCCAACGGCACCTATTTCGTCCGCCTGACCGCGCTGGACACCGGTGGGCTGGAAGGCTTCCCGGCCGACTACAGCTTCGACCGCGACCTCGACACCCTGGACGCCGCCGCCCCGGGCGACACGCGTGACGGCAAGCACCGCAAGTTCCTGTTCCGCTGGAGCTCGGCCGGCGACGGCGTGCGCGTCTATCGCTTCCAGCTGTTCGAAAAGGGCGGCAAGGCCCCGCTGGTCGACCAGCCGGGCCTGTCCGAACCGCAACTGACCCTGACCGACCTGCCGCCGGGCGCCTATGACTGGCGCGTCGTCGCCGTCCGCTTCAAGAACGGCGTGACGACCGAGAAGGTCGGGACGCTGCAAACCCTGCAGATCGGCAAGTGATCAACGGCGGCGCCAGGCCCCAACGCTCTCCCATTGTCGGTGGGGGCCGACTGCTGTCCTGGCTGCTGCTGGCGATCGTCTCGAGCCTGGCGTTCGCGGTCTTCGCCGTCTCGCCGCCCAAGAGGGTGGACGACGTGCTCTATGACGTGCTGGCCCGCTCCAACGGCCGGCCGCCCGACGCCTCGATCCTGATCGTCGACATCGACGACCGCAGCCTGGCCGAGCTGGGCGCCTGGCCCTGGTCGCGTGACGTCCACGGCGCGATGGTCGACCGACTGAACGAGGCCGGCGCCAAGACCATCGTCTACGACGTGCTGTTCAGCCAGCCCTCGCCCGACGCCGCCCACGACCGCGCCCTGGGCCAGGCGATCGCCCGCGCGGGCAAGGTCTATCTGCCCCAGTTCCTGCAGGACGCGGGCGCGGGGGCGCCGCCGCGCATCGTCGGCTCGACACAGGAGATCGCCGAGGGCGCGGCCGGCGTCGGCCTGGCCCATGTCCGTTTTGACGACGACGGCGTGGTGCGCCGCATGGCCCCGTTCGAGGCCAACGGCCCGAATCTCAGCCCCGACCTGATGACCGTGGTCCACCGCGCCACCCGCGCGCCCGACGCGCGCGACCCGACGCGCAGCCTCGACCAGACCCTGCTGATCCCGTTCGCCGGCCCGCCGTCGATCTATCGCCATGTCAGCTTCGCCAGCGTGCTGGAGGGCGAGGTGCCGCCGTCGCTGATCGCCGGCCGCACCGTCTTCGTCGGCCTGACCGCGCCGGGCCTGGGCCCCGCCTTCCCGACCCCGGTGACGCCCGACGCGGCCAGCATGACCGGCGTGCAGCTGCAGGCGTCCATCCTGGATGGCCTGCGCAGCGGCCTGATGGTCAAGCCGGCCGGCCCGTGGAGCCGCGTCGCCTTCAGCCTGGCCCTGCTGTGGCTGCTGATGGTCGGGTTCTTGGTGCTGCCGCCGCGCGCCAACCTGGTGCTGACCATCGGCCTGTGCCTGCTGGGCCTGGCCTACTCGGCGGCCATGTTCTGGATGGGCCACTTCTGGCTGTCGCCGATCACCACGGTGATCGGGTTGAAGCTGGTCGCCCTGGTCTGGGGCTGGACGCAGCTGGGCCGGGTCAACGACCTCCTGGGTCGCGAGCTGAACCGCGTGCGGGCCATCGTGCGCGGCCGCGCCAGTCCGGCCAAGGAGTTCGAGAGCGACGTCGTGGCCCGTCAGGCGCTGGACCTGGGCGAGGCGATCACCCGCATCGACGACCTGCGCCGCTTCTCGGCCGACGCCCTGTTCAGCCTGCCCGACGCCACCCTGGTCGCCGATGCGCGCGGCCGGGTGATCGCCGCCAACGCCGCCGCCCAGACCCTGTTCAAGCCGTCCCAGACCGTGCTGCACGGCGCGTCGCTGGCCGACCTGATCAACATGCTGGAGCCGCTGGGCCGCCGCTTCGAGCTGGACTGGCCGCAGGAGACCGAGCGCCACGAGCCGATCGACCTGCACCTGCCCGACGGCCGCGCCTACCAGCTGCAGACGGTGTTCCGCACGGACGAGGCGGGCGCCGGGGCCGGCTGGATCGTGCGCCTGGCCGACATCTCGATCCAGACGGCGGCCATGCGCCAGCGCGAGCAGGCCCTGCAGCTCCTGACCCACGACATGCGCTCGCCGCAGACCTCGATCCTGGCCCTGCTGGCCACCACGCCGGACGTGCCGCCGGAACTGGCCGAGCGGATGTCGGCCTACGCCAAGCGCACCTTGGCGCTCGCGGACGGCTTCGTGCAGCTGGCGCGGGCCGAGGTGACGCCGGTGTCGCTGGAGCCGGTCGACCTGTCCGACATCGCCGTCGAGGCCATCGACGAGGTCTGGCCCCAGTCGGCGCAGCGCAAGATCCGCATCGAGCAGACCGGCGACGACGCGCCCCTGATCGTGCTGGGCGACCGCAGCGTCCTGGCCCGCACCCTGGTCAACCTGCTGGGCAATGCGGTGAAATACAGTCCCGAAGGTTCGACCATCACCGTCACCCTGTCCGAGCAGGCCTCAGACAATGGCCCGACCGCCAATGTCGCCATCGCCGACCAGGGGCCGGGTTTCTCACGCGAGGAAGC
Source organism: Caulobacter sp. GW821-FHT11E11 (assembly GCF_058808315.1). Taxonomy (NCBI): domain Bacteria; kingdom Pseudomonadati; phylum Pseudomonadota; class Alphaproteobacteria; order Caulobacterales; family Caulobacteraceae; genus Caulobacter; species Caulobacter sp. GW821-FHT11E11. The sequence goes on from NZ_JBXARO010000009.1 coordinate 170,006, forward strand.
CGCCACCGCCTTCCGACCGTTCGAGCGCTTCGAGCGTCCTGGCCACGACTTCGCGACCAACGGCGTGGGCCTGGGACTGGCCTTCGTGCACGCCGCCGTCGCCCGCCATGGCGGCGAGGTCTCGTGCCGCAGCGAGCCGGGCGTCGGGGCCGAGTTCACCGTGCGCCTGCCGCGTCACGGCCTGAACGGCCTGAATTCGTAGAGCGCGTCAGCCCTTGGCGGGCGTCTGCAGGGCGTAGACCAGCAGGTCGGCCACGGCGGTCGGCTCGCCCTTGCGCACCCGGATCGACGACCAGGCGACGGTTTTGCCGGTGCCAGCGTCCAGCACCGCCAGGGTGACGGTTCGGGCCGCACCCTTGCGGCCCCAGAACTGCCACCAGCGTCGCGTCTCCGCCTGGCTGCGCCAGGCCGTCGTGTCGAGGGCCCCGGCGGTGCTGGAAACGCCCATTGCGGGCGGCGCGACGGCCACCCCGACCTGGACCAGATAGGCGGGCTTGTCGCCGCCGGTCTTGGCGCCCAGACGATTGATGGCCTGGCCCTGCACGGCCTTGGCGAAGGCGGCGTCCTCGCCGTCGGCCTGGCTGGCATAGGCAACGACCGTCGCGCCCTTCAGGCCGGCCACGTCGCCCTGCCCCACCGCGCGCGGCGAAGCGCAGGCGCTCAGCGCCAGGAGCGCCGTCCCGGCCACGACAAGCGTACGTACGCGCATGATCTTTCCGCCCCCGAAATCCCGATCGTTCTGGAAGATAGCCCTCATTGGGCCCCAGGTCACGCTAGCGGCGGCTCAGGCCAGCCAGGCGTTCAAGGCCGCGCCGCCGACGGCGATGACCAGCCAGATGAAGGCGGCGAGAGCGATCGCCAGGATCAGGGGCGCCATACGGCGGCGACGGCCCGGGGGCTGCGACATGACGCTGGACTGACTCATTGGCTCGCGCGCTCCCAATCGCGTACGACAAGGTTAAAGAGCACGGGCGAAAGCGCGACCAGAGGCTGCGGCCCTGATTTTACAATGGATTACATTATCCGGACGCGCCGGACCCGGACGGTCCGCGCCCCGAAGCTGCGCCGTCAAAGACGGCGCCGGCCGCCGCGAGCCACCGCGACATTTCGCCACAGAAATCGAACGCCCCGCCGGGCGCCCCGCATAACGCGCGGAAGAAATTCGAAGCTCCGGTAGGCAAAACGCCGCTATTGGACCTTCGAAACGCCTTTTCCAGGCCCACGCGGTGGCCTATCTGGCGTTTCGGGGGTGGGGGAAAAACGTTCGAACAAACGATCGTCTTTCCGCCAAAAAGATGGATAGTGCTGCGCCCTGGGGGGCGACGATTGGCGGATGTGGGTGATCTTTTGAGCGTAGCGGACTCGGACAAGGCCGCACTGCTGGGCCTGTACGAGGAAAAGCGCGCCAATCTGGTGCGCTTCTTTTCTGCACGCCTGGGCTCGCGCGCCGAGGCCGAGGACCTGATCCAGGATCTCTTTCTCAAGATCAACAGCCTGGACGCGCTGGGTCCGATCGACAATCCGTCGGCCCTGCTGCATCGGATGGGCTCGAACCTGATGCTGGACCGCCTGCGCAGCCAGAAGCGGTCGGGGACGCGCGAGAACGACTGGCGCAGCGTCAACACCACCAGCTTCGCGGGCCAGGAAGTCGCCGACGAGCCCTCGGCCGACGAAGTCGTCGCCGGACGCCAGCGGCTTCAGGCCCTGGTCGAGGCCGTCGAGGACCTGCCGGAGAAGACCCGCCAGGCCTTCCAGCTGCACAAGCTGGACGGCCACAGCCACGTCGAGACGGCCCGGCGCATGGGCATCAGCGTCAGCACGGTCGAAAAACACATAAGCGCGGCCTTGAAGACCCTGACGAGGCGCCTACGGTGATTTATGCAGAAGCACATGGGGGATGGCGCGCCTCGGCGCCGTCTACGGTCAGGGGGATGATGGATCCTCGTCGGAGCAACACCGGATGAGCCGGTCAGCGCAACATCTGCAGGAGGCGGCCGATTGGCTGACCCGCTTGCAGCGGCCGGAGGTCGAAGAGACCGACTGGCTGGCGTTTGACGCCTGGCTGAGCGAGCCCGGTGCGCAGGAGGCGTATGACGCCATCCAGGCCGTCGACGAGGAGATCTTCCAGCGGGGTCCGGCCGTGCGGGGGGCATTGGCCGAACCCAGGCGCGCCGCGGCGAAGCGGACGTTCACGATCGACTGGCGTTGGCTGGGTGGTCTGGGCGTGACCGCCGCCGCGGCGGCCGTCGCGATCGTCGTCGCGCCGTGGGGCGAGCTGCTGCCGCAGCCCGACACCCTGTACACCACGGCCAAGGGCGAGAACCGCGCCGTCCAGCTGGCCGATGGCAGCCAGATCGACCTGAACACCGACTCGCACCTGTCGGTCCGCTTCGACAAGGACGCCCGCCGTGTCACCGTGCACGACGGCCAGGCCCTGTTCGACGTGGCCCACGACACGGCCCGCCCGTTCCTGATCACCGCCGGCGACGAGACCGTGCGCGTGGTCGGCACCAAGTTCGACGTCCGCCGTCGCGACGGTCAGCTGACCGTCACCGTGCTGCGCGGCCTGGTCGAGGTCTCGACCGACGGCGAGGACGCCCCGGTGCGCCTGCGCCCTGGCCAGATGCTGGAGCATGTCGAAGGCGCCTCGGGCATCGTCGTCCGCACTGTCGCGGCCGAGGATCAGGTGGGCTGGCGCTCTGGCCGGCTGGTCTATCGCAACCAGTCGCTGAGCCGCATCGTCAGCGATATGAACCACTACTTCGACCGGCCCCTTCGCCTCGAAGGTGAAACCACGGCGAATCTCAAGTTTTCCGGCGTATTGATCGTGGATGGGCAGGATGCGATGGTCCGCCGCCTGACCAGCCTCATGCCGATTTCGGCGACGCCGACTGATGATTCGATTGTCCTGCGCGGAAAGACCTCCCCGCCGAACTGACGCCCGTGCGCGAGCCTCGTGCTGAGACGGGCTTCGCATCTCCTTGCCGCCAGCATTCTGGGTCTAGGCCTTAGCGCGCATCAAGCCGCCGCGGTCGTTTCCACGCGCGCGCGCCTGGACATCCGCAAAGCCACCGTCACCGAGACCCTGATCGAACTGGGCGTCCGCATGGGCGTCACGATCGGTGGGGTCGAGGCCTGCAAGGGCTCGGGCGTTCCGCTGGTCGGCGTCTTCGACCTGCGCCAGGCCCTGGACCGCGCCACCGCCGGCAAGGGCTGCGCCTACAGCTTCATCGACGGCCAGACCGTCCGCTTCTCGGTCGTCCGCCCGGCGGCACCGCCGCCCCGGCCGGTCGTCACCGCCCGCGCGACCGTCGCCGCGCCCGAGCCGATCGCACCCCTGGCCCCGCTGATCATCACCGCCGGCAAACGGCCGACACGCCTGGGCAGCCTGCCCGGCGGGGTCAGCGTCATCGCCTCGCCGCAGCTGCAGGACACCGGCGTCGGCGAGACCGGATCGGTCGCCCGCCAGACCGCCGGCTTCATCACCACCAACCTGGGCGCGGCGCGAAACAAGATCCTGCTGCGCGGCCTGTCGGACGGCACCTTCACCGGCCGCACCCAGTCGACGGTCGGCACCTATCTCGACGACGTGCCGGTCAATTACAACGCCCCCGACCCCGACCTGCGCCTGATCGACGTCGACAGGGTCGAGGTGCTGCGTGGCCCGCAGGGCGCGCTGTACGGCGGCGGCTCGCTGTCGGGCATCTATCGCATCGTCACCCGCGCGCCCGAGCTCGGGACCTATTCGGCCTCGATCGGCACGACCATCGCCTCGACGGAATCCGGCTCGAACAGCTATCGCGCCGAAGGCGTGATCAATGCGCCGATCGGCCAGAAGTCCGCCGTGCGGGCGTCGGCCTATCACGACGTCGACGGCGGCTATCTGGACGACGTCAACCTGCGCCTGTCCAACGTCGACAAGACCACGCGTCGGGGCGGCCGCGCGGCTTGGCGGCTGGATGTGGGCGACTGGCAGGTCAAGCTGAGCACGGCCCTGCAGAGCGTCTCGTCCAAGGACACCCAGTACGTCACCCTGGCGCCCGGCGGCCCGCGCCGCGCCAACCAGGTGCGCGAGACCCACCGCAACCGCCTGGGCAAGACCTCGCTGAAGGTCACCGGCTCGGGCGACTGGGGCCAGCTGGAATCGGTCACCGGCTACGTCACCCACCGCTACGCCAGCCGCTACGACGCCACCGTGGCCCTGACCGAGTTCGCCGAGACCGCCGTGGAGCTGGGCCTCTACGACGAGTCCGCCCGCGTTCGCATGGCCGTGCAGGACCTGATCTACACCGCCCCCGAGATCGGCCGCCTGCGCTTCATGGTCGGCGGCTTCCTGGCGACCAGCATCGAGGAGGGCGACGCCGACCTGCGGGCCCGCCTCGGTAATGTCACCCGCAGCTACTATGACGAGGACCGCAAGGATCGGCTGAACGAATACGCCCTCTACGGCGAGGCCACCTACGACCTGGGCAGGGGCTGGAAGGTCGCCATGGGCGGACGCTCGTTCAAGACCACGGTGCACACGCGCTCGTATGTCACCGCGCCCTATCCCGGCAATTCGCGCGACCTGGACCGCGAGGCCTCGTTCAGCGGCTTCTCGCCCAAGGTCTCGGTGCAGCGCGACCTGTCCGGCGGCGGACTGATCTATGCCTTGAGCTCGGAAGGCTATCGCGCCGGCGGGTTCAACTCCGGGGGCCTGACCACGCCCAGCGAGGCGCGGCGCACCTTCCGCCCCGACCACCTGCGCAACTACGAGATCGGCGCGACGCTCAATCCGTTCCGCGGACGGGTGAACCTGCGGGCGGCGCTGTTCTATGACGACTGGCGCAACATCCAGACCGACCAGTACTTCGCCTCGGGTCTGTCCTACACCGCCAACATCGGCGACGGCCGCAATCGCGGGCTGGAGGTCGAGGCCGCCTGGCGCGCGACCCCGCACCTGACGATCAGCGGCAACGCTCTCTTCAACGAGCCCAAGCTGACCCGCATCGCGCCCGGCTACGGCATCACCGACAGCGCCAGCCTGCCCGGCGTGCCCGACGTCTCGTTCGGCAGCCTGGTCACCTATCAACGCCCGCTGACGGCGGCGGCCACGCTGATGCTGACGGCCGAGACCGGCTACATCGGCGAGTCGCGCCTGACCTTCGACCCGCGCTACTCGCCGTCGATGGGCGGCTACTACACCGGCAAGCTGTCGGCCCAGCTGATGACCGAGCATTGGCGCGCGGCCCTGTTCGTCAGCAATCCCTGGAACAGCTCCAGCGACACCTTCGCCTACGGCAATCCCTTCAGCTTCGGCCAGGTTCGCCAGGTGACGCCGCAGCGCCCGCGCACCTGGAGCCTGGCCCTGACGGCCAACTTCTAGATCGCCGCCTCTCGGTTTGTTGCAAAGCTTACACATTTCTTGACGCGCGGGCGGGGGGCGGCCGCGCGCGGCGACGTCAAATGATCGAGGCGGCTGCGGGGGCGTAGCTGTTCGATCGAGGAATGACGTGATGGCCAAGCTTTCGGCCCTGATCTGCGCTCACAATGAAGAGCAGCGTCTGCACGCCTGCCTGTCGGCGCTGAGCTTCTGCGACGAGATCGTCGTGGTCGCCGACCGTTGCAGCGACGGCACCGAGGCCGTGGCCCGCCAGTACGGCGCCAAGGTCGTCTCGGGCATCTTCCCGATCGAGGGTCCGCGCAAGCATGCCGGCATCGCCCGCTGCACCGGCGACTGGATCCTGGAACTGGACGCCGATGAAGGCGTCTCCCCCGAATTTGGCCAGGAAGTCCGCGAGACCATCGCGCGCGCTGACGCCGCCGACTGGTACCAGATCCCGATCGACAACTATGTCGGCGACCAGCTGGTCCGCCACGGCTGGGGCGGCTCGTTCGGCACCTCGTCGGCCGCGCGCCTGTTCCGTCGCGGCGTCAAGTCGTGGAAGGCCGAGCGCGTCCATCCGGGCGCCAAGCTGGACGGGACCTATGGCGGTCGCCTGAAGACCCCGATGCGCCACATGGTCGACGAGGACATCGCCGACATGTTCGCGCGCCTGGGTCGCTACACCGCCCTGAAGGCTCAGGACTTGGCCGACAGCGGCAAGATCAAGGGCATCGCCGACGACGCCTTCCGCGGCGTGCGCCGCTTCTTCAAGTGCTACGTCTCGCGCAAGGGCTACACCGAAGGCGACCTGGGCTTCCTCATCTCGCTGATGGCGGGCCTGTACCCCATCATGTCGAACTTGCGGGCCCGCGAGATCCTGCGCAACCGCGCCAAGGCCAACGCCGAGGATCGTCCGACCCCGGCGCCGGCGCCCGTGCCGCTGCGCCGCATCGAGGCCGCTCAGTAAGCGCCCGCCATGTCGGCCCGCCTGCCCCTCGCCTTCCGCCTGGTGCTGGGTTCGGAGCTGCGGCTCTGGGCCAAGACTGGCCACGCGCCCGTGCTGTGGTGGCGTGACGACGATGCGCGCGGCCCGACCGGCGCGCTGGAGCAGCTGCTGAACCTGTCGCGCCGTCATCAGGCGCCGCTGACCCTGGCCGCCATCGTCGGTCCGCATCTGTCGCTGCTGGTCCGCCGGATCGAGCGCGTGACGGGCGTCGAGATCGCCGTCCACGGCTTCCAGCACCTGAACCGCCAGCCCGAGGGCCGAGGCTTTGGCGAGGTCGTCGAGACCGACGAGATCGACTGGGTCCGCGCGCAGCTGCGCACGACGGTCATGGCCTTCCACCGGGCCGGCGTGACCCCCAGCCTGTTCGTGCCGCCGTGGAACAATCTGCAGCCGCAGCTGATGGCGGCCCTGCCCGATTCGCCGCTGCGCGCCGTCTCGGGTTTCGACCAGACGACCAGCGTCGAAGGCGGCGTGGCCCGCCTGGACGCCCACCTGGACGTGCTGCGCTGGAAGGACGGCGCCCGCTTCCGGGGCCAGTGGAAGTTCCTGATCCGCATGCGGCGGCTGCTGCAACAGCGTCGCCTGGCCGGCCAGTGGGACGAGCCCATCGGCCTGCTGACCCATCACCTGGATCACGACCATGCGACGTGGCTGTTCCTGGAACGGTTCCTGGCGGTCTTCCCGGTCCGCGCGCGCGTCGACCTGATGGGCGACGCGGCCGTCGAACCGACCGCGCTCAGCGCCTAGGACTCAGAGCGGTAAGCTTAGGCGGGCTCGGGGCGGTCGCGCAGGCACTCGCCGATGGCGCGGAAGCAGCCCGGAATGCCCAGGGCGCCCATAAACGACATGGCCACGGCGCAGACCAGCATGATCGGTTGGAAGATGCGCATCGGGACTCTCCGGGCGGCGTTCGTCGAGGGCACTGTGCCGGAGTTGTAAGACGGATCCTTGACGGTTGTTCCGCGCCCGAACGAAAATTTTCAGGATGCGGCGTTTTTGCCGCCCAAGCGTCCCAGAGCGTAAGCGGCACGCGCGGCCTCGATCCGGTCGAGCTTGGCATGCAGCGGCGCCCAGTCGTCGGCCTCCGCGATCGGCGCCCACAGGGCCTCAACCTCCTCGATCAGCATTTCCTCCGGCTCCGGACGCTGGAAGACCGGATCGGCCAGGCGCTCGGGACGATCGGGCTCGAATCCGGCCAGCTGGCTGCGGAAGGCCTTGAAGGTCTCGGTCTCGTAGAGCCCCGCGCGCGGCCCGGACAGCGCCCGGGCTTCCGAGGCCTCGCCGCCGAACCAGTCGAAGAAGAAAGGCTCCCAGCGCAGTGTCTCGCCGCCTTCGGCCAGAGCGCGGAAGGCGGCGTTGACCAGTTCCACGTCTTGCTCCGCGTCGCGGCTCTTCACGCCCAGCCGGTCCAGCAGCGCCTCGCGCAGCGCCAGGCGATAGGCGTCGGAGAAACCGTTCAGCGCCGCCAGCAGCCCGGCCTGGTCGCCGACCAGGGTCAGGCAGGCGGCCAGCTGCTGCAGGTTCCAGAACATCGCCTCGGGCTGGCGGCCAAAGCTGTAGAGCCCCTGATGGTCGAAATAGGCGGCGACGAAGTTCGGGTCATTGCGCGGCAGGAACCGCCAGGGGCCGTAGTCGAAGCTCTCGCCGGTCACGACCATGTTGTCGGTGTTCAGCACCCCGTGCACGAAGCCGGCCGCCATCCAGCGGGCCAAGAGCTTCGCGCTGGCGGCGATGGTCGCCTCCAGCAGCGCCGCCGGGCGGTCGGGCGCATCGGCCAGGTGCGGGTAGTAGGTGTCGACCACGTGATCGACCAGCACGCCGATCAGGTTGGGGCGATCGAAATAGGCCTGGCGCTGGAAGGTCCCGAAGCGGATGTGGCTGTGCGACAGCCGGGTCAGCACCGCCGAGCGGGTCGGGCTGGGTTCGTCGCCCCGCGTCAGGGCCTCGCCGGTCTCGACCAGCGAGAAGGCGCGAGAAGTCGGGACGCCCAGGGCTTCCAGCATCGACGCGGCCAGGATCTCGCGCATGCCGCCCTTCAGGGTCAGGCGGCCATCGCCGGACCGCGACCATGGCGTCTGACCCGAGCCCTTGGTGGCCAGGTCCAGCAGGCGATCCGTCCCCTGCTCGCGCAGCTGGGCGAACAGGAAGCCGCGCCCGTCGCCCAGGTCGGGGTTGTAAACCCGGAACTGGTGGCCGTGATAGCGCATGGCCAGCGGCAGCGGCTGGTTGTCCGGCAACGGTTCGAAGCGGCCGAAATGGCGGAGCCAGTCATCGTCGCTTAACGCCTCAAGGCCCACCGTGGCGGCGGCCCGATCGTTGCGGAATCGCAGGATCGCCTGCGGGAAATCGGCCGCCTCGACCGGATCGGAGAAGTCGCGCCCCAGGGTCTGGAAGCGCGGATCGGGGCGGTAGGCGGACGAAAGGCTCATGGCCGCCAGATGAGAGCCGCCCGACGCGCGCGCAAGCCCTTTTCGAATTTCGATGACGGTGGACGAACGCTGTCGCTTCCCGGCAACAGCCATCCTCCGAACCTAGTCATGGCAAGGGATTTTGCTTGCCGATCTCTCATGCGGCGCCTAACCCTTGGCTATCCATTCGAACAATCGTTCGACGGACCAACGAAAAACGAGCCGGGGGCGGGCAAGCGCTTTCGGCCAACAAACCGAGGTAGGAAATGCGCTTCACCCAGGTGCTTTGCGGCACTGCGTCCGCTGTTGTCCTCGCCGGTCTTGGCGCTACCAGCGCCGCGCAGGCTCAGACGAGCGATCAACAAACCGTCGACAGCATTATCGTCACCGCCCAGAAGCGGGAGCAGAACCTGCAGGACGTGCCGGTGGTGGTCACCGCCGTCGGCGCCAAGCTGCTGCAGGACACCGGCGTCCGGGACATCAAGGACCTGACGATCCTGACCCCCGGTCTGACCGTCACCTCGACCTCGTCGGAAGCCTCGACCACCGCCCGTATCCGCGGCGTCGGCACCGTCGGCGACAACCCCGGCCTGGAAAGCTCGGTCGGCGTGGTGATCGACGGCGTCTATCGCCCCCGTAACGGCGTCGGCTTCGGCGACCTGGGCGAAATGGAGCGCATCGAGGTGCTGAAGGGCCCGCAAGGCACCCTGTTCGGCAAGAACACCTCGGCCGGCGTCATCAACGTGGTCACCAAGGAGCCCGAGTTCGGCTTCGGCGCCAACGGCGAGCTGACCTTCGGCAACTACGACGCCAAGGGCGCCTCCGCCTCGGTCACCGGCACGCTGTACGAAGACAAGCTGGCCGGCCGCCTGTACGTCGCCGCTCGCCAGCGCGACGGCTACAACGACGTCGTCACCGGCAAGGGTCCGTCCAAGCGCGACCAGGACGCCGACCAGAACTTCTACACCATCCGTGGCCAGCTGCTGTTCATCCCGGACGACCAGGCCACCTTCCGCGTGATCGCAGACTACAGCCGTCGCGACGAGAACTGCTGCGGCGCCGTGCAGATCCGCACCGGCCCGACCGCCGGCATCCTCGCCCTGGTCTCGGGCCAGGCCGCGCCGATCGCCATGACCGCTAATCCCTATGAGCGCGTGGCCTATTCGAACCGCGGCGCGCCGGCCAAGATCGAGGACATGGGCGTCTCGCTGCAGGGCGACATCGACCTGCCGTTCGGCTCGCTGACCAGCATCTCGGCCATCCGCAACTGGCGCACCGACAACGGCCAGGACTCCGACTTCAGCCTCGCCGACATCGCCTACCGCAACAAGGACGGCACCAACTACTCGGAGTTCCGCACCTACAGCCAGGAACTGCGTCTGGCCGGCAAGAGCGACAAGCTCGACTGGATGTTCGGCGCCTTCCTGGCCGATGAGCGCCTGGAGACCCGCGCCAACTTCCTCTATGGCAACGACTACGAGCAGTATCTGGGCCGTCTGCTGTCGCGCTCGGCCGCCAACCCGGCGGGCGTGGCCAACTTCATCGCGCTGCTGACCGGCCGCGCGCCGAACACGACCTTCACGCCGGGCCAAGGCCTGTATGACCGCTACAACCAGCGGGCCACGACGGTCGCCCTGTTCACCAACGACACCTGGCACGTGACCGACGCGTTCGAGATCACCGCCGGCCTGCGCTACACCTCGGAAGAGAAGAACCTCGACACCTACCAGACCACCAGCGACGGCGGCGTCGGCTGCGGCACGGCCCTGTCGCCGGCTGGCCAGGCCCGCATCGCCGGCATCGTCGGCGCGGCCGCCACGCCGACCGTCATCGGCAACCTCTGCCTGCCCTGGGCCAACCCGCTGTTCAACGGCCGCGGCACCAAGCAGACCCGGACGGACAAGGAGTGGAGCGGCACGCTGAAGGCCTCGTACCGCTTCTCGCCGCAGGTGTTCAGCTACGCCTCGTTCGCGCGCGGCTACAAGGGCGGCGGCTACAACCTCGACCGCACCCAGTCGGCCAACGGCCTGCCGTCGGGCGGCTCGGGCGTGGCGCCGATCCTCGACACCTCGTTCCCGGCCGAGTTCGTCGACAGCTATGAAATCGGCCTGAAGAACACCCTGTTCAACCGCACGGTGCTCTTCAACGTCAGCGGCTTCTATCAGAAGTTCACCGACTTCCAGCTGAACACCTTCCTGGGCACCTCGTTCGCGGTCCGCTCGATCCCGGAAGTGAAGTCCAAGGGTATCGACGCCGACTTCCTGTGGTTCACGCCGATCCGGGGCCTGATGGTCCAGAGCGGCCTGACCTACGCCCTGACCAAGTACGGCAATCAGGCGATCCCGAACGATCCGACCAACGCCTTGGCCCTGCTGCCGGGCAGCCGCATGTCGCTGGCTCCGAAGTACTCGGCTTCGGGCTCGCTGACCTATGAGGCCCCGATCGGCGACGCCCTGAAGGCCCGCTTCAACATCGGCGCGAAGTACTCGTCCTCGTACAACACGGGTTCGGACCTCTTCCCGCCGAAGATGCAGAAGGCCTTCACCGTCGTGAACGGCCGCGTGGGCATCGGTTCGGCCGACGAGCGCTGGACCGTCGAGCTGTGGGGCCAGAACCTGCTGAACGAGAAGTACACGCAAGTGGCCTTCAACGGCTTCCTGCAAGGCTCCTCGGGCCTGAGCGCCACGCAGAACACCTATGTCCCGGCAAACGACACCATCACCTACGATGCGTTCCTGGGCGCGCCGCGCACCTACGGGGTGACCCTGCGGTCCAAGTTCTAGCCGGGAGGGGGAACCGGCGGCGCGCACAAGGCGCCGCCGGCTTTCGGAAGAGAAGGGCGATCCGGGCGACCGGGTCGCCCTTTTCAGTATACGGGGGGTTCCGGATCGCGGCGCATCACCTCAGCATGGCCTGGGGGATTCGTAGACACGCCGGAGCCGCGCCCATGAAGACGATCCGCTTCCTCGGGTTCTGGATCTGCCTCGTGATCGGCTTGGCTCTGGGCGCCTGGAGCCAGCGACCGCCCGCGCCGGCGCCGGTCAGCGCGCCAGCCACGGCTTTCTCGGCCGACCGCGCCATGACCGATGTGGCCGCCATCGCCCAGAAGCCGCACCCGACCGGATCAGTCGAGATCGCCAAGGTCCGCGACCACCTGCTGGCCCGCATCAACGGCATGGACCTGGAGGTCTCGGTGCGGCCGGGCGAGGGTTTCCTGCCCTATTCCAAGGACGGCCGCGCCCTGGGCGTGGCGGCAGTGCAGAACCTGGTCGGCGTGCTGCCGGGCAAGGATCGCGAGCTGCCGGCCATCCTGGTCATGAGCCACTACGACTCGGTCCACAACTCGCCCGGCGCCGCCGACGACGCCACCGGCACGGCCGCCGCGCTCGAGATCGCCCGCGCCCTCAAGGCCGACGGCCCGCACCTGCGCGACGTGATCTTCCTGTTCACCGACGCCGAGGAAGCCGGCCTCTTGGGCGCCGACGCCTTCTTCGCCCGCGACCCGATGCTGAGCCGCGTCGGCCTGGTCCTCAACATGGAAGCCCGCGGCGACGCCGGCCGCGCAGCCATGTTCCAGACCGGCCCCGGCAACGGCGCGCTGATGGGCGTCTTCGCCCGCGAGGCCAAGGGTCCGTCAGCCAACTCGATGGCCTCGACCGTCTACGAGAAGATGCCCAACGACACCGACTTCACCCACGCGGTGAGGAAGGGCCTGCCGGGGCTGAACCTAGCCTTCATCGATGACCAGCTGGCCTATCACACGCCGCTGGCCCGCCCGGACCACCTGGAGCGCGGCAGCCTGCAGCACATCGGCGACCAGGCGCTGCCGACCATCCGCGCTCTCGCCGACGCCCAGGCCCTGCCGGCCAAGACGCAGAACGCGATCTATTCCGACGTGCTGGGCCTCTTTTTGATCAGCTATTCGCCGGTGATCGGCTGGGTGCTGCTCGGCGTCATCGCCCTGCTGATCGCCTTCACCGCCTGGCGCACCCTCAGCCTGGGCGCGGCCAGCGGCTGGGAGATCGCCCGAGGCGCGGCGGGCCTGCTGCTGATCGCGTCCAGCGCGGGTCTCGTCCTGCACCTGGCCGGGCGAGCCCTGATGATCCAGGAGGTGCAGCGCTACTACGGCCTGCTGGTCCGCTTCGACCACCTGCTGTGGGGCGCGGGGATCCTGGCCGTCGCCGCCGGCCTGGGCGTCGCCACGGCCCAGGCGCGGGGCGCCAAGCGGGTCATTCCCTGCGTCGTCGCCCTGGCCCTGGGCGGCGCCTGCAGCTTGGTCGGCGGCTTTGATCCGATCGGCCTGGGCCTGGGCGTCGCTGCCTGCGTGTTCGCCGCCCTGGCCCTGGGCTTCAAGACCGACGTGCTGGGCGCCTGGATCGGCGGGATGATCGTGGTCCTGCTGCTGGCGACCACCGCCCAGGTCCTGGCCCCCGGCGCGACCGTGATGCTGACCTGGCCGCTGCTGGTCGCCGCCGTCGGCGCGGCGCTGGTCATCGGCGTCGGCGGCACGCGGGACAGGCGGGTCGCGCTCGCTTTGACTTTCGCTGTCGGCCTCCTGGCCGTGCTGTCGACCGCCCAGCTCAGCGCCTGGGGCGCATGGACCTTCGCCGGCGTCGGCCTGATGGAGCCGGCGATCCTGGCCCTGTTCGCCATGCTGGCCGCCCCGGCGCTGTCGCCGCTGGCCCACGACTTCGCCGCCACCCGCTGGGCCTGGCGCGCCGCCGGCCTGCTGGCCGTGGTCGGCATCGCCCTGACCGCCAACGCCGCCCGCTTGGGGGGCGAGCCCGGCCGGCCCGCGATCACCCAAGCCCTGCACGTGGCCGACCTCTCGACCGGCAAGGCCTGGCGGGTGTCCGACCAGGCCCGCCTCGACGCCTGGACCCGCAAGCTCCTGCCCGACGACGGCGGCTCCGAGCCGAAGAAGCAGGTTCTGGCCCCGTTCTGGCGCGATCCGGTCTGGATGTCCGAGACCCGCGCCGCGCCGGTCGCGGCCCCGCAGCTGACGGTCGATCGTTCCGAGGATCGCCTGCTGGTCCGCCTGATCCCAGCGCCTGGCGCGGAACTGGTCAGCATCCGCCTGCGCCCCAGCGCCGCGCTCAGCGCCCCGCGCCTCAACGGCCGGCCGATCACCCTGACGACCGAGGCCGACAAGTGGTCGAACCTGACCTATCACGCCCCCGATCCGAACGGCGTGACGCTCAGCTTCACGACCTCGGGGACCGGCAAGGTCGAGGTGGCGGCGCTGGAGTATCACGACGGCTGGCCGCAGCTGGCCAAGGCCCCGCCCGCCAAGCCGACCGACCTGATGGCCTATGGCATGTCGGACAAGACCGCCGTGCTGGTGCGCGGCGGCCTGAGTTGGTGACCTAGACCGTGAACACGCCTTCGCCCGGGTCCTTGGCGTAGAGCCCCTCGACCCGGGCGTTGCGACGCTCCAGCGTGCAGCGCTGGTTGACATAGCCCTTGTCGGTGATCTCGCCGGCGTCGATCGAGGGCGGCTCGGTCAGGATGGTGAAGCGGCCGATCCGCCGCGACGAGCCGCCAGCCGCGGCGTTGAACGCCCCCAGCCGGTCGCGCAGGATCGCCACCAGCTTCTCCAGCGGCGTGCCCGGCCCCGGATCGGCGACCAGCGCCGCCAGTCCGGCCGGCGAAGGCCACAGCATGGCGCCGATGAACGGCTTGTCCTGGCCGGTGATCACCGCGTCGTGGATGTAGGGGCTGCAGGCCGCGACGATGTCGGGCCGCAGCACGCCGACGCTGACCCAGGTGCCGCTGTCCAGCTTGAAGTCCTCGGTCACCCGGCCGTCGAACACCAGGCCCTTGGCCGGGTCGTCCGGATCGACGAACCGCGCCGCGTCGCCCAGCTTGTAGAAGCCCTCCTCGTCGAAGGCCGCCGCCGTGCGTTCGGGATCCTTGTGGTAGCCGCTGGCGACCGTCGGCCCCTTCACCCGGACCTCGAACTTGCTGCCGCTGGGGGCCAGCTTCAGCTGGATGCCCGGCAGCGGCAGGCCCACCAGCCCGACGCGTTCGGTGATCCAGTGGGTGACGGTGATGCCTTGGGTCTCGGTCGCGCCATACATCGTCGTCAGCGGGATCCGCTGGCCGGTCTCGGCCACGGCCAGGGCCTGGATGCGGTCATAGACGTCGTTGCTCAGGGTCGCGCCGCCATAGCCCATGTAGCGCAGGTTCTTGAAGAACGAGCGCCGCAGGGCCGGGTCGTTCTCCATGGCCTCGGCCAGCATCGAAAAGGCGATCGGGGCCGAGCCGAACACGATCGGCGAGACCTCGTACAGGTTCTTGATCGTCGTCTCGAACATGCCCGGCAGCGGCTTGCCCTCGTCGATGTGCAGGGTCCCGCCGGCCCACAGCGTGCCGTTGAAGCTGATGTTGCCTGCCGAGATGTGGCTCCAGGGCATCCACTCGAGGCTTTGCGGGACCTCGTCGGGATCGGGCGTGTCGGTGCGGATGCCCTCCTGGCCGGCGATCACGCCGGCCATCATGCCGTGGGTCTGGGGCACGGCCTTGGGCAGGCCGGTCGAGCCAGAGGTGAACAGGTACTTGGCGACGGTGGACGGTCCGACCGTCTCCAGCGCCTTGGCCACAGCTTCGGTCGGCTCCGTCCCGGCCAGTTCCGCGAACGGGATCGCGCCTTCGCCGTCCAGCGTCACGACGGCGATGGTCGGGTCGATGGCCTTCAGGGTCTCCAGCGCCTTGGCGAACAGAGGGCCGTTCTGGGCGAAGACGACGCGGGGCGCGACCTTCTCGAAGCAGTGTTTCAGCTTGGCGTGGTCGGTCGAGATCAGGCTGTACGCCGGGCTGATCGGCGCTGCCGGCACGCCGGCGGTGTAGGCGCCCAGGGTCATCAGGGCGTGCTCGATCGAATTGCCCGACAGGATCATGACGCTGTCGCCGGCCTTCAGGCCCCGATCCAGCAGCCATTGGGCGATGCCCTCGACCGATCGCAGCGCCTGGCCGTAGGTGACGCCCCGCCAGGGGCCGTGGCCGGGTTCACGCTGCTTGATGTAGGGCCGGCCTGGATGCTCGGCGGCCTTCCGGGCGATCAGGTGGGCGATCGAGCGCGGGCCGTCGCCCGGCGCATGGTTGGAGGTGATGACGATCGTCCCGTCGGCGCGGCGCTCGACGCTGACGTCGGGGCCTTTCATGGCCAGGGGCTTGAACGGAACGCTGGACACGTCGCGCGAGGGCGACGCGCCGTCTGGCGGCGTCATGGTCTCACTCCCTCAGATTATCGTTGTTCTGTTGGACGTGACGGTAATGGAAAGCCGGCGCGCGGCAAGGTTGCCGTTCGGGGAAGCGCCTAGGCCGGCCGCTTCTTCCGCGCCGCCTTGGCCGCGGCCTCGGCCTGGGTGACCTGGGCGCTGAACGCCTCGAGGTCGACGCCGAACCGTTCGCCGCAGGCCGGGCAGTCGATCACCGGCAGCATGCGCACGGCCTCGATGGCCGCACGCGCCGGGCTCCCGCACCGCGGGCAGGCAAAGTCTAGCTCAACGCCGCCAACGTCCACGCCCGCCATTCGGTCGCTCCGCCGATCCTCGTCACCGACTCACGAGGAGATCATGCAAACGATGACAGCGCGATGGCAGCCCGGCCCTGCGGCAGGATGTCTCAAGCTTGACCAGGACCCTCCCTAAGCGATCCCGAGCCCCCGCCAGCACGGCAGGTCGACCTGCGCGAAGTCCGCCGCCTGGATCTCCAGCGCCGCCAGCACGGCCTCGGGCGCCAGCGGCGCGCCGCCGGCCACCAGGGTCTGGTTCTGCCGCGCCAGCACGTTCGCCGCGTAGCGCGCCCAGTCCGCCGGCCCGCCGCCGTCCTGCATGGCCAGCCAGAACAGCTGGTCGAAACGCGAGACGCTCAGCGCCCCGCCGGTCATCGGCGCGGCCAGGAAGCCCAGATCCCCCGCCTCGGCCGCCCGCCGGGCCAGCTCCAGGTTCAGCGCCCTGGCCGTTCCCGCCGACCGCACGGCCGTATCGGCGGCCTGGGCCGGCAGCACCGCCCCCTGGCTAATCAGCGCCACCAGCGCCATGGTCAGGTCCCCGAACGGCGCGCCGTCGGGCAGCACCGCCTCCAGCTCGCCGAGCGTGCGCGGCTGATAGTCCCCCAGCACGTCGTACAGCGCGTCATAGATCGGCCCGGCCAGGGCGGTCTCGGCATAAACGCCGGTGGCCTTGGCCGGCCGCTGGGACACCGGCTTGGCCAGCACCACGCGCTGGTCGCGCAGGGCGCGGCGCTGGTCGCCCGGGTTCAGGGTCTGCGCCCCGCGCAGCCAGTAGTCGCGCCGGAACTGGGCCTGCACCGCCACGTCGCGGAAGCTTTCGCGCAGCGACGGATCAGGCAGCTCGTTCAGGAACGCCAGCATGTCGGCCGACAGGTTCAGCGCGTCGATATGGTCGGCCATCCAGGCCGAGGCTCCGAATGACAGCTTGGCCGGCGCCAGCAGCGCCTCGACCTCGGCGAACCACATCGGCGACCAGTGGCCGCCCAGATATTCGTGGGTCAGATAGGTGCGGTCCTGGCGCGCGATGCCGTCCAGCCGCTCGACCACGCCCGGCGTGAGCCGCGCGAAGGCCGGGTCCAGGGCGAAGAACCGCTGCATCGTCGACAGAGTCGCGTCCAGATTGGCGTTCGGCCCCTTGGCCGGGACGCCCATCATGTCGACATGGCGCTTCATCAGGTGGCGCAACGGCGTGGCCATCGCCCAGCCGGGCATGGCGTTGTAGGTGATGTAGACGATGCCGCCGGGCTTGAGCTTGCGGCGCAGGAACGCCACCACCCCGGCCCGCGTCTCCTCGCTGACCCAGCTCCAGATGCCGTGCAGGGCCACGAAGTCGAAGTCCGGCAGGTCGGGCCGGTTGGCGAACTCCTCGAACGAGTCGTCGTAGAAGTGGGCTGGAGCGCCGCTGGCGGCGACCAGGTCGCGGGCGAACACCGCCTGGGCCGGGGCGAAGTCGCAGCCCCACCATTCGATGTCGGCCTGGGCCGCGGCATGCACCGCCGCCGAGCAACCCTGGCCGAAGCCCAGCTCGCAGGCCGTCTGGATCTTCGGCGCCCGCACGCCCTTCAGCAACAGCGGCAGGGCGGCGCGGACGGGGTTCAGCTCCGGATAGGTGTGGTAGGTGTAGCCGGTCTCGACCGCATAGCCGCCGCTCCAGTCCGCGCTCATCAAACCTCTCCGCGAGTCAGTCCGGGCGACCGTGGGCTGGCGGGGTCGCGAGGGCAAGCATCATCGGCCTCACGCGGTGGCCCGCTGAAGTCATGTGGGGAGGCGACGGAGCGGCCGGGCGAACCCGGAGACCGTAAGGGGTTGTGTGTTTCGGCTCGGACGACCGCTCCGCCAGGCTGTTCTTGCCCGTGAGGATGGGAGGCGTGAGCGTCTTTCAGCTCGGGTCCCCACTAGCCCCCGGACGGGCGCGGACCAAGTCGATCGGCTACATCCGTCTCGACCCCGACGATCCACGATAGGCGGCTTGTACGATCACCGCCCTGTCGCTCCGCTGTCGGCTTTGACCCCAGTCGACCCGCCACCCGCGTGCGCTCCTAAAGAGTAAGCGACGCGGCGTGCCTAGACCGTCCAGGAACCGCCAGCGGCCCCGCTCAACCTAGCCCCGCCGCCGTTTTGGGCCGGATCCAAACGCCCTCTCCCGCGACGGGGATGGCTATGATTGTGCGGCGGTTCTGAACGCGGATCATTCAGGGGCGCGTAAAATCGACAAGCGATTGATTTCGCTGCGCTCGATCTCGCGAATTCCGAGGATACAGCGCGCTCAATCCCCTTCTCCCCTTGCGGGAGAAGGTGTCGGCGCAGCCGACGGATGAGGGGTCGAAAGGCCTATCCGGATAGCGGAGCTAAACCCCTCAC
Source organism: Caulobacter sp. GW821-FHT11E11 (assembly GCF_058808315.1). NCBI lineage: Bacteria > Pseudomonadati > Pseudomonadota > Alphaproteobacteria > Caulobacterales > Caulobacteraceae > Caulobacter > Caulobacter sp. GW821-FHT11E11. The sequence goes on from NZ_JBXARO010000009.1 coordinate 188,662, forward strand.
CCGACCCGCTTCGCGGGCCACCCTCTCCCGCAAGGGGAGAGGGGAATTCTCTAAGCCTCGCCGCGCTCCAGCACGCTGGCTTCAACGCCGCCCTCGACCACCTTCACGCCCAGAAAGTGCATCGCCCCGTCGTGGTAGCTGATCGCTTCCATCGGCAGGTCGGCGTCGCGGCGCAGGCGACGGGCGTCGCCCAGCGTCAGGCGCAAGGTCATGTCGGCGACGGCCGCGCCGTCGGTGAGGGCGTCCTGGATGCGGCGCTTGAAGAGCGCGGCCGGCGGGGCCGGCGGCGACGCAGGCTTGGACGGCGCCTTGCTGACGGGAAGCTTGCTCACAGCGCCTTGGCCCAGAAGCCGTGCTCGCCGCTGATGCGGATCTGGCAGGGCCGTCCGCCGTCCTGCAGGTCGCGCGCGCGGCGCGTGGCGGCGGCCTTGGCCACCTCCTTGTCGGCGGACTGGCCGAAATAGTCGCCGTCCTGTTCCACGCTCCAGCTGCCTTCGCGGTGGGCGACGGTGAGAATAATTCGGTCTGTTATCGTGCGCATGATCTACGATAACACGAAATCGACCGGCTTATTGGAATAATAAAATCCGCTTAAGACTCGCGGTTTTTCTTGAGCTGGAAAAATAAAATACCCACCTCTGGATCTCGGAATACGGGTGATTTTCTTTTCCGACCACGCCTGTTAATTTCAGAAAAGCTCCTCGCCGACGCTGACGCAGCGCGCGATCCAGCCCTCGCCGCGCCGCTTCACCTCGATGACGACGAAGTCCTTGCAGTAGCCGGCCTGGCCGCCGATCGTGCAGATGTCGCCCCGCACCAGCGGCGGCCCCGAGGCGGCCGAGACCGTCACCTCCAGCGACCGCGTCGACCAGCCATAGACGATCTCGTAGGCGTGCGGCCCGAACAGGCTGTCTTGCTGGGCGCTCATGAGGAGGCGACGCGATCTGGTCGGCGCCGCATCGAGCGCGCTCGACCGCCAGTCCCGCGAGGGGCGTGACGGCGCGCGCCCGACGGCGATGGCGGCGACCATGCGCCTTTCCATCGGACTTAGCGAGGCGGGATACCCTCGTTCTGTGCTAGGATGACGGCTCATGTCGACCTGGCGGCTCCCCCAGGCGTCGATCGGCGGCTTCGATCGTTACCCGCATCGGACGGACATGACCTCCACGCCGGAAGACACCCAGAGCCTGCCCGCGCCGCAGATGCGCATCCTGCTGAACCTGTCGGAACGCCAGCCGGGTCAGGAGGCCAATTTCGTCAATATCGCCGCCGCCCAGGCGCTGACGGCGCTGGGCCTGGCGCGCCATGGCGGCGGTGGCTGGGAGATCACCCCGCTGGGCCGCAACCACCTGCTGCGTCATTCCGAACGCGACAAGGCCGAGCGTGACAGGGCCGAGCGCGACAAGGCCGAGCGCGACAAGGCCGAGCGCGACCAGGGCGACGGCGCGGCCAACGCGCGCTAGCCGTCCGGAAAAATTTCGGCTGATGTCGGAACGCGCCGGGCTCGTCCGTCCTAGGATGGCCAACAGCGCGGAGACATCGCCATGAGCCCCACCATCACCGCCTTCAAAGCCTCGCCCGATCGCGGCCGGGGTCTGGCGCGCGACATGCAGGTGCGTTGGGCGCTGGAAGAGCTGGGCCTGCCCTATGACGTGCGATTGGTGAGCTTCGCCCAGATGAAGGAAGCCGAGCACCTGGCGCTGCAGCCGTTCGGCCAGATCCCCACCTATGAGGCCGGCGACCTGGTGCTGTTCGAGTCCGGGGCCATCGTGCACCACCTGGCCCAGACCCATCCGGGCCTGCTGCCTGCCGACGCCGACGGCCGCGCGCGGGCGCTGGCCTGGATGTTCGCCGCCCTGGTGACGATGCAGGCGCCGATCGTCGAGTTCGGCATGGCCACGATCCTGGAGCGCGACAAGCCCTGGTTCGAGGCCCGCCAGCCGATGCTGGAGCAGAACGTCCGTACACGGCTGGAGCAGCTGTCGACCCGCCTGGGCGACGCCGACTGGCTGGACGGCGACTTCAGCGCCGGCGACCTGATGATGGTCGGCGTGCTGCGCCGCTTGGGCTCGTCAGGCGTGCTGGCGGACTATGCTAACCTCGCCGCCTATGTCGCCCGCGCGCAGGCGCGGCCGGCGTTCCAGCGAGCCTATGACGACCAGCACGCGGTGTGGGTCGAGGCGTCGAAGGCCTAGCGCTTCTTGCCCAGCTCGGCGGCGATGTCCTTGGTCATCTTGCCGACCTTGCGGTGGGCGGCGGTGATCTGGTCGCGGGTGACGCCCCAGCGCTTCATCCAGTATTCGATGGCCTGGCGCTCGGAGAGATCCAGGCGCTCCTTGTCGATGAACCCACGCTTGTCCTTGAGACCGGCCATTACTTCGCCATCCACGGTTTGGAAGAACCCGCCGCGATACCCGCCGCCCGCTGGCGCTGGAACTTGCCGCCCCGAGGCGGCTTGGGCCGCGCGTCGAGAGCGGCCTGCTTCAGGCGCAGGGCGCGCTGGATCGGGGTCTCGTCGGGCGGCGCTTCAGGGGGCGGGGAGTCGGCGGTCATTTGCTCAGCCTACCACAGAGCGCGCTCGCTTCGCTCGCCCGAACCACCACCGTCATTCCCGCCCTTGTGGCGGGAACCCCTGGTTCAGCCCGCAAGGGCGCGGAAGCGGATCGTCGGCGGCCAGCCCCCATCCTCACCTGCGACGGATAGGGGGGCCGCCACAAGGCGGGAATGACGGTGTGCTTGGACCTTCCTCCGAGGAAGGGCACTCACCTGGCAGGTCCGCTCACTATAAGACATTCAGGCTTTCAAAACCGTCCAAAGAATTTTCGGAACTCATAAGGAAGTTCACTTTGAATTTTCGCAAAGCTTGAAATCTTAACTTCCCAGGCTTTCCATAAATTATATGAATTTCAGCTTCGCCTTTGTGCCAATTTCCCAATTTTAGATCTTGAATTGGCACTGCGGCATCAAAAAATGTCGTCAAAGCTCCCGACGGGAGCACATCTCCCATTTTCCCTCTCACAGGATTGGGATTTACTCGGCCCTCAATAGAGGTTCGAATTTCCGTAACTTCAAATTCAATAAGTTGACGCGACAGATTAATGATCGAATAGACGACTTGAAAACCAACAGTTCGCCCATCTTCGACGTGGCGTGACCCATTTACGCCAGCGACTACCAATGCGCCATTTATCCGTACCCGATCGTACAAATCGGTCAGATTTTTAAAACTGTGCGTTATTGCCCAGAATACGAAAACTGTCAGCGGAATAGCTTGCCAGAGGGGCGTATTCTTCAATCCAGCAACGAACCAAGTGGCAACCGCTGGCACAGTGGGAATGAAGAGAAATAGGTAGTTCTTGATCCAATCCCACACGACGTCGAGAGACAGAGCTGCTGTGTGCTTCCTAACATTGCTCATCAATGCGCCCCCTGGCTTCGCCTATGGTGTAGCTGAGACGCGAACAGTCAACAGATATTGAAAGAGAGGGCGGAGCCTCACAGCCCCGCCCTCACCTGACTCAGCGCTAGTTTGACGCCCTACTCCGCCGCCGCCTTCGGCGCATAACCCAGGATCGCCTTCGTCTCGAGGAATTCCCCGAACGCGTGGTCGCCCCACTCGCGGCCGTTGCCGCTCATCTTGTAGCCGCCGAACGGGGCCATCAGGTCGGGGCTGGCGCCATTGAGGTTCACCTGGCCGGCGCGGAGCTTGGAGGCCACCTTGCGGACGCCCTCCGGATCCGTGCCCGAGACATAGGCCGCCAGGCCGTACTCGGTGTCGTTGCCGACGGTGATGGCCTCCTCGACCGTGTCGTAGCCGAGGATCGAGATCACAGGGCCGAAGATCTCTTCCTTCGAGATCGTCATGTCGCTCTTCACATTCGCGAAGACGGTCGGCTTGACGTAGTAGCCCTTGTCCAGGCCTTCCGGACGGCCGACGCCGCCGGTGACCAGGGTGGCGCCCTCGTCAATGCCCTTCTGGATCAGGCCCTGGATCTTGTTCCACTGCACCTCGGAGACCACCGGGCCCATCTTGTGGTTGCCGTTCGGGTCGCCGACCGTGTGGCCCTCGGCGGCGGCCTTGGCGATGGCGATGACCTCGTCCATGCGCTGGCCGGGGACCAGCATGCGGGTCGGGGCGTTGCACGACTGGCCCGAGTTCATCATCACCGAGGCCACGCCGCCGCCCACCGCGCGGGCGAAGTCGGCGTCGTCGAGGATGATGTTTGGGCTCTTGCCGCCCAGCTCCTGGTGCACGCGCTTGACGGTCGGGGCGGCGTTGCGGGCCACCTCGATGCCGGCGCGGGTCGAGCCCGTGAACGAGACCATGTCGACTTCAGGATGGCTGGACAGCGCCGCGCCGACCGTGGGGCCGTCGCCATTGACCAGGTTGAAGACGCCAGCCGGGACGCCGGCGGCGTGCAGGATCTCGGTCCAGACATAGCCGCTGAACGGCGCGATCTCCGACGGCTTCAGCACCATGGTGCAGCCCGTGGCGATGGCCGGCGCGACCTTGCAGGCGATCTGGTTCACCGGCCAGTTCCACGGCGTGATGAAGGCGCAGACGCCGATCGGCTCCTTGACGATCCGGGTCGTGCCCCGGTCTTCCTCGAACTTGTAGCCCTTGAGCACGGCGGCGGCGGTCTGGACGTGGGCGATGCCCATGGCGGCCTGGGCGCGCTGGGCCAGCCACGCGGGGGCGCCCATCTCCTCGGTGATGGCCTTGGCCATGTCCTCGAAGCGCTTCTGGTACTCGGCGATGATGCGCTCGAGGATGTCGATGCGCTCTTCGCGGCTGGTCTGGCTGAAGCTGTCGAACGCCTTGCGGGCGGCGCGGACGGCCCTGTCGACGTCGGCTTCCGAGCCCAGCGAGATCACGCCGGCGACGTCTTCGGTGGCCGGGTTGATGACGTCCAGCGGCTTGGGGGCGGCCGGATCGACCCAGGCCCCGTCTATATAGAACTTGGTGTACTCGCGCATGCCGTTCTCCTGCCCTTGGATCGTGGAGCCCGCTCTAGTTGGAGAGGCGGCGGGCGGTTTCAAACAAGCATTTAATGTGATCGGCGTTCAGGTGTGAAGGGGTCACCACATCGGATCGGTGGGAGTCTGGCCAAAGATCTCGGCAAGACGACGGCGGGTGCCGGGCGAGACGCCCTCCGGCAGGGCGCGGGGGTCGAACCAGCCGAGCTCGTGGATCTCGCCGGCGGCGTCCGAGGCGCAGGGCTCCCAGGCGTCGACGCGGTAGACCAGCACGTGGTCGCCGGGGTGGACGACCTCGTTGCTGTGGGCCGAGACAAGACGAGGACGTGAGAGCGCGCGGACGCCGGCCTCCTCCTCGAGCTCGCGCACGACGGCGGTCTCGGCCGTCTCGCCGCGCTCGACCCCGCCGCCGGGCAGGTACCAGCCATGGATGTAGGTGTGCTGGAGCAGCAGCACCTGGCCGGCGTCATTGGTGACCACCGCCCGCACGCCCAGGGTCAGGCCGCGCCTGAACCGGAAGAAGGCGTAGACCAGGGGCCGGGTGAACGGTTCGATGCGGCGTCGCCAGAGCATGGCCGTGTAGTAGCTTGCGGTCGGTCGTCGTGACAGCTAAAGCCGCAGCAACTGTCTTTCTCTTTGCGGAGCCGCGCCATGCTCGCGATCGGTGTCATCGTTATCTTCCTGGGCGTCGTCCTCGCCCTGAACTACGTCGAGTTCGGCCGTATCGACTAACATGACTGGCCCGGCGCGCGGCGCGGCCCTTGTCACCGGCGCGGGGCGTCGGATCGGCAAGGCCCTGGCTCTCGAAGCCGCCCGCGCCGGTTATGACGTCGCCGTCCACCACCGCGCCTCGGCTGACGAGGCGGAGGAGACGGCGCAGGCCGTGCGGGCGCTGGGCCGCCGCGCGGTCCTGGTCCGCGCCGACCTCGCCCATGAGGACGAGACGCGCGGCCTGATCGCGGCAGCCGCCGACATCGCCCCCGTCACCCTGCTGATCAACAGCGCCTCGGCCTTCGAGGATGATCGCGTCGGCGGGCTGTCGCGCGAGACCTGGGACCTGCACCTCGAGACCAATCTGCGCGCCCCGATCGTGCTGGCCGAGGCCTTCGCGGCCGCCCTGCCGGCCGACATCCAGGGCCTGGTGGTCAATATCGTCGACCAGCGGGTGCTGCGCCCGAACCCGCAGTTCTTCAGCTATTCCCTGGCCAAGGCCGGGCTGTGGTGGGCCACCCAGACCCTGGCTCAAGCCCTGGCGCCGCGCGTGCGCGTCAACGCCATCGGTCCCGGCCCTACCCTGCCGTCGGTGCACCAGGCCCCCGGCGAGTTCGAGGCCGAGGCCGCCGGGGTGCTGTTGCAGCGCCGCGCCACGCCGGACGAGGTCGCCGCCGCCCTGCGCTATCTGATTGACGCAACGTCGGTCACGGGCCAGATGATCGCCGTGGACGGCGGCCAGCACCTGGGCTGGCAAACGCCGGATATTGTTGCTCCGTAGGAGGCCACGCTTGGCCGCTTCGCCCCTCGCCGAAAACACCGCGCCGCAGGACCTGGCCCGCGTGATCGTCACCAAGGTCTTCGTGCGCGGCCTGAAGGTCGACGCCGAGATCGGCGTCTACGACCACGAATATGGCCGCCAGCAGTCGCTGATCGTCGATGTCGAGCTGGACGTGGCCGCCAGCCACTTCGAGCGCCTGGGCGACACCGTCAATTACGAGCGCATCGGCGAGGCCGCCCGCGCCATCGCCGCCGAGGGCCATGTCGGCCTGGTCGAGACCTTCGCCGAACGCCTGGCCCAGGCCTGCTTCTTCGACCCTCGCGTCACCCGCGCCCGGGTGCGGATTGAAAAGCCCGGCGCCCTGGCCCCGCACGCGGCCGCCGCCGGCGTCGAGATCACCGCCGTCCGCAGCTAGGCCATGGAAGTCACCCACAGCGCCCGGCTCGCCCCCTTCCAGCCCGAAACGGTCTGGACCCTGGACGCCGGAACGCTGACGGAGACGCGCGGCAAGCTGGCCCGCCGCTTCCCGCTGTCCAGCCTGACCCGCTACAGCCTGACCACCGCGCCCCAAAACAGGAATGGCGACGGCAGCAACCGCCGCGTCCTGAGCCTGACCTTCGGCCGCGCCAAGGTGGTGCTGACCGCCCAGAGCTATGTCGGCCCTGGACGGTTCGAGGACCGGCTGAAGAGCTTCTCGACCCTGGCCCGCGCCATCGCCGCCGTCGGCGCCGACCTGTCCCCCCGCGCTCGCTTCGGCGTGGCCCGGCTGCAGGCCCGCCAGGCCCTGAGCTGGGTCATGGGCCTGCTGGCCTTCGGGGCCGCGGCGATGCTGATGTTCTCGCTGACCGCCGGCATGGCGGGCGTGGGCGTCGACATGGCCGCGCGGATGAGTTTCGTGCTGATCCTGATGCTGGCCGTCCTGCCCTGGCTGGGCCGCGGCGCCGACTTCGACCCGCACGATCCGCCATCGGATCTGCTGCCTTAAGGGTTACGCGACCTTCATTTGCATCGCGCGGCCAACCGCGCGACGATTGGGCCAACGACGTTCTCTTAGGCTCAAGCTTTGTCCGACCCCGTTATCGACCCCGCCGTGCCGCCCCGGCTGCAGGACGACAAGACCATGCCCGGCGTGGTCTATGCCCTGCACATCGCCGGCGCCGTGACCGGCGGCCTGACCAGCCTGATCGGCGTGATCATCGCCTATATCAGCCGCAAGGACGCGCCCGAGTGGCTGGCCAGCCACTACGAATTCCAGATCCGCACCTTCTGGCTGGCCCTGCTGTTCAGCGTGGCCAGCATCATCCTGACGCCGGTCGGCATCGGCGTGGTGGCCCTGGTCGCCACCGGCCTGTGGCTGGTGGTGCGCGGCGTCGTCGGCCTGTCGACCCTGCTCAAGGGCCAACCCTATCCCACTCCCAAGAACTGGATGCTCTAAGCCATGACCGACGCGACCACCGCCATCGAGGCCCGCGCCGAAGAGGACAAGATCCTGCCCGCCGTGGTCTACGGCCTCTATCTGCTGGGCTTCACCAACGGCCTGACCTTCATCGTCGGCCTGATCGTGGCCTATGTGAACCGCGACGCGGCCGGCCCGATCAACGAGAGCCACTACACCTTCGCCATCCGGACCTTCTGGCTGTCGATCGCCTGGTTCATCATCGGCGGCCTGCTGCTGGCGTTCGGCATTCCGCTGACCCTGCTGCTGATCGGCATCCCGATGATGATCGTCGGTGGCGCGATCATGGGCGCCGTCAGCCTGTGGTTCGTTGTCCGCTGCGTGATGGGCATCTATTATCTGGTGCGCGGCGAGGGCTATCCACGCCCCCGCGCCTGGTTGATTTAGAGGCGCCTTAGCCGCCAGGCGCCCACGACGCAGTCAGCCGCTCGGCGCGCTTCTCCTGCCGGTTGAGACGGCTCGACGGAGCATGGGCCGTGCGCTGACTAGTGCGCTCTGGCGGTGGGACGCCCTATTTATGGGTTTAGCGTTCGGGGGGACGTGATGCTGGCGCGACTGGTTGGGATCATCTTGGGGCTGATCCTGGCGACGTCGGGATACGTGGTGGCGGGCTGGGGCTCGCTGGGGACTTGGGCCACGAATCTCGATCTCGGACCGTTCGAGCCGCATCGCCCCACTGCCGGTGCGGCGGCGGCGATCGTGGGCGGAGGGCTCATCATCGCCGCCCTGCTACCGCGCCGTAAGCCGAAGAAGAAAGCCGCGCCGATGGCGTTCGGGATGGCGCTGGAGCCGCAGGCCCAGCCCGTCGTGGCGCGTGAACCCGCGCCGGCGCCGACGCCCGTTCCGCAGCCGCAGCCCGTCGCGCCGCCGATCCTGCCGGTCGCCGCCACGCCCGCGCCGCAGCCGCAGGCTCCGCCACCGCCCAGGCCGGAGACCTTCGCAGAGATGCGCGCGCGCCTGGTCGCGCTCAGCCACAACGAGTCGTGGGCCGAAGCCGCCCGCATCCTGACCGCCATGAAGCGCATGGCCCAGACCCCCGAGGAGCTGGCCACCGTCTATCGCGACCTGGGTGACTTCGCGCGCGGCCAGGGCCAGGCCGACGAGGCCGCCGAAGCCTATGAGACCGCCGTCTCCTACGCCCGCGAGGTGCGCCAGGCCCGCCCGAACGACGAGACCGCCGAGCTGCTGGCCGGCGCGCTGTCGGGCGTCGGCGACGCGGCGGAAGCGGAAGGTCGCCTGGACGCTGCCCTCTCGGCCTTCGAGGAAGCCCTGGCCCTGCGCCGCACGCGCGGCGGCCGCGAGGCCGGCGACACCCAGGCCCAGCGCGCCCTGTCGGTGAACCTGGAACGCCTGGCCGACCTGCGCGAGGACCGCGGCCACCGCATGCGGGCCCTCGACCTCTACCGCGAAAGCTACGACATCGCCGGCCGCCTCGCCGCCGCCGACCCGGCCCGGTTTGGCCCGGACCTGGCCGCGACGCGGGCCCGGATGAACGAGCTGGAAGCGAAGATCCAGGGGTAGGGCCGACGGTCCTCCCGTTCTACGTCACCGTCCGCGCGCCTGGGTCGGCGAGAGCCCGTAGGTCCTGCGAAACTGCCTGTTGAAATACGACAGATCGTTGAAACCGCTCGCCGCGGCGATATCGGTGATGCGCAGCACATCGCCTTCGGCGCTGGTTAGCAACGCCATGGCGCGCGCGAGCCGCAGAGCGTTGACACGCTGGTCCAGCGACTGCCCCGTCTCCGCCAGCAGCTCATTGACGTAACGTCGCGACAGACCCAGCGAGCGCGCCAACGCCTCGGACGAAAATCCAGGCTGCGCGAAGCTCTTGTCGATGGTCAGCAGGATATCGGTCAGCCGTTTGGCCCGCAGCCCTCGTCCAGCCGCAGCTTCGGCGGCATCTCCCCTGCCGCCCAATCCCAGGACCGCCAGGTCGGTCAGCATGGCGCCGATGCTGACGCCGATGTCCCCTGGAAGGGTCTGCTCCCCGCTCCGCAGCAGGAAGTCCGCATAGCTTTGCAGGTGTCGCAAGGCCGGCGTATTGACCGCGATGGGGCGGGCCAGCGCATCCTCGATCCCGGGCGCCAGCGCCGCCAATCGCGCCCGGTCAAAGCCGATCATGTGCCCGGAAACGCGATCCTGCTCGCGCCGCTCGAAGGCGACGGTATTGCTCCAGATCAGCATCTCGCCGGCATGGATGACGCTGTCGCGGCCGCAGTGGCGCACCCAGACGGGCCGAGGCGATCGGTTGAAGCCCATATAGAGATAGTCGTGCTTGTCGGCGGCGGCTTGCGCCGCGGTGCGCACGTAGTGGCTCGTGGTTGCATCGACCTGCGCGACGACAACCTCGTTGAACCAGGCGACCTCCGCCCGCGCCTCGAACGGCCGGTCGGGAATCGCTGCGATGTCGCAAGCGCCGACTTCGTCGCCCCACAGCTCCTGCCAACGATCAACGCGGGTCTTGTCGCTCAAATGGGCCGGCAGGCCACGGGACGTGAAGGTCTTGCGAGTCATCCGGCGTCCAGCGCTGCGTTCGCACACCTTGCCGTTCGCGCAAGCGCAAGAAAACCGGTCTCGCCGCCCGGCGACCATAAAAGTCCGCGGTTCCGCCCGTCAGTCCGCACCCGGCGCTCCGGAGGCCAAGCCCTCTGCCGCGGGTTCGCCGTAAAGGTCTCCGCGATTTCAAAACCGGCGTCGCTGTCGGACCATCCGTGGGGAGTGTTTCATGACCATCGTACGCCGCGCTCGATCGTTATCGATCGCCGTCTGCATCGCTTCAGCCAGCCTCCTGGCCGCCCAGCCGGCGCTGGCCGGTCCGGTCGAGCCCGGGACGAAGGCCCGCGAGGCCGCGCCCGAAAACCCGGACAAGCTGGAGAGCCTGGAAAACTTCATTCAGAAGATCCTGAAGCTCGTGAAGGATATGAAGGACCGGACGTCCGAAACCTCGACCGGACCGATGAAGCGGGGCTGATCGACGGATAGTTTTCGCGTTAGCCCGGCGCTCGTCGCCGGGCTTTTGCCGTTGGGCCCATGGGCTAAGCGCTTTTCCCACAAGATTTTATGACCGTGCGCTGAGCAGCGCCCGCTCACAAACCGTACTCGACTTTCGATAATTCATCGCTTGATCAAGCGGGTCGGGCGCTAAGCCCCAGACCCATCTCGCTTTTGCGAGATCGATAGATCCACTCTATCCATAGAACTAGTTTTATCAATTTGATTAATCGGAAACCCCTTCGCTACAAGGGCGCATCTTCTTCCAACCGGAGCGCCTCATGTCGCTGATCAACACCGAGATCAAACCCTTCACCGCCCAGGCCTTCAAGGATGGCAAGTTCGTCACGGTCAGCGAAGCCGATACGAAGGGCAAGTGGTCGGTCTTCTTCTTCTACCCCGCCGACTTCACCTTCGTCTGCCCGACGGAGCTGGAAGACCTGGCCGACAACTACGACGTCTTCACCCGTCTGGGCGTCGAGATCTACTCGGTGTCGACCGACACGCACTTCTCGCACAAGGCCTGGCACGACAGCTCGCCGGCGATCGGCAAGATCAAGTACACGATGATCGGCGACCCGTCGGGCGTGGTGACCAACAACTTCGAGATCATGCGTCCGGGCGTCGGCCTGGCCGACCGCGGCACCTTCCTGGTCGACCCGCAAGGCGTGATCCAGTTCATGGAAGTCACCGCTGAAGGCATCGGCCGCAACGCCATCGAGCTGCTGCGCAAGATCAAGGCCGCCCAGTACGTGGCTTCGCACCCGGGCGAAGTCTGCCCGGCGAAGTGGGAAGAGGGTGAAAAGACCCTGGCCCCGTCGCTCGACCTGGTCGGCAAGATCTAAAAGACGACCCGCGTCGCCGCCCGTCATCGGACGGGCGGCGCGCAACCCTCCGATCGTTCGCCGCGTTCGATCCTCCCCCCGAAAATCGAACGCCTAACCTTCCTCCCCTCAGCTTTTTGGGAGCGCCCCATGCTGGACGCCGGTCTGAAGACCCAACTGACTCAGTATCTGCAGAACCTGCGCCAGCCGATCGAACTGGTCGCCTCCCTGGCTGATGACGCCGGGTCGAAGGAGATGCTGGCGCTGCTGGAAGACGTCGCCGCGACGTCCGACAAGGTCAGCCTGAACCTGGCCGGCGACAATGGGCGCAAGCCCTCGTTCGCCATCACCCGCGCCGCTGGCGACGCCGATGTGCGTTTCGCCGGCCTGCCGCTGGGCCACGAATTCACCTCGCTGGTGCTGGCCCTGCTGCACGTCGGCGGCCACCCGCCGCGCATCGACGCGGACGTGATCGAGCGGATCAAGGCGCTGGACGGCGACTACCGCTTCGAGACCTATTTCTCGCAGTCCTGCCAGAACTGCCCCGACGTGGTGCAGGCGCTGAACACCATGAGCGCCCTGAACCCGCGCATCAGCCACGTCGCCATCGACGGCGCCCTGTTCAAGGCCGAGGTCGAGGCCCGCGAAGTCATGGCCGTGCCGACCATCCTGCTGAACGGCGTCCCGTTCGGCCAGGGCCGCATGGACGTCGAGCAGATCCTGGCCAAGCTGGACACCGGCGCCGAGGCCCGCGCGGCCGAGAAGATCAAGACCAAGGACGCCTTCGAGGTGCTGGTCATCGGCGGCGGTCCGGCCGGCGCGGCCGCGGCGATCTATGCCGCCCGCAAGGGCATCCGGACAGGTGTCGCGGCCGAGCGTTTCGGCGGCCAGGTGCTGGACACCATGGCCATCGAGAACTTCATCTCGGTCACCCACACCGAAGGCCCCAAGCTGGCCTCGGCCCTGGAACAGCACGTCAAGGAATACGACGTCGACGTGATGAACCTGCAGAAGGCCGTCGGCCTGGTTCCGGCCAAGACTCCGGGTGGCCTGCATGAGATCAAGCTGGAGAACGGCGCGTCCCTGAAGGCCCGCACCGTCATCCTGTCGACCGGCGCCCGCTGGCGGAACGTCAACGTCCCCGGCGAGGCCGAGTACCGGAACAAGGGCGTGGCCTACTGCCCGCACTGCGACGGCCCGCTGTTCAAGGGCAAGCGCGTGGCGGTGATCGGCGGCGGCAACAGCGGCGTCGAGGCGGCCATCGACCTGGCCGGCATCGTCGCCCACGTGACGCTGATCGAGTTCGACAGCCAGCTGCGCGCCGACGCCGTGCTGCAACGCAAGCTGGCCAGCCTGCCGAACGTCAAGATCGTCACCTCGGCCATGACCACCGAGATCCACGGCGAGAACGGCAAGGTCTCGGGCCTGAGCTACAAGGACCGCAACCACGACAGCGTCCACCGCGTCGACCTGGAAGGCGTGTTCGTCCAGATCGGCCTGGTCCCCAACACCGAGTGGCTGAAGGACTCAGGCGTGGCTCTGTCGAACCGTGGCGAGATCGAGGTCGACTATCGCGGCGAGACGTCGATCCCCGGCGTCTTCGGCGCGGGCGACGCGACCACCACGCCGTACAAGCAGATCATCATCGCCATGGGCGAAGGCTCCAAGGCCTCGCTGTCGGCCTTCGACTACCTGATCCGCCAGGTCCCGGCGAACGAGGAGCAGGAGGCGGCGTAAGGGCCGACTTCACACCAAAAAACGCTGTGTCATCCCGGACGGCCTCAGGCCGATCCGGGACCCAGGGGCAACCGCCCTACACTGCCCCCTGGGTCCCGGCTCTCCGCTTCGCTGCGGCCGGGATGACACGAGAATGTTGAAGCCGTCCGAGCCATCTCGGGCGGCCTCGTCATTAAAAACGTAGCGTTTATTGCCGCCGGAGGTGATGCAGTAACGTCCTCCTCTCGGGCCAATACAGACCTTCCCGCTAGAACACGAACAGGAACCGGTGTCCGTCTCGCGACGCTGCTCCTTGATCCCACCGCTGAAGCCTCGAGCTCGCCTCGGCCTCTTCGACAGGCTCGTGCCGGTCATCGGTTCGAGCCAATGCCATCCGCGAGCGTTGCGTCCACCGACGTCAAACCTTCACATAGCCCAGCTAGTCCGACGAGCCTGGTTCCCGGAGTTCGCCCATGCTGACCTTGCTCGCCGCCCTCGCGGTCGCCGCCGCCCCCTGCCCCGCCGGCGACGAAAGCCCGGCCTGCGTCCGTGAACGGATGGACGCCCTGCGGATGACCGACCTGATGGTCGTGGGCACGCACAATTCCTACAAGCTGCTGCCGCCGGCCGACGAGATGGCGGCCATGGTCGCGGCGAAAGGCCAGGCGGCGCTGGGCATCGACTATGGTCATCGTCTGCTCGCCGAGCAGCTGGACGCCGGCGCCCGCCAGCTGGAGATCGACGTCGTCGCCGATCCCGACGGCGGCCGCTACGCCAAGCCGCTGACGGTCTTCGGGCGCGGGACGGTGCTGCCGCCGGAGACCGCCGCCGCCCTGGCCAAGCCGGGCTTCAAGACCATTCATATGCCCGACGTCGACTTTCGGTCGTCGTGCTTGACCTTCGTGGCCTGCCTGAAGGAGATCCGCACATGGTCGGATGCCCACCGCGACCACGCGCCGATCCTGATCATGATGAACGCCAAGGAAGGCGCGGCGACCGTCCCCGGCGGCGTGGTCCCGCTGGTCTTCACCGAAAAGCTCTATGACGACCTGGACGCCGAGATCCGCTCGGTGTTCGGCGACGACCGCCTGATCACGCCCGACCAGGTGCAAGGCAAGGCCAAGACCCTGCGCGAAGGTGTGCTGGCCGGCGCCAAAATGGGTGGAGGATGGCCCAAGCTGGGCGCGGCGCGCGGCAAGGTGTTCTTCGCCCTCGACGAGTCCCCCGAGAAGGTCGCGATCTATCGCGGCAAGCGCGCCTCGCTGGAGGGGCGGGCGGCCTTCATCAACACCGATGAGGCCTCTCCCGCCGCAGCCTACCTGACCCTGAACGATCCGATCGGCCAGAAGGACCGCATCGCCGCCGCCGTGAAGGCCGGCTTCATCGTCCGCACCCGCGCCGACGCCGACACCTGGGCCGCGCGGACCAATGACGTGCGCCAGCGCACCGCCGCCCTGACCAGCGGCGCGCAGTACATCTCGACCGACTACATGTGGGCCGACCCGCGCCTGCCGGGCGGCTACACCGTGCGCCTGACCGGCGGCGACGTCGCCGCCTGCAATCCCGTTCGCGCCGAGAAGACCTGCGACGGCCTGGCGATCGAGGCCCTGCCCGGCGCGCCGCAGCGCGGCTACCTGCAACCCGCCGCTCGTCCGGACCTGACCAAGATCCTGGCCCAGCCCCCCGCGCCCGGGTCGCCCCGCGCCCTGGCCGACGCGGCGATCTTCGACCAGAGCCGGGCCTTGAAAGACAGCCCGCGCTGGAAGCTGGCCACCGACGACGTGAAAGGCACGGCCTTCCACCACTTCGAGACCGCCCTGGGCGTAACGCTGACCCCAGCCAACGCGCCGATCCTCAATGCCCTGCTGGAGCGCGCCGGCGACGACCGCTCGGTGGTCGGCCTGGCCAAGACCCATTGGGGCACGCAGCGGCCCTATGTCGGCAAGGACGCCGCTCCGGTCTGCGAGCCCAAGCGCCCCGACCTGACCGCCAATCCCGACTATCCGTCCGGTCACTCGGCCTTCGGCGAGCACGTGGCCCTGATCCTAGCCGAGGTCGTCCCCGTCCGCGCCGACGCCCTCTACGCCCGCGGCCGCGAGTATGCCGAGAGCCGCTGGATCTGCGGCAGTCACACCGTAAGCGCCACGGAGGCCGGCCTGCAGTCGGGCATGGTGATCTACGCCGCCGAGCACCGCTCGGAAGCCTTCCTGCGCGACATCGCCATGGCGCGGGCCGAGGTGGCGGCGGCGATCGCGGCGAAGTAGGCGCTAGGCCCTCACCGGCCCGAACAGCACGGGATCCTTGAACCGCTGGGCCAGGTGATCGATCCAGGCGCGCACATGCGGCGGCAGGCCGGTGCGGGTCGTGAAGACCAGGTGCACGATGCCGTCCTGGCCGGCCCAGTCGGGCAGGATGCGCACCAGCCGACCCGAGCCCAGGGCCTCGGCGCAGGCGTGGTCGGGCAGCAGCGCCACGCCCAGGTCGGCCAAAGCCGCCTCGCGCACGGCTTCGAAACTGCCGCAGGCCAGGCGCGGGCGATGGCTCAGCACATGGGTCGCGCCCTCCGGCCCCTCCAGCGTCCAGCTCGCCTCGCCCAGCTGCTCAGAGGTGCTCAGCGTCGGCAGCTCGGCCAGGGCGGTGATGGCGCTGGAGGTCAGGCGGTTGGCCAGGGCCGGACTGGCCACCAGGATCCGCCGGCTGTGGGCCAGGGTGCGCATGGTCAGGGCCGCGTCGGTCTCCAGCTTGATCCGCACGCGCAAGGCTACGTCGATGCTCTCGGCGATCAGGTCGACCGGCCGGTCCACCGCCAGCAGCCGCACCTGCACACGCGGATGACGCGAAAGAAAGTCCGGCAGCATCGGTGAAACCAGCTCCACCAGGCCCGTCGGGCACGAGAAATTCACCAGCCCGCGCGGCTCGCTGAGGCTGGCCGCCACCAGGGCCTGGGCGCGATCGGCCGCCGCCACGGCTACCTGGGCCTGCTCGTGGAACGCCCGGCCGATCTCGGTGACCCGGAAGCGCCGGGACGAGCGCTCGATCAGACGGGCGCCCAGCCGCTCCTCCAGCTGCGCCACGCGGCGGCTGAGCTTGGACTTCGGGACGTTCAGCGCCCGTCCGGCCGGCGCGAAGCCGCCATGCGCCACGACCTGGGCGAAATAGTAGAGGTCGTTGAGATCCTGCATCGCGCCATCGTCCCATTTTCAGAACGAAGAGTAGCGATTTCGCCGTCTGCTGGCATCAGCGTTCTGGATCTATCTCTTCTGCATCGGCGGAAACGGTCCGCCCCCAAGCAAAGGAGAAGGGTCATGACCCGCAAATTGGACAACAAGGTCGCCATCGTCACCGGCGCCACCACGGGCATCGGCCTGGGCATCGCCCGCCAGCTGGTCGCCGAGGGCGCCAAGGTCTTCATCACCGGCCGTCGCCAAGCCGAACTGGACGCGGCGGTGGCTGAGCTCGGCCATGGCGTCATCGGCGTGCGCAGCGACGTCTCGGACCTGGCCGACCTCGACCGCCTGTATGACGAGGTGCAAAAGCACGTCAGCCACATCGACATCCTGGTCGCCAATGCCGGCGGCGGCACGTTCGCCCCGATCGGCGCGATCACCGAGGAAGACTTCGACCGCACCTTCGCGATCAATGTGAAGGGCACGCTGTTCACGGTGCAGAAGGCCCTGCCGCTGATGCGCGACGGCGGCTCGATCATCCTGACCAGCTCGACCAGCACGACCCGCGCCCTGCCGGCCTTCAGCGTCTATGGCGCGACCAAGGCCGCGATCCGCAACTTCGCCCGCCACTGGATCCTGGACCTCAAGGACCGCCAGATCCGCGTCAACGCCATCAGCCCCGGGCCGACCAAGACCCCCGGCCTGACGGGCCTGACCAGCAGCGAAGCGGAATGGAACGCCTTCGAAGGCCAGCTGGCCGCCCAGGTGCCGCTGGGCCGTGTCGCCCATCCCGACGAGATCGGCCGCGCCGCGGTGTTCCTGGCCTCCAGCGACGCCAGCTTCGTCAATGGCGTCGAGCTGTTCGTCGACGGCGGCATGGCGCAGATCTAGTCCGCGCCCCACGATGAAAAACGCCGCCCGGATCGCTCCGGGCGGCGTCATCTTTTCTAGCGACGGAGCGTCAGCCTCAGGCCGGTTGCAGCGCCTCGTTGCGGACCAGGGCCGCATAGGTGTCCATCAGGTCCAGCGACAGCTTGCCGGGCGTGAACTTGAACTCGCCGATCTCCGAGACCGGGGTCACCTCGGCGGCGGTGCCGACGATGAAGCACTCGGTGAAGGTCGAGAGCTCTTCCTTCTGGATGTGGCGCTCGACGATCTCGATGCCCTTAGCCCGCGCGATGTCGATCACCGTGCGGCGGGTGATGCCGTCCAGGAAGCAGTCGGGCTTGGGCGTGTGCAGCGCGCCGTCCTTGACGAAAAACACATTCGCGCCCGTGGCTTCCGCCACATAGCCGCGATAATCGAGCATCATCGCGTCGGCATAGCCTTCCTTCTCGGCGGCGTGCTTGGAGATGGTGCAGATCATGTAGAGGCCGGCGGCCTTGGCCGCGACGGGGGCGGTCTTCGGGTCCGGACGCTGATACTTGGCCCAGGTCAGGCGGATGCCCTTGGCCTTGGTGGCCGGATCGAAGTAGCTGGGCCAGTCCCACACGGCGATGGCGACGTGGATCTTGGTCTGTTGCGCCGAAACACCGATCATCTCGCTGCCGCGCCAGGCGATCGGGCGAACATAACAATCTGTGAGATTGTTCTTCGCCGCCGTCGCCTTGCAGGCCTCGTCGATCTCGGCCACGCTGTACGGGATCTCGAAGTCCAGGATTTCCGCCGACTTGAACAGGCGTTCGGTATGCTCGGTCAGCTTGAAAATTTCGCCGCCGTACATCCGCTCGCCCTCGAAGACCGACGAAGCGTAGTGAAGGCCATGGGTCAAAATATGCACCTTCGCGTCGCGCCAGGGTACAAATTGCCCGTCCAGCCAGATCCAGCCGTCGCGATCGTCGAAGGGAACCAGAGACATCGGCCCAAGACCTCCTTATGGGAAACCCGGCCCTTAGACGCCCCGAGGGCCAACGCGTCAAATAAAATGGACTCTTGGTGATGATAGCCCCGCTGCAGCCCGGTTCGGACGATCCCCGTCTGATCCTCCGCGAGGAGGAGCTGGATGGCGGGCTGGAGCTGATCCTGCTGGCCGAGGCCGCGCTGTGGGCCGCCGTCGACGCGGCGCTGGAGAGCGAGACCCTGGGGCTGGGTCGCTCGCACTGGCGCGCGGCCTTCCTGCTGCGCCGCCGGCCGGGCATCGGGGTGCAGGACCTGTCGAAGCTGACCAGCCTTTCGAAACAGGCCGCCAGCCGCACCCTGGCCGACCTGCAGAAGGCCGGCCTGGTCGAGCGCGGCTCGGGCGATCTGGACGGCCGTCGGCGTCCGGCGACCCTGACCCCCGAGGGCGTGGCCTTCGAACAGCGCACGGCAGAGCGCTTGCGGGCGCTGCTGGCGCGGGCCTATCGCACGGGCGGACTGGATGGCGTGGCCGGCACGCGGCGTATCCTGGCGGCGCTGGCCGGTTCGCGGCAGGGCGTCGGCCCCGGGCGGCGAGCCGTTCCATGACGCCTGAAGAACGCCGCGAGCGCCACATCCTGGTGGTCGACGACGACGACCGCCTGCGCAAGCTGATCAAGGAATTCCTCAGCCGGGCCGGCTTCCGGGTCACCGCCGCCGCCGACGCGGCCGGGGCCGACCGCCTGTTCGGCGCCCTGGACTTCGACCTGATGGTGCTGGACGTGATGATGCCGGGCGAGGACGGCTACGCCTTCACCAAGCGCCTGCGGTCCAAGGGCGGCGAGAGCGGCCGCACGCCGATCCTGATGCTGACCGCCCGCGACCAGACCGCCGACCGCATCGAGGGCCTGTCCAGCGGCGTCGACGACTATCTGGGTAAGCCGTTCGAGCCGCAGGAACTGCTGCTGCGCATCGAGGCCATCCTGCGCCGCTCGCAGGCCCGGCCGACCGGCAGCAAGGCGCTCAGCCTGGGCAATTGCGCCTTCGACAGCGACCGGGGCGAGCTGACCTGCGACGGCGAGGCCGTGCGCCTGACCGAGGCCGAGGTGACGCTGCTCCGCCGCCTGGCCCGCTCGGCCCACGAACCGGTCGACCGCCTGGAACTGGCCCGCGACACCGCCGACGCCACCGGCCGCGCCGTCGACGTCCAGGTCACCCGCCTGCGCCGCAAGATCGAGCCGGACCCCAAGAACCCGCGCTATCTGCAGACGGTGCGGGGGGTCGGCTATCGGTTGGCGCCGGATTGATGGCTAGCTTCAAGATCCTCCCCCTAGCGGGGGAGGTGTCGGCGAAGCCGACGGAGGGAGAAGTCGGCCGGCATAGGGGATGTAGTCTTCCCCCACCGGTCCTTCGGACCACCTCCCCCGCTGGGGGGAGGATTTAGGCATGCCGCTCAGCACCCGCTTCCACATCCCTCGCCCGCTCAAGCGCCTGCTGCCCACCACCCTTTTCGGGCGCAGCCTGTTGATCATCATCCTGCCGGTGGCAGTGATGCAGATCGCCGTGACCTGGGCGTTCTTCGACGCCCACTGGCAGGCGGTGACCTCGCGTCTGTCCGAGGGCCTGGCCGGCGACATCGCCTGGGCCGTGCAGTCCTACGAGGACGATCCCAGCCCCGCCGCCGTCGACAAGCTGGCCAAGCGGGCCGAGGACTCGATGTCGCTGTCGCTGGCCTTCCAGCCGGGCCGGAAGCTGCCGACCAGCCACCGCCCCTCGCTGTTCGCGGCCCTGGACCGCTCGCTGGACCGGGCGCTGGAGGACCGGCTCGACAACCCGTTCTGGTTCGATACCACCCGCTACACCGCCTATATCGACATCCGCGTGCAGGTGCCGGGCGGGGTCTTGCAGATCTACGCCCTGCGCGACCGGGCCTACGCCACGCAAGGGCACATCTTCATCCTGTGGATGGTGGTGGCGACCATGCTGCTGACGGCGATCGCCATCCTGTTCATCCGCAACCAGGTGCGGGCCATCGAGCGCCTGGCCGACGCCGCCGACGCCTTCGGCCGGGGCGAGGATCCCGACTTCAAGCCGCACGGCGCGCGCGAGGTGCGAAAGGCCGCCTACGCCTTCATCGCCATGAAGGCCCGCATCGTCCGCCATATCGAGCAGCGCACCGCCCTGCTGGCCAGCGTCAGCCACGACCTGCGCACGCCCCTGACCCGCCTGAAGCTGGAAATGGCCATGTCCGAGCCCAGCGAGCAGCTGGAGGCGATGAAGGGCGACCTCTCCGAAATGGAGCACATGATCGACGAGTACCTGGCCTTCGCCCGCGGCGAGGGCGGCGAGGACGCGCGGGTGGTCGATCTGTCGGAGCTGGTCGAGGACGTGGTCGCCCAGGCCGAGCGCAGCGGCGCGATGATCGAGACCGAGATCACCCGGGGGCTGGAGGCGCGGCTGCGCCCGCTGGCCTTCCGCCGGGCCCTGGCCAACCTGGTCGACAACGGCGTCGCCCACGCCGACCGCGTGCGGGTCACCGCCACGGCCAGGCTCACCGGCGGCGTCGAGATCGCCGTCGACGACGACGGGCCGGGGATCCCCGAGGACAGGTACGAAGAGGCCTTCAAGCCGTTCTCGCGCCTGGACGAAAGCAGGAACCAGAACGAGAAGGGCGTGGGGCTGGGCCTGGCCATCGCACGGGACATGGCGCGCGGGCTTGGCGGGGACCTGGTGCTGTCGCGGTCGATGATGGGGGGGCTGAGGGCCCTGATCCGGCTGCCGGGCTAGAACCCGGCCCCGATCTTCGCGAGCCGCTCGGCCATCTGCTTCAGGCGCTTGTCCAGCTCGGCCATGGTGCGGTTCAGGGCGCCTTCGTCGTCGCGCCAGACCTGGACCACGCGGGCCCAGACGGCGGTCATGGCCAGGAGGCGCGGCGGGGTCGCGGGGACGCCGGCGGCTTCCAGGATCGCGCGGGCGATGCGGGGGAAGCGAGCGGCCGAGGCTAGCGGGCCTTCGGACTTGGCGATGGCCAGCAGGGCGGCGCGGTGGGGCTCCATGGCTTCCAGGCGCGCCATGGCGGCGTCGAATAGGCGATCGTGGGCCTCGGAGTTTTCCGGGTAGTCGACGCCGAGGGCCGCGCGATCGAAGCGGGCCGAGAGGTGGGCGAGGACGGCGGGCTTGCTGGAGGCGGCCGCGTAGAGGTCGGGGAACGGGAGGTCGGCGCGGACGGCGATGTCGCGCAGGGAGACGTTGGGCCAGGCCTTGTCGGCGGCGAGGGCCAGGGCGGCGTCGGCGGCGCGGTCTAGGGTTTCGGCGGTCATGACAAACAGATGAGCCGAGGCGCGCCCCGAGACAACCCTATCCCATGCCGATCAGCCGCCCAGCGCCTTCGAACGCGCCACCGCCGCGTCCAGCGCCTTGGGCAGCAGGT
The DNA here is from genome assembly GCF_058808315.1 of Caulobacter sp. GW821-FHT11E11. Lineage (NCBI taxonomy): Bacteria > Pseudomonadati > Pseudomonadota > Alphaproteobacteria > Caulobacterales > Caulobacteraceae > Caulobacter > Caulobacter sp. GW821-FHT11E11. The sequence continues at coordinate 210,551 of NZ_JBXARO010000009.1, forward strand.
CGCCGAACCCGCCCTCGCCCATCAGCACGCTCAACGCCGCCGCGGTCGTGCCGCCTGGCGAGGTCACCTGCTTGCGCAGTTCGGCCGGCTCCTCGCCGCCGCGCTCCATCAGGGCGGCCGCGCCGATGATCGTGGCGCGGGCGAGCTTGGCGCTGTCTGCCGCGTTAAGGCCTTGAGCCGCACCGGCAGCCTCGAGGGCCTCGACGAAAGCGTAAAGATAGGCCGGGGCCGAGCCCGAGACGGCGGTCGCCGCGTGCATCAGGTCTTCGTTCGGCAGATCGACCACGGTCGCCACCGGCGCGAACAGCGCGTGAGCCGCCGCGCGAGCATCCGCATCCTCGGCGAAGATCGACGCCGTCCCGCGCCCAATCGCCACCGCCGTCGTCGGCATCACCCGCGCCACCCGCCGGCCGCCGAACGCCTCGGAGATATCCGCCGCGCGCACCCCGGCGGCGATCGAGACCACCACCGCGTCGGGCGCCAAGTGCGGAACCACGTCCTTGACCGCCTCGCGCCAGATCTGCGGCTTCACGGCCAGCAGCACGGTCTTGGCCGCGCCCAGCCCTTCGAGCGCCGGATTGACCACCGCGCCTTCGAAGGCGGCGGCGTCGACGTTCGGATCACGGATGAGCAGGTCGGCGGCCGAAAAGGCGCCGGCGTCGCGCCAGCCCTCGGCCAGAGCCCCGCCCATGCGTCCGGCGCCGAGAAGAAGGATGGGGGTCATGGAAAAGGCTCCGACGATGTCTCGCCGGAGCCCCTTAAGCTTCGAAAACGTCTCGGCCAAGGGCCAAGGCGCGTATCAGGCCTGGCCCACCGTCTCGAACATGCAGGCGGCCATCGCCTCGTCCGGGGTCTTGGCGCCTTGCAGCAGGAATTCGAAGGCCGGGAAGAAGCGGTCGGCGGCTTCCACCGCCGCGTCGATCATCGAGGCGGCCTGGGACATGGACGGGCGCTCGCCGGCCGGCAGGGCCAGGGCGTGGCGGAACACGACTTCGCCGTCCTCGGTCCAGACCTCGAAATGGCCCAGCCAGACGCGCTGGTTGATCAGGGCCAGCAGCTCATAGGCGTTGGAGCGTTTGCTCTTTGGCGCGCGCAGGTCCAGCGACAGGCAAAGCTGCAGGCAGTCGGCCTCGGGCCGCCAGGCGAACCACAGCTCGTAGTCCTTCCAGTCGCCCTTCAGCGCGAACGCCAGGTCACCGTCTTCGGTGCGATCAAAGGTGAGATTTTCAGCCGACAGCACATGTTCGACCACCTCGAGGGGATCGAGAGCCATCAGGACGTCGTCGTCTTCCGGTTGGGTGTCCATGAAAAACCTACGTCCCCGCCCGCGACGGCGGGGGTTACCCCCGCCATGAATCGCTCACGTACCAGGGGACACTAATCTGCTTCGTTGCGTTCGTCTCAACCCGCTTCACGTCGCGAGCGAGCGGTGATTCGGCTACTCGCCTGAACCCGCGTTTTTTTTGGCCGGGGTTTTCTTGGCCGCCTTCAGGCTGGCGACCTCTTCGCGCAGGGCGGCGACCTCGGCTTTCAGGGCTTCGAAATCGTCGCGGCGGATCAGGTCGAACTCGGCGGCCAGACGGTCGGCCTGGGCCCGCATCGCGGTCTTCGCCTCCTCGCCGGCCGTCTGGGCGATGCCCATGGCCGCCTGGGTCAGTTTGGCGAATTCGTCGAGGAAGGGGTTCTGGCTGTGCATCGCGGTTCCGAGAGGCCCGAGGGTGGGCGCGCATCTCTTATATGGGAAACGGTGGATGAAAGCGAAGTCCCAAGGCTATAGGAGTGCGACCATGTGTCCCGCACGGAGTCCGAGCGCGTGATCTTCCCCGATATCGATCCGATCGTTCACATCGGTCCATGGGCCCTGCAATGGGGGCCGCTGGCCCTGCGCTGGTACGCCCTGGCCTATGTGGCGGGGATCCTGCTGGGCTGGCGCTTCGCCATCCGGATGACGCGCAACAGCAGCCTGTGGGGCGGCCGCGCGCCGACCGCCACGCCGTTGCAGATCGACGACCTGGTGCTGTGGATCACCCTGGGCATCATCGTCGGCGGACGCATCGGCTACATCCTCTTCTACATGCTGATGAACGACGAGCAGCGGATCTGGCTGGCGGGGCATCCGCTGGACGTCTTCAAGGTCTGGGAAGGCGGCATGTCGTTCCACGGCGGCTTCCTGGGCGTGTGCGCGGCGATCTGGTTCTTCGCCCGCCAGCAGAAGATCGACGTGCTGAAGCTGGGCGACCTGATCGCCCCGGTCGCGCCGATCGGCATCTTCTTTGGCCGCATCGCCAACTTCATCAACGGCGAGCTGTGGGGTCGCCCGACCGACGGGCCGTTCGGCATCATCTTCTGCAACGACACGCTGAAGGCCAATCACCCGCAGCACATCTGCGCCGCCGGCCCGCTGCCGCGCCATCCCAGCCAGCTGTACGAGGCGGGGCTGGAAGGCCTGCTGCTGTTCGGGATCCTGGCCTTCTGCGTCTACCGCCTGAAGTGGCTGCAGCGGCGCGGCGCGATCGTGGCGACCTTCCTGATCGCCTACGGCCTGTTCCGGCTGTCGCTGGAGAACGTCCGCAACCCCGACCTGGGCATGCCCAACTTCCCGCTGGGCCTGACCATGGGGATGCTGCTGTCGACCCCGATGATCCTGGTCGGCGGCTGGCTGATGTGGAAGGCGCTGAAGGAACCCGTCGAGGCCCATGAGCCTGCTTGATCGCCTGAAGGCGCAGATCGCCCAGGACGGACCGATCGGCGTTCCCGAGTTCTTCACCCGCTGCCTGCACGACCCGCGCGACGGCTACTACGCCATGCGCCCCGCCTTGGGCGGTCTTGGGGGGGCCGGCGGCGACTTCATCACCGCGCCGCTGGTCAGCCAGATGTTCGGCGAGCTGATCGGCCTGTGGGCCATCGAGACCTGGACGCGCATGGGCCGACCGGCGCCGTTCCGCCTGGTCGAGATGGGTCCGGGCGACGGCACGCTGATGAGCGACCTGCTGCGGGCGGGACGGCTGGAGCCGGCGTTCCTGGAAGCCGCGCAGGTGTGGCTGGTCGAGGTTTCGGCGCCTCTGAAGGCCAAGCAGGCCGCAAAGCTGGGCGATGCGCCCCGCTGGGTCGGCCGGCTGGACGAGATCCCCGGCGGCGCGCCGATGATCCTGATCGCCAACGAGCTGCTGGACTGCCTGCCCGCCCGCCAGTTCGCGCGGACCAAGGACGGCTGGGCCGAGCGCGTGATCGGGCTGGGCGAGGATGGCGAGCTGGCGTTCGGGCTGCGAGGCCTCGGCAAGTCGGCCGACACCCCCATTCCTGACCTGCCCGTGCAGCCGGAAGGGAGCATCGTCGAATCCTCCCCCGCCCAGGCCGCCCTGGCCTCGGACATCGCCCATCGCCTGGTCACGGACGGCGGCGCAGCGTTGCTGGTCGACTATGGTCGCGCCGCACCGGAAGCCGGCGACACCCTGCAGGCGCTGCAGAACCACCAGAAGGTCGATCCGCTGAAGACCGCCGGCTTGGCCGACCTAACCGTCTGGGCCGATTTCCCGGCCGTGGTCGCCGCCGCGCGCGAGACCGGCGCCAAGGCCGGCCCCGTCATCACGCAGCGCGAGTTCCTGCTGGCGCTGGGGATCGAGGCCCGCGCCCAGGCGTTGGCTAGCGCTCGCCCCGATCGCGCCGACCAGGTCGCAAGACAGCTTGATCGTCTGGTCGGAGAGGCGCAGATGGGCGCTCTGTTCAAGGTCGCGTGCCTGACCGCGCCCGACCTTTCGCCCCCCCTCTTCGAGGACGCGACATGACCGTCAAGAAGCCCGACCTGCCGACCATCCAGTCGCCGCTGCTCTCCAGCCTGCCGGGGGTGAAACACGCGTTCTTCACCCGCAAGGGCGGGACCTCGACGGGGATCTACGACAGCCTGAACGTCGGGCGCGGCAGCAAGGACGATCCGGCCGACGTGGTCGAGAACCGCGCCCGCGCCGCGGCCTGGTTCGGCGGCGATCCGGAAGACCTGAACACCTGCTACCAGATCCACTCGACCATCGCGATCAAGGCCGACGGCTCGTGGGGCGATGTCCGGCCGCAGGGCGACGCGGTGGTGACCCGCACGCCGGGCGTGATCTGCGGCGCCCTGGCGGCCGACTGCGCGCCGGTGCTGCTGGTCGATCCAGAGGCTCGCATCGTGGCCGCCGCCCATGCCGGCTGGCGCGGGGCGCTGGACGGCGTCGTCCAGGCCGCCGTCGACTGCATGGTCGAGCTGGGCGCCAAGCCCGAGCGCATCACCGGCGTTGTCGGTCCCTGCATCGGCCCCAAGTCCTACGAGGTGGGCCTGGAGTTCCTGCACAAGTTCGAGGCCGACTGCCCCGGCTCGGGCCGGTTCTTCAAGCCGGGCGCGGCCGAGGACAAACGCTTCTTCGACCTGCCGTCTTTCGTTCTGGACCGCCTGGAGACCGCCGGCGTCGAGCGCCGCGAATGGGTCGGCCGCGACACCCGGGCCGAGGAGGAATGGTTCTTCTCCAACCGCCGCGCCTTCCTGAACAACGAGGGCGACTACGGCCGCCTGCTGTCGGCGATCACGCTGGAGGCCTAACCCCCTCCACCGCTCATCCCCGCGAAAGCGGGAAACCAAGCGGCGCCGGAACGTGATCAGCGGCCGAGTTCAAATCCCAACCTCAGCTTGGGTCCCCGCTTTCGCGGGGATGAGCGGATATGCGTGTATCGTCGGGCGGATATGGGCCGAATGCGTGAGGCTCAAAGGACACGCGGCCGATACTCCGCGTACGGAAGCGAAAAAGTCTGGCCGTTAACACTTGTGCCTGGGGCGATCACTGCTAGAAGCCCCGCAACAGCCGACCCCCACCCCCGAGATATCCCCATGAAGCTGCTGTCCGGCAACTCCAACCGCCCGCTGTCCCAGGCGATCGCGGAATATCTCGACATGCCGCTGACCCGCGCCCAGGTGCGCCGGTTCGCCGACCTCGAGGTGTTCGTCACCATCGACGAGAACGTGCGGGGCGAGGACGTCTTCGTCATCCAGTCGACCAGCTACCCGGCCAACGACAACCTGATGGAGCTGTTGATCTGCATCGACGCCCTGAAGCGCGCGTCGGGCAAGCGGATCACCGCCGTGCTGCCGTACTTCGGCTATGCCCGCCAGGACCGTAAGACCGGCGGCCGCACGCCGATCTCGGCCAAGCTGGTCGCCAACCTGATCACCCGCTCGGGCGCCGACCGCGTCCTGACGATGGATCTGCACGCCGGCCAGATCCAGGGCTTCTTCGACATCCCGACCGACAACCTGCTGCCCTCGCGCCTGATGGCCGAGGACATCCGCCGGAACTACCCGATGGGCGAGGACCTGATGGTCGTGTCGCCGGACGTCGGCGGCGTGGTCCGCGCCCGCGCCCTGGCCAAGCGCCTGGACGACGCCGACCTGGCCATCGTCGACAAGCGCCGCTCGGGCCCGGGCCAGTCGGAAGTCATGAACATCATCGGCGACGTCAAGGATCGCCGCTGCATCCTGTTCGACGACATCGCAGACTCGGCCGGCACCCTGTGCAACGCCGCCCAGGCTCTGATGAGCCACGGCGCGAAATCGGTCAGCGCCTACATAACCCACGGCGTCCTGTCGGGCGCAGCGGCCGATCGCGTCGCCAATTCGGTCCTGACCGAGCTGGTGGTCACCGACTCGATCGAGGCTTCGGACCAGGCCAAGGCCTGCCCCAAGATCCGCTACGTCTCGTGCGCCCCGCTGATCGGCGAAGCCATCCGCCGCATCGCCAACGAAGAGTCGGTTTCCAAGCTGTTCGACTAACCGCTGGTTGGTGTGCGGGGGCGGGCCTACTCGCCTCGCGCACGGCCCCGCTTGTAAAAGTCTGGTTAACGGGGCGACAGTCACAATGTCGCCTGCACGCGGTGCTATTGGCGCCGCCAAGACTTGATGGGGAAGTTCGGAAAAATGCGTTCCTTTTCGCGTACGCGGGTCGTCCTGACGACGGCCGCCGTGGCGCTGGCCGCTATGGTCGCGGCCTGTAGCTCTCCGCCGCCCCCGCCGCCGCCGCCGGTCGTCCAGGCCCCCGCGCCGCCGCCGCCGATCACGCTGTCGTCGAACGTGGTCGAGCGCGCCAGCGCCTTCCGCGGCTACATGGCCCGCGCCGGCGCCGTCTCGCCCGCCTTCCAGAACGGCGAGCAGATCCAGGCCTCGCTGAAGGTCGGCGCCGCCTACGAAAGCAAGTCGCTGATGAACGGCGCGGTGGCCTATGCCGCCGTCCTGGCCCTGCAGGACCCGACCTTCGTCGCCTCGGTGCGCGAAGTGGCGGCCAACCCGACCCAACGGCAGGAGATGATCAACAACATCATCTCCAACCCGTCCTACGCGGCCGTGTTCAAGGGCGCCGACAGCGCCGCCGGCCTGATCATCGACCAGATCGGCGGCGACGGCCTGAAGGTCTACATGGCCGGCAAGGCCGTGAAGCAGTCGGCCTATGACGTCCAGAAGTCGTCCTGGTCCAAGGCTTCGGTCGTCGATCGCGACGGCCGCCTGGCTTCCGCCAAGAGCCTGTCGACCACCCCGGCCCTGGCCGAAAGCGGCGACGTGGCGGTGCTGCAGCAGGCCTCGATCGGCGGCCAGTCGCTGGGCCTGACGCCTCGCGCGGCCCCCGCGCCCTACCAGCCCGTCGTGATCCGCGGCTTGGCCGTGGCCGCCCTGGCCGCCCTGGGCGCGGCCGGCGACAACAACCTGGCCTCCATCGACGCGATCAGCAACGACCCGGGCACGGCCAACTGTCTGAACATGGCCAAGCTGAACCTCTACCAGTGCCTGGCCGTGTCCAAGCCGCACTACGAGGACATCTTCTGCCTGGGTCAGCACATCCTGATCGACACCGGCGCCTGCATGGTCAAGGCCGCCGGCGCGAGCCTGCCGCCCGAGCCGCCGCGCGTCCTGCCGGTCAAGGAATCGATCGCCGTGAAGGGCGCCGGCTCCAACTCGCGCAAGGCCAAGACCGCAGCCAAGAAGAAGGGCTGATTTCAGCCGAATTCGAGCCGAAAGGGCCGGGCGTTGCGTCGCCCGGCCCTTTTGTGTATGTAGCGCGACCCTAAAAAGACGCTGGCGAGCGTGGCAATACAGCCATAGGCGCCGGGTCGCAGCAGAGAGCGTACGGCTCTCTAGAAAGATACGACAATGGCCGAGATCATTCTGAACGTTGAAGTCCGTGAAGGCGCCGGCACTGGCGCGGCCCGCGCTGTCCGTCGCGAAGGCAAGGTCCCCGGCACCCTGTACGGTGGCGGCAAGGACCCGGTGAACGTCGCCGTGAAGATCAACGAATTCCGCAAGTCGCTGTACACCGGCAAGCTGCTGGGCCACCTGGTGACCCTGCAACACGGCGACGAAAAGCAATCGGTCATCGCCAAGGCGATCCAGTTCCACCCGGTCACCGACGAGCCGGTCCACTTCGACCTGTTCCGCGTCAGCGAGCACCAGCTGATCAAGATCGAAGTGCCGGTGCACTTCAAGAACCACGAAACCTCGATCGGCATGAAGAAGGGTGGCTCGCTGGAAGTCATCCGTCACGTCGTCGAACTGGCCTGCCCGGCCGACCAGATCCCGGAAGAGCTGGTCATCGACCTGGCCTCGCACGACATCGGCGACACCATCCGCATCTCGGAAGTGAAGCTGCCGGAAGGCGTGAAGCCGGCCACTGACCGTGACTTCGTGATCGCGACCCTGAAGGCCTCGTCGGCCGCCCAGTCGGGCGCTGGCGACACCACCGCCGAAGGCTAATCGCCTCTCGGTCGGGTCTCCGAACCGATCTAAGAAGCGGGCGGGCCTTCGGGTCCGCCCGTTTTCGTTTGAGCTGCTGAGTAAGACGCGATGCTGATCCTCGCCGGCCTGGGCAATCCCGAGTCCAAGTACGAGAAGAACCGTCACAACGTCGGCTTCATGGCCGTCGACGCCCTCGCACGGAAGTGGGGCGCCGGACCGTGGCGCGCGCGCTTCCAGGGCCTGGCCTGCGAGGGGCAGGTCTCGACCCCCGACGGCGTGGTCAAGCTGCTGCTGCTCAAGCCCAAGACCTATTACAACGAGAGCGGCCGCGCCGTGGGCGAGGCGATGAAGTTCTTCAAGCTGGCCCCGTCCGACGTGATCGTCTTCCACGACGAGATCGACATGGCCCCGGGCCGCTTCCGCATGAAGGCCGGCGGCGGGGCGGCCGGCAACAACGGCATCCGCTCGGTGACCAGCCAGGTCGGCGACGCCTTCCGCCGCGGCCGCATCGGCGTGGGCCATCCGGGCCACAAGGACGCGGTCATGCACTATGTGCTGGGCGACTTCCACAAGGTCGAGCACCAGTGGCTGGACCCGATGCTGGACGCCATCGCCGACGCCCTGCCCTTCGCCGCCGTGGGCGACGACGAGCGCTACCAGGCCGAAGTGATGCGCCTGGCGCCCGCGCCGAAGGCGGATCCCAGGAAGCCGGCCAAGGACGATTGACGACCGGCTCAGGTCGAGACAAAGAGCCAGACATGTTCTCGCTCCCGCTGCCCCTGCTGGGCCTGTCGATGCTGTTCTCGATCGCGCTGTGCGTTCACGCCGTGCGCACGGGCCAGCAGATGTACTGGCTGTGGATCATCCTGGCCTTCCAGCCGGTGGGCGGGGTCGTCTATCTGGTCGCCGTGCTGGGGCCGCAGTTCTGGGGCGGCAAGACCGCGCGCAATGTCGGCGCGGCCGCCCGCAAGGCGCTGGATCCGCAGCGCGAGTACCGCGAGGCCGCCCGGGCCGTCGAGGACGCGCCGACCGTCGCCAACCGCGTCCGCATGGCCGTGGCCGCCACCGAGCTTGGCAAGCACGCCGAGGCCGAGACGCTTTACGCCGACAGCCTGACGGGCATGTACGCCGACGACCCGCAGCTGCTGCTGGGCCGGGCCAACGCCCTGATCGAGCTGAACCGCCCGAACGACGCCCTGCCGCTGCTGGAAAAGCTGGGCGAGACGCCCAATGCCGGCCGCACGCCCCACACCATGCTGGCCCTGGGCCGCGTCTATCACGCCCTGGGTCGCGAGGAGCAGGCCGACACCGCGCTGAGCTGGGCCGCCGACCACTTTCCGGGCTTCGAGGGCATCGCCCGCTACACCGTCTTCCTGGCCCGCACCGGTCGCAAGGCCGAGGCCCGCGAGAAGCTGGCCGAGATCGACAAGCGCCTGGCCAAGACCCACAGCCACTTCCGCAAGGAAGCCAAGACCTGGCGCGACTTCGCCGCGTCGGCGGTCGCGTAGGCTAGGCCGTCTTGGCCGCGCCGCGCAGGCCCAGGCAATAGCCGATCGTCACCGCGATCCCGATCACGATCGCGCCACAACCGCCGGCGACCGCCACCGGGATCGGCGCGAACGCCCACAGGCCGGCATAGACCAGCCCGCTCAGCACCAGCGACCAGCTCGCGATCCGTCGGGCTTGGCGCGCCGCATGGCTGGGGACGAACGTCTTCGGCATCAGGTTGCCATACCACGCGATCATCAGACCGTTGACGCCGACGACCCGCGTTACCGTCTCCCCGTCGATGTAGCCCAGCTTGCGCGCCACGGTCGCGACCAGCGCGAGGGCGATCATGCCACCGGCCCAGGCAAGGCCGGACATCACATCCTTCTTCATCGCACGATCTCCGGCTTGGCTTTGGGTTGAGGCTCCGGCGCCTCAGCGAGGCCGCCGAAGGAGTGGATGAAGCCCAGCAGCGCCTCTTCCAGCACCGACAGCTTCAGGTGATAGATCACGGACTTGCCGGCCTTCTCGGCATGCACCAGGTCGGCCTCCTTCAGCACCGCGAAGTGCGCCGACATGGTTGGCTTGGAGAAGCCGAAATGGTCGCAAAGCTCCCCCGCGCTCATCGGTCCGGCTTGCAGCAGCTGCAGCACGCGGCGGCGGGTGGGATCGGAAAGGGCCTTGAACACCTGGCTCATAATTAGTCATTTAGCTAAATGTAGAATTGTTGTCAATGTCGAGGCTCGACCGACGCCGAACCCATACCGTCAACATATCGTTTGACAGAAAGTTTTTTAAAATTGAATGTGGCGGCAGGAGAGACGCCATGGCTACCGTCCTGCACTTGAAGCCGCTCTATCGCGCCTCGGCGCAGCCGCCGCCCGAGACGCTGGCCCAACGCCGCGTACGGCTGGGCAGCCGCGCGGCGGTCTGGCTGTTCACCGGCCTGTTCGCCCTGTCGGCCCTGATCCTGGCGACGGCGATCGCGGCCATGCTGTTCTACAAGGGCGAGCTGGTCCGGATCGGTCCCGACAATTGCTACATCGGCGAAGGCCCGCCCAACTCGGTGGCGTTCGGGTCCCTGCCTCTCGTTCATCGCCTGGTCTATGTCGGGGTCGGCATCGCGCGGGCCACGCCGATCCTGATGATCTTCTGGAGCCTGCGGTCCCTGTTCGCCGGCTATGCGCGGGGCGAGGTGTTCTCACCAGACCAGGCGCGCCGCTTCGGACGGGTCGGGGGCTGGCTTTGCGCCTACGCCGTCTCGCCGTTCCTGTGCCACCTGGTCCTGGCGGCCACCGGCTACGAGATCGACAAGAACTGGGCCCACATGGCCAGCGTCCAGGCCTTCGTGCTGGGCCTGCTGGTCTTCGTGATCGGACAGGTCATGCAAGTAGGCCGCGAGATCGAAGAAGACCGGGAGGCCTTCGTCTGATGCCCATCGTCCTGCGCCTCGACGTCATGCTGGCCAGGCGCAAGGTGCGCTCCAACGTGCTGGCCCGCGCCATCGGGATCACCGACGCCAACCTGTCCCTGCTCAAGTCCGGCAAGGTAAAGGGGGTAAAGTTCGAGACCCTGGAAGCCATCTGCGACTTCCTGGGCTGCCAGCCGGGCGACATCCTGGAATACCAGCCCGAACAGCCGCCCGACACGGCGGAGCAGGACATCCAACGCGCCGGCTGACGGCGCCTTTTCCGGAGACACGCCATGAGACTTTCAACGCCCGCTCGGGCGATCGCGGCCGGCTGCCTGGTGTTCTGGGCCAGCCTCGCTCAAGCCCAGACCTTCGCCGAGGCCGAGGGCGGCAAGATCGCCTACGAGACCTGTGGCGACGGCCCGAAGGCCATCGTGCTGCTGCACGACGGCATCCTCCACTCGGCCGCCTATGACGACGTCTGGCCGCTGCTGTGCCAGCGCTTCAAGGTCGTGCGCTACGACCGACGCGGCTATGGCGCGACACCGGCTGCCACCACGCCCTTCGCCTCGGTCGACGACGTCGCGGCGGTGATGAAGGCGGCGGGGATCGCGCACGCCACCCTGGTCGGCTCCTCGGCCGGCGGCGGCATCGCCGTGGACGTCGCCCTGGCCCATCCGAACGCCGTCGACGGCCTGGTGCTGGCCGGCCCCTGGGTCAGCGGCTTCAAGCCCTCGGCCGGCTTCATCGCCCGCTCGCTGAAGCTGGTCGCCCTGCTCAAGATGGGCAATCTGGAGGGCGCGGCGAAGGACCCCTACATCCTCTCGCCCGCCGCCGACGCCGAACGCGCCCGCGTCGTGGCGCTGCTGAAGGCCAATCCGCAGAACCTCAGCGGCGCCGGCCGCAACCTGGAACGCGCCGGCCCCGACGCCAAGGATCGCCTGGCCGAGATCCACGCCCCGACCCTGGTGCTGGTCGGCGAGGTCGACATCCAGGACGTCTTCGATCAGGCCCGGGCAGTGGCCGCCGCCGTGCCGGGCGCCAAGCTGGAGACCGTCCCGGTGACAGGGCACTTCATGTACCTGGAAAAACCCAAGGCCTTCGCCGACCGGGTGACGGCGTTCGTGGAGGCGAACCGCTGAACGATCGATCCTCGGGAACCGACCGCGCTTCGGCGATTTCTACTAGCGTCCGGACAGCGCCCTTCGTGGCCCTGGGGACGCCAGCGGCCCGGCTACACGCCCCCCCCCGACGAACGCCGGGCCGCGCCTTCTCCTTCATCCACAGCTTTCGCTGGGGCTAAAGCGCCGCTCATGCGTTCTATACGCATGGCAAGACCCCCCAAGCCGCCGCACACCGGCGCAGGCGAACTGACGATCGCGCGCGAAGTTCATCCCGTGACCTTCTCGCTGCACTATCTCGACAACCGAGGCCTGCGTTCGGCCAAGGGCGGCCTGACCGGCTCGCCCGAGGCCATGCGCGAAGCCTTCAAGCGTGGCCGTGTCCATCTGGCGCTCGACGACGGCAAGGCCTTCGAGGTGGCGATCGTCGCCCACGCCGAAGGCAGCCCCACGGCCTATTTCGAGAGCGCCGTCGACATCCGCTAGAAGCGCCCGCGCCAGCGCGGTCGATGGCTGCTGGGGCCTAGAACCGCCCGCGCTGGAAGTCCTCGAACGCCTGCACGATCTCCTCGCGCGAGTTCATCACGAACGGACCGTGCCAGAAGACCGGCTCCTGGATCGGACGCCCGGCCAGCAGCAGCACGCGCGCATCGGTGACGGCCTCCACACGGACGGTGTCGCCGGTCCCCAGGAACACGCCCGACAGCGCGTCGACTGTGTCGTGGGCGACGCGGACCTGGCCTTCATAGACGGCCAGCATGGCGTTGCGATCGTCGCCGACCGGCTCCTCGAACAGGGTCCCGGCCGGCAGCACGACGTCGAAATAGAGGGCGTCGACGGCGCCGCCGCCGATCGGACCCGTCGTGCCGCCATCGGTCACGCCCGAGATCACCTTCACGGTGACGCCGCCGTCGCGCGCCTCGACCGGAATCGCGTCGCTCTCGAATTCGGAGTAGCCCGGCTCGCTCATCTTCAGCTTGGCCGGCAGGTTCACCCACAGCTGGAAGCCGCGCATGCGGCCCTCGGCCTGCTCGGGCATCTCGGAGTGGACGATGCCCTTGCCGGCCCGCATCCACTGGATGCCGCCGGGGCCGATGACCCCTTCGCGGCCGGTGTTGTCCTTGTGACGCATCCGGCCTTCCAGCATGTAGGTCACGGTCTCGAAGCCGCGATGCGGATGGTCGGGGAAGCCGCCCATGTAGTCGGACGCCTGGTCGTTGTCGAAGGCGTCCAGCATCAGGAACGGGTCGAACATCTGGGCTTCGGCGGTGCCCAGCATGCGGGTCAGCCGCACGCCGTCGCCATCCGAGGCGGGCTGGCCTTTGACGATCTTCAGGACGGGGCGAACGCTCATGGGGAAGCTCCTTTCGCGCATTGATATCAGGTCTGGTTGCAGTTCTTGCAAGTCCTCGCGGCCATCACGATCACCCAGGGTTGAGAAAGCGCTTTACAGATCGCGATAGCGGTAACACTCTTCAGCCAACGATATTGGGAGGGGACGCCATGAACCGCTTTCAGGCGCTGGCCGTGATTGCCGCCTTCGGTCTTCTGGCCGCCTGCACGGCGACCGAGACCCGCACCCCGGCCCGCATCGTCATGAAGGGTCCGGTCGACAAGGTCGTGGCCCAGGCCGTTCCGGCGACGCAGGCCATGAAGGCCCAGTTGAACATCGCCCCGCGCGACGCCCAAGGCATGGTCGAGGCGACCATCACCCTCCCGGCTCACGGCGGGGCTGACAAGGCGTTCGCCGCGATGAGCGCCTGCATCGAGGCCAAGCTGACCTGCGCCTTCCACGGTAAATCGGTCGCGCGCGTCGCGCGCCTGGGCTGACGCTGGACGACTCTCGGGGGACCGGCGCGTTCGCCTTTCACGGCCATCCGTGCTAAGCGCGCGCCAACGAAATTCACGAGAGTTCCATGGCCCTTAAAGTCGCCATCGTCGGCCTGCCCAACGTCGGCAAGTCCACCCTGTTCAACGCCCTGACCCAGACGGCGTCGGCCCAGGCCGCGAACTATCCGTTCTGCACGATCGAGCCCAACACCGGCGAAGTCGCCGTGCCCGAGCCGCGCCTGGACGCCCTGGCCAAGATCGCCGGCTCCAAGGAAATCATCCCGGCCCGGATCACCTTCGTCGACATCGCCGGCCTGGTGCGCGGCGCCAGCAAGGGCGAAGGCCTGGGCAACCAGTTCCTGGCCAACATCCGCGACTGCGACGCCGTGGCCTTCGTGGCCCGCTGCTTCGAGGACGGCGACATCGTCCACGTCGAGGGCCGCATCGACCCGATCAGCGATCTCGAGATCATCGAGATGGAGCTGATGCTGGCCGACCTGGAAAGCCTGGAAAAGCGCGTCCCCGCCCTTGAGAAGCGCGCCAAGGTCGGCGCCGACAAGGAAAGCGCCAACACCCTGCGCCTGGCCAACATCGCCCTGGCTTTGCTGCGCGAAGGCCGCCCGGCCCGCGCCGCCAAGATCGACGCCGATGACGAGAAGGCGTGGCACATGCTGCAGCTGCTGACCTCGTTGCCGGCGCTCTACGTCTGCAACGTCGACGAAGGCTCGGCCGACAAGGGCAACAAGTACAGCGATCTGGTCGCCGAACGCGCGGCCAAGGACAACGCCAAGAGCGTCGTCATCTCGGCCCAGATCGAGAGCGAAATCGCCCTGCTGGACGCCGAGGAACGCGCCGAGTTCCTGGAAACCCTGGGCCTGGAAGAGCCGGGCCTGAACCGCCTGATCCGCGAGGCCTACAAGCTGCTGGACCTGCAGACCTACTTCACGGTCGGCCCCAAGGAAGCCCGCGCCTGGACCATCCACGTCGGCGACACCGGCCCGCAGGCAGCCGGCGTCATCCACACCGACTTCGAGAAGGGCTACATCCGCGCCGAGACCATCGCCTATGACGACTTCGTCAAGCTGGGTGGCGAAGGCCCGGCCAAGGAAGCCGGCAAGATGCGGGCCGAAGGCAAGGAATATGTCGTCAAGGACGGCGACGTGATGCACTTCCGCTTCAACGTCTAAGACATGCGGCGCCTCGGCCTGATCGAGGCGCTACGCATGACGGCCCGGCCGATGTGGGTCGGGCAATGAACGACGGCGCCCCGGCCTCGATCGTCGTTCGACCATCGCGCGTGCAGGTGGCGGCGCGGCTGGGCTTCTTCCTGCTGTTCATGATCGGCGGCGCGCTGCTCAAGCGTGATCTCTGGCCAGTGTTTCTTGCCCTGGCCGCGGCATCGGCTGTCATCGCTATTCCGAGCTTTTGCGACACTGCCCCGCGCCTGATCCTTGCCGCCGACGGCCTGAGCTGGCGCGAGACGCGGCGCGATCCGTTGTCCTTTACGCGCTGGGACCAGATCGTCTCGGCGGATATCAAGGGTCCCGAGAACGATGAGGCGCCCTTCCTGCTCATTAGGCTCACCAGGCCAGACTGGAAACCGGGCGAAAGAAGCGATCGGCGGGTCGATATCCCGATCGACGGCCTGGAACTCTCTAATCGCCAGCTGATGGTCGCCATCCATCGCCGCGCGCCGCACCTTTTCACCCGCGTTTCGCGTCGTGAGATCTGAGCGAGGCGGCTTGACCCAGCCGTCCTCACGCCCTTTGGATGCCGCTAGTTTCAAGGGAGTCCACGATGTCCGAGACCATCACCCTGACCGCCGCCCATGACGGCTTTGGCTTCGTCGCCCTGCACGCCCAGCCTGAAGGCGCGCGAAAAGGCGGGGTGATCGTGATCCAGGAGATCTTCGGCCTGGACCGCTACGTCCAGGAGGACGTGGCGCGCTGGGCGGCCAAGGGCTTCGAGGTCATCGCGCCCTCGATGTTCGATCGTGGCGAGAAGGGCTTCACCGCCCTGCATGACGAGGCCGGCTTCGCGCGGGGGCGTGAACTGGCGGTCGGCAACGGTCCCGACAACGCCATGGGCGACATCCAGGCCTGCATCGATTTCCTGAAGGATCGCGGGCCGGTGTTCATCGTCGGCTACTGCTACGGCGGCACCATGGCCTGGCTGGCGGCCTCGCGCACCGAGGGGCTGTCGGCAGCTTCGAGCTACTACGGCGGCCAGGTCGCCGGCATGGCCAAGTTCGCCCTGAACGCGCCGGTGATCGTCCACCTGGGCGCTAAGGACCCCCACATCCCCGCCGAAGAGGTCAAGGCCGCGATCTGGGCCGCCCATCCCGAGGTTCCGATCCACGTCTACGAAAACAGCGGCCACGGCTTCAACAATGACGGCCGGCCTGACAGCGACCTGGCCGACGCCGAGCTGTCGCGCCAGCGGACGGTCGAGTTCTTCGCCGAGCATGGGGCCGGCGCCCATGGGTGAACGCATCGCCCTGGCGTGCCGCGAGACCGGCGCGCCATTCGCCGCCTATCACGCCCCGCCGCAGGAAGCGCGGCGTGGCGGGATCGTCATGCTGCACGCCATCTGGGGCGTCACCCCGCACATCCGCGCCCTGTCCGACAGCCTGGCCGACCAGGGCTACGAGGTCATCGCCCCCAGCCTGATGGACGCGGCCGACGCCGACTTCCCGACCGAGGACACCACGCCTTCGATCCTCGATGCGCGCATGGCCATGGGCAAGGCGACCGGCTGGGGCGTCTCGACCCTGCCCCGCGTCCAGGCCTGTATCGGCGCGCTGGAGGGTCCGGTGTTCGCCATGGGCTTCTGCTACGGCGGCACCACGGCCTGGCTGGCGGCCTGCCGCTGCGAGGGCCTGTCGGCGGTCTCGGCCTTCTATGGCGGCGACATCGTCGCCTATCGAGACGAGACACCCAAGGTCCCGACCATCCTGCACTTCGGCAAGACCGACGGCATGATCCCCCTGGCAGACGTCGAGGCGATCCGGGAGACGCATCCCGAGATGCCGATCCACCTGTACGACGCCGGCCACGCCTTCGTGGCCCCAAGCGGCCACCATCCCGACAGCGCCCGCCTGTCGCTGCTGCGCACTTTGCAGCTGTTCCAGCGCTCGGGCGGCGCGAGAGCCGAGGCCTGACAGCGCGCATCGGTTGACCGAACGCAGATAGCGGCTCAATCTGCTCAACCTTAGGGGAAGGCGAGCAGGCTCATGCATAGGATCATTCGCAACGCCGTTCTGGGCGTCATCGCGGTTCTGACCTTGGGGGTCGCGCCGGCCCTCGCGCAGTTCGGGGGCTACATGCCGCCGCCGCCGCCGCCCCGCCAGAACATGAAGGACATAGACTTCCTGAAGACCCAGAAGTCGGGCCCTCGGATCAAGCCGCGCGAGTCGGGCAATCCGATGCAGGTGAAGATGGCGCGGGAACTGGCCACGCAGCTGAAAATCCCGTGCGACGTGACCGACGCCGCCGAGCTGTCGGACAAGCCCTCCAAGGTCCCCAGCTACGAGCTGGTCTGCCGCGACGCCATGGGCTGGATCATCAACCGCAAGGACGGCGGCGAGACGCAGACGCTGGACTGCCTGGCCGTCCAGGATTCGGCCGAGGCGGCGGGCAAGGCCTGGCCGCGCGGCCTGTACTGCCTGATGCGCGGCAACTTCCAGCCGGCCCTGGGTCTGACCCCCATCGCCGCCAAGATCGCCCCCGACTGCGAGGTGGCCGACGGCGCCTATCTGGGCTCGGGCGGGACGCCGCCGATCGTCCGCTACGAGCTGCGCTGCAAGAACGGCAAGGGCTACATCGTCGACAACCCCTCGCCCGGCTCGCCCGCGACGCTCAGCTCGATGACCTGCGCCGAGGCCGCCCAGGCCGGCGCGCCCTGCAAGCTGGCCGACCGCAAGCAGGCGGGCTGACGGACCGTCAGTTCGGTCGCCTGCGCGCCTCACGCTCCGGATCGTGCTCGTTCGCCATGCTTGTCGCCCCCAGCCCGACGACATGATGAACGGCGTTCTGCGGATCTGTCGAGATCGTCGCGTAACCGTCACGGCTGAGCTAGGCTGCGTCGCATGTCCCGTCGCGTTCCGTTCCTCGCCGTTAGCCTCGCCCTGTGCCTGACCGGCGCGGCGCGGGCGGGCGAGACGGCGTGCTGGTTCGAGAACGGGGCCGTCGTCGCCCCGGCGGTGATCGGCGACATGGCCGGCGACTACGTCATCGACCTGTCGGCGCCGCGCACGCTGCTGCACGAGACCAAGGCCCAGATGACCGGTATCACCGAACCTGAGCTGCCGCTATCCGTCGAGGTCGCCGGGCTGAAGACGCCGGCCGTGGCGGTCCGCGTCGCCGACCTGGACGCGCGGGGCGCGGGCTTTGTCACCCCGATCGCCGGCGTGATCGGCATGGACGTCCTGGCCGGCCACAGCGTCGAGATCGACTTCGCCCGTTGCCGGATCCGCATCGACCAGCCCTGGCGCGCGCGCCGTCAGGTCGTCCTGCCGGTCGAGGTGGTCGAGGGCCTGCCGACCATCGTCGCAGGCGTCAGCGACGGCCCCACGGCCCTGCGAGGCGCTTTCGCGATCGACACCGCCTCCAAGGCCATGGCGCGGCTGTCGACGCGCGGGGCGACGGCGACCGGCAAGCTCGACAACGGCGCCCGCCACAAGGCCCCGGCCCGCCTGCGCGCCCTGTCGATCGGCGGGGTGCTGGCCCAGAACGTGCCGGCCAGCCTGGCCGACGACCTGCCCGAGGGCGTGGCCGGGACCCTGGGCACGGGCCTGTGGGGCCGCCACCGCCTGCGCCTGGCCGCCGACGCCCGAACCTTGTCGGTCGCCCCCTGAGCTTGCTATGGCTGGACGCTCAGACGCAGGAGAGCGCCTTTGATCGTCGTCGCCATCGCCAGCAGCCGCCGCAGCGGCGACGCGAGCCCGCACGCCTGACGTCCGCCGCTCGGTCTATCGCGCCCATCGCGGCGCATGCCTTACCGAGACTTTGAAGAATGCTCATCGAAGCCAAGACCCAAGACTTCGCCGCCCTGCTGCGCGGCGAGGCCCCTGCCCCCTATCGCCTGTGCGACAGCCCCCTGGCTCCGCCGGAGGTGCTGGCCATGCTGGCCCAGCTGGCCGACGGCATCCGGCTGGTGTTCAGCCCAGCCGCCTGGATGATCGTCGAGGATGGCGAGATCGTCGGCCTGCTCTCGCCGACCCAGCCGCTCAACGCCGCCGACCGCAGCTTGCGCATCGGCTACGGCGTCGCGCCCACGCGGCAGGGCCGAGGCGTCGCCACCCGCGCCGTCACCGACCTGGCGGCTTGGGCTGGAGCGGATGACCGCGTCCACGCCCTGACCGCCGAGACCTCGGTCGACAACCTGGCCTCCCAGGCCGTGCTGGCCCGCAACGGCTTCCAGGTCGTGGGCGAGCGGGTCGACGATGAGGATGGGCCGCTGCTCTGCTGGCGGCTGGCGCTGTAACCCACAAAGAAGAAGGGCCCGGTGTTTCCACCGGGCCCTTCGAACTTCAGCTCTGGAACAATGCCGCTTAGTGCGACTCGTTCTTCCAGACCGTCTTGTAGCTGGCGTACAGCAGGCCCGAGAGCAGGACGAGGTAGATCAGAACGGCGAAGCCGGTCTGCTTGCGCTCTTCCAGCTTGGGCTCGGCGGCCCACATCAGGAACGCCGAGACGTCCTTGGCTTGCTGGTCCAGGGTCGACTTGGTGCCGTCGTCGAACGTCACCAGGCCGGCCTTCAGCGGCGGGGCCATGGCGATGAAGCCGCCCGGCGGGACGTGCTTGTGATCGCCGTGCCACGACGAGCTGAGGTCGCCCGGGAAGTACGGGTTGTAGTGACCGCCGGTCGGGACCGTCAGGCCCTTCGGCGCATCCACGTAGCCGGTCACGACCGAATAGATGTGGTCGGGACCTTCTTCGCGGGCCTTGGCCAGCAGCGACATGTCCGGCGGCAGGGCGCCGCCGTTCGAGGCGCGGGCCGCGGCTTCGTTGGCGAAGGGCGACGGGAAGTGGTCGGCGCTGGTGGCCGGACGCTTGATGGCGTCGCCGGTTTCCGAGTCGATGTCGGCGACCTCGTAGTCCTTGGCGATCGCCTTGACCCACGGGTTGTCGTTCGAGTTCGGATACTTCTCGCTGTAGAACGGACCGCCCTTGTCACCGAAGTTGCGGAACGAGACCAGCTTCAGCGAGTGGCAGGCCGAGCAGACTTCGCGATAGACCTTGAAGCCACGCTGCAGCTGCGCCTGGTCGAACTTGCCGAAGGGGCCTTCGAACGACCAGTGCACTTCCTTGGCCGGCAGGGCCCCGCCATTGGCGAGGGCCGGGCCGGCGGCGCCGACGACCAGGAGACCCGCCGCCGCCGCGATAACCGAGAGTTTGCGGAGCATCGGGATCAACCCTTGTGAGCGTCGGCCGAGAGGGCCGGCGAAGCGATCGAGTCCGGAACCGGCAGGGTCTTTTCGACCAGACCCAGGACCGGGAGAACGACCAGGAAGAAAGCGAAGTAGTAGAGCGAAGCCACGCGGCTGAGCCACACGAAGCTGTTCAGGTCCGAACCGCCCAGCTGGAACGTGGTCAGGTGCGGGATCACCGGATCGTCCGGCAGCTTGGCGCCGCAGAAGCCCAGGATGATGCAGGCCACCAGGAAGAACACGAAATAGATCTTCGCGGTCGGACGGTAGCGCATCGAGCGCACCTTCGAGGTGTCGAGCCACGGCAGGGCGAACAGGCAGGCGATGGCGCCGAACATGGCCAGCACGCCCATCAGCTTGTCCGGCACGGCGCGCAGGATCGCGTAGAACGGCAGGAAGTACCATTCCGGAACGATGTGCGACGGCGTCACCAGCGGGTTGGCCTCGACATAGTTGTCGGCGTGGCCAAGCGCGTTGGGCATGTAGAAGACGAAGAAGGCGAAGAGGATCAGGAAGACGCTCATCGCGAAGCCGTCCTTCACCGTCGCGTACGGCGTAAAGGGAACGGTGTCGGCCTTCGACTTGGGGTCCACGCCGGTCGGGTTGTTCTGGCCAACCACGTGCAGGGCCCAGATGTGCAGGATCACGACGCCCGCGATCATGAAGGGCAGCAGGTAGTGCAGCGAGAAGAAGCGGTTCAGGGTCGGGTTGTCGACCGCGAAGCCACCCCACAGCCAGGTGGTGATGCTTTCGCCGACCAGCGGCAGAGCGCCGAACAGGTTGGTGATGACGACGGCGCCGTGGAACGACATCTGGCCCCAGGGCAGGACGTAGCCCATGAAGGCGGTGGCCATCATCAGCAGATAGATCACGCAGCCCAGCAGCCACAGCACTTCGCGGGGCGCCTTGTAGGAGCCGTAGTACAGGCCGCGCAGCATGTGGATGTAGACGGCGATGAAGAACATCGACGCGCCGTTGGCGTGCATGTAGCGGATCAGCCAGCCGTAGTTCACGTCGCGCATGATGTGCTCGACGGAAGCAAAGGCGCCCTGAGCGCTCGGATTGTAGTGCATCACCAGGATGATGCCGGTGATCAGCTGGGAGGCCAGGCACAGCGACAGGATGCCGCCGAAGGTCCACCAGTAGTTCAGGTTCCGCGGCGTGGGGTAGTCGACGAACGAGTCGTAGCCCAGACGGATGATCGGCAGACGGGCGTCGAGCCAGCGCTCGATACCGGTCTTGGGTTGATAGGTCGAATGTCCGCTCATTTCGCTTAGCCGATCTTGACCTTGGTGTCGGTGAGGAAGGCGTACTCCGGAACCACCAGGTTCAGGGGCGCGGGGCCCTTACGGATACGACCCGAGGTGTCATAGACCGAGCCGTGGCACGGGCAGAACCAGCCGCCATACTCGCCACCGCCGAAGGTCGGCACGCAGCCCAGGTGGGTGCAGTTGCCGCCAACGATCAGCCAGTTGGACTTGCCGGGCTTCACGCGCGAGGCGTCCGTCGCCGGATCCTTCATCGACGCGCTGTCGTCGGCCACGGCCTTGGCGATTTCCGCCTTGGTGCGGTTACGCACGAAGAGCGGCTTGCCGCGCCACTTGATCGTGACCTGCTGGCCCTCGGCGACCTTGGTCAGGTCGAACTCGGTCGAGGCCAGGGCCCGCGTGTCGGCGGACGGGTTCATCTGGTCGATGAACGGCCACACCAGAGTCGCGGCGCCGCCGGCGGCGGCCGCGATCGCGGCGATGTGAATAAAGTCGCGCCGGGAGGGATCGCTCCCGTGTTCCGGCTCGGTCGTTGCGCCCACGGCGGTGTCGGCCACCTAGTCACCCCTTAATTCCGCAGGTCGCGGAAGCGACCGGCTTGGAGAAGCGCCTTTCGACGCCATATCTTGCTCGACCCGCATGCGGATCTCCGCCACAAGGCAGCGGTCGGATCGTCGTATCGGACGCGCGGACGAAGTCCGCAAGCCCTTTCGATTCCCGGCAAAGCCCCTGCTGCCCTTGTGGTTGGTTCGCTTATTATGCGTATCGCACTTTTTCAACCAGGCATTCCCCAAAACGTCGGGGCGGCGATCCGGCTTTCAGCCTGTTTCGACGTCGGGCTGGACGTGATCGAGCCCTGCAGTTTCCCCTTGGACGATAAGAGCTTGAAGCGCGCGGCCCTGGATTACGGGCCCCTGGCGCATCTCAAGCGCCATGACAGCTGGGATGCTTTCCTCGCCGCGCCTGAGCGCCAGGAGGGCCGCCTGCTGCTTTTCACGACTCGCGGGGCGACGCCTTTCCATCGATTTTCATTCGCACCCGGAGACACTTTGCTGTTCGGCAACGAGAGCAAGGGCGCGCCGGACGAGGTCCACGCCGTCGTCCAGGGCCGCATCGTCATCCCGATCCGCCCCGAAACCCGCTCGATGAATCTCGCCACCACCGCCGCCATGGCCCTGGGCGAAGCCTTGAGGCAGACAGGTGGCTTCCCGGACGCCTGATCTTTTCTAAGATCAACCCATGATCGATTCTGAGCGCATCGACGCGGACATCGCTTATCTGCGGTCGCAGCCGGACTGGATGCTGCTGGCGCCGGTGCGCATCGAGGCCACGCTGGACCCGATGCGCTTCCAGCTGCTGATGCAGGCCGCGCGCGATTTCTACTTCCAGCGCTTCCAGCGCATGAGCGAGACCGTCGCGGCCGCCCGGCGCGTGTACGGGATCGAGGGCGACCAGGGCGTGACCCTGTCGATGGCCGGCCTCGCCGCCGCGGGCTCGGGCGACCTGACCGCCGCCTTCGACGCCTTCAAGCAGGCCCGCGACCTGCAGCCGGAAATCGCCGAGCACCACTACAACTGCGGCGCCATGCTGCTGAAGTTCAGCCGCGACCTGGCCGTGGCCGAGGGCCTGTTCCAGAGCGGGCTGGAGCGCTACGCCCACGGCCCGTCATGGCTGGCCCTGGCGGTCATCCGGCTGGAGCGCGGCGACTATGAAGGCTGCGCCACCGCCGCCCGTCAGGCGATCCTGCACGAAACCCCCTCCGACGGCGTCGCCGGACTGTGCCTGGCCGCCGCCCTGGAACGGCTGGGCCAGCCCGTGGAGTGGCCCGAGCAATTACCCGACGCCAAGTTCTCCGCGCCCGAGGCCTTCGACATCGTCGTGACCAAGGCCCGGCAGACCGTGATCAGCGTCGCCCTGGGCGATCGCGAGGCCCTGGCGGCGCTGCGCCTGGCGGAATCGCTGGAAGCGGTCGCACCCGACTGGAGCGTCCACCTGCACCTGTGCAACGCCTCGCCCGCCGTCATCGAGACCGTCTCGGCGTGGGCGAACGAGCGTTCCGCACGCGCCCGCGTCTCGACCGAGACCCTGGTGACCGACCCGCCGGCCAGCCTGGTCGACCGCTTCGGCGTGATCCGCTTGCGGACCTTCGCGGCGGCGGGCGCGGCGATCGGCGGCGACCTGGTCCTGGCCCATCCCCGGACGGTGTTCTCGGCCGATCCGGTCGCTCTTCTGCCCGAGGCTAGCCAGGGCGTGTCCCTGGCCCTCCAGGACGGCCTGCTGTGGAACCGGGTCGGCCAGGACCTGATCGGCGTGCGCGCGGGCGAGACGGCCAGCGCCTTCCTCGACGCCCTCCGCATGGCCGCCCTGCCCTGGCCGTGGCGCAAGAGCCCGATGGCGGCCGGCGTCAGCCTGTGGCGAGCCCGCGCGGCCTGTCCGGACGCCCGGATCCTGTCTCCGGACGATCTGGCCCTGGCGACGCTGCCCGACGCGCCGCCCGAGCCGGACGCCCCGGCGGGCCGGATCGAGTTCAACGAGGTCGTGCCGTCGCGCTTCGGGCCGATGCTGCTCAATCGCAACGACCTCTACATCTTCAGCGGTATCCACGAGACCGGTGTCTGGTCGGGCGGCGAGCTGGACCTGCTGGGCCAGCTGATCAAACCGGGCCAGACCGTGCTGGACGTCGGCGCCAACATGGGCACCCACACCCTGGCCTTCTGCAACTTCGTGGGGCCGACGGGCCGGGTCCACGCCTTCGAGCCGCAGCGGATCATGTACCAGGCCATGGTCGCCAGCGTGGCGCTGAACAGCTGGACCAATGTCCACACCCACATGAAGCTGGTCGGGGCCAAGAAGGGCGCCATGCGCCTGCCGGGCATCCGCTACGACGAGCCCAGCAATTTCGGCATGATGACCCTGGCGCCCGATCGCGACCGCGCCGAGACCCTGAGCTATCTCGACGACGAGGCCGCCGGCGAGGAGGTCGAGATGATCACGCTGGACAGCCTGAATCTGGCCGCCTGCCACCTGATCAAGATCGACGTCGAGGGCATGGAGATCGACGTGCTGCGCGGCGCGGCCAAGACCATCAAGGCCCACCGCCCGCTGATCTACATGGAATGCCAGCCCGACGAGCGCAGCAAGTCGGCGCTGAAGCTGCTGAAATCGTTGGGCTACGCCACCTGGTGGCACGGCGACATCGGCTCGCCCAACATCCTGGGCTCGCCGCTGGAGCGTCCGCTGTCGGTGATGGGCCTGAAGCTGGCCTAGTGTTCGCCGAAGTCCACGTCGCGGCGCGCGGCGACGATCGTCACGATGAAGCCGGCCAGCACGTCCAGTAGGACCATCAGGGTGACCAGGAAGAAGGTCGAGGTCGCGAAGGCCGGGAACAGCAGGAACTCGACCAGGCACAGGATGAACAGCACCATCGACAGCGAGTGGTTGATGATGGCGATGCGGCGGCTGGTCGTGGACTTCAGCAGCTCGACGAACAGCACCACCAGCGAGGCGGCCAGCAGAAGGTCGCCCAGGCTGACGCCCCACTCGGCCCGCGAGGTCATGTGGATCGTGAACAGCTTGTCGCTCATGCGCACGCCGGCGTCGGCGGCCTTGAAGCCTCCGGCCAGGGTCAGGGCGACAAGATTGTAGATGACCACCGGCAAGGCCAGCAGCGGAATGGCCGCGAACATCGAACTTCCCCCTTTGGCGCGAGCATTCACTCTCATGCCATGGTTAAGCCGTAGCGGGAATTTTGGTTTCGGTGAAGTCGCCGCAACTCCCAGGCGTTACGCTTCGTCCACGCCTTGGGGATTGCGCGACCGCGACTGCAGCCACATCACGCCCAAGAGGTCCGAGACCGAGGCCTTCAGGCGACCGAAGTTGGTGTATTTGGACACGCCCGTCTCGCGGTGACGATGGTTCACCGGCTGGAACGCCACCTCGTAACCCTCGCGCAGCATCAGCGCCGGGATGTAGCGGTGGATGTGATCGAAGTACGGCAGGCGCAGGAACGCTTCGCGGCGGAAGGCCTTCAGGCCGCAGCCGGTGTCGTTGGCGGTGTCCTTCAAGAGACGCTTGCGCACCCCGTTGCCGAACTTGGAGGCGAAGCGCTTGGCGTTGCTGTCCTGGCGCTTGACCCGCTCGCCACCGACCAGGGCCAGGGTCGCCGGACCCGCCTGCAGCGTCTTGGCCAGGCGCGGGGCGTCGGCCGGATCGTTCTGGCCGTCGCCGTCCAGGGTGACGATGATCGGCCCGCGCGCGGCCAGGATGCCGCTGCGCACCGCGCGGCTCTGGCCCGAATTCTTGCGATGGCCCAGCACGCGCAGCTGCGCGATCTCGGCCTTCAGGGCGATCAGGCGGGCCTTGGTGTCGTCGCGGCTGGCGTCGTCGACGAAGATCATCTCGTAGTTCTCGCCGGCAAAGGCCTGGGCGATCTCACGGGCAAGTTTCGGCGCGGCCTCCCCCTCGTCGAAGACGGGAACGACAACAGAGAATTCAGGGGTGGCAGTCATCGCCCTCTAATAGCTGAAAAATTCCCACGCGGAAGGATCGTGCTAAACGTGACCGCATGACGCTTGAATCTCGCTTGGATGACTGGAGCCGCGGTTGGCGCGGCCCTCTGTTCGCTGCGCTCGTCGCCCTGATCGCCGGTCTGCCCGGTCTGTTCGCCATGCCCCCGCTGGACCGCGACGAGTCCCGCTTCGCCCAGGCCACCTCGCAGATGCTGGAGACCGGCGACTACGTCGTCATCAAGTTCCAGGACCAGCCGCGCTTCAAGAAGCCGGTCGGCATCCACTGGCTGCAGGCCATGAGCGTCAAGGCGTTCTCCGACGCCGAGGACCGGCGGATCTGGGCCTATCGCATCCCGTCGCTGCTGGGCGCCATGCTGGCGGCGGCGGCCTGCGCCTGGGGCGCGGCGGCGCTGTTCGATCCCCGCACCGGCCTGATCGCCGGTTCGATACTGGGCGCGACCTTCCTGCTGTCGACCGAGGCCTTCATCGCCAAGACAGACGCGGCCCTGTGCGGCGGCACGACCCTGGCCATGGCCGCCCTGGCCCGGATCTACGCCGCCCATCTGAAGGGCGAGGCGTCGAACAAATGGACCAAGCTGGCCTTCTGGATCGGCCTGTCGGTCGCCGCCCTGATCAAGGGCCCGGTCGGCCTGCTGGTCGCCTTCTTCGCCCTGGCGGCCCTGGCGATCTGGGACCGCAAGGCCGCCTGGATGAAGGACCTGGGCTGGACCTGGGGCCTGATCCTGTTCTGCGCCATCTGCCTGCCCTGGGCGATGATGATCACCGTCGCCACCGACGGCGCCTTCTGGGGCGCGGCCGTGGGCGGGGACCTGGCGCCCAAGCTGGCCGGCGGCCAGGAGGGTCACGCCGGCCCGTTCGGCTATCACACCCTGCTGGCCCCGCTGCTGTCCTTCCCGGCCACCCTGCTGCTGCCGGCGGGCCTCGTCCTGGGCTGGACCCAGCGCAAGGAGCCGGGCGTGCGTTTCGCCCTGTGCTGGCTGGCCCCGACCTGGCTGATGTTCGAGATCCTGCCGACCAAGCTGGTCCACTACGAACTGCCCGCCTATGGCGCTCTCGCCATGCTGATGGCCGCCGCCGTGCGGGAGCCGTTGGCCAAGTGGTCGCGCTGGATCGGCGCTGGCCTGTCGGTGCTGATGGCCGCCCTGCTGGCCGCCGTCGCGATCTATGGCCAGACGAAGTTCGGCACGAAGCACGATCTGGTCTGGACGATCCTGGCCGCGGGCCTCGCCCTCGCCGCCGGGACCGCCGGCGCGGTGCTGCTGCTGCGTCATCACTCGGTGCGGGCCCTGGTCACGGCCGGGGTGCTGGGCATCGGCGCCCACATCGCCCTGACCGCCGGCCTGATCCCGCGCCTGGAGCCCTTGTTCCTGTCCAAGGACATCGCCGACGCCCTGGACCGCACGCGCCTGTCGCCGCGCTCGGGCGCCACCGGCCCCGTGGCCCTGACCGGCTATTCCGAGCCCAGCCTGATCTTCCAGCTGGGCACCGCCACGCAGCTGACCACCGGCGAAGGCGCCGCCGACGCGGTCGCCGAAGGCCGCCCGGCCGTGGTCGAGAGCCGCGAGGAACGGCCCTTCCGCGAGGCCCTCACCGCCCTGGGCCTGACGCCGCGTCCCATGGCCGTGATCCAGGGCCTGAACTATTCCGACGGCGACGACGAGACGCTGACGATCTATCGCGGCGAACCTCAGGCGCCCGTCGAGGAAGAGGAGCCCGCCCGATGAGCCGCTTCATCCAGATCGTCGAGGTCGGGCCGCGCGACGGCCTGCAGAACGAAAAGACCATCCTGTCGGTCGCCGACAAGCTGGACCTGATCCGCCGCCTGGAAGCGGCGGGCGCCAGGCGCACCGAGGTCGTCTCGTTCGTGAACCCCAACCGCGTGCCGCAGATGGCGGGCGCGGAAGAGATCATGGACGCCCTGCCGTCCGACCGCGTGCACTCGCGCATCGGCCTCGTCTTGAACATGCGCGGCTGGGAGCGCTGCGTCTCGACCGGCTGCGACGAGGCCAATGTCGTGGTCTGCGCCTCGGACGGCTTCGGCGTCGCCAACCAGGGCGCGACGGTGCGCCAGCAGATCGACACGCTCGCGGCGATCGCCGAACGCCAGGCCATCGACGGCGGCCCGCCGATCACCGCCACCATCTCGGTCGCCTTCGGCTGTCCGTTCGACGGTGAGGTCAGCGAAGACCAGGTCGTGGCCATCGCCCGCGAGGCCGCCGCCTTGGGCATTCCCGAGATCGCCATCGCCGACACCATCGGCGTCGCCGATCCGTGGGTCGTGACCAAGCGCCTCGAGGCCGTCCGCGCCGCCGCGCCCGACGCGCGCCTGCGCATGCACTTCCACGACACCCGCAACACCGGCCTGGCCAACGCCTATGCCAGCGTCCAGGCGGGCGTCGACGTGCTGGACGCCTCGGTCGGCGGCCTGGGCGGCTGCCCGTTCGCGCCGAACGCCACCGGCAATATCGGCACCGAGGATCTGGTCTACATGCTGGAACGGGCCGGCTTCGAGACGGGTTACGACCTGGCGGCCCTGATCGAGATCGGCCGCGACGTCAGCGCCAAGCTGGGCAAGGCCCCCGCCTCGTCCCTGGCCCGCGCCGGAGGCTTCCCCGCATGACCAGATTGCCCGTCCTGCTGCTGCCCCTGGCCGTCGCCGCCTGCGCGTCCGCTCCGGTTGCCGAGGCCCCCATGACCCGCTGCGATGTCACCATCAAGTTCGCCAGCTACGGCGCGGGCATCGACCGCGACCTGTCCGAACGCGTGGCGGCGGCCGTGAAAGCCGATCGAGACGTGACCCGCTCCGAGCGCAAGCCCTGGGGCCGCGAAGGCGAGTACGACCTCTGCCTGACGGCCAATGCCGGTCGTGGCGCGGCGGTGTATGAACGCTACCGGGCGATGCTGCCGGCGCGGAGCCTCAAGGCTCCGACTTCGATCGAGGGGCCCAACGGCGAGCGGGCCGAGACGATCGGGCCGATGTGAATACCCCTCTCCCCTTGCGGGAGAGGGTGGCCCGCGCAGCGGGTCGGGTGAGGGGTCGAAGAACGGGACCACCGCAACGGCGATAGAAGCTGGCTGCGAGCGGATAGGGCCATCAACCCCTCATCCGTCGCTTCGCGACACCTTCTCCCGCAAGGGGAGAAGGAAGAGCGCCCTAGATCGGCCGCCCGGTCAGCTTCCACAGCAGCGGACGCGAAACGCTCATCAGCATGATGGCCGGCGCGAGCAAAACGGCGGCGGCGAACAGCTGCAGGCTGTCGGCGCGCTTGATGAAATAGCGGGTCAGGCCCACGCCCTTGTGGAACTCCACCTTCAGCGGATGTTCCTGGCTGGTGTGGCCCAGGTGGACGACCTCGGCCTTGGGCTGGAACAGCACCTGACCGCCGGCGCGGCGCGCGCGCCAGCACAGGTCGATATCCTCGACGTGCAGGAAGTAGCCTTCGTCGAAGCCGCTCAAGGCCTCGAAGTCGCGGCGGCGCATGCCAAAGCACGCGCCCGAGATGGTCGGCATCGGCACGGGCGCGCCGGGCAGCGGCTCGTTCTCGCGATGGATCTCGAAGCTGGCCAGGTTCGGGTGGCGACGGGTGAACTGGCCAAAGCTCAGCACCGTGCTCATCGGCGTGACGTCGCCGCGGCGACCGCCGCGTTGCTCGGTGCCGTCGATGTTCATCACCCGCGCGCCGACCACCGTCGGGGTCGGCTGGCCCTTGAAGGCCGTGACCAGGGCGGCCACGCAGCCGGGCTGCATATTGGCGTCGGGATTGAGGAAGACGATGTACTCGCCGCCGGCCGTCGAGGCGCCCAGATTGGCGCCGCGGGCAAAGCCGATATTGCCGTGGCCCTGCTTGAGCACAACGCGCGGCTCGGTCAGGGCCAGCGAGCGCAGCATGTCCTCGTCACGGCTGCTCGACCCGTTGTCGACGATGACGAACTCATCGACCAGCGGCTCGGCCAGCACGTGCTTGATGCTCTGAGTCAGCGCTTCTCCCGTCCGGTACACGACCATGACCACGGACACGTTCGGACGAGCCGGACGTGCGCCCACGGCGAGGGTCGAGGCGGACGGGAGGATGCTGTTCATCAGGCGCTCGCGGCCTCCTGGACGGGGGCTTCCACCAAGCCTTGGGCGCGCTTGAGATCGGGCGGCGTGGCGTCGGTCTTCAGGACACGGAGGGCTTCCTCCAGCGACAGCACGCTTTGACCTTCGCCACCCAGGCGGCGAAGGGCCAGTTGCCCCGTCTCAGCTTCCTTACGTCCGACCACCGCGATCACTGGAACCTTGGCGAGGCTGTGCTCGCGAATCTTGTAGTTGATCTTTTCATTACGCAGATCCACTTCCGCGCGCATCCCCAGCTTCGTCAATTTCTCGACGACCTCCAGGGCGTATGCGTCGGCGTCGGACGTGATCGTGGCCACGACCACCTGCGTGGGCGCCAACCAGACCGGCAGCGAGCCCGCGAAGTTTTCCAACAGGATGCCGATGAAACGCTCGAAGGACCCCAAGATCGCCCGGTGAAGCATCACCGGACGCTTCTTCGAACCATCCTCCGAAACGTACTCCGCGTCCAATCGTTCCGGCAAAACGAAATCAAGTTGCAGCGTGCCGCACTGCCAGACTCGACCAATGGCGTCTTTCAGCGAGAACTCGAGTTTCGGGCCATAGAAGGCGCCTTCACCTGGCTGCAGCACCAAGGTCTCGCCGGCTGCCTCGGCGGCGGCGGACAGGGCGGATTCTGCTTTGTCCCAGACCTCGTCCGAGCCGGCGCGCAAGTCCGGACGCGTCGAGAACTTGGTGTCCGCCAACGTCATGCCCAGGTCGTTATAGACGCTGCGCAACAGTTCGATGAACTTCGCGCTTTCCTCCGTGACCTGCTCTTCGCGGCAGAAGATGTGCGCGTCGTCCTGCGTGAAGGCGCGCACGCGCATGATGCCGTGCATGGCGCCCGAGGGCTCATAGCGGTGGCAGGCGCCGAACTCGGCCATGCGCAGCGGCAGCTCGCGATAGCTCTTCTGGCCGACATTGAAGATCTGGATGTGGCCGGGGCAGTTCATCGGCTTGACCGCCAGGACCTCGCCCTCGGCGCTATCGCACATGAACATGGCGTGGCCGAACTTCTCGGCGTGGCCCGACTTCTCCCACAGGCTCTTGTCGAGGATCTGCGGCGTCTTCACTTCCTTGTAGCCGGCCGCGTCCAGGCGACGGCGCATGTAGTCCTCGAGCACGCGGTACAGGGCCCAGCCCTTAGCGTGCCAGAACACCATGCCCTTGCCCTCTTCCTGGATGTGGAAGAGGTCCATGGTCTTGCCCAGCTTGCGGTGATCGCGACGCTCGGCTTCCTCGATGCGCTTGAGGTGCGCTTCCAGGTCGGCGTCCGAGGCCCAGCTCGTGCCGTAGATGCGCTGCAGCTGGGCGTTGTTCTGGTCGCCGCGCCAGTAGGCGCCGGCCAGCTTCGTCAGCTTGAAGGCCTTGCCGACCGCCTTGGTCGAGGGAAGGTGAGGCCCGCGGCACAGGTCCTTCCACTTCTCGCCCTGGTGATAGACCGTGATCGTGTCGCTGACCGGCAGATCGCGGATGATCTGGGCCTTGTAGCTTTCGCCCATGGCCTCGAAATCAGCGATGGCGGCGTCGCGATCGACCTCTTCGCGGCGGATCTTCTCGTCGCGATCGACGATCTGGCGCATCCGCTCCTCGATCTTCGGCAGATCTTCCAGGCTGAACGGCTCGTCGCGCGCGAAGTCGTAATAGAAGCCGTCTTCGACGTTCGGACCGATCGTCACCTGCGTGCCGGGGAACAGCTCCTGCACCGCTTCGGCCAGGACGTGGGCCGTATCGTGGCGGATCACGTCCAGCACCTCGGGCGCCTCGCGCGTCAGGATCTCGAACTTGCGCTCGCCGGCCAGCAGGTCGGGCGTCAGGGCGCGGTCCAGGTCCAGAACCTGGCCGTCCAGCTTGATGAGAAGCGCCTTCTTTTCCAGCGACTTGGAGATGGCCGCGGCGACGTCACGCCCCGTCGAACCGTCGGGGTACTGACGGACGGAGCCATCGGGGAAAACCAGATCGATCATTCTTCACATATCCACTTGCGTGGCTGGCGTCCCGGCGGCGGGGGGTCATACCCCGAGCCACCCAACGGATTGCATCGGCAAATCCGTCGCAACGCCAACCAGGAACCCTTTAGCGGGCCATGATCCTTGAGGGCGGCCGCCGCGTACTCCGAACAGCTCGGCGCGAAGCGGCACTGCCGCCCGATGAGGGGCGAGAGCGTCAACTTGTAGGCCCTAAGGCCCAAATCGACGGTGCGTTCGTAGAAGGTCATGCCAGCGCGCGACTGTTAGTCCAGTAAAGTACTAACCCCCTTGGTGGGGCGATCAAGCCGCGCCGGCGGTGCTAGTTCGCGTTTCGCCGACGCCTGTGGCCTTCCGGACAGCCTCAACCGTCGCCTCGAACGCCAATAGCGTCGAGGCGTGACGGGCAGGATAGTCCTTGACCGGCTCCAGCACGGCGAGCTCCGCAAACCGGCCCGCGGGAGGCGAGCCGTTCGTCTTCAGCATAGCGCGCAGAGAGTCCCGCGCCAACTCGATGTCGGAAAGTTCCGCCCCGACCACGTTGGCGCCCAGGATCGCGGCCGCCGCCTGGCCCAGGGCGCAGGCTGAAACCTCCTGGGCGTAGTCGACGACCTTGCCGTCCTGGACGACCACGTCGACGACGATCCGGCTGCCGCACAGCTTGGCCGTCTTCTCGGCGCTGGCCTGCGGCGCGGCCAAGCGCCCCGCGCGCGGCATGTTGGCCACGAGCGTCAGGATCTTGGCGCTGTAGAGGTCGTCGATCATCGCCAGCTTAAGATGGGGACTTCTGGCGTTCCGACCAGATGGCCTCAGCCCGGTCTCGCACGGCCTCGCCCATCTCGGTAAAGGCGGTCTTCAGCTTGCGGCGCTCGTCGCGGCTGACGAACCGCAGCAACAGGCCCATGAACAGCTCGCCGTTCGAGAAGGTCGCGTTGTTGGGCCCCATGTTCTCGACCTCGAGATAACGGATCGCCGTAACGAACCCGCCCAGGCGCGACGAGCGCCAGTGCAGCTGCTCGTAGGGCACCCAGTCCTGGACGATCGGGGTGATGACCGTGGCCGGCGCGCCGGGCAGGTGCTGCTCCAGCGTCAGGGCCGTACCGATCTTCAGCTGGCCCTCGGCCTTGCGGTAGAGCGGGTTCCACTCACCCCATGTGGCGAAGTCGGACACGACTTCCCAGACGATCTCGGCGGGGGCCTGGACCCCGATACGGTGCTCGACGGCGCGTTTCATGACTGTAATTTCTAATCCCGAACCAGGCCGCCGTCGACCACCAGATTCTGGCCGGTCACGGCGCGGCTCCAGGGCGAGGCGAAGAACAGGACCGCGTCGGCGAACTGCGCCGGGGTCGTGACCTGGCGCAGCGGCGTGCTCTGGGCGATCAGGTCGAAGATCGCCTCCGGCGTCGCGGCGCTGGCGTCGGTCGTGCGCAGCAGACCGCCGGAGACCATGTTGACCGTGATCCCCGACGGGCCCAGGTCGCCGGCCGCCGTGCGGGTCAGCGACAGCAGCGCGGCCTTGGCGGCGGTGTAGTCGTGATACGGCACCACCGGATTCTGGAAGAGGTTGGTGCCGACATTGATGATCCGGCCAAACCCCGCCAGTTCCATGGCCGGCGCCGTGGCCTGGATCAGGTTCAGCGAGCCACGCAGCGAGACGTCCAGCTGGCCCTGAAAATCCTCCCAGGGAATCGTCTGCAGCGTGTGGCGGCCGTCACCATTGAAGCTGAAGTCGCCCAAGGCGTTGTTGACCACCGTGGTCACGTGGTCGCCGAAGTGCTCGGCGGCCTCATTGACCATGCGGCGGGTCTCGTCGCGGTCGCTGACGTCGGCCTGGATCGCCACCGCACGGTCGCCGAGCTCTTCGGCGAGCGCGAGGGCGGCGGCTTCGCTGCGGCGATAGTTGATCACCACGGACGCGCCCTGACCGGCGAAAGCGCGGGCGATGGCGGCCCCCAGTCCCCGGCCAGCGCCGGAGACCAGGACCACCTGCTTTTCGAACGTCACGTCGTTTAGTCCTTCATGCGCCAGGTCGCGCCCGAAGGGCCGTCCATGACCACCACGCCCAGGGCGTCCAGCTCGGCGCGGATGGCGTCGGCGGCGGTCCAGTCCTTGGCGCTGCGGGCGGCCAGGCGTTTGGCCAGCAGGTCCTCGACCTGGGCCTTCAGCTCGTCGGAGGCGTCGCCTTCGAACCAGCTGTCCGGATCGGCCTGCAGGAAGCCCAGCAGGGCGCCGGCCTCGATCAGGCGGGCCTTGTTGGCGGCGATGGCGACGGTGTCGCCAGCCGTCACGGCCTTCTCGATCAGGCTCGACACCTCGAACAGGGTCGAGGCGGCCAGCGGCGTGTTGAGGTCGTCCAGCAGGGCCGACAGCGTGTCGGCCGGAGCCTCCATCGCCTGGTCCATCGGCACGTCCTTGGCGCGACGCAGGGCGCCGTACAGGCGGTCCAGCGACTTGCGCGACTGCTCGATCAGCTCGGGCGTCCAGTCCAGCGGCTGGCGGTAGTGAGCCGACAGCAGCGCCCAGCGGATCACCTCGCCCGGCACGGTCTTCAAGAGCTCGTGCGGGATGATGACGTTGCCCAGGCTCTTGGACATCTTCTCCCCGCTCATGTCGAGGAAGCCGTTGTGCATCCAGTAGTTGGCCAGGACCGGCAGGTCATGGGCGCAACGGCTCTGGGCCACTTCGTTCTCGTGGTGCGGGAAGGTCAGGTCGATGCCGCCGGCATGGATGTCGATGGTCTTGCCCAGCGACTTGTCGATCATGGCCGAGCACTCGATGTGCCAGCCCGGACGACCCGCGCCCCAGGGGCTGTTCCACTCGGGCTCGTTTTCCTTGGACGGCTTCCACAGCACGAAGTCGGCGGCGTGGCGCTTGTAGGGGGCGACCTCGACGCGGGCGCCGGCGATCATCTCGTCCAGGTCGCGGCCCGACAGCTGGCCGTAGTCGGCGAAGCTCTGGGTGTCGAACAGCACGTGGCCCTCGGCGGCGTAGGCCTTACCGTTGGCGACCAGCTTGCCGATCATCTCGACGATCGCGTCGATATGGTCGGTGGCCTTGGGCTCCAGGGTCGGACGCAGCGCGCCCAGCGCATCGGCGTCCTCGTGATAGGCGGCGAGGTAGCGGTCGGTGATGACCTTGATCTCGACGCCCTCGTCCGTGGCCTTCTTGTTGATCTTGTCGTCCACGTCCGTGACGTTGCGGGCATAGACCACCGCGTCCTCGCCATAGAGGTGGCGCAGCACCCGGAACAGCACGTCGAACGCCACCACGGGCCGGAAATTGCCGATGTGGGCGTAGTTGTAGACCGTCGGACCGCAGACATACATCGTCACCCGCTGGGGATCGGCGGGAACGAAGTCGCGCTTCTCGCGCGCCATGGTGTCGTGGATCTTCAGGGTCATTGGGCCGCAGCAACCTAACGTAACGGAGGTGTTGCCCCGCGAAGGGGCCGGCCCCATATAGCTAGGACGCACGCTCTCCACCACGTCTGATTGGTCCGGAGTGTGCGCGGGTGGCACGCGTAATTCCGGAGCGACAGGCGCTTCGGCGCAACTCAGCCCGGGAAGAACCTCTTCAAAACATGGACGCACTGACCCGCGAGCGAACCCTGATCGGCTCTGAAACCGGTCTTGATCTTGAACCCGCCCAGCGCCCCACCCGAGACGAGGCCATGGCCGCGGTGCGGACCCTGCTGGCCTGGGCCGGCGACAATCCCGACCGCGAAGGCCTGCTCGACACGCCCCAGCGCGTGGTCGACGCCTATGGCGAGTGGTTCGCCGGCTACAACGGCGACCCGGCCAAGGAGCTGTCGCGCACCTTCGAGGACGTGCAGGGCTATGACGACATGGTCATGCTGCGCGGCATCGACGTGCAGAGCCACTGCGAGCACCACATGGCGCCGTTCCTGGGCAAGGCTTGGATCGCCTACATGCCGACCGGCAAGGTCGTCGGCCTGTCCAAGCTGGCCCGCCTGACCGAGATCTTCGCCAAGCGTCTGCAGACGCAAGAAACCATAACCATGCAGATCGCCGACGCCATCGAGGACCACCTCAGCGCCGCCGGCGTGGCCGTGCTGATCGACGCCGAGCATCAATGCATGTCGACGCGCGGCGTCCACCACCACGACGTCTCGACGATCACCACCCAGTTCCGCGGCGTGTTCAAGACCGACAAGGTCCTGCAGCAACGCTTCATGGACCTGGTGCGGAAGTAGGCCTTAGGCGGCCGCGCGGATCCCTTCGCGGATCCGCGCGACGCAGGCGTCCACCGGGCGGTGGACCAGCGTCACCAAGACAAAGCTGATCAGCATCAGCAGATACCAGGCGCCCATCTTCTCGATCGGCACCAGATGCCATCCCTGCGCCTGGCTGGGATAGATCCAGGCCCCGGCGAAGGTGCCCAGGTTCTCGGCGAACCAGATGAACAGCGACACCAGCACCGCGCCCATCAGCATCGGCATGCGGCGGGCGGTCTGGTCCGGCGTGAACACGAACCAGGTCCGCCCGAACAGCACCGCCGACAGGGCGAACAGCCCCACCCGGAAGTCGACGATGTAGTGGTGGCTGAAGAAGTTCAAATAGATCAGCACCGCCAGGATGTGGGTGCTCCAGAACGGCGGATAGCGTTCGAAGGTGATGTCGAACAGCCGCCAGATGCGGGCGATATAGCTGCCGACGCAGGCGTACATGAAGCCGGTGAACAGCGGCACGCCGGCGATGCGCAGGAGGCTGGGCTCGGGATAGATCCAAGAACCATGGGCCGTCTTGAACAGCTCCATCACCGTGCCGACCACGTGGAAGATGAAGATGACCAGCGCCTCGTCCCAGCGCTCCAGCTTCAGGGCCAGCAGCAGGGCCTGGATGGCGACCGCGGCGATGACCAGGAAGTCGTAACGCGCCAGCGGCGCGTGCTCCGGCCACAGCAGGTGCGAGCCGACCATCAAGGTCAGCATCAGGCCGCCGAACAGGCAGGCCCAGGCCTGCTTCAGCCCGAACAGCAGGAACTCGTAGGCATAGCCGTTCCAGCGCGACTGGCGCGCCCACGGTCTTGCCCTCTCGTCCAGCGCCGCCACGCTGGCCTTGATGCGGTCTTTCAGGTTCATCCCGCTCCCCTAAGCGGCGGGGAAACTAGCGCACGGCCCAGGCCTGCGCCATATGTGGCGCCATGAGCACCGACCTGTTCCCCCAAGCCCACACCAGGCACGAGCTGGAGCGCGGCGACGCCCTCTCCCCGCGCTTCAACGCCGACGGCCTGGTCGTGGCGGTGGCGCAGCACGCCGACACCGGCGAGATCCTGATGCTGGCCTGGATGAACGACGAAGCCCTCAAGCTTACCGTCGAGACCAACATCGCCCACTATTTCAGCCGCTCGCGCAATGAGCTCTGGAAGAAGGGCGAGACCAGCGGCCAGTTGCAGGACGTCGTCGAGCTGCGGGTCGACTGCGACCAGGACGCGGTGCTGATCAAGGTGCGCCCGCGCGGCGACGGCGGCGCCTGTCACGTCGGCTTCCGTTCGTGCTTCTATCGCGTCTGGGAAGACGGCAAGCTCGTCGAACGGGAAGCGCCCCTCCATGACCACGCATGAAGCTCTGATCGCCTTCACCCTGGCCGCGGGCCTGCTGACCCTGACGCCGGGCCTGGATACGGCGCTGGTCATCCGGACGGCGGCCGCTGAAGGTCCGAAACGCGCCATTGGCGCGGCGATCGGCATCGGCCTGGGCTGCCTGGTCTGGGGCGCGGCCGCCTCGTTCGGGGTCGGGGCGCTGCTGACGGCGTCGGAGTTGGCCTACACGGTGCTGAAGTGGACCGGCGCGGCCTACTTGGCCTGGACCGGGATCCGCATGATCCTGAAACCCCGCGACGCGTTCGAGCCGGGTGAGATGAAGGCTGTCGACGCAGGCCCGATCGCCGCGATGCGTCGGGGCCTCTTGACCAACCTGCTCAATCCCAAGGTCGGGATCTTCTACGTCTCGTTCCTGCCCCAGTTCATGCCGCCCGGCGTCGATCCGGCGCGGTTCGGCCTGCTGCTGACCGGCATCCACGTGGTGGAGGGCCTGCTGTGGTTCGCCGCCCTGATCGCCGCCACCGTGCCGATCGCCGGCCTGCTGCGCGTGCCGGTGGTGGTCCAGTGGCTGGACCGCATCACCGGCAGCGTCTTCGTGGCGTTCGGTCTGAAGCTGGCGCTGGAGCGGCGCTAGGCCTCCTTCAGCGCCTCGACGCCGCCGTCGGTCGACGGCGTCACCACGAAGCGCTTCAGCACGCTGGTCTCGTACTTGGTGTCGACGATCGTCGACACCGCGATCAGCTCGCCGGTCGCCTTGCCGTGCTCCAGGGTCAGCAGCAGATAGCCCTTGGCGCTGGGGTGGGCGTATTTCACTTCCTTGTTGCGCTGGACGAAGGCCTCGCCCAACGGCACGCCCGGCAGCGCGTCGCCATAGCCCGGCGAGGTCACGGAGGTCGCGCCGAACTCGGCCGCCACCCGCTTGTCGCCGGCGTCGTTCCACAGCTCGTTGGCCCAGAACATGTGGCTGTCGCCTGCCAGCACGATCGGCCGGGCCTTGGCGGCCGTGAGGATGTCGTAGACCCGCTGGCGATCAGCCGGATAGCCGTCCCAGGCGTCCAGGTTCGAGGGGACGTCGAAGGCCGACATCGCCACCGACAGCGCCACGCGCGGCCGGACCTTGGCCGGCAGGGCGGCCAGGGCGGCGGCGAACTTTTCCTCGCCCATGGTCTTCTTCAGGTCGGGCGGCGCGACGCGGGCCATGACCACCTGGTTGCCCAGCACCTGCCAGGCGGTGCCGGCCTTGGTCGAGGCGCCGACCTGGCTGGCCAGCCACTGCTCCTGGCCCTCGCCCATCAGGCGGCGGGCGGGGTCCTTCCACTTGGCATTGAAGGCGGCCAGGTCCGGCTTGCCGTCGACGAACGCCAGGTCTTCGTATTCCAGTTGAGGGGTGCGCCCGGTCAGGCGCGTCTCGACCATCAGCAGGCTGGCGACGTCGCCGAACTGGAAGTCTCGCCAGGCCGCTTCGGGCAGGGTCTGGGCGCCGGCGTCGCGGATCGGCATCCACTCGTAATAGGCCTTCAGCGCCGCGGCCTTGCGCGTCGCCCAGTCGCCTTCGGTCTTGGGGTCGTGGTTCTCGGCCCCGCCGATCCAGCTGTCATTAGCGGTCTCGTGGTCGTCCCAGACCACGATCCACGGCGCGCGGGCGTGGGCCGCCTGCAACGCCGGGTCGGTCTTGTACTGCGCGTGACGGGCGCGATAGTCGGCCAGGGTGACGATCTCGTGCGCTGGCTCGGGCGGGCGCGACTTGGCCACCGGCGAGGTCATGCCGTAGTCCTTGGGACCGCCGCCGTACTCGTAGATGTAGTCGCCCAGGTGCAGCACAGCGTCGACGCGGTCCAGCCTGGCGATGGCGTCATAGGCGTTGAAGTAGCCGTTCGGATGCAGGCTGCACGAGGCCACCGCCAGGACGACGTCCTTGGTCGCGCCCTTCGGCAGGGTCTTGGTGCGGCCGACGGGCGAGGTGACGCCATTGGCCTTGAAGCGATACCAGTACTCGGTCGCCGGCTTCAGCCCCTGGCCGTCCAAGTCGTGCTTGACGGTCCAGTCGCGGCTGGCGCGGGCGCGCAGGCCCCGGCTGGAGGTGACGATGGTCTTGAAGCCCGGATCGGCGGCGACCTCCAGCACGACGTCGATGTCGCCGGCCGGCTGCTGTTTGGGCGTCACCCGGGTCCAGAGGATCACATAGGTCAGGCCGGGATCGCCGCTGGCGACCCCGTGCTCGAAGGCCACCGGACCCTTGTACCAGTTGATGGGCTGGGCGACGGCCTCACCGGCGGCCGCGCCCGACAGGCCCAAGAGGCCCAGAACCTTACGACGGTCGATCGTCATCCCAGTACTCCGTTTACTGACTACGTTGCCGCCTTATCGACGGAACGTCACGCCCAGGCCCATGAAGCGGGGCTTGCCGGCGATGAAGGTCGGGATGCCGAAGCTGTCGCCGGTGTTGCCGGCGTCCTTCAGGTAACGCTCGTCGCCCAGGTTCTCGACGAAGGCCTCGACCTTCCAGCGGTCGTCGGCGGCGCCAAAGCCCAGGCGGACGTTCAGCAGGCCGTAGGCGTTCTGGAACTCGTCGACCTTGGTGTCGGGGAACAGGCCCGCCGACTGCAGGTCCGAGCGATCGTTGTCGTCGTCGAAGAACATTTTCGAACGCCAGGTGTAGGTCGGGGTGAAGGTCAGCTTGCCGCCCAGGGCTTCACGGCTGAACGCGGCGCCGACCGAGAAGGTCTGGTCGGGCGACAGGCGGAAGCGGTTGCCCTCGCGCAGGCCGCTTTCGAGGCGGGCGTGGTTGTAGGCGTAGGTGCCGAACAGGGTCCAGAAGTCCCCGGCCTGGATGCGGGCTTCACCTTCGAAGCCGTAGGCCTTGGCCTTGCCGGCGTTCAGGGTCACGACCTGCGCGCCCTGGCGGAAGCTGGTGGCGAAGTTGTCGTAGTCGTAGCGGAACACCGAACCCGACAGGAACAGGCGGCCGTCCAGCAGCTTGCCCTTGGCGCCGGCTTCGTAGCTGTCGACCGTTTCCGAGGCGACGACGTTGAAGCGAGCCGCGCCCAGCGGGGCGGCCGGGGCGCTGGCCGAGATCACGTCCGGACGACGGCCGCGGGCGAACGAGGCGTAGAGGCTCAGATCGTCCGAGGCGGCGTAGCGGCCGACCAGGCGCCAGGTGACGCCGCTGTCGTCGATGGCCTTGCGGAAGGTGTCGCCGTTGTTGGTCGTCGGCTGGGCGATCAGGCCCACCGTCGGCAGCAGCGGGTTGTTCACCGCATTCGGCTGGGCGGCCAGGAACAGGTTGGTCGGCGTCGGCGCCGCCAGCAGGATGCCCAGGATCGAGCGGCCGTTGTCGACGCTCGAGCGATAAGCGGCCTCGCGATCTTCGCTGGTGTAGCGGATGCCGGCGGTGATCTCGAACTTGTCGGTCAGCTTGAACGTGCCGTCGGCATAGACGTCATAGGCGGTGTTCTCGCCGTAGTTGGCGAAGGTCTCGCGGTGCACCGACTTGAGGTTCGAGACCAGGCCCGGGGCCAGGCTCGAGGGGATGCCGAAGCCCAGCTGCAGCACGGTGGCCAGATAGGCCGGGTTGGTCAGCACGGCCAGCGGCTGCGGGTTCGGCCGGCTGATGCCCAGCGGCGTGGCGCCAGCCAGCAGGGCCAGGACCAGGCGCTCGTCGAACTGGCCCGGGATGCGCCACGAGCCGGTCTCGTGGAAATAGTTGGCGCCGACGAAGCCCGAGAAGCGGCCTCCGTTGTCATAGCGCAGGCGCAGTTCCTGGCTCTGCTGGCGACCTTGGGCGTCCTCGGCGAAGGTCAGAATCGGCAGGCTCGCACCATCCGGATCGAACACTTCCACCGAGTGGAAGGCGCGGGTGGCGGTGATCGACGACAGGGTCAGGCTGTCGTTCAGGCGCCAGTCGACCAGGGCGGTGAGGCCATAGACCTTGCGGTCCAGGCCCAGCGGCGCGCCGCCTTCGAAGCCGGCGCCCGGCGACAGGGTCGCGGCCGAGCCGACCTCGGTATTGCCCAGCACCTCGCCCGTCACCGGGTTGGTCGGGTTGAAGGTGTGGCTCTTGAACGACGTGCCGCTGGTGTCGTCTTCCTGATAGTTGCCGATCAGGTCGATCTTCAGCGCGCCCGGCTCCAGGTGATAGGCTAGGCGCACGGCTTGCGTGTCGGTCGAGTTGAAGGCGTCGCCGCCGGCCGCGTCCTTGACGTAGCCATCGACTTGGCGCGTGCGGGCGGCCAGGCGCAGAGCCGAACCGTCACCGAACGCGAAGTTCACCATGGCCTCGCCGACGGCGTAGCCGCCGGTGCCGCCCTCGGCCTTGGCGGCCCAGTCGAAGCTGGCCGGGTTGGCCTTGTTCTGCACCAGGTTCACCGCGCCGATCAGGGCGCCGCGGCCGAACAGGGTCGACTGCGGACCCTTGGCGATTTCGACGCGCTCCATGTCGAACAGCTCGACATACGAACCGCGCGAGCGCGAGATCGGCACGCCGTCCTGATAGATCGAGACGCGGGTTTCATCGGTGGCCGAACCGGAGTCCGAGGTGATGCCGCGCATCACGAAGCCCGAGTTGTTGTTCGACTGGTTCTGGACCAGGAAGCCGGGGGTGAAGGCCGACAGCTCCTCGAACGACTTGACGCCGATGGCTTCCAGGAACTTGCCCGAATAGGCGGTGACCGCGATCGGCACCTCCACCGGGTCCTGGGCGTGCTTCTGGGCCGTGATGACCAGCTCGCCCAGGGTGTTGTTCTGCTCGGTGTTGGCGGCCGGCGTCTCATCCGCGGCGAAGGCCGGAGCGGCGGCGACCAGGGCCAGAAGGCTGGCGGTCAACAGCGTGGTGGTGCGGAAAGCGCGCATGGACTATCCCCCAAAGGTACAAACTCGACCCCGGCCGTAGGCATGGCCGATGTCGACGACGCGACGGACCTGTGAAGGAGCGATGAAACCCCCGGTGGAAGACAGGCTGGACCAGACCGACGAGCGGTTGGATGACGACATCCTGGACGCCGATGTCGCCGAAGAGGGCGCCGGCGAGACCCTGGCCGCCGACCTGCCCGAAGCCCTGGCCGGCCAGCGGCTGGACAAGGTGCTGGCCCCGCTGTTCCCCGACATCTCCCGCGCCCGCCTGCAGGCCCTGATCGGCGAGGGCCGCCTGAGCCTGGACGGCCAGCCGATCACCGACGCCTCGCGCAAGGCCAAGGCCGGGACCTACGCGCTGGTCGTGCCGCCGCCCGCGCCGGCCGAGCCGGAAGCCCAGGCCATTCCGCTGACCATCCTCTATGAGGACGAGCACCTGATCGTGGTCGACAAGGCGCCCGGCATGGCCGTGCACCCGGCCCCCGGCACGCCGGACGGCACCCTGGTCAACGCCCTGCTGCACCACTGCGGCGACAGCCTGTCGGGGATCGGCGGCGTGGCGCGGCCGGGCATCGTCCACCGCCTGGACAAGGACACGTCGGGCGTCATGGTCGCGGCCAAGAGCGACGTGGCGCACCAGGGCCTGTCGAAGCTGTTCTCGACCCACGACATCGACCGGCTGTACGTCGCCCTGACGCGCGGCGCGCCCTCGCTATCGTCAGGCACGATCGACACCCAGATCGGCCGCTCGCCCGGCGACCGCAAGAAGATGGCCGTGCTGCGCTCGGGCGGCCGACAGGCGATCACCCACTACACGGTCGAAGCGACGTTCGGCCCGCAGGACAAGCCGCTGGCCGCGCGCGTCGCCTGCCGGCTGGAGACCGGCCGCACCCACCAGATCCGCGTCCACATGGCGAGCAAGGGCTCGCCGTGCCTGGCCGACCCCGTATACGGCGCCAGCCAGCCGGCCCAGGCGGTGCGCGAGATGATCGCGGCGGCCGGCCTCAAGCGTCAGGCGCTGCACGCGGCGGTGCTGGGCTTCGTCCATCCGGTGACGGGCGAGACGCTGCGGTTCGAGACCCCCCTGCCCGCCGACATGGCGGCGCTGCAGGCCGACTTGGAAACCCTCTGAGCACGGCCCATATGCTCAGGATGGGCCAAGCTTGCCACGTGGCAACAAAAGCGCCCTAATTGCGCTGGCTTGGCGCTCTAGATTGCCAGCCTCGTTATCGTGGAGCGTACCATGCGGCCCTATCTCGCGATCCTCGCTCTCGGCGCCGCCCTCGCTGGTCCCGCCTTCGCGGCCACGCCCGACGACGAAGTCATCGCCACCGCCCAGGCCAAACCGTCCGCCGAAGCCCTGGCCGCCCAGGCGCCGCCGGCTCCGGTCGCGACCGCCACGACGCCGCCGCTCACCACCCAGCAGCAGATCGACAACTTCATCTACCACTCGCCGCCGATGGACGACGAGCACCGCGGCATCCTGCCCGCCGGCCTCTCGGATGACCGCGACGCGGACGGCAAGCGCAAGGTCCATGGCTCGATGGGCGTGTCGGTCGGCACCGGCGGCTATCGCAGCGTCTATGCCTCGGGCCTGTTCCCGGTCGGCGAGAACGCCACCGTCGGCATCGCCGTCTCCAAGACCGACTTCGGCAAGCACGGCGGCTACTACGCCGACCCGTACTACGGCGGCGGTGGTTACGGCGGCGGCTACTATGGCGGCGGCTTCGGTACCGGATATGGGTACGGCCCGGGCTATGGTCGCACGCGTGGCGGCTCGCAGCAGTCGGTCGCCCTGTCGGTGATGGCGGGCGGCGCCAGCCGCTCGGCCGACGCTCCGGACGGCTGCGCGCCTGGATTCCGCGACGGCGGCCGCTATGTCGAGCCGCTTTGGGTCGAGGGCCTGCGCGACGGCGCCCATCCGTGCTCTGCCGCCGCGCCTCGATAATCCGTCTCAAATCCGTCGAAAGCTGTAGCGCTGTTCGCGGATGTTTAACGGCTTGGCGGCCATGTTGCCGGCCTTGGGCGTCCGAGGCTTTTTGATGCAGCCGGAAATCACCGCATATCGCCATCCCGCGACGGGGA
The DNA here is from genome assembly GCF_058808315.1 of Caulobacter sp. GW821-FHT11E11. Classification (NCBI taxonomy): domain Bacteria; kingdom Pseudomonadati; phylum Pseudomonadota; class Alphaproteobacteria; order Caulobacterales; family Caulobacteraceae; genus Caulobacter; species Caulobacter sp. GW821-FHT11E11. The sequence goes on from NZ_JBXARO010000009.1 coordinate 254,939, forward strand.
CGGTGACCTATCTGATCGTCGATCCGGCCACCTTCCTCTGCGCCATCGTCGACCCCGTGCTGGACTTCGATCCGGTGACGGAGGCCGTCGACACCAGTTTCGTGGACGGCATTATCGCCGACATCCGCGCCAAGGACTTAGGACCCACCTGGATCCTCGAGACCGGCCTGCACATGGGCCACGTCTCGGCCGCCGGCCACCTCAAATACGAGACCGGCGCCTCGGTCTGCATCGGCGCGAATGTCGTCGAGAGCCTCAAGCGCCTGGCCCCCAAGTTCAACGAACCCATGGTCGACGTCGAAGGCTGGGACTTCGACAAGCTGGCCCAGGACGGCGAGGCCTTCCCGATGGGCGGCGTCGAGTTCACCCCGATCGCCCTGACCGGCCGCCTGCCCGGCGCTGTCGCCTACCGCATGGGCGACGTGCTGTTCACCGGCGACCTGATGCTCTCGCCCGGCGAAGGCGCGGGCCGTTGCGACATCCCGGGCGCCGACGCCGGCAAGGCGTGGGACGACGCCCGCAAGTTCCTCAGCCTGCCGCCGCAGACCCGCGTGCTGCCGGGCGTCTGCGCGGGCGAGACCTGCGAGTCGACCATCGCTGAGGAAAAGACCGCCAACATCCAGCTGAACGACACGATCGACCGGCTGGACTTCATCGCGCTGCGCACCGCCGCCGACGCCTTCCTGCCCGACCCGGTGCTGGCCCCCGCCGCCCTGCGCGTGGCCATCCGCTCGGGCAAGCTGCCGTCCGAGCCGGAAAGCGGCCCCCGCTTCCCGCCGGTCGACATCACCACGCTCTAAATCCGTTTTCTTTAAAAACGGACTTGGCGCCACCGCGCTCGCCCCATAAGTTTCGCATGCGAACTTATATGGAGACGACGCATGTCCGAGGATTTCAGCGACGCCCTGACCGCCGGTCAGGCCGGCTCCCTGCCCGACCTCCTGGGCCTGCAATGGCTGGAGGCTACCCACGGCCTGGTGAAGGGCCGGTTCGACGTCGGACCGCGCCACATGGCCCCCAACGGCTTCCTGCACGCCGCCAGCGTCATCGCCCTGGCCGACTCGGCCTGCGGCTATGGCTGCGTGGTCTCCCTGCCCGAAGGCGGGACCAGCTTCACCACCATCGAGCTGAAGTCGAACTTCCTGGGCACCGCCCGCGACGGCGGCGTGGCGGTCGAGGCCAAGCTGGTCCACGGCGGCCGCAACACCCAGGTCTGGGACGCCGTCGTCACCGCCGAAGCGACCGGAAAGACCATCGCCCTTTTCCGCTGCACTCAGATGATTCTGCGACCAAAAGGCTGATCGGAAAAAACCGCGACGGAAGGGCTTGCGTCCCGGCGGCGACGCCGTTAGACATCGCGCCCTCGACCTCGGGAGGCCTAAAAGCCTCCTGGACCGGCGGCCTGGAGAGGTGGCAGAGTGGTCGAATGTACCGCACTCGAAATGCGGCGTGCCTGGAAGGGCACCGTGGGTTCGAATCCCACCCTCTCCGCCACCACCCTCGATCCTGGAACATCGCCAACCGCCCCCCACACCCGGGATCCGGCATGACGCTGGACGCGGTCCCGTCGATCCTGAAATGGACCGGCAGCAAGCGCAGCCAGGCGTCCGAGATCGCCCTGCTGGCCCCGGCGCATGAGCGTTATGTCGAGGCGTTCCTGGGCGGCGGGGCGGTGCTCTATCACCTGGCCCGCGACGGGGCGGTGGCCAGCGACCTCTACGCCCCGCTGATCGGCTTCTGGACGATGGTGCGCGACGAGCCAGGGGTTCTGATCGCCGATTATGCCGACCAGTGGCGGCGGCTGCAGGACGACCTGCCCGGCTACTTCTACGCCGTGCGCGAGCGGTTCAATGCGGAGAAGCGTCCGACCGACCTGAACTTCCTGATGCGCACCTGCGTCAACGGCATCGTCCGTTTCAGCCAGGCCGGCGACTTCAACAACTCGTTCCATCTGTCGCGCAAGGGCATGCTGCCGGTGCGCTTCGAGAAGGCCGTACGGACCTGGTCGGCGCGGATCCAGGGCGTGACCTTCGTCGCCAGCGACTATCGCGAGACCCTGGCGCAGGCGCGGCCCGGCGACTTCGTCTATCTGGACCCGCCCTATGCCGGAAACCGCCAGCGCTATATCGGCGGCATCGATGAGGCGGAGTTGTTCGCGGCGCTGGAGGACCTGAACCGGCGCGGCGTGCTGTGGGCCCTGTCGTTCGACGGCCAGCGGGGTGAGACGGTCTATCGCGCGGCCGTGCCTCCGGAGCTCTATCGGCGCCGGCTGTCGCTAGTCAGCGGCAATTCCGCCGTCGCCAAGGTGCTGAACGGGCCGATCGAGAAGGTGTCCGAGGCGCTGTATCTCAGCTGGTGATCAGTCCAGCTGGACGCTCTGCCGGCCGTCGTCCTTGGGACCGGCGCGGAACTTCTCGGGGTTCAGCATGGCCTCGACTCGCTTGAGCAGGTCCTGCGGCCCGAACGGCTTGACGAGGTAGCCGTCGGCGCCCTCCGACAGCGCCTCGCGCACGGTGGCGGCGTCGCCGCGCGCGGTCATCATCATCACCGCGGCCTTGACCTTCTGGTACTTACGCAGCAGGCGCAGCACCTCCAGCCCGGTCATGTCGGGGATGTTGATGTCCAGCAGAACCAGGTCCCAGCGGGCGGTCTGCAGGGCCTTGATGCCCAGCTCGGCGGTCGCCACGGACGAGACGTTGTAGCCGGCCTGGGTCAGGACGAGCTCGACGAACTGGCGCACCACGGCGTCGTCATCGATCACCAGGACAGCGGCGGACGCGGGCACGGCGAACTCTCCTTAATGCATCATCTGGCGCCGGGGCGCGTCTTCGACCACGGCGAGTTCGGCTTCCCAACGCCGGGCGACCCCGATCGTTCGCGAGACGAGGCCCAGTGTCAAATCCAGAGCGGCCTTGTGGTCGCCGCCGTCGTCGATCACGGCTTCCAGGTCGCGGCAGACCTTGGACAGATCCAGGAAGCCCATCATGCCCGACGAGCCGGCCAGGGCGTGGGCGTCCTCGCGCACGGTCTGGGTGTCCAGCTGGGCGAAGCGATTCTCCAGCTGGGCCAGCAGGATGGCCAGCAGCGAACGAACCGCCGCCGGGCCCATCGACTCGACGAGATAACGGCGGGCCTCCTCGCCAGCGTCGGGCTCGGGCACGGCCAGGACCGGCGTAGGCGCTTTGCGGAACACCATATCCAGCACCCGCTCCAGCGCGCCCGGGTTCAGCGGCTTGGTCAGGTGGTCGTTCATGCCGGCCGCCTCGCAGCGGGCTAGATGTTCGGGCTGGGCGCTGGCGGTCAGGGCCACGATCGGAATGTCGGCGAACATCTCACCGGAGGCGCGGATCGTCTGGGTGGCCACGAAACCGTCCATGACCGGCATCTGGCAGTCCATCAGGACGAGCTCGAAGGGCTTGGCGCGCAGGGCTTCGATGGCCTGGGCGCCGTCCTCGGCCAGGCCGACTTCACAACCGTACTTGCTGAGCAGGGCCAGCATCAGTTCGCGGTTCAGCTCGACATCGTCGACCACCAGGATACGGTGACCCGTCAGGCGCAGCGGCTCGGGAGCCGGTGCGGCCTTGCCCCCCCCCTCGGCGGCGCCCGTCGGCAGGGCCAGCTCGAACCAGAAGGTCGAGCCTTTGCCCGCCGCGCTCTCGACGCCGATCTCGCCGCCCATCAGCTCGACCAGCTGGCGCGAGATGGCCAGGCCCAGGCCGGTGCCGCCGTAGTGGGCCGAGACCGACGAGCCGGCCTGGACGAAACGGTTGAAGACGCCCGCCTGCTTGGAGGCGTCGATGCCCGAGCCGGTGTCGACGATTTCGACCCGCAGGCGCGGCGCCGCCAAGTCGCCGCCCAGGCAGACGAGAGTCGCGGTGACCCCGCCCTTGGAGGTGAACTTCACGGCGTTGGACAAAAGGTTCAGCAGCACCTGGCGCACGCGGCCGGCGTCGCCGATCACGCAGGCCGGGGAGTCGGTGTCGATCATGGTCTTCAGGCGCAGGTCCTTGGCCGCGGCCTGGGGCTCCAGCATGCCGACGGTCTGGCGCAGCAGCTCGGCCGGATCGAACGGGGCCTTGTGCAGCTCCAGGGCGGCGGCCTCCAGCTTCGAGAAGTCCAGCACGTTGTCGATGACGGCATGCAGGGCCTGGCCGGCGCCGTGCGCCAGCTCGACCCGGCGCTGGTCCTCGGCCGAGAGGTCGCGGCTCTCGGTCAGCAGGCGCGTGAAGCCGATGATGCTGTTGAGCGGCGTGCGCAGCTCGTGGGACATGTTGGCCAGGAAGTCGGCCTTGGAGCGCATGGCCGCCTCGGCGTCCAGGCGGGCCTGGGCCAGGGCGTCTTCCTGGGCCTTCTGGGCGGTGACGTCGCGCAGCACGTCCAGATAGCCGATCGCACCGCCGGTGGTCTCGTCGCGAACTAGGACGGGATTGGACTCCAGCCAGGTCCAGGCGCCGCTGAGTTTGTGGCGCACGCGCCAGCGCACCCGGTCGATAGGCTGGCCGGCCAGCAGGCGGCCGAAGGCGTCGCGGACCAGGTCCTGGTCGTCGGGATGGGTGATCGGCAGCGACGAGCGGCCGACGATGTCCTCGGGCGCATAGCCGGTGACCGCCTCGCAGGCAGGCGAGACGAAGGTCGCCAGACCCCGCATGTCGCTGGTGACGATGATGTCCGTCGCGTTCTGCGCCATCAACCGATAGCGGTTCTCGATGGCCCGCGTCTCGGTCAGGTCCTCGATCTGGGCGATGAAGTGCTTGGGCGCGCCGTCCTTCTCGCGGACCAGCGACACCGACAGCCGCACGCGGATGGTCGCGCCGTCCTTGTGGATGTAGCGCTTCTCCATCTGGTAGCCGGGGATCTCGCCGGCCAGCAGCTGGCTCAGCAGGCTCATGTCGGCGTTCAGGTCATCGGGATGGGTGATGGCCTGGAAGTCCAGCCCTCGCGCCTCGCGCGGCGGATAGCCGATGATGTCGCAATAGTGGGTGTTCAGCTTCAGGAAGCGGCCGTCCAGTCCGACCAGGGCCATGCCGATCGGGGCGTGGTGGAAGGCGGTCTCGAACAGCTCTTCCTGGACCGCGCGCTGGCGGGCTTCCCAGGCGGCGCATTCCAGGGCCTGGGTCTTTTCGGCCAGCAGGCGCTGGTTCTGCTCGAAGGCCAGCTGGCGCGACATCGCCGCCCCCAGCAGCGAGGCCAGTACGCGCAGGATCTCGATGTCGTCGTCGCCGAAGGCGCTCTTGTGCTCGGAGAACACCTTCAGCACGCCCAGGGCCTCGCCGGCGTGCATCAGCGGGGCGCAGACCATCGAGCTCACGCCCACCCGGACACAGGCCTCGCGGTCCACGCGGTCGTCGGTCAGGGCGTCGGCGCAGATCATCACCTCGGCGGTGGCGACGCAAAGGCCCGAGAAGCTGTTCTCGCGCTTCAGGCGCGTGCCGACCAGGCTCTTGTCGGTCGCGGCGCGGTAAAGGAGGTCGCCGCCGTCGACCAGCTCGACGATCGCACCCTTGGCGCCGGTCAGCTCGGCCAGGTGCTCGACGATGGCCTGCATGAAAGTGTCGAGGTCGAGATCGGCTTCCGACAGGGCGGCCTGAGCCTTGGCCAGGCGGGTCATGCGGTCAAGACGCGCGCGCAAGGTCGCGACGTCGATCTCGTCGTGTTCAACGGCCATCATGGACTTTCTGTCCTGCCCGAACGTGGGCTGAAGCCTTATCCGTCGCGCAAAAGCATGAAGGGCGGGTTAGTCGCGATGCAACCTGCGGCCCCTTGATCCCGCCCCGCCGCCCGGCAAGGCTGGAGCCGCGCTGCACTCGAGCGCCTGGACAGGATGCCCCATGCCGTCAGTCGCCGTCGCGCCTACGATCTTCGTCGTCGATGACGACCCTCTGATCCTGGCGTTTCTCCAGACCGCACTGGCCCCGCAAGGCTATTCCGTCGAGCTGTTCGAGACCGGGGAACGGATGCTGGGCAAGGTTCACGCCACCCCGCCGGCCCTGTTCGTCCTCGACGTCCGCCTGCCCACGACCGACGGGATCGAGCTCGTCCGGACCCTGCGGTCGATCGCCGCATGCGCCAACATCCCGATCCTGATGCTGACCGGCGAAGGGCGCCTGGACCGCATCGTCATGGCCATGCAGGCCGGGGCCAACGGCTACCTGATGAAGCCGTTCGCGCCCGAGCAACTGAACGCCAAGATCCGCGACCTGCTGGTGGGTTAGAGCAGGCACCTCATCGCTTCGCCGACCCGTTCGGCGGAGGGACCCAGCACCACGTGGATGGCGCGCTCTCCCACGCGGACGACACCTCGGACGCCGGCGGCGTCGAGCGCCGCCTCGTCGATGGCGGCGGGATCACTCACCACCACCCGCAG
>NZ_JBXARO010000010.1:0-230629 GCF_058808315.1 Caulobacter sp. GW821-FHT11E11
ACCCCGGCCAAGGGCGTGAAGATCAAGGATATCGAGCTGCAGTTCGGATCGTTCTCCGGCGGCGCCAAGCAGGCCGGTGCAACCACCACCTTCGCCGACGGGGCGGTGCGCCGCTTTGCGGTGGAAGGCCTGAAATCCTGCCAGTCCGGCCCGACCGGACAGGACAAGGAATACCGATCCGCGGCGGGCGCCATGACGACCAAGGTCGTCTGCCAGGGCGCCCCGACGGACCCAGCGACGCCGTTCAAGATCACCTGGCGTCTCGACTACCGCTGAGGGAAGGCCAACTCAGAACCTGCGACGGCCGATCCTTTTGAACGCGGCGTGGGCTCCGGCGGCGAAGGCGGCCCGCCGGACAGCGTCTTCAAGGCCCGGCGCTTCGCCCATCATGGCCACCGACTCGCCCCGCGAGAGGGTCCAGTTCCAGGCCCCGCGGTCCTCGCGCACCGCCAGCCGATAGGCCTCTGCGTTTTCGTCGCCATCCATGGTGCGTCCTCCCTGAACCGCGAGGATCGTCGGACGGGGTGCAGGCCAGGCGGCGGCCGGTGTCGAGATCTGGTGAAGACGGCGTGCAGAGCCTAGCGCGCGACGGGCAGGATCACCTCGAACGCCGCGCCGACGTCGCTTTCGACCCACTGGATCGCGCCATGGCTGGCGGCGAGCAGGGACCGGGCGATGGAGAGGCCTAGGCCCGTGCCGCCCTCGGTCCTGCGACTGGTGAAAAAGGGCTCGAACAGTCGGGCGCGATCGGCGAAGGGGACCCCCGGACCGTCGTCGGCGATCCGCAGCACGATCGTCTCGGCCGTCTGGCTCAAGGTGACGACGACCAGGCCGGCCCCGGCCTGGCGGCTGTTCTGGAAGAGCACGCTGAGCACGGTGTCGAGCGTCGCTTCCGGAACCGCCGCGAGGGGCGCCTGGTCTGGCAGGCGCAGCGCGATCCGGAACGTCTCGCCGACCACGGCGTCGGCGGCGCGGCGAAGCGGGGCGACCAGGCTGGTCGCCGCGTCCATCTCGGGGCGGGCCATGTCCGCGCGGGCCAGGTCCAGCAGGCGCGTGACCAGCAGGGACAGTCGGGCCGTGTCGGCCCCGGCGTTGTCGAGGAAGCGGCGCCGGTCTTCCCGGCTCATGGTCTCGGCGTGATCCTGCAACAGCTCCACGGCGCCGGCGATCCCCGCCAGGGGCGTCTTGAACTCGTGGCTGACGGCGGTGGCGAAGTCGCGCAGGTAGCTGGACCGGCGGTCGATGGCCAACGCCATGACCCGAAACTCGTCGTAGAGCGTCTGGATCTCGACGGCCGCCGTTGTCGGCGTTTCGGGCGGCGCGCCGCGTCCCGTCGCCATGTCCCGCGAGGCCGCGCTCAGCGCCTCGATCGGCCGGGTCACGCCGCGCGAGACCAGGCCCGACAGCAGCACCAGGATGGCGAAGATGCCCACCACGCCCAGGATGATCTTGCCGCGATCCTCGTAGAGGCCGCGAAACAGCGCGCGAGGCGAGCGCGACAGCAGGACGACGCCGACGACGCGGTCGCCCACCAGGATCGGCCGGGCGTGGTGCAGGCGCACGCCGGACGCGCGGCTCAGCCACTCGAAGGCATAGCTGGGACGATAATCGCCGTTGCGCCGCACGACCGTCTGGGGGCGTCCGGCCAGGGCCGCCTGGACCTCCGGCAAGGCCGAGAGGTCGCCGCCCAGACCGTATCCGCGCGTGACGACGCCGTGTCCGTCGAGGATCAGGATCGAGGCCAGGGTCGTGCGGGAGGTGCGTTCGATCACGGGACCCAGGGCCTGGGCGGCGCGCACGGCGGCCGGATCCGCGACCTTTCCGGTCGGGCTGGGCGCGGGGCGTTCGGGCAGGACGGCGGCGGTGCGCAGGTCCAGGGTCGTCGGCTCGGGCGCGTAGTAGCCGGGCGCGGTGCGGTCGGGGTTCGGGTCCGGCGGGGGCGCGCCCGGCCAGGTCACTGCCGCCATCGCCGCCAGGGCCGCGCCTTGCGCCACCAGCTCGACCTCGGTCTGGCGGACCAGGGTGTTCTCGTAGACCCGCAGGAAGATCGCGCTGATCCCCGGCATGGCGGCGGCGAAGAACAGCACGGCGAACAGGATCAGTCTCAGGCGCAGGCGCGGCCAGCGGCGCTTCACGAAGGCCTTGGCACGATCGATCAAGCGCCGCCGCCCTGGCACGCGCCCAGGCGATAGCCGACGCCGGCCCGGGTCTCGACCACGTCGTGGCCGCCGACCAGGGCGAACTTGCCGCGCAGGTTGCGCACATGGCTGTCGACGGTGCGATCGGTGATCGCGAAGCCGGGACCGCGCAGGCGGTCGATGATGGCATCGCGGGTGAAGACCTTGCCGGGCGCGGCGGCCAGCGCGCGCAGGATGCCGAACTCGGTCACGGTCAGGGTCAGCTCCTGGCCGTCCCAGGAGGCGATCCAGCCATCGGGGTCGAGGCCAAGACGGCCCCGGCCCAGCGACGCCGGCGTTTCGGTCTTCGGCGTCTGGGATCCCGTTCGGCGCAGGATCGCGGTGATCCGCGCCGTCACCTCGCGCGGGCTGAACGGCTTGACCACATAGTCGTCGGCCCCCAGCTCGATGCCCAGCACGCGGTCGATCTCCTCGTCCCGAGACGAGAGGAACAGGATCGGCACGTCGCTATCGCCCCGCAAGCGGCGACAGACCTCCAGTCCGTTCATGCGGGGCATGTTGATATCCAGCACCACCAGGTCGGGCGCGGCGTCGGCGACCCTGGCCAGCGCCGCCTCGCCGTCGTCGGCCTCGCAGGTCGCGAACCCGGCCTTTTCGAGGGCGAAGACCAGAAGCTGGCGGATGTGCGGGTCGTCGTCGACGATGAGGATCCGTTGCGGCATGGGAGTCATGTTCCGGGTTGAGCGACGTCGGTCAACGGGGTTGGCGCCTGCGGCATGGGTGGAAGCGCCGGATGGGGGAGCGGCGGCGGTCTACGGGCGATCCGATCCGAAGCGATCTTCAAGCGGCGGGCGTCGCGCCAGGACCACGTCCGCCAGTTCGCCTGCCGGCGTTCCACGTCCGCCATCACCCCGACGCGGGTCGCCATGACGGCGTCGTGCTGAGCGGGGGGCAGGGGACGGTCTTCGAGCTCGACCAACGGAACCAGGGCGGCGGGGCCCAGCGCTTCGAGGTAGTCCAGGTCCAGCCTGGGGCCGTGGCCGGCGACCTCGCGGGCGTTGCGGCTGTTCCAGGTCGCCGCGACGCCGCCCAGGTCGACGAGGCTGGCGATCAGCAGCACCAGGGCGGCGACCGAGGCGTTGGCGTTGATCAGCCAACTCGAGCTCCTGTCCTGCAACAGCCGCACGCAGATGAGGACGAGGCCGATCGCGACCAGGGCCATCCATGCAAGGGCGGCCAGCCGCAGCTGGGTCAGGCCGTAGGCTTCGACATAGTCCAGGGTCCGCAGCACGCTGGACGCCACCAGCAGCAGGTTCTGGGCGACGAACACCACCACCATCCGTCGCACGGCCGGCGAGGCGGCCGTGGTCGATCCGGGGCGCAGGGCCACCAGCACGAAGGCGCCGGCCAGGATGGCGGTGGCGATGAGCAGATAGGCGCCGCGATGGGCGTACTCGGCCAGAGTCACGCCGGCGGGCAGGGGCGCGTGGCTCCACAGAAAGGCCAGGTCGAGGCCATTCTGCAGGGCAAAGAGCGCGTTGAAGACGATCAGCGAAAGAAGGAGCGAGGTCGGCGTCACGCCAAAGACCTTCAGGTCTCCGCGTCCGTCTGGCGCGGCGATCGTCCGACGCAGCCCGCGCGGACGCAGGGCGCCCCAGGCGATGATCCCGGCCAGCAGCCAGAATATCGCTCGCGGAATGTCGAGGCGCGGCAGGCGGATGGCCTCCAGCATCAGGGCGATGAGTGGATTGGCCGCCGCGAACAGCGCCACGAACACCAGGCCGCCCGCCAGCGGCAGCAGCAGGACGGACAGGCGTGAGAGGCTCTTGCCGCTACGCCGCCGCCGCAGGCGACGGGCGCACAGGCGGCGGAGGTCCCGAAGAGGGCTGATCACGCCGCGCAGTATCGCCATCGCCAGGCGCTGGGCCCACGACCAGACGTCGTCGGTCTCGGGCGCGCGAGGTGACAGCACGGCCACGCCCAGGGCCAGGACGAACAGGCCCGCCATGGTGACGGTGGGGTGCTCAAGCGAAAGCAGCGCCCCGGCGGCCGCGATCGCCAGGGCGGCGAGCGCGCGCGGCTGACGTCTCACCGCCGGCGTCGCCGCCAGGACGGCCAAGGTCAGGGCCAGCGCATAGACACCGAAATTCGCGCCGACGGACTGGCGATAAAAGACCACGTCGGCGAGCGTGGTCAGAAGGATGGCCAAGGCGCTCTTCAGCCAGAAGGCGGCGCGTGACCCGGACGTGATCGGCATGGTTCGAGACCCCGTGACAGGAACTCGACGGATACGGTCCCGGTATCCAGCCGCGACCACCGTAGCGATGCAAATGGCTCGAAAGTCGAGTGCAGTTTCGGTGCAGTTCGCTAGAGGACGGAGCGTCCGAACGCCCGCCGAGGGCGTCGCAGGCATTTGATAACCGCCCTTTAGCTCTCTGGGTTTGCCCCGGCCTCCGGCTCCGTCGCCGGTTTGTGCCTGGCGTTCAGGCGGCGGGCCAACAGGGCGCCGCCCAGGAACAATGCGCCGACGGCCAGGAACGAGGCGGCCCGCGTGACGCCTTCGAGGCGCGCCAGGTCGAACAGCATCACCTTGCCGGCAGTGAACAACAGCGCCGCGAGGCCTGCCCAGCGCAGGACGATGTCCTTGCGCGCCGCGCCGAGTCCGAGGACCGCGAGGCCAAACACGGCCCAGAGCGCCGAGAACGTCCAGGTCTCCAGGCCGCCGCCATGCGTCTGGGCATGCATGTCCAGGCCCCGGAAAGCGTAACGGATCAGCAGCGTCAGCAGGGCGAACAGCGTCCCGACCGCCGCGGCCAGGGCGGCGCGGTCGTACGGCGTATCGCCTCGGCGAAGGCGGATCATGGCGACCGCGCCCAGGCCATAAAGCGCGAACAGCAGCACCGCCGCGCCCGTGGAGGCCAGGGGCTGGATGGTGGGGCCCCACCAGGGGCTGGCGCGCAGGCCAAACACCAGTCCGGCGCCGACCAGGGCGATCCAGCCGCAGGTGGGCGCGGCGCGGACCAGCCAGCCTGTGCTGGTGCGCTCGGCCAGGCGAGGCGACAGGAGTGCGCGCGCGACGACCAGGGCGAGGATGGCGTAGGCCGCGCTTTCCGCGCGTCCGACGGCGCCCACCGAGATGGCGGCGCCGTGGAAGGCCCAGCGGATCAGATGCGCCGCCAGCGACAGGGCCAGGATCACCGCCACGACCAGGGCCGCGCGCCCGACCGTCGCGTCTTTTCGGCTCACGCCCCAGGCCAGGGCGATGGCGACCGCTTGCAGGCCAAACAGCAGGACGCCGCTCCAGATCGGGGTCAGCGGTTCGTAGAACGGACCCCACCAGGGGCTGACCACTAGGCCGAAGACGAGGGCCAGAATGCCCAGCGCTGTCCAGCCGACGGCAGGCGCGCCGGCGCGCAGGAGGCGGGCCTGTGCCGAGGCCATGCCCAGGCGCGGTTCGACCAGGGCGCGGGCGGTCAGCATCGGCAGCAGCGCCGCCGTGGCCCATTCGAGCCGGCCCGGCGCGGCGTGCTCCATGTCCGCGCCATGGAACAGGTGACGCACCGCCAGCAGGGCCCAGAGGAATGCGAACACCGGGGCGGCGATGATCCAGACCTGCGTCCAGCGATCGTCCGCGGGCTTGCGGCGCCAGGCGATCGCCGCCACCAGGCCGGCGGGCGCCAGATAGGACAGGATCAGGGTGTTCAGAACCGGCGGTCCGGCCGGCGGCTGGCCCATGCCCCACCACGGGTTCCAGATCAGTCCTTGCAGCAGAAGGCCATGCGCCAGGCCGACGCTGACGACGATCACCGTGCGCCAGCGGGAGATCGGGCCGTCGTCGGGCCGCTGACGTAGCACCAGCAGCAGGCCGGTGCCGAGCAGGACCAGGGTGCGCAGCGAGCTCTCCAGCAAGCCGTCGACCGCTTCGCTCGCGCCGCCGAAGATGACGTGCAGGGCTGTGAACACGGCCAGCAGGACGATCAACAGGGCGCTGGCGCGTTGCGCCTCGGCCTCGTTGCGAACAGCCTCGCCGCCGCCATTCCAGATCAACAGAGCCGCCCCGACCAAGAGGGCGGCGGCCGTCGCGCTGACCGCCAGCATGAAGGGCAGGGACAGGCGCCCTTCCAGGGTCGCGCCGATGAAGTCCGGGCGCAGCATGGCGATGAAGGCGATCAGGCCGCCAACGACGCTGGCGGTGGCCAAGCCTCTCCAAGGCAGGCGCCAGGCAGCGACCGCCAGAGCCAGGGCGGCCAAGGCGAAGGCGACGGACTCGAAGCGCGGGTCGCCGGCGGCATGGATCGCCAGGAATGCGAGTTCGGAGGCGGCGGCGAGCCACAGCGCCAGGCCTCGGTCAGTTATGCTCGCTTCGACCCGGCGGGCGATCAGCGGCGAGAGGGCGAAGAGCGCCGCCGCCAGGGCGGCGGCCGGCGCCCAGCCGAATTGGCGGTCGGCCGCATGCAGGATCGGCCAGGTCAGGCTGGCCAGGATGGCGACGCCGACGCCGCCGATGGCCAGGATCCGCGTACGGTCCACGGCCGGCAGGCGCAGTGCGGCCCATAGCGCTGCGGCCGGGATCAGGGCCGTCAGGGCGTAGAGCCAGGGCTGCCACGACGGGAACACAGCCAGGCGCGCGCCCACGGCCATGACCAGCAGCTGGCAGGCAATGGCCACGCCGACCGGGGCGGCGAACAGCGTAGGCTTGATCATATCGCGCGTGGCCATGATCGCCCCCAGGACCACCAGCAGGCCCGACAAGGCGACCGCCAGCGGCAGGTGCGCGCCGTCGTTCTGTCCGATGAACCACGGGAAGAACGAGGCCAGCGAGGTGAGGACCAGGCCGATCGCGGGTAGGGTTCGGAAGTCTCGCCCGCTCGGGTCGGCCGCATCGTCGAGACGGAAGCGGCGTCGCCACAGCGTTGCGGCGAACGGGCCAACGGCCGCCAGGGCCATGATGATGACCGTCGAAAGGGTATGGCGGTCCGCAAGGGGCGCGCCGCTCAGCAGCACGAGGCCCAGGATCGTGACGCTGCCCGCCTTGCCCCACAACCGCAGGGCCGAGATCGAGAAGCCCGTCACGCCGATGAGCAGGGCGTAGGCGGTCAGGGCCGGGGTCGACCAATCGGAGAGGCCCGTGAAGGCGGGTGTCAGCACCGCGCCCACCAGCGCGACCAGGGCCAGGGCCTGGCCATGTTTCAGCGAAAGCGCCAGCAGGCCCAGCGAGATGGAACCGGCGAGGACGGCGGCCAGGCCTAGCGGGATCATTTGGTAGAGCCCGTAGGCCGCGCAGACGGCGCCATACAGGGTGACGGCCCCGGCGCCGGCTGAGACGGCCGCGGCCAGCAGGTGGCGACCGCCGGTGATCGACGGCTTCTGGCGCAGGATCCACTCGCTGGCGGCGACCATCAGCGCGCCGAGAATGACCGCCAGGGCGATGCGGAGTCCGGGCGTGAAGACGCCGCGCTGGGCTGCGTAGCCCACCAGCAGCAGGCCGCCTAAGGCCAGGCCGCCGCCGCCGATCCACGCCAGGCCGTTCTCCGACAGCCAGGTCGAGATCGACTCGCGGGTCATCGTCGGGATGGGACGCGCCGGCGGATCTATGGGCTCGGCGACGGGACTCGGCTTGCGCGCCGGCGGTGGCGTGAAAACCGGTTCGGGGGCGGGAGCCTGTTCAACCCGGGGTGGTTCGGGCTGGGAGACTGGAATGAAGGGCTCGAACGACTCCGCCACCGGTTCGGGCGCGGGCGCGGCGACGGGTTCCGCGAGCGGCGGCTTGTCGAATAGCCAGGAAAAGGGATCAGGAACGGCGTTGGTTGAAGGCGTCTGTCGCTTCGACGGTTCGGGCGAGTCGAGGCGCCGTTCGAGCGCTCGGATGGCCTGGCCCTGTCGATAGACCCAGACCCCAAGGCCCAGGATAAGCAGCCATTCCATCTCGCATGCCCCGTCCGGCGGTTTCCGCCATGCCGATTTGGTATGCAAAGAAGGCTCTCAACAACACCTTAAGTCGAGAGCGGCTTGCCGTGGCCTCGTGGGTAGAAGTCCGCGCTCCCCGGAGGGAGCGCGGACGACCGGCTAGAAGGTCTTGCGGATGCTGGCGTAGAAGTACCGGCCGTAGGGCTGGTACACCGTGCCCAGATAGCCGTTCGACGACAACGGCGGCGCCTCGTTGGTCACGTTGCGCACGCCCAGCTTCAGGCGGGTGTTTGCCGCCCAGCCCTTGGTGAACTCGTACTGGCCATAGACGTTGGTCGTGACCTGGGAGTCGATGATCCAGGGCGCGCCGGCCGAGTCGATCAGGCCGGTGTCGTCGATGTCCGACACGTACTGGGTGAACACCCCGGCCGAGAACTGGTCGAGGCTCCAGCTCAAGGCGGCGGTCCACTTCCAGTCCGGCTTGCTGTTTTGGCGGATATAGCTGCCGCCGCCGGTGATCGTGGTGCCGGCGTTGATCGTGCCGGCCGCGCGCGCCGCCATCAGCGCCGCGATCTGCGGCGAGGGCTGCTGGTAGAACTTGATCAGGTGAGCGCCGTTGACGTTCAGGTCGAAGTCACCGATCGGCGTGCCGTGCTTGCGCCACATCAGGCCGATGTCGATGCCGCGGGCTTCCTGCGGCAGGGTGTTGACGTACTGATCCTTGACATAGAGCACCGTGCCGACCGGGGTCAGGCCGGTGCCGGCGAAGGCGGCGATGTCGTCGGCCGTCGCGGCGGCGCGGACGACGTTGGCGTTCGATCCGCCGCCGACGCGCTGCAGGTAGTCGAGGATCAGGGCGTTGCCCTCGCCGAACAGGCCGACGATGCCCTTCTGCTTCACGCGCCAGTAGTCGGTGGTCATCGTGAACTGGCCGAACTGCGACGGGATGAACTTCGGCTCGAAGACGAAGCCGAAGCCCATGGTCTCGGAATCTTCCGGCTTCAGGTCGGGGTTACCCGAGCGCTGCGCCTGGACGCTGAGCGTGCGGGTGCAGTTGCTGAAGCTGGTGATCCGGCCGGCGCGCAGGTCGGCCTCGCAGCGCACATAGTCGGTGCGGGTGTTGGCGCGGGTGACGACGGTGGCGTTGATCTGCTCGAGGTTGGGGGCCTTGAAGCCCTGGGCCCACGAACCGCGGACGCGGAAGCCGTCGACCAGGTCCCAGGCCAGCGCGACCTTGGGCTTGGCCACCGAGCCGACGTCGCTGTACTTCTCGGCGCGACCGGCCAGCTGAAGCTCGACGCTGCGGACCAGCGGGATGCCCATCTCGGGCGAGATCACCGGCACGGCGAACTCGATATAGGCCGAGCTGACCTTGCGCGAGCCCTTGGTGTCGGGCGACGGACTGGTGCCGATCATGTCGCTCCCATAGACGATCCCCGTCACCGAGTTGGTGTAGGTGATCGTGCCGTCGACGTGGGCGTCACGGTCGTCGTGCTGGGTCTCGCGGCGCCATTCGACGCCGGCCGCCACGCCGACATCGCCGCCGGGCAGGGCGATCAGGTCAGCCTTGGAGATGCGGAAGTCCCACGAGGCCAGCGAGCTGGTGCTCTCGCGCTTGGACTTGAAGCGGATCGCGTCGATCGCCGCCTGGCTGCTGGGGGTGGCGTCACCGACGCTGGGGTTGGACACCGTGCCGCCATTGAACGGGTTGTAGGCGTCGGCGGTCGACAGGCCGATCTGCTTCTGAGCGGCCGTGGCGCTGATGCCGTCGGATACGTCCTTGACCTTGGATTGCGAGTACAGCAGCGCCGACTCCCACTTCCAGCCCAGGGCTTCGCCGCGCAGGCCGCCCAGGAAACGGGTCTGGTCGTTGGTGACGTCGACCTGCTGCTTGCCGGCATCGACGAAGTCGTAGCTGGTCAGGGTGACGGCCAGGCCAGTGGCCGGGGCGTTGATGCCCGCCAGGCGGTTGGGATTGGCCACGCCGTTGAAGGTGGTCGGGCCGAAGGGGTTCCAGTAGCTGGTGACCGGGGCGGTGATCACCTGGGCCGAAGTGGTTGTCGCAGGAGCTTGGAAGGCCTTGGTCTTGGCGTGATAGACGCCCACTTCGCCGAAGGCGGTGATGGTGTCGGTCACGTCGTAGTGGCCCGTCACGAAGACGTTCAGGCGCTTGAGCGCCGGCATGACCGTCAGGTCGCTGGCGGCCCCGTCATAACGCAGGTTGCGGTCGTCGCCCGAGGTGGCCGGCGCGCCGTCGTCGATGCTGATGCCTGTGCCGACGGTGGCCAGGCTGCCCGGATAGGTCGTCGGCTGGACGTGAAAGGCGCCGGCCGAGCTGGTGATCAGGGTCGTGCCGACCCGGACCGCCGAGGCGGCGGTGAAGCTGCCCCACGGCGTGACCGTGCCACGGCCGTCGAGGGACGCCGCGCCGTCGAAGCGGGTGCCGGTGAACAGGCCGCGCTTGTCGGCCGAGGCGGTGTAGTCCTGGTCCAGCGTGCGGAGGGCGCTGCGCTTGTCGTAGCTGACGAGGGCGGTCAGGTTGCCGCGCTCGAAGTTGTGGCCGAACAGGCCGTTGAACTCATATTCCTTGAGGTGCGTGCCCTCGGCGGCGCCGTACTGGGCCTCGACGTCGATACCGTCGAAATTGTCCTTCAGCACGGTGTTGACCACGCCGGCCACGGCGTCGGTGCCGTAGATGGCGGCGGCGCCGTCACGCAGGACTTCCAGGCGCTTGAGGCCCGAGGTCGGGATGGCGTTGGTGTTGTAGGTGATGGTCGGCACCAGGCTGTTGCCGTCGGCCTGGCTGGTCGGGTGAGCGACGACGCGGCGGCCGTTCAGCAGCACCAGGGTGTTGCCCGAGCCCAGGTTGCGCAGGTTCACCGAACCGATGTCGCCGCGGGCCGAGTTGCTGCTGCCGGGCAGGTAGGCGCTGTTGTAGTTGACGTCGCCCATCTGCGGGATGGCGCGGAACAGGTCATCGCCCGAGCTGGCGGCCACGGCGTCCAGCTGCTTGCCATCGACGACGGTGACGGGCAGGGCGGCGGTGGCCTTGGCGCCTTCGATGCGCGAGCCGACGACGACGATCTCTTCGACGGTGCTGTCAGGCGCGGTCTGGGCGAAGGCTTGGCCGCTCCAGGCGACATAGAGCGCCGAAGTGGCGAACATGGCGGCGCGTAGCGCCTTGGTGTTGGTCATCTAATTCCCCTCTTCTTGAAATCTCCGCCCCCCAAGAGCGGAGTTTGTCTGTTGTGATCCGACCCGATCGCTTCCTCTCGCCGGTCCCGTTTTTCGGGGCTCGGCTGCCCGGGCGCGGTCTTCAGGCCGCGCGCCGGGCGAACTCTTATCGACCTTAGAAGAAGACGACGTTGTCGACTTCCAGCCAGAACTTCTCGCCGCCCTTGCGGCCGCCCATGAACTCGACCTCGGTCAGGTCCGAGGCGGTCCATTCCCCCTTCGCGCCGCGCTCGCTGGCGGGCTTGAGGGCGGAGAACGGAATTTCCACGGTCTGCCAGCTTGAGCCCGCCGTGAACGGCGCGGCCCAGCGGCCGCTCGTCGCGGTGACGCCCAGGGCGTAGTCGCCATCGCCGCGGATCTCGAAGCGCACGCCCTTGAAGGCGCGGGCGTCGACGGGCTGGATCGAGCCCACGGTCAACGGGATGATCACGCCGGCATAGGGCTTGGACTTCATCGCCATGCGGGCGTTGATCGACAGGGCGTGGCCCTGGTCGCCGCGCTTGATAACCTGGCTGATCTCGACAGTGCGGTCGAGGCCGCCGTCGGGATCGTCGGTGCGCAGGGTGTCGAGCGAGGAGCGGCCGTCGGCGCGCTCGAAGTCGTCGATCTGCGCCTTGGCCGGCAGCGACGGAAGGGTCTTGGCCTCGTTGGCGGTCATGGGTGGCGCGCCCGGACCGAAGACCAGCTTGCCGTCGATGAACACGCGATCGGTCTTGCGCACGTCGCTGATCGTCTTCCAGGGCTCGCCCTTGATCAGCACGAGGTCGGCGCGCTTGCCCACCTCGATCGTGCCGCGATCGTTCAGCTGGTTGATGACCTTGGCGCTCAGCGCCGTGCCGGCCATCAAGGCCTCGGTCGGCGTCAGGCCAGCGCGGACCATCAGCTCCATCTCGTGCAGGGTCGAGACGCCGTGCGGCGTGCCCGGCATGCCCGCATCGGTGCCCAGCGCGATGATCACGCCGGCGTCGTGCAGCGCCTTGGCGTTGCCCAGGGCGTAGTCGAACTTCTTGAAGCTCTGCTTGACCCGGGGATCCTCGTCGGGGTCGCGCGCCGGCTGACCGGGCTTCACCGGCTCATAGACTGACAGGGTCGGGGTGTCGGCCGTGCCGCCGGCCTTCAGGATCTCGATCGCCTCGGCGTCCAGCGGACGGTCCTGCAGGCTGTGGGTAATGACGTCGACCTTTGAACGGCCCGCCACTTCGCCGCGATCGACGCTGACGGTGTGGGTGAAGACCTTCAGATTGTTCTTGTGGGCCTCGTCGACCAGGGCGGTCAGGGTCCACTCGTCCATGCTGGTGTTGTCGGGCGCGACGCCATAGCGCCAGCCGTCGGTGAAGGCCTTGATCAGGTCGGGCTTGTAGGGAACCAGCGCCTTGACCGCCGCGCGGGCGGCTTCGGGCGTGTTGACCCACTTGGTGGTGGCGGTGTCGGCCCAATCGGCGCCGTGGCCGCCCGGCGTGCTCATGCGCGCGGCGAAGTTCACGTGCGGCGCGACCAGGGTCGACAGCCACTGGCGGCGCGGGGCGAAGGATTCCGGCGCGGCGTTGAAGTCGCTGACCGTGGTGACGCCCGCCGACACGTAGGCGCTGGCGATCTGGGGCGTGGTCGAAGGAACGCCGCCCGGCGTCCAGTGGGTGTGCAGGTCGAAGAAGCCCGGCAGCAGGGCCTGGCCCTTGGCGTCGATGACCTTGGCGCCGCGCGGCGCCTTCGCGCTCGGGCCGACCTCGGCGATGCGTCCGTCGCGGATGATGACATTGGCCAGGCGAGGGGCGGCGCCGGTGGCGTCGAAGACCGTCGCGCCCATGATCGCGACGACGGGAGCGTCCGCCGCCTGGGCGATCCCGAAGGCGGCAAGCCCCAGGCTTCCCGCCAGCGCTGTGGCCGCCAATGCGGTCCTACGGATAGGCTTCATGACAGTATGATCCCCGACGTCGCCGATGCTACTCCTTCATCGACGAATGGGATTTGCGTTTCCGCCACTCAGCTGTGTTCGACGACGCAATAACCGCAATGGGCAGGATGACGGGTGGGCGAGGGGCCCACCCGTCGGTCTTTTCTAGAAGCGCTTGCGGACCTGGAAACCGGCCGTGCGCGGGTTGATGCTGACGACCTGCTTGGGGTTGTTCACCGCCGAGGTCACGCTCATCAGGCCAACTTCGTCGGTGACGTTGTTGACGAAGACATAGGCGCCCCAGTCGGAGCCTTCGACGCCGGCGCGCAGGTTGGCGTAGCCGTAGTCGCCCTGCTTTTCGTAGTAGACGTAGGTCGGGCGGAACTGCGAGGCGGACTGGCCGACATAGGCATAGTCAGCCCGCAGCAGGCCGTTCATGTCGCCCTTCAGCGGCCAAGTGTATTCGACCGCGGCCGAACCGCTGTACTTGGCGACGTTCGGGAACTTGTCACCGCGCAGGCCGGTCGAGCCGGTGATCAGGATGGTCGAGTTGGCTTGGTCTTCCGTCAGCTTGGCGTCGACGATGGCGGCGGTGCCGCTGATCGTCAGGCCGGAGATGGGACGCGCCACCGCCTCGACTTCGAAGCCCTTGATCTTGGCCTTGCCGGCGTTGGTCAGGTAGCTGAAGGCGCCGTTGGCGCTGGTCGCCGAGATCTGCATGTTTGACCAGTCGATCTGGTAGACGGCGGCGTTCAGCGTCAGGCGACGATCGAACCACTGGCTCTTCACGCCACCTTCGTAGTTCCAGAGGCTGTCGGGCGCGTAGCCCAGCAGGGCGCTGGCCAGGCCCGGCACGTTGTTGGCGCCGCCGGGGCGGAAGCCCTTGGCCGCCACCGCGTAGAACATGACGTCCGACGTCACCTGGTAGGAGGCGTTCAACTTGCTGACCCAGCCGTCGGCGCCGGCGTCGACCTGGGCGGCCGGACCGACATAGGACTGGGTGATGAAGTTGCTGATCAGGACCTGGCCCGAGACGGTCTTGTCGTACTTGAAGCGGCGCAGGCCGCCGGTCAGGGTCAGCTTGTCGATCGGCTTCCAGGAGACTTCACCGAAGAAGGCGGTCTGCTTGGTGTCGGTGCCGACATGGCGCCAGGCGGTCAGGTCGTTGGGGTTGATGATGCCGGTGACGGCGTCGCCCTTGGCCACCTTGCTCTCGATGTAGTCCTCACGCTTTTCGAGGTAGACGCCGCCCGTCCAGTCGACCTTGTCGTCGAACAGCGAGCCGGTCATGCGCAGCTCATGGTTCCACGAGGTCAGGCCCATCGGCTGGTAGAGCGCGCCCGGGGTGCGGCTGTCGGCATAGGCGGTGTAGGCCGCCAGCTGTGTGGCGTTACAGGCCGGGTTGGTCGCGCCCGCCGCGGCGGGACCGCCGGCGATGTAGTTGCGGCACGAGGTGGCGTTGGCGCGGCTGCCCGACAGGGTGGGGCTGTAGTCGGAATTCCGCAGCAGGGTCCACTTGTAATAGGATGAGGTCGCCGTGACGGTGGCGAAGTCCAGGTCCCACTTGCCCGTGACGTTGTACATCCGCAGATTGTCGCTGGTCGGGGCGATGACGCGGGCGTTGGTCGAATAGGCGTCCTTGCCCAGCGCCGGATACCAGCTGTTCTGACCGTCCAGGGTGGTCTTCTGGTACAGGCCCGAAGCGTTGATCGTCAGGTTCTCGGTGGGCGTGAAGCCCAGCATCAGGCGACCGCCGCTGGAGTGCTGGTCGTTGATGTCCTTCTTGTTCAGCAGGACGTCGTCGACATAGCCGCCGCCTTCGGTCTTGTAGAGCACCAGGCGCGCGGCCAGCTTGTCCTCGATCAGCGGCACGTTGACCATGCCCTTCACCGAGTAGCCGTTGCTGCCGCCCTTGGTGCTGGTGCCCTGGGCCTCGACGGCGCCGGCGTAGCGGCTGGTGTCGGGCTTGTTGAGGATCACCCGCAGGGTGCCGCCCATCGAGCCCGAGCCGTACAGCGTGCCTTGCGGACCGCGCAGGACTTCGATGCGTTCGGCGTCGAACAGGTTGACGTCGGCGCTGGTCGAGCTGGCGTCGGCGGTGGTGCCGGCGGGGCCCGTCAGCGGGGTTTCGTCGTAGTAGAGGCCGACGGTGGCTTCACCGGCGCTGCGCACGCCGCGCAGGGTCAGGCGGCGGCTGGTCGGCGAGTTGCCGTCGACCTGCAGGTTCGGAACGGTGCGGAAATAGTCCTGGATGCCAGCGGCGCCCAGCGCTTGCAGCGACTTCTCGGTGACCGCGCTGACGCTGATCGGGGTAGTCTGGACGGTGGTGGAGCGCTTCAGCGCGGTGACGACCACTTCCTCGATCGTGCCGGCGTCGTTGGATTGAGCGAACGCCTGGCCGGCGACCAGGCTGGTCAGGGCGCTGGCGCCCAGGGCCAGGGCGCGAAGGCCTCGAAACTGCATCATTGTTGATCCCCTCTTTACGGCGCGCTCGACGGCGGCCTGTACGATCAGACGCAAGGTCGAGACGCTCCCTCACTTCGCTCGCGCGAAAAAGGATGGGATCGGATCAGAAGCGACGTTCGATGCCCACGCGGAGCATACGCGGCGCCACGCCGAAGTACTCGATCGGGCCGGAGGTGTTGCGCGCCGCGTTGGCGCGGCCGGCCCGGTCCAGCAGGTTGTCGACCGACAGGTCCAGGGTCCAGGCGCGGTGTTCCAGGCTGAAGCTGGCGCCGAAGACGGCGTAGCCGCCCATCTTCAGATAGTCGCTGTTGCCGGCGTTGAACGCCGACCGCGCCAGGCCCGCATAGGAACCGTCGAACCGCAGACGGCCCTTCAGGTCGCCGGACAGGATCCAACTGCGCTGTATCGAGGCCGAGGCGGTCAGCCGGGGCACGGTGGGCAGGCGGTCGCCCTCCAGGCCAAGGCCGATCGCGGTATTGGTCAGCTGATCGGCGGTCAGGCGCGCATCGGTCACGGTCAGGGCGCCCGCCAGATCCCAGCCCATCACGCGCTGGGCGGCGGCCTCGACCTCCAGCCCGTGGATGCGGGCCGCGCCGATATTGGTGACGTAGTTGAAGGCGCGGTTCTGGGTCTGGGCGGCGTACTGCATGTCCCGCCACGTGATGTGATAGAGCGCCACGTTGCCGGTGAAACGCCGGTCGGCGCTCTGGAGCTTCAGGCCCAGCTCGTAGTTGCTGAGGCGATCCGAACGGTAGACCGCCAGGCTCTCCGGCAGGCCGGGCACGACATTGACGCCGCCCGGACGGAAGCCCTGCGAGACCTGGGCGTAGCCGAACAGTCCCGGTGCGAACTGGCGGCTGGCCAGGGCCTTCAGGCTCCAGCCCTGTTCCTGCGATCGCGCGTCGATCCCATAATCGGCCCAGGTGCCGGACACGACATTGGCGATCTGCACCGCGCCCCGGTCGCGCTTGACGTAGTCGAAGCGCCGCGCGCCCAGGGTCAGCTGGGTCTCCGGCGCGACAGCGTAGGAGATCTCGCCGAAGACCGCGCTCTGGGAGAGATGGTTCTCGATGTCGCGGCGGCCGATCAGCACCGGCGGCTCAGTCAGGGCGCCAGTGGCCGGATCCACGTGCCGGACCTGGCTGTCGATGGAGTCACCGCGCACTTCGCGATAGGCGCCCAGCGTCCAGCTCAACGGACCGTCACCGACGGACGAGGCGCGGAGCTCGTGGATCTGCGCCGTCAGCTCCGCCGGCTGGTTCAGGATCGCCGGATAAACGCTGTCGACATAGGCCGAGTAGCTGGCCATCTGCATGCCGTCGCAGGCCTGGGCCAGGTTGAACATCCGCATGCAGCCGGCCGCGTTGGTCCGCTCGCCCAGCAGTACGCCGCTGTAGTCGGAGCGGCGGGTGAGGCGCCAGCGATACCAGGACGACACCGCCGTCAGATCCACGACGTCGCCGCGCCATTTCATGGTCGCCGCCGCCAGGTCGATGTCGCCGTCGAAGGGCGCACGGGCGGCATGGACGGTCCGCCAAGGCCCGGCGGTGTCGTTCCAGGCCGAGATGTCGTCGCGGTGGCTGGTCTGGTGCGTGGCCGACACCAGGGCCGAGAACCGCGATCCCGGCGCCCAGAACGTCGCCAGCCGCACGCCCCGCACGCGGGAGGCGTCAACGTCATTCAGCCCCAGCCGGACGTTGTCGATCACGCCGGGCTGGCGTTGGTCATAGGCGGTGAGCCGGACGGCCAGGGCCTCGGGGATCACGACGGCGTTCAGCGCGGCGTTCGCCCCGCCGCCTTGCCCGCCGTGGGCAACGGAGGACAGCGAGGCGCCGATCGAGGCGGCGTCCTCCGACAGGTCCGGTCGCTTGAACAAAATCCGCAGCGCTCCGCCCATGGCGCCCGAGCCATAGAGCGTGCCCTGTGGTCCGCGCAGAAGTTCGACGCGGTCGACATCGACCAGCGCCAGCTCCGGCGCCATCACCCCCGGATCGGCCGTGGTGCCGACCGGGCCGGTCATCGGCGTCTCGTCGTAATAGAGCCCGGTCGTCGCTTCACCGGCGCCATAGACGCCGCGCAGCACCAGGCGGCGGCCAAAGGCGGTGGAGATCAGCTTCAGGCCCGGCAGCAGCGGCCCGGCCTTTTCCAGGTCGACAATGCCGGCGCGGGACAGCTGCTCGCCGGAGATCACCGTCATGCTGATCGGCGTCTGCTGGACCAGGCTAGAGCGCTTCAGGGCCGTGACGACGACGAGGTCGATCGCGACCGGCTGTGGTGGCGGCGCCGGCGGGGCATCGGGGGCAGGGGCCTTGGCGGGTTGTGCGACCGGCACCACCAGGAAGCTGCGCCCCTCGAGCTGGACGGTCAGGCCAGAGCCCGCCAGCAGGCGCTCCAGCGCCGTCTCGGCCGTGAACACGCCCCACAAGCCCTGGCTGCGCTTGCCCTGCGTGAGGGCGGGGGAGAACAGGATCTCGCGATCGCTGCGCAGCGCCAGCTGGTTCAGCGCCTGACTCAAGGGCTGCGCGGGGATGTCGAAGCGGAGGGTGACCTCGGCACGTCGCGGCGCGGCGACCGCCGCCGGCGGCGTCGTTGTCAGGGCCGTGGCGCACAGCAGGGCCAAGACGGCGCTGCGCCTCGCGCACGCTTCCGAGCCTCTGACCCTGGGCAACAACGAATCCCGACCTCCCCTGGCGGCCTGGAACCTCACGCCGTCGAGGGCGCGCACCATGCCTTACTTTGCCGGTACGCCATGCTTCGCAACGTATCCTGACGGCCTAAGATCGCGTGTTGCATACGCAATAGGCAACAGGTCACAGGTTGCGTCCTGGTGACTTCACCCGGGGAACCGCCCTTGACGGGGGCGAGAAAGCCATTTCACCTGACTGTCATGTCGGGGCGTAAACAATGATTTGGGGCCGCAAGCCCTCCCAGCCTCCCGAGCAGGCTCGCGACCTGTCGGACAGCGGGGCGCGCTTCACGCCCGCGCTTCGCGCCTTCTTCTCGCGTCGCGCCCACGCCAATGACGTCGAGGACCTGGTGCAGGAGGTGCTGCTCCGCATCCAGAAGCGTCAGCCGGGCGCCGTCGTGAACAATGTCGAGGGCTATCTCTTCGAGGTCGCCGCCAATGTTCTGATCGATCGCGGACGTCGCGATAAGACCCGCCGACGCTCCGATCACTGCGAACTGCAAGAAATTCATCATCCTGTTGATGAAGTATCGCCCGAACGCGTCTTACAGGGACGTGAGCAGATGGCGCGCGCCATGGCGGCCCTCAACGAGCTGCCGGAACGCACGCGACGGGTTTTCATTCTCGTGCGCTTCGAGGAGATGAGCTACAAGCTCGTCGCCCAGCGCCTGGGGGTCTCCGTCAGCGCTGTCGAGAAACATGTGATGAAGGCGCTGCGTCACCTGCACGAGCGTCTGCGAGACCAGGATGACGTCGACCACGTCGGGCAACGAGATACACGACGACCCGGATAGCGCGGCCGCCCTCTGGTTTGCGCGACTGCAAGGCGATGACGTGCCGCCGCGCGACCGGCGGGAGTTCGAGCGCTGGCTGAAGGCCGACGCGCGCAACGCCGTCGCGTGGGAAGATCTCAACCGCACCTGGAATGGCGTCTCCGGCCTCGAGAACGATCCGGCCTTCGCGGCTTTGCGCGCCGATGCGCTGGGCGCCGGCGACAAGCGTCCGCATCTGGATCGCCGCACCCTGGGCTTGGCCGCTGCCGCCCTGGTCGCCGCTGTCGTCGGCGCTGTCGTCGGCAGGCGCTGGCTGGGCGGCGACGCCGCGCCGGCCTTGCCAGCCGAAGAGCCGGTGTTCAGCACCGCGGTCGGCGAACGCTCGACCTTCCGTCTCGCTGACAACTCGGTCGTGACGCTCAGCACCGACTCCGCCGTGCGCGTGAACCACTGGGCCAAGGAGCGTCGGCTGACGCTGCTGCGCGGCCAGGCCTTCTTCCAGGTCGCCAAGGATCCCTCGCGTCCGTTCGTGGTCGCGGCGGGCGACAAGCGCGTGACGGCCGTCGGCACGGCGTTCGACGTGCGGATGGATCCGGGCAAGCTGTCGGTGACCCTGGTCGAGGGCCGGGTGCGCATCGCCGCTGACGCGCCGCAGGGTGAACGCCGCGTCGAGATGTCGGCCGGCTCGCGCTTCGTGGCCGCCGATCCCGCCGACTGGCTGATCTCGACCGTCGACACCGCCAAGGAATCCGCCTGGCTGAAGGGCCGGCTGGTGTTCGATGGCGAGCCGCTGTCGGCCGTCGTCGCCGAGATGAACCGCTTCTCCGACCGCAAGCTGTTGCTGTCGGATCCGGCCTTGAGCGCCACGCCGGTCAGTGGCGTCTTCAAGACCGGCCAGATCGACGCGTTCGTCGCCGCGCTCAAGACCTATGGCCTGGCCGATGTCGGCCGCGCCGACGACAAGCGGGTCGAGCTGGTGCGCCCGCGCGCCTGACGCACGGCGCGACCTGATAAAAAATTAGACACCCCAGGTGAGGTGCGGACGCGGCCCTACGTCATATAGGTGGGCGCCCGTTTGGCGTCGTCCTTCGCCACCCGGGGAAACCGTTCCAATGAAGCTTTCCGCTCTGAAGCTCGCCCTCCTGTCCGCCAGCATGGCCACCAGCGTGCTCGCGACCCAGGCCCACGCCGCGCCGCTCACCGACGCCGCCCGCGCCCAGATCCTGAAGGCCGTCGACGCCGACGCGCCGCAGATCCAGGACGCGGCCCTGAAGATCTGGGGCTTCGCCGAGGTCGGCTATCAGGAGGTCAAGAGCTCGGCCCTGCTGCAAGGCCAGCTGAAGAGCGCCGGCTTCGACGTGAAGGCCGGCATCGCGGGCGAACCGACCGCCTTCGTGGGCAGCTTCAAGAACGGCTCTGGCCCGGTCATCGCCATCCTCGCCGAGTTCGACGCCTTGCCGGGCCTGGCCCAGACGGCCGATCCGGTGAAGACCGGCATCCCCGGGCAGGTCGCCGGGCACGGCTGCGGCCACAACCTGTTCGGCGCGGCCTCGGTCGGCGCGGCGGTCGCGCTGAAGGAGTGGATGGTCAAGAACAACATCAAGGGCGAGTTGCGCGTGTTCGGCACGCCCGCCGAAGAAGGCGGCTCGGGCAAGGTCTATCTGGTCCGCGACGGACTGTTCAACGACGTCGACGCCACGCTGCACTGGCACCCGGCCAACGAGAACTCGGCCGTCCAGGGCGTGTCGATGGCCAATATCAGCGGGAAGTTCCGCTTCCACGGCATCTCGGCCCACGCGGCCGGCGCGCCGGAGAAGGGCCGCTCGGCGCTGGACGGCGTCGAGGTCATGGACGTCGCCACCAACTTCCTGCGCGAGCACACTCCGGACAAGACGCGGATCCACTACGTGATCACGGCCGGCGGCACGGCCCCGAACGTCGTGCCGAACTTCGCCGAGGTCTATTACTACGTCCGCCACCCCGATCCGGCCGTCGTCAAGGACGTCTGGGCTCGTGTCGAGAAGGCCGCAGAGGGCGCCGCGCTGGCCACCGGCACGACGGTCGAGAAGGAAATCACAGGCGGCGTCTACGCCTTGCTGCCCAACGACACGCTGGGCCGCGTGATGGACGCTAACCTGCGCAAGGTCGGCGGCATCACCTGGACCCCCGAGGAGCAGGCCTTCGCCAAGAAGATGCAGGAGAGCCTGCCCGGCGCGCCGTCGATCGACACCGTCAAGACGATCGAGCCCTACAAGGTCGAACTGGAAGGCGGCGGCGGCTCGACCGACGTCTCCGACATCAGCTGGGTGACGCCGACCGTGGGCCTGGGCACCGCCACCTTCGTGCCGGGCTCGGCCGGTCACAGCTGGCAGAACGTGGCCGCCGCCGGCTCGTCGATCGGCGTCAAGGGCGCGGTCAACGCCGCCAAGACCCTTGCCCTGACGGGCGCGGACCTGTTCTCCAACCCCGACGTCGTCAAGAAGGCCAAGGCCGAGCTGGACCAGCGTCGCGGCCCGGGCTTCGCCTACAAGGCCATGCTGGGCGACCGCCCGCCGGCGCTCGACTACCGTAAGCCCGCCTCGGCGGCGCGCGAATAACGATCGCTCATTTCCCCAGCGATCGTCAGCGGCCGGCGCCGTCCCCCCTTTGAGCGCCGGCCGCGCATACTTTTGGAGTAAGGCGTGGTCCAGACCATCACCATCAGCCTCGAGCGTTTCGAAGCGCTCAAGACCGCCTTGCCGGCGGTCACCCGCGAGCACCTGACCGACGTCTACGGGA
Source organism: Caulobacter sp. GW821-FHT11E11 (assembly GCF_058808315.1). Classification (NCBI taxonomy): domain Bacteria; kingdom Pseudomonadati; phylum Pseudomonadota; class Alphaproteobacteria; order Caulobacterales; family Caulobacteraceae; genus Caulobacter; species Caulobacter sp. GW821-FHT11E11. Next base: position 21,874 of record NZ_JBXARO010000010.1, read on the forward strand.
TCAGCGAGACGACCTGGACCAAGCTGCGCAAGGGCGAGCCGATCAAGCTCAAGACCTGGGAGCGGATCCAGGCGCGACTGGCGCGGCGGATACAGGCAAGCCCGTCGAAGTTCGAGAGCGTCCGGCCCGAGGCCGCTTGATCACGACACCGAATGGGTAGTGGCGCGTTGACTGGTGGAGCCAGGAGTTTCGCCATGCCCGCCAAGTCCGCCGCCCAGCAGAAAGCCGCTGGCGCCGCGCTTTCCGCCAAGCGCGGCGACACGCCCAAGAGCAAGCTCAAGGGCGCGTCCAAGTCGATGCTGTCGATGAGCGAAAAGCAGCTCGAGGAATTCGCCCACACCCAGCGTAAGGGCAAACCCGAGCACGCCGGCGATCGTTGAGGCCGGCGCGTTCCCATCTGGCTGCTCTGGCGTTGCTCGCCTGCGCGGCCTGCCAGCCTTTGTCCGAGCTCGGCTTTGATCGCCGCCCCGTCCACATCACCGAACCGATCGACGGCACGACCCGAGGGCGCCTGCTGAACATGATCGAGACGCCGCAGGCCTGTGCGGCGTGGCTGGCCGGCGCAGGGCTGACCTTCCGGCCGGTGGCCGATCGGACCGAGAAAACCTATTGCCAGGTGACCGGGGCCGGCAATCTTGTCGACGCTACGCCTCGGATCGATCCGGTCCTGTCACCGGCCCGGCCGATGATGGCCTGTGACCTGGCGGCCGCCGTGGCCATCTGGCGGCGACAGTCGGTGGGACCGGCCGCCCGTGAACTGCTCGGAACCGAGGTCCGGCAGATCGACCACCTGGGCGTCTATGCCTGTCGCGGCGTCGGCGATCCGGTCACGGGTCGACCCAGCGCCCACGCCCGGGCCCAAGCCATAGACATCGCGGGGTTCCGTCTGGCCGACGGTCGACGCGTCACGGTCGAGAAGCACTGGAACGGGCAGGGCGCCGAGGCGGTCTTTCTGCGCCGGGTGCGCGACGACGCCTGCCGGCTGTTCGGCGTCACCCTGTCGCCGGACTACAACGCCGCCCACGCCAACCATCTGCACCTGGAAAGCGGGCGCGGAGGTCTTTGCAGCTAGGGATGGCTCCGGTGAAGCTTGCGGGGCGAAGCCGCTCAAGGCACGAAGGAGGAATGAGTACTATCGTCGTTAGGAGCCAGCCGCAACAGAGGGAGATCCAAGCCCTTCTCAAGGAACTCGGCGCGTCCGACGCCGTACACGCTATCCTGGAGATCGTCTGCCGCACGACGGGCCTGGGCTTCGCGGCCGTCGCCCACGTCACCGACAGTCGCTGGGTGGCCTGCCAGGTTCGCGACGAGATCGCCTTTGGTCTCGGGGCGGGCGGCGAGCTGCCGGTCAAGACCACGCTCTGCGACACCGTCCGAGGCACGCGGGACGCGATCGTCATCGATGAGGTCGCCGCCGACCCGATCTATCGCGATCACCACACGCCGGCCACCTATGGCCTGCAGAGCTACATCGCCTATCCGATCATCCTGTCGAGCGGTGAGCTGTTCGGCACGCTGTGCGCCATCGACCCCAAGCCTCACCGCGTCGACACGCCCGAGATCCGAGGCATGTTCACGTTGTTCGCCCAGCAGATCGCCGCCCACATCGAGCGGATCCGCGCCTCGGCGGAGGCGGCCATTCTCGAGCATCGGGTGGCCGACGTGCTGGCGGAGAAGAAGGTCTACGCCGACATCGTCGAGACCTCGACGGCGGCGATCACGGCGCTCGGTCCCGACTGGACGATCCTGGCCATCAACCGGGCCAATGTCGAAGCGTTCGAGCGCGTCTATGGCAAGCGGCCCAGGGTTGGCGACAACTTCCTGGCGCTGTTCGACGACATCCCCGACCAGGTCGAGCAGCAGCGGGCGATCTGGACCAGGGCCCTGGAGGGCGAGACCTTCGTGGTCGTCGGCGAGTTCGGCGACGACACCTTCGAGAAGCGCAACTACGAGGTCCGCTTCACGCCGCTCCTGAACAGCGAAGGCGAGCGGATCGGCGCCTCGAGCACGTCCTATGACGTCACCACGCGCGTCCAGGCCGAGGTCCAGCTCGCCCTAGCGCAGGAGCAACTGCGTCAGGCGCAGAAGATGGAGGCCATCGGCCAGCTGACCGGCGGGGTGGCGCACGATTTCAACAACCTTCTCACGCCGATCGTGGGGAGCCTTGATCTGTTGCAGCAGCGGGGCTTCGGCGGCGAGCGCGAGGCGCGCCTGATCGCGGCGGCCCTGCAATCGGCCGAGCGGGCTCGCACCCTGGTCCATCGCCTGCTGGCCTTCGCCCGTCGCCAACCCCTGCAGCCCAAAGCCGTCGACGTCGGCGCGCTTGTGCGTGGTCTGGGCGAACTCCTCACCAGCACCCTGGGGGCGCGCGTCCGGCTGGAGGTCGATCTGGCCGAGGACCTGCCCCATGCCCACGCCGATCCGCACCAGTTGGAAATGGCGCTCCTGAATCTCAGCGTGAACGCCCGCGACGCCATGGCCGATGGCGGGACCCTTCGCATCGTCGGGTCTCTGGAGGCCGTCGGTGAAGGGCATGCGGCGGACGTTCAGCCCGGCGACTATATCCGGCTGTCGGTCCGCGACACCGGCGCGGGCATGGACGCGGCAACCCTGGCCAAGGCGGTCGAGCCGTTCTTCTCCACCAAGGGCGTGGGCAAGGGCACGGGCCTGGGCCTGTCGATGGTCGAAGGCCTGGCCCGGCAGCTGGGCGGCGCGGTGTTGATCCGCAGCCAGGTGGGCGTCGGCACGGAAATCGACCTTCTGCTGCCCGTCAGCCGGGCCGGTCCGATCCTGGTCGATGTTCGGATCGTCGAGAGCTCGCGCGAGCCAGGCCGCGCTGGCGTGGCGCTGATCGTCGATGACGAGGACGCTGTGCGGCTAAGCACCGCCGAGATGCTCGCCGACCTCGGCTATCTTGTCGTGGAAGTGGGCTCGGCCGAGGAGGCGTTGGAGAAGATCCGCGGCGGGCTGTGCCCGCAGCTGGTGGTCACCGACCACATCATGCCGGGTCTCAGCGGCACCGAGCTGGCGCTGGCCCTGGCCGAGGAATGTCCCCAGCTGCCGGTGCTGATCGTCTCGGGCTATGCCGAGGAGGACGGGATTCCACTGCGTCTGGCCAGGCTGACCAAGCCCTTCCGACGCGCCGAGCTGGCGGCCAGCCTGGGCAATCTGCTGGGCTAGTGGACGGCCGTGCTGGGCCAATGCTTGTCGGCGAACTCGCCGATCCATAGCCGTATGCGCCGTTCGGCGTCCGCGCGTGAAACCGGAACGGGATGCGCCCACAGGGCCTGGACCAGATCCAGGACGCCGGCGCGAAGCTCGTCCCATCGCGCCAGGGTCTCGGCGTCGGCGACGCCGGTCTCCACGGCGTGGTGGATTGCGATCAGGCGCGCGAAGACGGGGTCCGATCTGGCTTCACCAGAGGCGTCGAGGCGAGCGAAGCGATAGGGACGATCCATGGCGCGTGACACCTAGCGCCAGCTCGCGGCGGTCAGGCCGGTCTCGCGCGATCCGGCCAGGGCGGCCAGGTCCTCGGTCCCGACGCGGCAGGACCAGCCTTGGGCGGTCTGCGTGCAATGCACGCGCCGGGAGAAGGCCGCCGCCATCAGGCGCTTGCGATCAAGGGGTTCGGGACCCGCCAGGCGCACGCGCACCCACTGCTCGGGACGCGGACCCAGGGCCACGCAAAGCACGCCGGCCTCCGGAACATCCAGCACGGGACCGGCGACGCTGGTGCGTGAAGAGGCGGCGCAAGCGTTGGCGAAGGGAGCCGCCGCGCTCGCCAGCACGACGGCGATCATCGCGGCCTTGGCCTTGTCGGCCCATATCATGTGGTCATCCTGAAAGCCCATCGATCAACGTCCCGGCGACGGCGGATGTTCCCGCGTCATCGAACGCGGGTCGTTCAGGCGGCCGTGAAACCTATCGCGCGCCCAGGGATTGCTCCGCTAGCGCCACAGGCGGCGCGCGTGCGGAGTCTTCCATGCCAATATCCAGAGGGATCGGCGCCACGCCGCTCCATCCGCTCCACGCCATTTTGTTGGCGTTTCCGCTGGCGCTGTTTTCGGCGGGATTGGCCTCCGACATCGCCTATCTGAAGAGCGCCCTGGTCCAGTGGTCGAACTTCTCGGCCTGGCTGATCGCCGGCGGCTGCTTCTTCGCGGGGCTGGTCCTGGCCTGGGCGATCGTCGCGGCCCTCTTCCCGGGACGCGCCGCGCGCGGCCGGGCGCTGGCCTATCTGGCGGTGGTGGCGGTGATGTTCGTCGCCGGCCTGATCAATGCCTTCCAGCACAGCCACGACGGTTGGAGCGCGGTCGGATCGCTGGGCCTGACCCTGTCGATCGTCTCGACCCTGGCGGCGCTGGGCGCAGGCGTGATCGGCTATTCGGAACAACGCATCGAGGGGATCGCCCGATGAGCGCGCGCTGGCTTCTCCTCGCCGCCTCGGTGCTGGCCCTGCAGGGTTGCGGCCGCAGCGATCCGGGCCTCGACCAGACCGGGGCCGGCAAGCCGCCGCTGCCCGACCAGCAGCAGACCCTGCTGCCGCCGATGAAGATCGCCAAGCCGGCCGGCTGGGACAACGCGACCCCGACCGCGCCCAGGGGCTTTGCGGTCACGGCCCTGGCCACCGACCTGAAGATCCCGCGCCAGCTGCTGGTGCTGCCCAATGGCGACATCCTGGTGGCCGAGGGCTCTGGCGGCGCGCAGGCGCCCAAGGTGCGGCCCAAGGACATCATCGCCGGCTACATCAAGGCCCAGGGCAAGACCAAGGTGAAGGGCGGCAACCGCGTCACCCTACTGCGCGACGCCGACGGCGACGGCCGGGCCGAGGTCAAGGAGACGCTGATCGAGGGCCTCAACGCGCCCTACGGCCTGGCCTTCGTCGATGGCCAGCTCTACGTGGCCAACCAGGACGCCTTGCTGCGTTTCCCCTTCCAGCCGGGCCAGACCAGGATCACCGTCAAGGGCGTCGAGGTCACCAAGCTGCCCTCGCGGATCAACCACCACTGGACCAAGTCGCTGGTCGCCAGCGCCGACGGAAGCAAGCTCTATGTCGGCATCGGCTCCAACAGCAATGTCGGCGAGCGCGGCCTGGACGTCGAGGAGGAGCGGGCCGTCGTCTGGGAGATCGACCGCCTGACCGGCGCGCGTCGCACCATCGCCCACGGCATCCGCAATCCCACCGCCCTAACCATCGAGCCCACGACCAACGCCCTGTGGGCCGTAGTCAATGAGCGAGACGAGCTGGGTCCGCAACTGGTGCCGGACTACCTGACGTCCGTGCGTGACGGAGCCTTCTACGGCTGGCCCTACAGCTACTGGGGCCAGAACGTCGATCCGCGCGTCCATCCGCGGAAGCCGGACATGGTCGCCAAGGCTGTTGTGCCTGACTACGCCCTGGGCTCGCACGTGGCGGCGCTGGGCGTCAGCTTCGCGCGCGACGGCGGGTTCGGCGGCGACTTCCGGGAGGGCGTGTTCGTCGGCGAGCATGGCAGCTGGAACCGCCAGGACCTGTCCGGCTACAAGGTCGTTTGGATCCCGTTCGCCAATGGTCGTCCGAACGGCAAGCCGGTCGACTTCGTCACCGGCTTCCTGGATGGCCAGAAGGCGCGCGGGCGTCCGGTTGGCGTGGCCTTCGATCCAGCCAAGCGCATTCTGCTGATCGCCGACGATCTCTCAAACACTGTCTGGCGGGTCGCGCCGACGAAGTGACCTAGCTCAGCCAGGCCGGCGCCGATTGCCAGACGATCGCGACGCCGGCCATGGCCGCGCCCAAGGCGGCGATGTGATGCCGGAAGGCCGCGCTGTCGTCGGCCGCACGCGCCTTTCGCCAATCCACGAAGGCCAGAAACCCAACGACGCCGAGGCACGCCAGAGTCGCGAGGCCGTGGGCGATCCTCAGGCTGGTGGGTGAGGCGGCGCCGATCGCCTCCAGGCTGGGCAGGGCATAGACGATCGCGAAGTGGACCAGCCACACGACGAGGCCCGCCAGCAGGGTGCGCCAGGCGCTCATGCCGGGATCGTCGCGAACAGGCGCGGCACGCTCAAGGTCACTAAGCCTTGGGCCGCGATGTAGGCGTGAAATAGGCCAACCAATTGCACGGTCGCCGGCTGGTCGGGGCCGACATAGCCGAACAGCCAGCGCAACACGACATAGACCGCCATGATCGCGCCGACGGCGACGAAGAAGCCCTGCCAGGCCTGCATGGCGTGGACGATCGCGCCTTGGGCGGTGAGGTCCGGCGACAGACCCGTGCCCTGCCAGACCTTCAGATCCAAGGTCCAGGCTGCGGCGACCAGCGCGCCGGCCGCCACGGTGAGCAGGACGGTGAGGCGAGGGGCCTTCGCCAAGACGCGGCTGGCCAGCCAGGCGCAGAGGACGGCCGCGAGGTTCATCGCCGCGACCGCCAGGGTCTCGATCCCGACCGGCGCGGTCCACGGCGCTTGCGAGCGGCTCCACAGGAAGACGTAGGAGAACACGCTCATCGCCAGCACCATGCCGGCCACCACCAGGGTGATGACCATCGCCCACCAGCCGGTGCTGGACGGGCCGCTAGCGTAGGTCCGCAGCATCAGTCCGGCGCCGACATCGACTTCTTTCTGCGGGAGGGGATGATCCAGGAACCAGCACCAGCGGATCACGCAACAGATCGCCAGCACGCCGCTGATGACGCTGGCCGCATAGGCCTGCACGGTTAGCAGCAGGAAGAAGCCCGCGGTGAACACCGCCGCCCAGACGTGCCAGCCGGACGGCTTGGGCATGGGCAGCAGATACTGTGGCTCGGCCTCGACCGGGCTGGTGACCAGGGTCTCGCGTCCGCCGGTCGGGGCGCTGGGCAGGAAGTAGCGACCGGCCACGACGTCGCGGGCCAGGTTCTTCTGGTCCCACAGCGGATAGAGCGAGGTCACCAGCGGGATGCTGCGCGTCGAATAGAGCTCGGCCGGCAGCCATTCCAGGCCCGGACCGTCATAGACATTGCCGGCGTCGCTCCCGAACGGGCGGAAGTTCCGGACCATGTCGATGATCCAGATCAGCACCCCGGCCGCGAAAACGAAGGCCCCGACGCTGGAGATCAGGTTCGGAATCTCCAGGTCGCGGCCGGGGGCGTAGGTCCACACCCGCCTCGGCATGCCCATCAGGCCCGACAGGTGCATGGGCAGGAAGGCCAGATGCATGCCGGCGAACATCAGGCCGAACGTCCAGCGCCCTAAGCGCTCGCTCAGCGGCCGGCTGGAGACCATCGGCGTCCAGTAATAGATTGCCGCGAACAGCGGAAAGACCATGCCGCCGATCAGCACATAGTGCAGGTGGGCGACGATGAAATAGGTGTCGTGGGCCTGCCAGTCGAAGGGGACCATGGCCGCCATCACCCCGGTCAGGCCGCCCATCACGAAGATCAGCAGCGAGCCCAGCACGAACAAGCCCGGTGTGTTGAACCGCATCTTCCCCGACGCCACGGTGGCGATCCAGGCGAAGACCTGCACGCCGGCCGGCAAGCTTACCGCCATCGAGGCGGCCGAGAACACGCCGACCGAGGTCCCCGGCAAGCCCGTGGTGAACATGTGGTGGGCCCAGACGCCGAAACTGATGAAGCCCGTGGCCAGGAAAGCCAGCACCACCATCCAGTGGCCGACCAGCGGCGTGCGCGCCACGGCCGGGATCATGGTCGACATGGCTCCGGCCGCTGGCAGGAAGATGATGTAGACCTCCGGGTGACCGAAGAACCAGAACAGGTGCTGCCACAGCATCGGATCGCCACCGCGCGTGGCGTCGAAGAACGGCCAGTTCAGCGCCCGCTCCAGCTCCAGGAGGGTGGTGGCCAGGATCACCGACGGGAAGGCGATGATGATCATGCCGGCGAACACCAGCATGGCCCAGGCGAAGATCGGCAGCTTGTCCAGGCTCATGCCCGGCGCGCGGGTCTTCAGCACCCCGACGATGATCTCGATGGCCCCGGCGATGGCCGAGATCTCGATGAAGCCGATGCCCAAGAGCCAGAAGTCGGCGTTGATCCCCGGCGAATAGGTCATCGAGGTCAGGGGCGGATACATGAACCAGCCGCCGTTCGGCGCCAGGCCGAAGAACAGCGAGCAGAAGAACGCCAGCCCACCGATCAGATAGGCCCAGAAGGCGTAGGCCGACAGGCGTGGGAACGGCAGGTCGCGCGCGCCCAGCATCTGCGGCAGCAGCAGCACGCCCAGCGCCTCGACCGCCGGCACGGCGAACAGGAACATCATCACCGTGCCATGCATGGTGAAGATCTGGTTGTAGGTCTCCTGCGCCAGCACGCCCTGCAGCGGCAGGGCCAACTGGGTGCGCATCAGCAGCGCCAGCACCCCTGCCAGCACGAAGAACAGCATGGCCGCGCCGACATAGTAGACGCCGACGAAGTTGTTGTTGATCGCGGTGATCCACTGCCAGCCCTTGGGCGCGCACCAGATCTCCTCCAGCGCCTCGACCTCGCCCTTGGGGCGTCGGCCCTTGGTGGGGAAGCGGTCGTAGATCGTACGATCGAAGCCGGTCTCAGAGCCGTCACTCACTTCAGGCTCTCCAAATAAGCCGAGACGGCCCGCAGGTCCTGGCCGCTCAACATCGGATAGGCCGGCATGCGGTTGCCCGGCTTCATGGCCTGGCTGTCGGCGATCCAGCTGTTCATCGTCGCGGTGTCGTTGGGCAGGATCCCCGCGCCCAGGGTGCGGCGGGATCCGACATGGGTCAGGTCCGGCCCGGCGACGCCGTTGGCCGATGTGCCCCGGATCGTGTGGCAGGCGCCGCAGCCGCTCTTGTCGAACACCGTCTCGCCGACTGTCTGCTGCGGCATGGCGGGGCGCTCGGCGCGTTCACGCCAACGGGCATAGCCCTCGGGCGTATGGGCGACGACCACGAAGGCCATCAGGGCGTGGGCCCCGCCGCAGTATTCGGCGCACTGGCCGCTGTAGGTTCCCGGGCTATCGGCCTGTATCCGCAGGACATTCCGGCGGCCAGGTATCATATCCAGTTTGCCGGCCAGGCGCGGGACCCAGAAGCTGTGGATCACATCGGTCGACTCCAGTTCCAGGGCGATGGCCCGACCGACCGGCACGTGGATCTCGTTGGCATCCTGGAAGACCTCACGACCGGCGGCGTCTAGATAGGCCACCCGCCACCACCACATCTCGCCGGTCACCCGCACGCGCAGGTCGCCCGGCTGCGGGCTTTCGGAGAGCTTGTTGGTCAGCGACAGGCCCCAGACCAGCAGCACGCTCAGCACCACGACTGGGAAGCCAAGGCCCGCGATCCAGATCAGTTTCTCTCCGCCCAGTCGCTGGCGCCACGGGCGGGGCGCGAACAGCGCGATGGCCAGGGCCGCCAACACCACGACCATCACCAGCGCGGCCATGGCCAACAGACCCCAGGTCAGGGTGTTCAGCGGCGCGGCGAACGGTCCGGCCGGGTCCAGCACTGGCGGCGGCCAACCCCTGAAGCTCTCGTCAGCGGCGGTCTTGTTCGTCATGTCTCGCCACGCCCCGGAGCCATTTCGCAGGCTCAACCCGCGCGCGCGGCCAAGGTTCCGGCGGAACCGGGCCAAGCGTCGCCGGTTAAGCCGCTGTGCGCCGCCTCCTGATCCTTCTCGCCCTGACCGCGCTGGCCGCCTGCGAGCGGCCCGTCAGCCGGACCGACCAGGCGCTGAGCGCCACGGGCCGCACGATCGCCATGAGCGGCGGCGCCGGCGGTGCGACGAACGCCTGCTTCTCTTGCCATAGACTAGACGGCGCCGGCGACGGCGTTTCGAAGCCCAGGCTGGCCGGTATCGAGGCGGGCTATCTGCAGAAGCAGATGGAGGACTACGCCTCGGGCCTGCGCCCCGACCCGGTGATGAGCCCGGTGGCCAAGGCGCTGGACGACCAGGCGCGGCGGGCGGTGGTCTCCTACTACGCCACGCTGCCGGCGCCGTCCGGCGAGGGCGCGGAACTCGCGCCGCCGCTCTGGAGCCAGGGCGATCGCGCGCGCGGCCTCCAGCCCTGCGCCGCCTGCCACGGCGACCAGGGGCAGGGCGTAGGCTTTGGCGGCCCCGCCCTGGCCGGGCAGCCCGAGGCTTACACCCGCGAGCAGCTGGACCGCTGGCGACTGGCCAAGCGGCGCAACGATCCGCGCGGCGCGATGGGCGAGATCGCCCGCAAGCTCACGTCCGCCGAGGTCGACGCCCTGGCGGCCTGGTTGCGGCGGCAATCCGCTTCTCCAGCGCCAGCCATCGACGCCGCCAGCGTGTCTGGCGCTTCGGAAGTTGCGGGACGATCGGCAGCATCCCGTGCAGGACGTCGTCTCGATCGATGAAATGCCGCTTCAGCGCCGCCCCGGCATGGATCGGGATCAGCAGGACCAAGCTGACGACGAAACCCCAATGCAGCCACTCGGCGACGGCCTCGATGGCCCAAAGCGTCGGGTTGGCCAGGCCCTCCAGAGGCATCAGCGGCCAGGGGATGACGCCCAGCAAGGCCAGATCCGTCTCGCGCGCGGTGGCCGACACCATCGCCCAGCCGCTCAGGGGCAGTCCCAACAGGCAAGTGTAGAAGACATAGTGGGTGACGTGCGCCGCCGTGCTCTCCCAGCCCGGCTTGTCGGCGTCGTTGATCGTGTCCGGCGCGAACAGCCGCCAGCCCAGCCGTCCCAGGGCCAGGACCAGCATCAGGATCCCGACAGCGTAGTGAAGCTCGTAGGCGGACGTCATTGTCGCCCCGGCCGGCGCGCGGCCCATCCAGAAACCCCAGCCCAGCTGGAAGAAGGCCAGGCCGGCCATGGTCCAGTGGAAGACGATGGCCACCGGCGAATAGCGGCCCTCGTCGGCATGGCCGGCGGCCCATTCGAAGACGTTCTCGATCAGCCGGTCGATCATGCGGCCGCCAGACGGGGCCGCAGCACCCCGGCCAGGACCGACAGGGCGCAGGCCAGATAGACCCCCGCCGCCGGAATCCACATGATCAGCCCCGCGATCTGCTGGTCGCCCAGCGGCGTCAGGCCCCAGGCGGCGGTAGTCAGGGCGTGGGGCGCGTAGAGCGCGCGCGGGGCGAAGGTCAGGATCGCGCCCAGCAGGCCCATCAACACCGTGGTCGCCAGGAGCGCGCTGATGGCGCTGGCCGGGCGCGCGGCGCGGACGGCCCGCCACGCGCCGACGGCCGTGACCAGCAGGCTGGCCTGCATCAGGGCGTAGACGAGATCATCCGACATCGCCTGTCCATAGGCGGCTGGCGCGTGCCAGGCCCAGAACACGATGACGAAGGCGGCTGTCCAGGCCAGGAGGCGCGATGGGGCCTCGCTGCGGGGCAGGGCCCAGGCGATCAGGGGCGCGGCGAGCGCGACCAGCAGCACGTGATGGACGGTGCGCGCGGCGAACAGCGCCGAACTCAGGGCGCACAGCGGCGAGACGAACGTGACGAGCAGCACCAGGATCGCCGCGACGGCCAGCTTCCGGCTCTGCGATGCCGCCAGCAGCAAGCCGCCCAGCGCCGCCAGAACAAGCAGCGCCAATGGGTCGAGATTCCAGCGCGACCACAGCTCGGCCGGCACGGGACCTGCGCCGCAATAGGGCGACCAGAGGCGATCGGCGATGGACATGCGGCGGCGGCTCCCCGGTAGCGCTCTGTCTGCAAATCCTCGGGTGGCGGCGACGTTCCCGGAACCGGCGGCCAAGCCTGACCGTTGGCTCGGCGGATCGTCAGGGAGTAAAGACACCGTGGACGCCAACGCTGCTTATGGCCGCGCCTTGAGCCGGGCCTTCGGCGGCGCGCTGCTATTCTCGTTCCCGCTGCTGATGACCATGGAGATGTGGTCTCTGGGCATGGCGGTGGAACGCTGGCGACTGCTCGTGTTCCTGCTGCTGACCCTGCCGATGCTGATCGGCCTGTCCTACTACGCCGGCTTCGAACCGACCTTTCGCCTGAAGGACGAGGTGCTGGACGCCCTGGCGGCCTTCGGCGTGGGCTTTCTGCTGTCGGCCGGGCTGTTGGCCTTGTTCGGCGTGCTGAGCGTCGAGGAAAGCCGTGTCCAGAGCGCCCTGGGCAAGGTCTCGCTATGCGCCGTGCCCGCGGCGGTCGGCGCTCTGCTGGCTGGCAAGCAACTGGGCGAGCATGGCCCTGGCGCGCGTGAGAAGGCCGACGCCGGACCGCTGGGCGAGCTCTTCCTGATGGCGGTCGGCGCGGCCTTCCTGGCCTTCAATGTCGCGCCCACCGAGGAGATGATCGTGATCGCCTATCAGATGGGCCCCCTGGCGACCCTTGTCCTGATGGCATTCTCCGTCGGGCTGCTGCACCTCTTCGTCTATCAGCTGGGTTTCCCGGGAGAGACCCGGCGACGCGAGGCGGGCGGCTTCGCGCGGACTTTCGTGGCCTTCACTGCGCCCGGCTATGGCGTGGCGCTGCTGATGAGCCTCTATCTGCTGTGGACGTTCGGACGCACCGACGGCGTCGCCCTCCATGAGATCGCCACCATGACCATCGTCCTGGGCTTTCCCGCCGCGATCGGCGCGGCCACCGCGCGGCTGGTCGTCTGATGGCCAGGACCCGCGCCACGCGTCGCACGCCCCAGCCGACACCGCGCAAGACGCCGTCCAAGCGCGCGCCGGCCAATGACATCCCGCCGCTGGAATGGGTCGCCGCAGGGATCGGCCTCGTGCTGGCTGGCACGGCGATCAGCTTGACCGCCTGGGATGCGATGTTCGGGGTCAAAGGGCCGCCGGCCATCGAGGTGCGCCTCACGCAGGTCACGCCGACCGCCCACGGCTATGTCGCCGAGATCGAGGCCTTCAACCATGGCGGGACGCCCGCAGCTCAGGTCGAGATCGAGGGGGTGAGCGCCTCGGGCGAGCCGGCCGGGGTGACGATCGACTTCATCCCCGAACGCTCGCGCGCCAAGGGCGGGCTGATCTTCGAGCAAGATCCGCGCGGCGGGACGCTCAAGCTGCGCGCCAAGGGGTTCGCGGATGCCTCCTGACAGCAAGCTCAAACGCCCCGACCTTTGGCGGTCGGGGCGCGTGCGTACTCAGGCGACGGCGCGGGCCGTCTTGGCGGCGGTATAGCGGTTGGTCGGAACGTCCAGACCCAGATTGTCGCGGAAGGTCGAGCCTTCGTAGTCCTCGCGGTAGATCCCCCGGCTTTGCAGGATCGGGATCACCTCTTCGACCAGCAGCTTGAACTGGCCGGGCAGGGCCTGGCCGATGACGAAGCCGTCCGAGCCCTTGGCGTCCAGCCATTGCTCGAACTTGTCGGCGATCTGTTCGGGCGTGCCGACGAAATTGCCGCGCGGCGTGGCGAAGCGCAGGGCCACCTGGCGCAGGGTGAGGTTCTCTTCCTGCACGGCCTTGGCGATCTTCACCGTCGCCGACTGCGAGCTGTTGAAGCCTTTGGTGAAGACGTCGGGGAAGGGGGCGTCCAGGTCGTAGACGCTGAAGTCATGGTCGTTGAAGCCGCGACCCAGCATGCCCAGCGCCGCCTCGACCGAGACCAGCTCGGCGCGTTCCTGCCAGCGCGCCTCGGCCTCGGCTTCGGTGGAGCCGATGATCGGGGCCAGGGCGGGCAGGATGAACAGCTTGTCGGGATCGCGGCCAAAGCCCGCGGCGCGCGCCTTGACGTCGGCATAGTAGGCTTGCGCGTCCTGCAGGGCGCTGTCGCCCACGAAAATGGCGTCGGCGCGCTTGGCGGCGAAGTTGCGACCGTCTTCGGACGCGCCCGCCTGGAAGATCACCGGCTGGCCCTGACGCGAGCGGGCGATGTTCAGGGGTCCCTTCACCGACAGGAACTCGCCCTTGTGGCCCAGGGTGTTGAGCTTGTCGGGATCGAAGAACACGCCGCTGGCCTTGTCGTGGACCAGGGCGTCGTCTTCCCAGCTGTCCCAGAGGCCCTGGACGACGTCGAGATACTCGGCCGCCAGGCGATAGCGAACATCGTGGGCCAGGTGCTCGGATTTGCTGAAGTTTTCGGCCGTGCCTTCAAGCCAGGAGGTGACTACGTTCCAGCCGGCGCGGCCGCCGCTGATGTGGTCCAGCGAGGCCAGTTGCCGGGCCAGGTTGAAGGGCTCGGTGTAGCTGATGGTGATCGTCGCGGTCAGGCCGATGTGCCTGGTCACCGCCGCCAGGGCCGACAGGATCGTGACCGGCTCGAAGCGGTTCAGATAGTGCGGGCTGGATTTGGCGTTGATCGACAGGCTGTCGGCGATGAACAGGAAGTCGAACTTGCCTTGCTCTGCCAGGCGGGCGGCCTCGGCATAGTAGGCGAAGTCGGTGCTGGCGCCGGGCTGGGCGTCGGGGTGGCGCCAATCGGTCCAGGTGCGGCCCGCGCCTTCGATCATGTGGCCGAGTTTGAGTTGCTTGCGCGGGGTCGCCATCACGGCCTCCGAGTGGGTTTCGATTAGCAACACGAAGAACCCCAGAGGAGCGCGCGGAACAATGGAATTGGTCTCATAGGTCTTATGAGGTCGGGCCTTGTCGGGATTGGGAGCGAGGGGCGCCATTGCGGCGTTGAGCGGTCCGACGCATCCATGCTTGTATGACCGCTCTTCAGCGCTGATCGCGACGGGCGTTTGAGCGGGCTGAAGAGCGTTCCAGGATTGACCAGATGGCGCTTGTTAAGACGACGAGGCTGACTGGTCGCGGAAAGACGCGCCAAGCGCCGGCCGGGTCGGACGACCAGCCTGTCATCGCCAAACGCGCCCCGTCGCGCCGGTCTCGGGTCCATCATGGCGGCGCAGAGGCGCGCATCAGCGCGGCCGTTCTAGAACTCAGCAGTGGCTTGGCGGAGGCGGCCAGCGCCGTCGAGGAATTGCGCCGGGCTCTGGCCCAGATCTCCAGCGGCGCCGAGGAAGCGGCCGGTGCGGCGCACGAATCACTCGCCGCCACCAATGCTATGGCCGACCAGTTCCGGCAGGGGCGCGAGCGCGCTGAAGCGGCGCGCCAAAGAGCTGAGGCCCTGCAGGGCGTCCTGACCGAATTCGGCGGCGCCGTCGGCGCATCCATCAAGGCCGTCGCGGCCAATGCCCGCCGCCAGCTGGCGACCGTCGACGCGGTCAACCTGCTGGACCAGCACGCGGTGCGGATCAACGAGATCACGCTCGCCGTTTCCGACGTCGCCGATCAGACCAACCTGCTGGCGCTGAATGCCGCCATCGAGGCCGCGCGGGCGGGCGACGAGGGGCGTGGCTTCGCGGTTGTGGCCGACGAGGTCCGGGCGCTGGCCGAGGCCGCCGAGACGCGGTCAAGGCAAATCCAGGGCTCGGCCGACCGCATGACCGCCATGGTGCGCGATGTCAGCGCGCGGCTGCGCAACGCCGCGACCAACGCCGAGGCCGAGGCGGCTTCGGCGGCCAGCATCCTGTCCATGCTGGAAATGATCCGCGCCGAGATGGCGCGGCTGAGCGAAGACAGCCAGATGATCCTGATCGCGGCTGTCGAGGCCGCCTCGGCGACGGTCGAGGTGCGGCGCGGGTCCGAGAGCATTTCTAGCGCGGCCGAGGAGCAGGCCGCGGCCGCCACGGAAGCGCAACGGTCGATCCAGCAGCAGGGTCAGTCTCTCGACCAGAGCCAGACCGCGGCCGAGTCCTTGAGCCAACTGGTGGAGGTGGGGACCGCGGGAGATGGCGCGGCGGCGGCCGCCGCCGAGACCGCGGCGGCGGCAGAGGAACTTTCCGCCGCCATCCAGGAGCTTTCAGGTTCGGCCGACGAGATTCTGGTCGCCATCGACCAGATCAGCCGGGGCGCGCAGATCCAGGCGGCGGCGACGCAGGAAGCCAGTGCGGCGATGACCGAGATCGAGCGCGCGGCGCGCCTGTCCAGCGCCAATGGCGCGCAGAGCGCGACGCGGGCCCGGACGATGGGCGGGCTGTTGGAAGACAGCCGCAAGACGATCTCAGCGCTGGTCAAGAACGTCGAAGCCGCCGCCGTCGAAAGCCGCTCGGTGCTGGAGGCGGTCGAAGCCTTGGAATTGGAAAGCGGCGCCACATCCAAGCTGGTCGATGGACTGGCGCTTGTCGCCGTCCAGACCACGATGCTGGCCACCAGCGGCGCGGTCGAGGCGGCGAGGGCGGGCGAGGCCGGTCGTGGTTTTGCCGTCGTGTCCGGCGACATCCGCACCCTGGCGCGGGACGCCTCGGGCAACGCCGAGTCCGTCAAGGACCTGATCGCGGCGATCTCCATCCAGATCGGCAAGGTCCGCCGCGAGGTCGACTTGACCCTCGCCGTCGCGGACGTAGAGGTCGATCGCAACCGCGCCATCGAAGAACGACTGGGCGTCGTCATGCAGGAAACCGAGGCGCTGCGCGTTGGCGCAAGCGAGATCGCCCAGGGCGGCGAGACCATCCTTGCCGCCTGCGCCCAGGTCGCGGCGGGCGTCAACCAGATCGCCGCCGCCGCCGAGGAGGCCAGCGCCGCCGCCAGCCAGGCTTCTGTCGCGGCCCGCCAGCAGTCGCAGGCCGCCGAAGAACTGGCCGCCGCCATCGAGGAAGTCGCCCTCCTGGCCAGCGAGCTTCAACGCGCGGCAGAGGCATGAGCGCCGACCACGGCGCTTATCGACGATTGACCGTCCGGGCGGCCGGCGCCCGGATGTCGCTGCCCGCCCAGGCCGTGGCCGAGGTGATCAAGCGCCCCCGGCTGACCCGCGTGCCGCATGCGCCGCCGGGCCTGCTAGGCGTGACGCACCTGCGCGGCGTCGTCCTGCCGATCGTGTCGCTGGGGCAGATGCTGGGGCTGGACGGCGAGGATGGCGACCGCATCGTCGTGCTCCGGCGAGATCCGCCGGTCGGTCTCGTGGTCGATGGCGTCGAGGCCCTGGGTTTCGCTGACGGTGAGCCGGAGGTTGGCGATACCCGCCTGCGCCTCTCACGCGCCGACGGAACGCCGTGGCTCGATTTGGGCGAGGCGCTGGACGCCAGATTCGCCTCGGATCGCGGACGTCGCCGGACCGCCGTCGGCCTCGAGGCCGCGCGTCCGATGCTCCAACAGGCCAGCGAGCCCGATCTTGCCTTCCTGGGTTTCGCGCTGGCGGGACAGAGCTACGGCCTGCCGCTGGACGCGGTGGTGGAAGTGGCGGCCGTTCCGAAGGCCATCGCTGAGATTCCAAGGACCGAGGCTGTCTTGCTCGGCGTCTGCGACTATCGCGGCCAGGTCTTGCCGGTGCTGGCGGCGCGAGGTCTGCTGGGCCTGGTCGGCGACACCGTGAATGGCCGCCTGGTCATCGTGCGCATCGGCGGCGAGCGGATCGGCCTCGTCGTCGACGAGGTCAATGCGATCGTGCGGGCCCCGGCTGATCGCCTGGGCAAGGCGCCCAGCCTGTTCAATCGCGGCGGCGGCGAGGCGCGCATCGATACGGTGCTGCGACTGGCCGACGGTCGCGGCGTCCTGGCGATCCTGACCCCGGATCGCCTGCTGGCCGACGAGCGGGTGACCCAGTGGCTGGCGCTCGGCAGTGGTTCCAAGGAGGCCGAGATGGCCGACACCCGACAAGCGGCGATCTGCGAACGCTTCGTCATCCTGCGGCTGGGCGACGAGCGCTACGGCCTGCCGATCGCCGCCGTCGACGAGGTCGTGCGCGCGCCCGACCAGTTCACCCGGCTGCCCAGGGCGCCGGCCTATGTGCGGGGCGTGATGAACCTGCGCGGCAAGACCCTGCCGGTGATCGACCAGCGCCTGCGCTTCTCGGCGCCGGGCGAGCCGGCGGCCAACGGCCGCGTGGTCGTGGTCACGGTGGATGGCCTTCAGGCCGGCTTCGCGGTGGACGGCGCCAGCGAGATCGTGGAGATCGGCGCTGACGAGCTGCTTACCGCGCCGGAACTGTCGGGAGACCAGGCCCGTTTGTTTGATCGCGCCTTGGAGCGCGGGGGCGAAGTCATCTTGCTGGTCGATCCGAAAACACTGCTCGCGCGGGCCGAGGCCGACCTGCTGCGCGACCTGACCCGAGCGTCATCCACTTCGTGACCAAGGTTCTGATCGTCGACGACTCGGCCCTTATCCGGCGCGTCCTGAGTGAGATCCTCTCCGAAGCCGGTTTCGAGATCGCGGTCGCGCGCGACGGCGTCGAGGCCCTGGCCAAGCTGACCACGTTCCTGCCGGACGTTGTGACGCTCGATGTCCAGATGCCCAATATGAGCGGCCTGGACTGCCTGGACCGGATCATGCTGCAGCGACCGTGCCCGGTCGTGATGGTCTCCGCGCTCACCGCGGAAGGCGCGGAGGAGACGCTAACCGCCCTTGAGCTGGGGGCGGTCGACTTCGTGCCCAAGCCCGACGGGGTGGTGTCCCTGGCCGTCGAGGAACTGGCGCCGGTCCTGGTGGAGAAGGTCCGGGCCGCCGCGACCGCGCGGGTCGGGCGGGCGCATCGCCTGGTCGAGCGCCTGCGCGCGCGGCGCGGCCAAGTCAAAAGCCCCGTGAGGTCGGCTCGCCCGGTTCGCGCCGTCAAGCCGGCGAGCGTGCAGGACGGAGGAGAACCGACAGGCATTGTTGTCGTCGGGACCTCGACAGGCGGTCCGGCGGCGCTTGAAACCTTGCTCAGCGACATTCCCGGTGATTTTCCGTGGCCGATCCTCGTGGCCCAGCACATGCCGGCGACCTTCACCGGCTCCCTGGCGTCGCGGTTGAACGGGCTGTGCGCCCTGACCGTCAGCGAGGTCGTGGGCCCGACGCGGCTGGAGGCCGGCGTCGTCTATGTCGCGCGCGGCGGCGCCGACATGGTGGTCAGTCGGCGCGTGTCCGGCCTGGTGGTCATGCCGGCGCCGGCGGATGAGACGTATCGCTGGCATCCCAGCGTCGATCGCCTGGTCGCCAGCGCCATGGCCCAGGTCACGCCAGAGCGGTTGATTGGCGTGCTGATGACCGGCATGGGCGACGACGGGGCCAAGGCTATGACCGCGCTCCATCAGGCCGGCGGCCTGACGATCGCCGAGGCCGAGGAGACGGCCGTGGTCTGGGGCATGCCGGGGTCGCTGGTCCGGGCCGGCGGCGCCGACGTGGTGGAGCCGCTGGAGGCCATCGCCGGCCGCTTGATCGCGATGGTTCCGCGATGAGCATCACCTTCACAGACGAAGAGCTGGAGCGGCTGCGGGACTACCTCTATCGCCAGACTGGCATGTGGTTCGGCGAGACCAAGCGCTACTATATCGAGCGTCGCCTGAATGATCGTCTGGCGCATGCCGGTACGGACTTCGCCGGCTACATGTCGCTGCTGCGCATCGACAGCGAAGAACGCCAAGCCCTGGTCAACGCCTTCACCGTCAACGAGACCTACTTCTATCGCGAAGAGCACCAACTGGCCTGCCTGGGCCGCGATCTGCTGCCTGACATCGTTTCGCGTCGCGTGCCCGGCGACAAGGTGCGGATCTGGTCGCTGCCGTGCTCGAGCGGCGAGGAGACCTATTCCATCGCCCTGTGGCTGCTGGAAAACTGGCGCATGGTCGACGCCTACAACATCGAGATCGTCGGTTCGGACATCGACACCCATGCTTTGGAGGCCGCCCGAGCGGGGCTTTACGGCGAGCGCGCCCTGGCGCGGCTGCCGGAGTCGGTGCGGGAGGACTATTTCGAGCCCGCCAAACGCCATCGCCGCCAGATCATCGACGACCTACGCGAGTCCGTGACCTTCACCCACGCCAATCTGATCGACGGCGTGCGTCTGCGCGAGCAGGGCGCGTTCGACGTGATCTTCTGCCGGAACGTGCTGATCTATTTCGATGAGGCCTCGCGCCTGACGGCCGCCCAAAACCTCTATGATCGACTGACGCCGGGCGGTTATCTCTGTCTCGGCCACACCGAATCCATGAGCCGGATCGACGAGCGTTTCCTCGTCCGCCGGTTCGAGGACGCGGTCGTGTTCCAGCGGCCGGAGGACGCCAGGTGATCGACGAACTCCTGGCTCAGTTCCTGATCGAAGGACGCGAGCAGGCGCTGGAGGCCAACGCCGATCTGGCGGCCCTGCAACGCGCGCCTCGGGACGCCGCGCGGCTCGATAGCTGCTTTCGCGCCGTCCACACGCTGAAGGGCTCCGCCGACCTCTTGGGGCTGAAGGCGCTAGGACGCGTGCTGCACGTGGCCGAGGATCGGCTGGGCGTCTTACGTGGCGGAACGGAGGCCGCGCCGGATTTCTCCAGCCTCGTTGCGGTCGTGGATCAGGTCGAGCGCTGGCTGGACGCCCTGGAGTCGACCGGCGCGCTGCCGGCCGACGCGGACGGTGTCGCCGATCGCCTGCTGGCCTTGTTGGGGTCGACCGAAGGCGGCGCTGCGAGCCCCGTCACGAGAAGCGCCGACGCGCCTTTCGCGGGAAAAGCGGGCATCGCGATCCGCTACACGCCGCGCGCCGACTGCTATTTCGCGGGTGACGACCCGGTCGCCATCATTTCCGGCGTGCCGGGACTGGCCGAGCTGCGTGTCGGCCTGCGCGAGCCCGTCGGCGACCTGGCGCTCTACGATCCCTTCGCCTGCAACCTGGTCATCGAGGCCCTGTCCACGGCGGAGGAGGGGCTTGTCGAGACGGCTCTCCGGCTGGTGCGGGATCAGGTCGAACTGACTCGGCAGGCGCCGTCACAGGTCGAACCGACAGCGCCGATCGAGGCGGACACGGCTCGTCGCACCCTGCGCATCGACGCTGCCCGGATCGATCAACTGGCTGATATCACCGACCAGCTGGTGGTCGCCAAGAGCGGCCTTGGCGACCTCGCGGCCCAGGCCGACCGGCTGGAGGGCGGGCAGGGGCTAGGCTCGGCCTTGCGGGCGCGCCAGGCGGAGCTGGACCGGCTGGTTTCGACCCTGCACGCCACGGTCGGTCGCGCGCGGCTGACGCCGCTGACGCCGCTGTTTGGCCGTTTCCCCCGTCTGGTGCGCGAGATCGCCGCCGGCCTGGGCAAGGTCGTGTCGCTGGAAGTCGAGGGCGGCGAGGTCGAGGTCGACAAGGCCATCGTCGATGGCCTGTTCGAGCCGCTGCTGCACGTGGTGCGCAACGCCGTCGACCACGGTGTCGAGACCGCGGCCGTCCGTCAGCGGACCGGCAAGCCGGCCCAGGCCGTCGTCCGGCTGTCCGCCCGCACGGTCGGCGACCAGGTCGTCGTCACGGTGGCGGACGACGGCGGCGGCATCGATCCAGCGCGTATTCGCGCCCGAGCCCTGGCGCGCGGCCTGATCGACGAGACGGCGGCTAGCGCGCTTGACGAGGCCGATCTGGTGGACCTGATCTTCCAGCCCGGCTTTTCGACCGCCGACACCGTCAGCAGCGTCTCCGGGCGCGGGGTCGGCATGGACGCCGTGCGCTCGGCGACGGCGAAACTGGGCGGGCGGGTCGAGGTCGCCAGCCAACTGGGACACGGCTCGACGATCCGTCTGGTCCTGCCGATCCGCATGGTGCTGGCGCGGTTGCTGGTGGTGGCGGGCGGGCACGAGCACTTCGGCCTGCTGCTGGAAGACATTGTCGAAGTCACTCGGGTGTCGGAGAGCCAGATCGTGCCGATCCGGGCCGGCCATGCGTTCGTCCTGCGCGACGAGGTCGTGCCGCTGGTCTGGCTGGAACGGATGGTTGGCGGCGTCGACCGCCCCGTCAGCGCCGTCGATCGTGTCGTGGTGGCCAGGGTCGATGGCGAGCTGGTCGGCTTCGCCGTCGACGCTGTCGTCGATCGGATCGATGCGGTCGTCAGGCCGATGAGCGGCCTGCTCTCCGGCGCGGCTGGCGTGATCGGATCGACCCTGACGTCCGACGGCGACGTGTTGCTGCTGCTGAACCTGGCGGAGCTTCTGGCATGAAAGTCTCGCGCGACGGCGATGTCGTCTATTTGAGCGGCCACTGTCGGGTGGAAGACGCAGAGGCCCTTGTGGCTCTGCTACAGCCGTCGCAAGGCGTCACTGTCGACATATCGGGGTGTGACAGCCTCCATGCCGCTGTCGTACAGGTACTGCTTGCGTTCGGCGCGCCCGTCGTCGGCGCGCCGGTCGAACTGTTCTTGCGGGATCGTCTTGGTCCGGCGCTTTCCCGAACGGTCGACTAGATCGAGACTATGTTTGTTCGCCGCCTCGCAAGGGTGGCAAGGTTGGAGAGGTTTCATGGGGACGACGGTTCTGATCGTCGACGACAGCAAGCTGGCCCGCATCGTGGTCGGCAAGGCGATCGCGGCCCTGCAGCCCGAGTGGCGCCGGCTCGAGGCCGGCAATGCGGACGAGGCGGTGTCGCTGTTCGAGAACGAGAAGATCGACCTGGTCGTCCTGGACTTCAACATGCCGGGTCGTGATGGCCTGGAGCTGGCCGAGGAACTGCGCGGGCGGTTCGCCGATATGCCGATCGCGGTCGCCACGGCCAACGTCCAGGACGAGATCGTCGCGCGCGCTCGCGCGGCTAACGCCACTTTCATCGCCAAGCCGGTCACCGAGGACGGCATGCGCGGCTTCATCTCGGGCGCGGCCTTGCGGCTGCGGTCGAGCGGCCAATGACCGTTCAGGCCATCTTTCTGGAAGAACTCGAGCGCGACGCGCTCACTGAGCTGGTCAATATCGGCGTCAGCCGCGCCGCCAGCGGCCTGCGCAAGATGGTTGGCCAGCAAGTGCTGCTGTCCGTGCCCTCGGTAGAGGTCATGTCGCGCGCGGGCGCGGCCAAGCTGATCCAGGAGCGCGAGGCGGGCGAACTGGTCGCCGTACGCCAGGACTTCGAGGGCGTGTTTTCCGGCCGCGCCCTGCTGATCTTCCCCCAGGCCAACAGCCTGGCCCTGGTCCATGCGGTCACCGGCGGCGCGCTTTCGCCGGGCGAAGCGATCGAAATGGAAGACGAGGCGCTGGCCGAGACAGGCAATGTGGTGCTCAACAGCTGCCTGGCGACCATGGCCAACATGCTGCAGAAGCCTCTGCAGATGTCCTTGCCCGAGGTGTTCCGAGGCGACGGCGCAGCGCTGTTCAGCCTGTCGGCCAAGCATGCCGAGGGCGGCGTGGTGCTGTTCCTCTACATCAACTTCGCGATCAACGACCGCGACATCCGCGGCTATATCGCCATGCTGATGGACCTGCCGTCGCTGCAGGCCCTGCGAGCACTGATCCACGACTTTATCGAACGCGTCGCTGGCGACGTCGCGTGACGTGCGTCGTTGAACCTATTGCCGAGCTTGGCGTTTTAGCGACGTCATGAATGACATCGTCGATCCAGCGATCCGCCGAGTGAACCGGGGGGCGGCCGCGGACCTGGACGCCTTGCGCGCCTTGGCCGGTCCGCTGTTCGACGCGCTGGTCGGTTCGGGCATGGCGGTCGCCGTCAGCGATCCGCGCCGCAAGGACGACCCGATCATCTTCGTCAACGCCGCCTTCGAGGCTCTGACCGGTTACGACGTCGGGGAGACCCTTGGCCGCAATTGCCGATTCCTGCAGACCGCCGAGACAGACGCCGAAACGGTGGCGGGGATCGCCGCCGCCCTGGCTCGATCCGGCGCGGCCAACGCCGATCTGCTGAACGCCCGCCGCGACGGCTCTAAGTTCTGGAACCGCCTCAACATCACCACCGTGCCCGATGCGAAGGGGCGCCCGGCCTTTCGCATCGCGACCCAGGCTGATGTCAGCGGCGAATATCGCAACGAGGATCTCGGCCGTGAACTCAATCTCACCCGCCAGCGGCTGATCGAGGCCAAGGAGCGGCTGCGAGTCGCGCAGGCCGTGGCCGGCGCGGCCGGCGCCTGGGAGTGGGACATCGCCAGCGGCCGTCTGGTCGCCGACGCGCGCTTCGCCAGCCTCTATGGTCTGGATCCGGTCCAGGCCTCACAAGGACAGCCGACCTCGGTCTTCTTCGACACCGTCTTCGCGCCCGACCGCATGCGCCTGAAGATCGCCGTGGCCGGGGCGCTCAACGGGGCCGAGGTCTTCGCGCGCGACTATCGCGTCGTGGTCGACGGCGAGGTGCGCTGGGTCTCGGCGCGCGGCCGAACCTTCCTGGACGAGCAGGAGAACCCGGTGCGGTTCTCCGGCGTCCTGGCCGACATCACCGACCAGAAGCGCGTCGAGGAGCGTCTGCGGATCGCCCAGACCGCCGGCGGCATTGGCAGTTTCGAATATCTGAGCGGCTTCGGCACGGCCGAGGTTTCCGACGAGTTCTGCCGCCTGCTGGGCCTGCAGCCGGCCCGTAGCCTGCCGATCCGCACGATCAACTCGGTCATGCATCCCGATGACCCGCCGCTGATCAGCGGGCGTGAGCGCGACATCGATATCGGCGCGGCGTTCCACGAATTCCGGATCCGACGCGCCGACACCGGCGAGGAGCGCTGGCTGGTCTGCCGCGGCGAATACCAGCAGGCGCCGACGGGCGGCGTCAGCTTCATCGGCGTGCTCTACGACATCACCGCGACCAAGCGATCCGAAGCGCGCCTGCGCACGCTGGCGGCGGCGCTGGAGGAGCGGGTCGAGGTCAGCCAGCAGGAGCGCGACCGGATCTGGAACCTGTCGCGCGACCTGCTCAGCATCGGTGACCGTACGGGCGTCTATCGGGCGGTCAATCCGGCCTGGAAGGACCTGCTGGGCTATGACGCGTCCGACTTGGTCGGCGTGCCGATGGGCGGGCTGGTCCATCCCGACGACAAGGCCCACGCCCGCGACCATGCCGCGGGATTGCTGGCCGGCGACGCGGTCGCGGACTTCGACTGCCGGGTCCTGGCCAAGGACGGCGCCTATCGCTGGATCAACTGGACCGCCGTGCCGGAAGGCGACGTCGTCTACGCCGTCGGGCGCGACATCACCCAGCGCAAGCTGCTGGAAGACCAACTGCGCCAGAGCCAGAAGATGGAAGCCGTCGGCCAGCTGACCGGCGGCCTGGCGCACGACTTCAACAACATGCTGACTGGCATCCTGGGCGGCATCGACATGGTCCGTCGCCGCATCGGCGAAGGCCGCGTCGCCGACGCCGACCGGTTCCTGGAAGCGGCCATGCAGTCGGGCCAACGCGCCGCGGCGCTGACCCACCGCCTGCTGGCCTTTTCACGCCGCCAGTCGCTGGACAGTCGCCCCCTGGATGTCGAGACGCTGGTCGGATCCATGGAGGAGCTGCTGCGGCGAACGCTGGGCGAACAGGTCCGCCTCGAGACCGCCGTCGCCAAGGATGTCTGGACGGCTGTGGCCGATGACAACCAGCTGGAAAGCGCC
This sequence comes from Caulobacter sp. GW821-FHT11E11, assembly GCF_058808315.1. Lineage (NCBI taxonomy): Bacteria > Pseudomonadati > Pseudomonadota > Alphaproteobacteria > Caulobacterales > Caulobacteraceae > Caulobacter > Caulobacter sp. GW821-FHT11E11. Next base: position 46,974 of record NZ_JBXARO010000010.1, read on the forward strand.
ATCCTCAATCTGGCGATCAACGCCCGCGACGCCATGCCTCGCGGCGGACGCCTGACCATCGCGGCCCGCAACGTCGTGCTGTCGGCCGAGCGGCTGGCCAAGAGCGACCGGGCCGAGCCCGGCGACTATGTCGAGCTCAGCGTTTCCGACACGGGCCTGGGCATGTCGCCTGACATCCTGGGCAAGGTCTTCGACCCGTTCTTCACGACCAAGCCGCTGGGGCAGGGCACGGGTCTTGGCCTGTCGATGATCTACGGTTTCGTCCAGCAGTCGCGGGGCCACGTGGAGATCGAAAGTCAGGAGGGGACGGGCACGACGATCCGCCTCTTCCTGCCGCGCCATCACGGCGACGTCGCCGAGACAGCGGCCGACCAAGATGAAACCACGCACGTCGGCGCGGGCGAGACGGTGCTGGTCGTCGAGGACGATCCGTCGGTCCGCATGCTGGTCATCCAGGTGCTGGAAGAGCTCGGTTACCGGGCGATCGAGACCGAGGGCGGCCGCGACGCCACGCCGATCCTGCAGTCTCGCCGTCCGATCGACCTGATGATCAGCGATGTGGGCCTGCCGGGCCTGAACGGACGCCAACTGGCCGAGATCGCCCGCGAAAGCCGGCCGAACCTGCCGATCTTGTTCATGACCGGCTATGCCGAACAGGCCGCCGACCAGGCTGCGTTCCTGGCCCAGGGCATGGAGATCATCACCAAGCCCTTCGCCATTGACCACCTCGCTCGCAGGATCGGCGCGATCCTGGAACGTGCGGACGGTTCCGCCACTAGCTAGTCCCGAGGCTGGCCGTTCTCCCAGAAATAGGCCTCGCGCACGGGGTCGTAATAATAGAACCGGCCGACATAACGATCGAAGTACTGACGCCGGTTCGGCGTGTGGGGCCGCGCGGCGGCCGGCGCTCGCTCCTCGACTCGGTCGGTGACGATCTCGCTGTCCTGATCGGCGGGTCCCGCCGCGCGGTCGGCGGTGTGGGCCGGCGCTTCATAGAAGACCGTGGCGCCCGTTTCGCCCGTCGCGGTGGCGGCGAAGCGCGAGGTGTCGGCGCCGACCAGCGTGACCAGCTTGGAGAAGCGGTTGGGGCCGTACTTCTCGTCATTGGTCACGTCGAAGTCCAGGCGCAGCTGCACCTCGCAGAGCAGGCCGCTTTGCTTGACCTCTTGGGTGATGCGCGCGACGCCGCTCAGGCGGTCGTGCACCTCCTCGCGGCAGGAGGCGTTGTCGGGCCACAGGTAATAGTAGCGGCCGATCAGGTCGTAGTTGGCGTTGGCCTCGTTGCGGCGCTTGAGGTCGTAGACCGCGACCACGTCCCGGCCGCACGGATCGGCGGCCTGGGGCGTCATGCGCTGCACGCCCCGGTACGACGCCTTGAAGGCCAGGGACTGGGCGAACGTCCGCGCCTGGTCGCAATCGCCCCGGAAGGCGCTCTGGGCCTGGGCTTGCGTCGCGGCCGCCAGGACGAGGGCGGCGCTGGCCCCCACGAGAGAACGCATGGTTGTCATGGCCTGGCTCCTTGGCAGGTGGCGACGGCGCGGACCTGGCAGTAGTTGACCCCGTTGGGGCAGATCGTGTCGCCGGCGCGGACCGAGAGGGTCTCGCCGCCTTCGCTGTCGCAGGCGGCCCGACCGGCCAGTTCCAACGAAGGCGAGAAGTTCGTGGTCGGATCGACCTTGATGAAGGCCGAGGCCGTCCAGGTCCGCAGGACCGGACGTGGTGCGGGCGGGGCCGCGGCCGGGCGCGGCGGGAGTGTCGTCGCGGGTCTTGGCGGCGTCCTGACGAGCGGCGGGGCAGGTTTGGCGGGCGCCGGCTTGGGTTTGACCGTCGGCTTGGGCTCAGGCGCGGGCTTGGTGATCGCCTTCTTCTCGACGGGCTTTTCGGGCGGCGGCGCTGGGGGCGGTTCGACCTCGACCGGCGGCGGCCGCGTTGCCGCGTCGATACGGGCCAGACCCTTCTCGCCCTGGCGCTGCAGAGCCGAGCCGTCGCCGAGCTGGGCCACGCGCGCATAGAGACCGCGCGCCTCGGCCAGGCGTTCGGCGTCGCCGCCGGCTTGCTCTTCCAGGAACTGGCCCAGGGCCAGCACGGCGTCGGCGCGACTGCCGGCGGCGGCCTGGCGCAGACGCGCTCCGGCGGCGGCCGGATCAGGGGCGCGACCACCTTCGCCGTGGGCCAGCATCTGGCCCAGCGCCAGAGCCGCGTCGTCCCGGGCTCGCGCCGTGTCGGGTCGGTCGTCGTCCGGAGCGCCGGCGGCGCGCTGCAGCCAGTCGAGCGCCTGGTAGGCATAGGTCCCGCGATCGGGATTGGCGGTCTCGCCGGCCCGCAGGCGATAGAAGGCCCCGAGCCGCTCCATGGCGGCGGGCTCCCCGGCCGCCGCGCGCGCCGTCGTTCCGGTGTCGAACCGTTCTGGCAGGCGCAGGCCTTGGGCGGGCGCATCCGTACAGCGCAGCCGCCAGCCGTCAGCCGCCGAGACCCACTGACAGCCTGCCGGCGCGACGGGGGCCGCGGCCTTGGGCGCGCTGGTGAGAACGGGCTTGCGCTGAGTCTGAACCAGCTTGGGTCCAACCAGGGCGACAGCCGCGACGACCACGACGGCTAAAGCAGCGCCGGCCGCCCACCAGCCGAGGCGGCGGCGCACCGGCGTCTCACGCGCCAGAGTGAGCGGCGCGTCGACCGGTTCCGGCGGCGTCTCGACGGCCATCGGTAGGGGAGGCAGCTCGAACGTGTCCGCTTCCGGCTCCGGCGATGTTTGCACCAAGCCATCGAACCAGGCGCCGGTCTCGGGCCCAAGGCCCAGCCCGGAAAGCCAGCCCGAAGCGTCGGCAGGCCGCGCCTCGGCGGCGGGCGCGAGACCGGCCTCGATCCCGGTGCGCAGGGCGGCGGGAACGAAGACGTCGCTCGGCCAGGCGTTGTCGCCGGCCACGCGGGCGGCGAGATTGGCGGCCGGCGGCGCGCGCCCCGTCAGCAGGCGCTGGAGCAGGGCGCTGGCGGCGTAGAGGTCGGCGGCGCGGTCGATCGGGTGACGAAGCGCGCCGTCATGGGCCTCGGGCGGCGCATAGCCGGGCTCGACTAGGCCGTCCTGGCTGCGCAGCGCCCGGAAGAACGGGCGACGATCGACCATGAAGCCGGTCAGGCGCAACGTCTCTCCGTCGATCAGCACCGCGCGGGGCGCCAGGTCTCCATGGATGATCCCGGCCGCGTGTAGCTCGCTTAGCGCCTCGGCCAGGCGGCGGGCGAAGGCGGCGACGACCGGCTCGGCTACGGGGCCGGGGTGCTCGGCCAGCCAGGCCTCCAGCGTCAGGCCGGACGGCGGTTGCAGCCAGAAGACGCCGCTGGCCGCCCGGACCACGGCCTCGACCGGCAGGGCCGCGCCCGGAGCGTCGGCTCGCAGCTTCCGGCCGAGCGCCTCGAAGGCGTCCATCGCCGCGGCGTACGGGCCGGCCGCTTCGGGGATCGGGACGAAACGCACCGCCTGCACCGTCTCGCCCTCGACGGCGTACGTCTCTAGCGACCCGGCGCGACCCAGCGACCGCAGGCGCAGGGGCTTGCGGTAGCCGTCGACCTTCAGACGAAGCGGCGCCTCGGCCTGGAGGAAGGTCATGGCGTGTCTCCACAGTCGGTGACGGCCCGCGACGCGGCCTCGATGATCCGATCGGCCTCCGGCGGGGCCGGCGCATCAATCGGGGCGAGGGCGACGCGGATCGGCGTGTCTGAACCATCTCGACGCCAAACGCTTTCGGCCCCGCCTCCGTTGAGTCCCAGCGTGGCGCGCATCAGAGCTGGATCGGCGGCCAGGCCCGAACAGGCGAAGAAATGCGGCCAGTCGCGGGTGGCGGGGCTGTCGGCGGCGACCTTCACGGCCAGCCAGCGCGGCGCCGTCGCCTCGACGCTGGGCGCGGGCGAGGGGCGGGCCATCCAGGCGCCAAGCCCGGTGGCGGCCAGTCCCAGGGCGACGGGCAGGACGATGGCGAGATAGGAGACGGAGCGCTTCATGATCCGTCTCCGGCGATCCAGGCGTGGGCGGCTTGTGAGCGTAGGACGGCGGCGGCGACGGCCAGGGCCGGAGTTTCCGCCTGCCGTTTGTCCTGCAGATTGACCACGATGGTCAGGCCGCGCACCGGCTGGCCGTCGGCCTGACGCACAGCGACGACGGCGATGGCGTGACCGTCCAGCAGCGGCGGTTCGGTCGCGCGCAGCGGCAGGTCGACGACGCGGCCGTCCGGCTCGGGCTCGAAGTCGCCCGGCCGGCAGTTGCGATAGCCGCAGGCGTAGCGCAGCATCTCCGCCGCCGCCTGCTCGGCCAGATCCCGCCGGCCGGCGACGCGGACGCGGCAGCGCGTCTCCTTGAGGTCCAGGATCTGACGCGTCGCCTCGGCCTTCGATTGGGGCGCGACATAGCCGAACTTGAGCATGCCCGCCGAGGCGTCCCAGCGCAGGCCGCAGTCGCCGCGCGCCAGCTGCCGTAGCAGGGCCGCGCCGGGCGCGCTGGGGACCTCGCCGGCCACCTTCATGGTGCCGGTCTTGCCGTAGAGCGCCACGTCCGGGCCGTAGCCCATGGCGGCGAACTCGCGGCCCAGCCAGGCGGCGGTGCCGGTCTTGACCACGCGCGACAGGCCGTCGAGCACCGGCCCACGCACCTGCGGGCTGCGCATCGGCAGCTCGGCCCCGGGCGGGCCGGCGGCGGCCGGGGTCAGGCGGGCGCGCACCTGGCGGCCGGTGACGATCCGCGAATAGACCTCGGCCATCTTGATGGCGCTCCAGGTCGAGCGGCTGCCGCCCAGCACGGCCATCAGATAGTCGTTGCGGAACGAGGCGACGGCGTCGAAGCCCAGCCGCTCGCGTTCCGGCGACGCGCCAGCCAGGGGTGAGGCGCAGGGCGGCGCGGCGCCGCTCAGACCACGCCAGACGGCGACGTCATAACGGCAGCCGCCGCCCTGGCCGGCGTCGAGATCGAAGAGCCTCGCCAAGCGGTCGGGCCAGGGCGGGCCCCTTCCGGGCGGCGGTTGCAGGACCCAGCCGAACGGTCCGGGCGCGGTCGCCTCGCCGAACACCGGCAGGGGCGGGACGTCAGTGCGGCCTTTGCCCTCCAGCGACCAGGCCTCCACCGGTCCCGGCTGGACGCGGGGCGGAGCCGGCGGCGCGCCAGGGTCGCGATAGGCCAGCATCATCAGCGCCAGGGCGTAGCGGTTGTTGGAGTGCTCCAGGAAGGTCGGGAAGTCGGTCATGCCCAGGCCGTGGTTGTCGAACCCGCCCTTGCCCAGGTCCATGCCCAGCACCGTGCGGATGCGGCCCGTGCCGCCGCCCTGGATCTTCAGGCTCGCCAGGCCCGGATCGGCGTCGAGAATGGCTAGGGCGAACGGACCCTTGACCATCGAGCCGACGGGCAGGCGCTCGAAATTGTGGTTCTGGTCGATCAGGTTCTGGCCCCGGCGTGTGCGGCGCTGGGCGGGGGCGAGGTCGGTTTCGGCCAGCGGCCAGGAGCCGACAGCCAGCACCTGGCCGGTAGTGGTGTCCATCACCGTCACGGCGGCCTTGAAGGCGTCGCCGGGATCGGGCTTGAACCCTGGCGTCGCGGTGGCGCGCACCGTAGCGGCACCAGCGGTCAGGGCGTCCTGCGCGGCCTGCTGCAGTCGCGCATCCAGCGACAGCCGCAAGGGCGTCGGCGGCCGACCGGTCATGGCCCGCTCGATCGGTTGGGCCAGCGGTTGCAGGGCCGGGAAGTAGGCGCGGGCGCCCGAGGGCGTGCCGTGGGCGATGTCGGCCGCCCCGCCGTCGAGCCGCAGGCGCAGCACCGACTGGCCGGTGCGTAGGGTCAGGGTTTCGCCCGGCGGCAAAGGCGTGAGGGTCACGTCGCCATCGGCGTGCGGGCGCACGTCGCGCGCGCCGACCCGGATCTCCAGGATGGACGGGGTCTGTACCCGCACCACGGCCTGGTCGCCAACCAACATCACCGACCCGACCGAATGAGGCGGCTGGTCGCCGTCCTTCAGGCAGATCGAGAGCGCGCGCCGCGGTCCGTCCGCGACGACCCGACGCGTCGGCATCAGGATGTCGCACGCAGCGGCCGGAGCGCCTTGCGGTTCCAGGCGGATCGCGGCGGGCGGCGGCGTCCCCAGCGGTTGCAGGCGCAGGCCTGGGGCCGCGCCGCCCCGGAACTGGATCGGCCCGCCCCAGGCGCCGCCGCCCGAGAACGGCCGGTCGATGTGGTGCGCGAACGGGTCGATGCCCTCGACCCATTGGCCGTCGTCGCTGAGCCGCCAGACGGACGGGTCCTGCAGGTCGCCGCGTAGGTAGGAGGCGTTGACGAAGGCGCGCAGGCGCGGATCGCGGCCGACCGGGCCGTCGCGTAGGGCGATGCGCGGCTCGCCCTCGGCGTCGTAGCGCACCGATAGCCACTGGCGCTGGGCGATGGCGTCGACCAGGCGGTCATAGCCGCTGGCGGGACCCTGGCCCGATGACCGGCCGAGCGCGGCCAGCACCGCTGGAGCCCCAGCGACGAGGGCGACGACGGCGACCAGGGGCGTGGCGACGGCCAGGGCGCGGCCCCATTTCGGCTTCGGGCGGCGGCTCATCGCTTGGCCTCCGAGGCCAGGCCCCAGACGGCCAGGGCGATCAGGATCGCGCCTTCCAGCAGGTCGCCGCCGGAGGTCGGGGCCAGCAGATAGGCGTTGCGGCCGGTGAACGGGACCAACTGCAGATTGGCCAGGGTCATGTAGGTCGCCGCGCCGAACAGGCACCACAGCGCCAGGAGGCCGGTAGCGCGTCTTGCGTCGAGGGCGACGGCGCGGTTCAGGTTCCAGACCGCGATAGGCGCGACGGCCAACAGGGCCAGGAAGAGACCCGTGGCCAGGCGACCGAAAGGGGACATCAGGTGGACGGCGGTCAGGTTGTCGGTGGCCTGGACCGGCTTCAGGGCGGTGAGATTGGCCGGGGAGAGATAGCCGCGCCCCAGCAGCGAGCCGGTGTAGTCGGACAGCTGCGCCGACCAGATCTTCAGCCCTTCGGCTTCCGTGGAGACGTCCGCCCCCAGCGCCTCGGGCGCGGCGATCAGGTAGAGCCGCAGCAGGTTCTGGCTGGCCTTGGCCTGGCGGTCCAGCGTCGCCAGGGCCTGCTCGTCGCTGAGGCCGCGCTGCATCTGGGCGGTGTGGCCCAGGTGCTCGGCGCGGGTAGCGCCGACCGCGCCCAGGACGGGCAGGGCGATCAGCAGAGCGGCGGCGGTGACGATCGGCGTCGCCCACGGGATCCGCGCAACGCCGCGACGCCACGCGAGACCGGCGGCGACCCCGGCGATCGGCAGGAACATCAGGGCGTAGCCGCTGTCGCGCACTGTGAACGGCACGACGAAGGTCGCCAGCGCCAGCAGCGCCCAGAAGACGATCGGCCTGACCCAGCCGGCGGGGTGGACCTCGGACGCGGCCAGCAGGCGGCCGAAACCGAGCAGGATCAGCGGGGTGTAGACGACACTGATCGCCAGCACGGTCACGCCCAGATCGATGCGTTCCTTCCAGCCGATGGCCCCGACGGCCAGGCGAACGACCAGGATGATGACCAGCAGCAGGACACCTGACGCCCAGGGCGATCCGGGCTTGGGGGCTGGCTTGAAGCGATCCGCCAAGCGCGCGCGCCAGGCGACGGCCAAGCCCCAGGCGGCGAGCAGCAGCAGGCTCAGGACGCTGAGGTGATGGGTCCAGGCCAGGATGGCGACGGCGGCGAGCGGCGGGGCGAGGTCGAGCGTCAGGTCGCCGGGCTTGCGCGGTTCACCGGCTCGCGCCCAGGCCAGCAGTGCGGCCGGGACGGCGACATAGGCCAGGGCGGCGTCGCCAAGGATCTCGCGCCAGTCCAGCGCCGGGTCGGCCTCGGCGGCGGCCAGGCCGATCAGGAGGCGCAGAGCCAGCAACAACTGCAGCAGGCTGAGGATCACCCAGAGGCTGGGGCGCCGGTGGAAGACATCTCGGCAGGTCAGCAGGACGCTTGCGGTCCAGGCCAGGACGATCAGCACCGCCGGCCAGGGCGTCGCCATCCGATCGAGCGACAGGTGCGCGGTCCGCAGGGCGGGCACCGTGGCGGGGACATCCAGCCTGGCGCGGTTGAAGCTGTCGCAGGCCGGACCTTGCGGCAGGTTCGGCGACGCGCGCAGGGCGTCGGCGGTTAGGCCGCCGACCACGGTCGCCTCCAGGCCCAGGCGGCGGGGTGGCGCGGCGCGGTCGCAACGGCCGACGACCTCGGTCGGCGGCGTGGCGAAGGCGATGTCGGCCTGGCCGTCACGCTCGGCGAGGACCAGGCTGCGGCGCAGTTGCAGGCTGCCCCGGCGGGCGTCCTGTCCGTCGATGGCGCCATCGACGAAGCGCGGCTCGAAGATCTCGACCGCGATCCCGGTCCCGAGCGGAATGGGCGCGGGCGTAGCGTAGGGGACGACCTGGCCGCCTCGCGCGATCCGCGCGCCGGGATCGGCCAGCACGATCGACCAGGCGTCGCCGCCGAAGCCGCCCTTCTGGAACAGGAAGCTGCGGGCCGGAGTGCGCGCCGCGCCCTTGCCAACGCAGAGCCACCGGTCGCAATCGGCCAGCACGCCGCTCGCTTTGGCGGTCCGGGACTGGGGGAAGAAGTCGCGCAGCGGATGGATCGCCTGGAGCGGCGTCCAGTCGTTGACGCCGCCGAACGCCAGCAGGGTCTTGCGCTCGGGCATGGCCGGGCCGGCATCGGCCTCGGGCAGAGCTTCAACCCTGCCGTCACGCCACTCAGCCGGAGTGAAGGTGCGTCCGCGCATCACGGCCCAGGCGGCGCCGGCACGCTCGCATGGGGCCTGAACGCAGACGGCGTCGCCCTCTGCGAAGGACAGGGCGGCGGGCCAGGTCAGCTTTCGGCCCTGGCGCAGGGCGATCACCGCTGGCGGCGGCGCGATATCGGACCCGGCGACCACGAGGGCCAGCGGCGGGGCGTCGCCGCCGGTCGACAGGTCGGGCTGCACCGTGGCGAAGCCGGCGGGCAAGCGCGGTATGACGAGGTCGTCGCGGCTGGCGTCGCCGCCCAGGCTCAAGGGGAACTGGCGCACCTCGGCCGTCAGCCGCAGCAGCGACAGGCGCAGATCGCCGGTGCGGCCTTGCGCGGCGGCCGTGAGCAGGCAACCCACGACCAGGACCGCCGGCGCGACGACGCCGACGACCAGGGCGGCGACGCGCTGCGCCGACGGCTTGCGCCGCGCCGAGGCGCCGTCCGCCGTTACACGCCAGAACGCCAACCCCAGCGCCAGGCAGGTCAGACCCAGCAGGACGCCACTCATCCGCTGCCGGCCCTCCGCGCCGTCCCGAAGGTCGACCGGCCCAGCAGGCGCCAATGGTCATGGGCGCGCTTCAGCGCCAGCAGCCGCCACAACGCCAGGCCCAGGGCGGCTACGGCGGCAGCGATCAGGGCCGGCCAGCCGAACTGCGGCCCTAGGGCGACGATCACCGGTGACACCGCCGCGACGTGCTCGACGGGAGCGGCGCAGAGGCTGGCGTCATTGCGCGCCAGCGCTAGCCGCGCCTCGCGGAAGGCCGGGTCGCCGTCCATGCCGGCGCCCGTGCAGAGCTCGCGCCTCAGCACCGCGCCCTGCGTGTCGCCAAGCGCCGCGAGACGCTCGGCGAAGGCGGGCGCCGGCGAGGACCAGGGCTCCAGTTGCGACAGGCCCAGCCGTTCGATCCACGGCCCGCCGCCCCGGGTCGGCGCCGCGCCGACCGTCGCCGTTCCGAAACTCGGCGCGACGCCAAGCATCCAGGCAAGCGCGGCCACGGCCAGCAAGGCCATGACGCCACTGGCGACCAACGAGCCTATGCCGTTGTGGCGGCTCACGGCGCCGACTCCGCCACCGGTGCCTCGGCCGGCGGGCGTCGGCGGAACAGGCCGGCCACGCCGTCCCAGGTGCGGCGCTTCTCGGTGTGCTCCTTCAGACGCAGCAGGGCGCGGATCAGCTCGGTGACCCCGACATGGCTGAGCCGGTAGTTGATGGTCGTCGAACCGCGCGCCACGCCCTCGAAGGCGGTGGCGAACTGGAAGCTGGCCAGGGCGAACCACTCGTCGATCTGGCGGGCGACCCCGGGGCGCAGGGTGTTGAGCATGGCATAGGCGTCTGCCTTGCGCGGCTCGCGTCGCAGCATGCGCAGCAGGTGGGCCGCCTGCGGATGACCCTGCAGCAGCCGGCGGATCGGCAGCTGCACCGCATCGGACTTGTGGGTCAGGTCGTCGCTCTTGGAGAGGACGATGAACATCGGCTTCGTGGGCTTCTTGCGTTCGGCCTCTCGGCTGCGGTCGAACACGGCGTAGGCGTCGATCGACGGGTCGAGGTCGGGGCCGCCGCGCTCTTCCATCACCACCATCAGCTGGGCCATCAGGCCGACGCCGCTGATGTAGTCGCCCAGCTCCTCATGTTTCGAAGCTAGGCGCTGCAGGGCTTGCTCGACGCCGCCTTCCAGCAGCCGCTTGCGCTCGCGCACCAGGGCCTTGAGCTTGGCTTGGGCCTTGCCGTCGCCGGCGTCCGTAGCCTTGCGGGCCTGGGAGATCTGGCGCTTCAGCGCATCGACCTTGTCGATCAGCGCCTGGGCTGGCGGCAGGGTGGAGAGGTCGACGGACGGCGCCTGGCCGGCGGCCGCGCGGCGCCACAGGACGTCGTGGGCCAGCTCCGACAGCAGGGTCTCGTCGGCCGGCAGCAAGGTCAGGAAGGCATGCCCCGTATAGATCAGGTGCCGCATCAGGGTATTGGCCTCGCCGAGGAACGAGCCCTCCACGGCGCGCAGGAAGCGCTCGCCCGGGATGTCGATGACGTAGAAGTCGTTGGCGCCCTTGCGGAAGCGGTGAGCCGTGAACAGCGTGGTGTTCTCCACGTCGCCCGGCGGGGCGCGACGGGGATAGCAGGCATAGGCGTCGCCTTCCTGCAGCTCGTACTTCAGCCGGTTGAGGAACCAGGTCTTGCCGGCGGTCGGGAAGCCCAGCAGCACCACGGTGAAGACGCCAGACTCGCGGATGCGGCGCAGGGTCTCGACGTCGAGCTCGCGGGTGGTCTGGCCGACGATCGGCGCGGCGTCGGCGGGATCAGCCTCGGCGGGCTCGGCCTTCGGGGGCGCGAAGGTCGACGGCTCGGCTGCGGCCGCGGCGGCCTGGTCGACCTTCTGCTCGACCAGTGCACGCAGGCTCTCGCTGACCCCCTCGGGCGCTTGCGGCGTGGTGATTGGCGTTTCAGGCGGCGGCGCCTCGGGCGGCGTCATGCGGCGCAGGGTGTCGATGACCTCGCCCATGGTCACCCCGGCGGCAGGTGTATCCAGCGCGCGAGCCGGGAGCGCCTGGACAGCCGGCGTCGCGGTGCGCCCCTCGGCCAGGGCGCAGTGCGGGCAGTCGGCGAAGTCCTCGTGCGAGAAGGTGTTGGTGCAGATCTCGCAGTAGATCATCGCGCCGTCCTCCCGTCGCTGGCCGCCGAAACTAAGGCCCAGGCGGCGCGGGTGAAGTCGGCCGGGCGCGGGGCGTGGCGCAGGCCGGCGGGGATGGCCCGCGCCGCCAGCTCGGCAGACCGTTCGGGGGTGAAGGTCTTGGCGGCCGCCAGCACCGCCGGGTCGGCGAGGGCGGCGTCGGCGCTGGACGGCGGCTTGGCCAGCAGGGCTGACAGGGCGACGCGAACCCGAGCGCCGTCTCGGGGCAGGCGCAGGCAATGCTGCCGCAGCAGCGCGCCGGCCAGCCATCGGGTCGCTTCGTCGTCGAGGAGCGTCAGGGTCGTGTCCAGGGCAGCGTCAAGGAAGGTCGGGCCGGCGACGGCCAGATCGTCCGCGAAGTCCGGGTCCGTCGCCAGCTTCGCCGCCCACAGGCGCACGACCGGAGAGAGATCGAGGTGGCGGGCGACATCGCCCAGCCAGGTCGCGACCTCAGGCTGGGCCATCACCGCGTCCAGCCCGCGCAGGGCGCTCAGGGTTGCGGCGTCCGCGCCGTCCGCGAGCCCGCGCACATAGAAGGCCGTCCCTTGCGCGTCGGCGACAGCGACCAGGGCGTCAAAGGTCTCGGACACGCCCTCACGCAAGGCCGCGCTGGCGGCGTCGGCGCCATCGGCATGGCGCATCACCGCCCGCAGCAGCGCGACCATCTCGGCGGGCGTCAGCGCGGCGCAGGCGCTGGCGATCTCCTCGAACATCACGTCGTCGGCGGGGAGGCGAGCCTTGTCCTGCGACCACTGCGCCGAGCGCAGGGCGGCGGCGGCCGGCTCCCGCTCGGCGATGGCGGCCAGCTTCAGCCAGGCCTTCCAGGCCAGGGGCGGTTCGGCCGTAGTCTTCAGCGACGAGAGTTCATGCGTGGCCTGAAAGGCGACCGGGCTCTCGGCCGAGGCGTGGGTCACTAGCCTGAAGATGCGCGCGGGATCGAGGTCGCCGGCCGGCGCGATCAGGCTGGTGCTGGCCCAACCGGTCAGGCGGGCGCGTTGGCTCGGGGGCTCGATGCTCTCGACCAGGGCGGCGAGCGCGGCCTCGGGGTCCTCGTCGCCTACGTCGATGGCGATGTCGCTCCAACCGATGCGTGGCGCGGCCAGCGGGCGGGGGGCGGCGGTCGCCAGGCTCTTCGGCGAGACCATGAGTGGTTCCAGGCCGAAGGTGGCGTCCTCCGGCTCGGGCAGCAGGCTCAGCAGGCGCGGAGAAGCCCAGTCGATCGCGTCCAGAAGAGTGGCGTCGACGATCAGCAGGTGGGCGACAGCCACGGGACCCAGTTCGCCTTCGCCCAGATGGCGGGCCCGCGCCACGGCGAAGGCCGAGCCATCGGCGGCGAGCGGCAGCATGGCGACGAACCGCTGGCGGCGCAGCATGGCCCAGCCGGCCAGCGAGAGGGCGAAGTCGGCGAGACGCGCCTGCTGCTCGGACGTCGGGCGCGGGCCGGCATAGCGCCGCAGGCCGTAGTTGCGGCCCTGGGCCTTGGGACCGACGACAGCGGTCGGGACCGATCGTTTTGTGAGGACGCCAGCGGTCATGGCTTCGGCGTCGTCGTCTGGTCGGTCGGCGATGCAGGCGCTGCGCCGACGGGCTGGCTCGAGCGCGACGCCGCCTCGTCATTGGCCGGGGCGGGGCGACCCAGCTCGCGCGGCGGGGATCGCGCGGCGGGCTTGGCGGCCGGCGGCGCTGTGCGCTGGGGGCGGGGCGAGGGCTCAGGCGCGGTGGCGACAGGCGGGACGGCGGCTTGCGCGGGTTCGTCAGCATCCGGGGCGATCGGCGCGATCGGCGCGGCGGAAGCGGTCGTCGCGGGGGGGAGAGCGTCCTGGGTTCTTCCGGCCTGCAGGCCAAGAAGGTAGCCGACGCCGAGCAGCGCCGCGGCCGCGATCGCCATGAGCGCCATGCCCCAGGGTGGGACGCCCCAGAGACCCCTGGCCCTGGCGCGCTGTTCGAGCGCCTCGGCGATCCGATCGGCGGCGTCGGCGGAGAGGACTTGATGCTGTTCGACGACGGCGTCCCGGGCCGCTTCGCCCACCGCTCGGGTCAGGGCGGTGGACAGCGGCCCGTCAGGATCGTCCTTCACCGACTTGCCAGCCCATTCCAGGATCAGGGCCGCGAGTTCGCGTCGCAGAAGTTCGACGTCTGGAAAATGGCCGTCCGCCATCGCTGGTCCTCGCTCGCCGTCCGGCCGAGCCCCAGCATCTCCCGTCCAACATGAAGCGCGCCTGAACGAGCTTGGCCTTAAGCCGGCCAGGGACCCCAGGTCGCCAGTACGCGATCGTCCTCGTCGCGGTTGTCGGTGACGACCACCCGCCAGCTGCCGCCGCCCGGCGCGACCCGGACGATGACGTGGCCGCCGCGCGCGGCCAGGCGATCGGTCAGCCACTTGTGGGCCAGTTCATTGGCGGGCGAGAGGCCGGTGGCGAAGACGTCGCGGGGGCCGGGGTAGAGGCGCTGGCTGAGCATCCGCTCCAGGGCGTCGGTGCTGGGGTGCGCGACGTGCCAGCCGGGGATGATCCAGGCGCGGGGCCTCAGCGCTCGCGCCACATCCGCGCCGGTGGCGTCGAACATGCCGTGGTGGGCGGCGACGGCGACGTCGACCGGGCCGGCGGCCTGGGCGGCGGGCGTTTCGACATCGCGCCAGGGCAGGGTTCCGTCGAAGCTGTTGCTGGTCAGGTCGCCGGCCGCGAAATAGCCGAACGCGCCGTAGCGCAGGTGGATAGCGGCCGAGCAGGCGTTCTCGTCGGGGATGTCGTCCTTGGGCAGGGTGTCGATCGGCGGGAAAAGGCGACGGGTCTCGGCGCCGCGCCCGGTCCAGACCTCGCCGTTGGCGGCCAGGTTTCGGATCTCTGCGCCGGGCAGGGCCAATTGGTTGGCGGCGCCGACCCGGAAGCGCTCAACCCGTCCACCGCTGCGGACGCGCTCGCGGGCGAAGGCGACATAGGCCTTCAAGAACGGCGCGTCCGACGGCTTGGGGAAGACGTAGTCGGGATAGTCGCGGTCGACCAGCTTGCCGATCGGCAGGGCCTTAGCGACGTCGTAGAGGCCGTCGATGTGGTCGGGATGCAGGTGGCTGACTAGGAAGGTGTCCAGCTTCGGCGCACCTGTCGCGGCCAGATGCCGGCGGCCATAACGACCGATCCACTCGCCGGGGCGACGCTCGGCGCTGGGACGAGCGTCCAGGCTGGCCGGCGGCGGCGTTGTCGAGGCGCCGGCGTCGATCATCAGGCTGGACCCGTCCGGCCCGATAATCAGCGTGGAGTCGCCCTTGCCGGTGGCGATGTGGTGGATATCCAGGCCGCCGCGCCGCCAGGGGCGCAGCGGCTGGCCGACGACGTCTTCGTTAGCGGGAAGCGGGGCGGCCGCGCCCAGCGCTGCGGCGCCGAGCAGCAGGCCGCGCCGGGTCACGACCGTCGCCATCAGAACTTGGCCGACAGCATGACGCCGACCGTGCGCGGCTCGCCCAGATACTCGGCCAGCACGCCTTGCGTGGACGGGGTCAGCAGGAAGTCGACATCGCCCAGGTTCTTGGCCCAGGCCGTCAGCATCCAGCGGCCGTCCTGGCTCTCGTAGCCCAGCGACAGGTTGGTCAGGGCGTAGCTGTCGATGTGCAGGTTCGGGTCCTTGGTCGCGCCGGTGTAATAGCTGTCGGTATAGGCCCAGCTGATCGCGCCGGTGACATAGCCCTTGCCGCTCAGCGGGATGCGGACGTCGGCGGCCAATGACCCCTTATTACGCGGCGACGATCCCAGCGGATTGCCGGTGTTCACAGCGCCGCCGGGAATGACGAAGTCGTCGTAGACAGTGTCGAGCAGGCCGTAGTTGGCGCTGAGGTTCAGCCAGGGCAGGGGGCGCCACGCCACCTCGACCTCGGCCCCCTCGACCGTGGCCTGGCCGGCGTTGGTGATGGTCAGCACCCGGGTGACGTTGTTGAAGAACAGCTCCTGCTTGTCCTTGTAGTCCATGTGGAAGACCGAGGCGTTGATCCGCAGAGTGTCGGCCAGCCACTGGGACTTCACGCCCAGCTCGTAGTTGGTGACGGTCTCGGGATCGAACGGCTGGGCCAGGGCGGTGATGACGGCCGCGTCGGTGTTGAAACCGCCGGCGGTGTAGCCGCGCGTGACGCTGCCATAGACCTTGAAATTCTCGCGCGGCGTCCACGACAGGACGGCGCGGGGCGTGACCTCGCTCCAGTCGGCCTTCAGGTCGCGGGCGGTGAAGCTGCCGGTGGCTGGGCGGATGAAGTCGGTGCGCAACAGCGAGGCGGTCTTCTCGTCGTGGGTGTAGCGCGCGCCCAGGGTCAGGTCGAAGGCGGCCGGCAGGTGCAGCGTGCCGTCGACGAAGGCGGCATAGCTCTTGGTCTTTACGGCCTGGTCGGTCAGGACGTCGGAGGAAGCCACGCCCGTGACGGCGGCCAGGCTACGGGTGCGCAGCTGGCGCTTGGCGTCCTCGTCCGCGAAATAGGCACCGGCCACCAGGTCGCCGCGCGACCACTTCGGGCTGGCCCAGCGAACCTCCTGCGAGAACAGGCCGACGTCGTCGACATCGCGATTTACCGATTGGGTGTTGGTCCCGATCAGAAAGCGGTAGCTGGCGCCGGTGCCCGAATAGTCCTCTCCCGACTGCGACCAGCGATAGCCGGTGACGGCGGTGACCTGGCCGGCCGGGGCGTTCCAGTAGATCCGGCTCGAGGCGCCCCATTGATTGCGGGCGAAGCCCTGGTTGTAGCCCAGCTCCGAGGTGCGGCGGTCGCCGTCCGAGCCGGCGGCCTTGGACGACAGGGTGCGGCCGCCGTTGTGGTCCTCGCCATAGTCGGCGCCCAGCAGCACCTCGATGGCGTTGTTGGCCTGGATCCGGGCCTGGGCGCGCAGGCTGCGGCTGTCCAGGTCGTCCTGTTCGCGGCCGGTCAGGCGGTCCTTGCCGTAGCCGTCGTGCTGCTTGAGCGAGCCGGCCAGGCGAAAGGCGAGGGTGTCGCCGACGGGGATGTCCACGCGACCGTCGACCTGGCGCAGGCCGTAGTCGCCCGCGCCGACCCGCACCGAGCCCGCCGTGTCGCCGAAAGCCGGCTTACCGGTGTCGAGCACGATGGCGCCGCCGGTGACGTTGCGGCCAAACAGGGTGCCTTGCGGGCCTTTGAGCACCTGCACCGAGTTCAAGCCATAGAGCTCGAAGGTCGCGGCGCTGTTGCGGGGGATGAACAGGTCGTCGATGACCACGGCCACCGGCTTGTTGGCGCCGATCTGGGTGAAGGTGTTGGTCGCGCCGCGCACGGCGATGGTCGGGCTGGACTGGCTGAACGCCGAGACCAGCAGGCCCGGCGTCAGGCGCGAGATGTCGCGCAGGCTCTCCAGGC
Organism: Caulobacter sp. GW821-FHT11E11; assembly: GCF_058808315.1. Lineage (NCBI taxonomy): Bacteria > Pseudomonadati > Pseudomonadota > Alphaproteobacteria > Caulobacterales > Caulobacteraceae > Caulobacter > Caulobacter sp. GW821-FHT11E11. The sequence goes on from NZ_JBXARO010000010.1 coordinate 63,756, forward strand.
GATAGGTCTCGACCGCGCGACTGGAAAAGGCGGTCAGCGAGATCGGCACGCCCTGGGCGGCTTCCTCGCGCTTCTGGGCGGTGACGATGATGGTGTCCAGCGCGGTCGGCTCGGCCTCGACGGCCGTGGCGGTCGGTGTCGGCACTCGCCGCAGGACGATGACGCCGTTGCTGTCGGAGACGATCTCCAGGCCCGTCCCCTCGATCAGCTTGCGCAGCGCGGTGCGGGCGTCCATCGGGCCTTTCAGGGCTGGGGTGCGGACGCCTTCCAGCCCGTCGGCCGGGGCCACGACCTGCAGGCCGGCCTGGCGGGCGAAGGTCGAGATGGCCGAGGCCGCGCTCTGGGCGGGCACGTCGAAGGTGCGCTGCTGGGCCATCGCCGGAACGGCGCAGGCCAGGAGGGCCAGGGCGGCCGCGCCGCCGGCCAGGGTTTGCTTTCGCATCATGATGGTGTCGCCCCGAAATCCGCCGGTCCCGCGCCGGCCTCATCGGGGTGGAGCCTCGATGTCGAAACTCCCGCCATGCTGTCCTCGAAAAAAGTTTCAGCCGCGGCTCAGGAGGACGCCGTCGGCCTGCGGGGTGGCGGTCAGGCCCAGGCTGAGCGCGGCGGCCTTGGCGAAGCCGTCGGGGTCGCTGGCCGAGAACAGGCCGGTCATCTTCAGCTTCGCGACCGTGGGGTCGTCGATGACGATCCGGCGGTCGGAATAGCGGGCGAACTCGTCGGCGGCCTGGCCCAGGGTCAGGCCGTCCAGGTCGATCTGGCCCTGCCGCCAGGCCATGGCCCGGTCGACGGCGGCCGAGCCGACGATCGTGGGCGTAAGGGCGCCGGCGCTGGCCACCTGCACGGCGTGCTCGGCGGCCAGGCGCACCGGCTTGCCTTCGGCGCCGCGCCAGACGTCGACCACGCCTTCGCGGACGATGACGCCGACCTGGCCGTCGGCGTGGGTGCGGACCGTAAAGCTGGTGCCGACCGCTCGCACGCGGACGTCGCCGGCCACGACGACGAAGGGCCGGGCGGGGTCCTTGGCGACGTCGAACAGGGCCTCGCCGCGCAACAGGTCGACCCGCCGCATCTTGCCGTCGAAGGCCGCGCGGATCGTGGTGTCGGTATTGAGAGTCACGGCCGAGCCGTCGGCCAGCGGCGCGCGGCGGATGTCGCCCTTGGCGGTCGTCACTCTGCCCTTGAGACTGAGCGCGCCATAGCTCACGGCCCCGACCACCGAGGCTGCGGCCAGCAGGCCGCCGGTCGCCAGCAGGCGGCGACGGTCGGCGGCTTTGGCGGTGGGATGGGCGGCGGGCGCGAAGTCGGCGCCCAGACCCTGGGCGCGATCCAGATGGACACTGACGGCCAGGGCCTTGGCATAGGCGCCGGCCCGGCGCGGATCCTGCGCGGCCCAGGCCTCGAGGGCGGCCTGGTCTGCGTCCGACAGCGGCCCCCGATCGACGCGCGCGGCCCAGGCGGCCGCGGCGGCGTCAATGTCGGCGCTGCTGTCTCGGATCGTGGTCAAGTTTACTCTGGTCCTGGGTACGGGGGTCCTGGTCGATACGGTCCTTAGATGCCTGGAAGCGTCCGTTTCCGCCACGCCCCAATGCATTCATCAGCACACCGATGCCTTTTCCGACGTGCTTCTCGACCGTGTTCTCGGAAACGCCCATGCGCTGGGCGACCTCGCGCTGCGACAGGCCGTGCACCTTGCGCAGGGTGAAGGCCTCGCGGCACTTGGCTGGCAGGCCGGCGATCAGGGCGGCGATGCGGCTCAGTTCCTGGCGGTCGGCGGCCACGGTCTCGGGCGAGGGCTCGTCGCTGGGCGGTTCCATGCCCTCGGCTTCGGCGAGCGCCTCAAAGGCGACGATGCGGCTGCGACGTAGCGAGCGCATCACCACCGACTTGGCGACCTCGAACATGTAGGTGCGCCCGTTGAGGATGTGATCCACCCGTTCGAGGGCGGCGAGGATCGCGTAGGTCTCCTGGACGATGTCGTCGACTTCCAGCCCGGCGAGCGGACGGCGGGACAGCCACGCGCGCAGCGCAGGCTCGTGCGGCAGCGCGTTGCGCGCCAGCCAGATCGCCCGCTCGTGAGTGGCCAGAGTCATGAGCCCAGCTTGCTATCAGCCGTTTGTGACAGCCAGCCGTAAGCGAAGCGTCTGGTGGGGCAGGCAGGCGGGTTGCAGCTTCGCGGGCAGAATTCCCCGCGAGTTGAAAACATTGAAGGCGGTCGCGGCAATGGATAGCAATGGGATCCTATCCGCGATGCCAGGCGAATCCCGACTATGCGTGCGACGATCAAGGACGTTTCCGCCCGCGCGGGTGTTTCGACCAAGACCGTGTCGCGCGTGCTCAATCGCGAGAAGTACGTTTCCGACGAGGTGCGCCAGCGCGTCGAGGAAGCGATCGAGGCGCTGAGTTTCCAGCCCAGCGCCGCGGCGCGCATGCTGGCGGGCAAGCGCAGTCACCAGATCGCTCTGATCTACGACAACCACAGCCCGCACTACATCCACCAGATCCAGACCGGCATCTGGGAGCGTTGCATCGAGGAGGGGGTCCGGCTTCTGGCCCAGCCCAGCGATGCGGCCTCGCCCAACCTGGCCGCCGAGATCGGGGGACTGATCGACCAGACCCAGGTCGACGGCGTGATCCTGTCCTCGCCGGTGACCGACAATGTCGCAGCGCTGGAGGAACTGGACCGCCGCGGCGTGCCCTATGTGCGGATCTCGCCGGGCACCGATCATGGCCGCAGCCCTTCGGTGTCGATGGACGACGTCCAGGCGGCCGACGACATGACCAGCCACCTGATCACGCTGGGCCACCGGCGGATCGGGTTCATCATCGGCCACGTCAACCACACCGCCAGCGACCTGCGGCTGTTCGGCTATCGCCGAGCACTGGATCGCGCGGGCCTGCCGTTCGAGCCGCGTTATGTCCGCCAGGGCTACTTCGACTTCGCCTCGGGGGAGGCGGCGGCTGACGCGATGCTGGACCTGCCCATTCCGCCGACCGCGATCTTCGCCAGCAATGACGACATGGCCGCGGGCGTGCTGACGGTGGCGCATCGGCGCGGGATCGCCTTGCCGGGCGAGCTTTCCGTGGCGGGCTTCGACGATACGGCGCTGGCCAGCCAGCTGTGGCCGCCCTTGACCACGGTGCGCCAGCCGACCCGGCAACTGGCTCACGCGGCCGCCAGTCTGCTGTTCGAAGGCGTTGAGGGGCCGGTCAACCGCCGCCTGGCGCACGAGCTGGTGCTGCGCGGCTCGACCGCCCCGCCGAGCAAGGCGTCCAGCTAGGCGTGGATGACGAAGGTCGCCGCCGCGACGCTCAGCACCAGGGCCAGGGCTGAGGCGATCAAGATCGCCACGAGCGGCCGCCAGCCGGTCTGGGTCAGGGACTGCATGTTCGAGCGGATGCCAGTGGCCGTCACCGCGCAGGCCAGCAGGGCGGTCGCGCCCTTACCGGCGGCGTCCGCCGCGGCATGCGGGATCAGGCCGAACGAATTGATGGCGGCCACGCCGAAGAAGCCGATCACGAACCAGGGCAGGACCGGCGTTGAGATCTTGGCGTCCGGATCCTTGGGGATGAACAGGGCGACCACGGCCATGGCCGGCGCTAGCAGGGCCACGCGGGTCAGCTTGACGATGGCGGCTGTCTCGCCGGCGGCGGGCGAGAAGCTGTAGCCTGCCCCCAAGGCCTGGGCCACGTCGTGGATCGACGCGCCCAGCATGAAGCCCGCGCGCAGGTCGCTGAAGTGCAGGTGGTGGGCGAGGGCGGGGTAGAGCGCCATGGTCACGGCGCTGCAGGCCGAGATGCCGACCAGGACCAAAGTCAGCTGGGCCTGAGCGATCCGCTTCTCGCCCAGCAGGCTGGCGAAGGCCATGGCCGCCGACGCGCCGCAGATCGCCACGGCGCCGCCGCACAGCGCGCCGAAGGCCGGGGAGAAGCCCAGGCGGCGCGCGGCGATGACGCCGCAGCCCAAGGTCAGGGCGACGATGACGACTATGGCCGCCAGGGCCTGCGGGCCGAGCTGAGCCATCTGGCCGAAGGTGACGCGGGCGGCGACCAGGACGATTCCCCAGCGCAGCAGCGTGCGCGAGGCGACGGTCAGGCCGGGCTCTAGCCGGGAATCAACGCTCAGGAAGTTCATCGACAGGCCGAACAGCAGGCACATCAGGGTCAGTGGCGCGCCATAGTGGTCGGACACATAGGCTGCCGCCAGAGTTGCGAGCCCTGCGAGCGCCAATCCGGGCGCGTATGTCGAGAAGCGAGCCATTATTCTCCCCAAATACGTCGAAATCCGCCGAAAAGCGCTCGATCTTGTTCTGACACCGTTATCATATTGGCAGACATGAGCAAGCATCCTCGATTTTCGTCGTGCCGGAAAAATGGGGCGATATTTGAGGTATTTCAGCATGATATGTGGGTTTATGTGAAAATGCCGTTCCTGAGCGCATGCTTCGATCGTTGAAAAACCACCGTTGCCAGACATTCAAACGTGCGTAATATGACAACGATGACATACCTCGACACGCCCCCTTCGACGCACCGCCTTCATGCCGATGGTCCCGAGGTTTCCTCGGTCGCCTGGGGCATGTGGCGTTTCCGCGGTGATGACGTCGGCGCCGCCCGGGATCTGGTCGCGGCGGCGCTGGACGCGGGCGTGACGCTATTCGACACCGCCGACATCTACGGGCCTGACAATGGCGAGGCGTTTGGCGCGTCCGAAGCCCTGCTGGGCCGCGTGCTGGCCGCCGCGCCGGACCTGGCCCAGCGCATGGTGATCGCCACCAAGGGCGGCATCATTCCGGGCGTACCCTATGACTCCAGCCCGGCCTATCTGGAGCGCGCGATCGACGCCTCGCTGACCCGCCTGGGCGTGGAGCACGTGGCGCTATGGCAGGTGCACCGCCCCGACATGCTGACCCATCCGGCTCAGGTGGCGCGGACGCTGGAAGCCGCGCACAAGGCCGGCAAGATCGGCGCGGTCGGCGTTTCCAACTACACGCCCGCCCAGGTCGAGGCCCTGGCCGCCCACCTGTCGCTGCCGATCGTCTCTTGCCAGCCGGAGTTTTCGCCTTTGGCCTACGGCCCGCTGTTCGACGGCGTGCTGGACCAGGCCATGGCTCGCGACATGGCCGTCCTGGCCTGGTCGCCGCTGGGCGGCGGCCGGATCGCCTCGCCGCAGGACGAGCGGGGCAGGGCGGTCGCCGCCATCCTCGACGAAGTGGCCGAGGCAGCCGGTGTCTCGCGCTGCGCGGCGGCCTATAGCTGGATCATGGCGCATCCGGCGCGGCCGATCCCGATCGTGGGCTCGCAAACCGTGGCCCGCATCGCTGAAATACCCGATGCGTACAAGCCGCGCTGGACCCGCGCGGACTGGTACCGCGTCCTCGTCGCCTCCATGGGAGCTAACTTGCCATGACCACGCGTCCGCCATGCGAAATCAGCTGGTTCTCCGCCCTTTGCGATGACGATTACGAGTTCCTGGGCGTTCCCGATCCCAAGCTGAAGTCCAGCTGGGAGCACTGCCGCGACATCGTCCTGCAGGCCGAGAGCGGCGGTTTCGACAACATCCTGCTGCCGTCGGGCTACGAGCTGGGTGTCGACACCACCGCCTTCGCCGCCGGCGTCGCGCCGCTGCTGAAGCGCATGCGCCTGCTGATGGCCGTGCGGATCGGCGAGATGTGGCCGCCGCAGCTGGCCCGCCAGATCGCCACCATCGACCGGATGCTGGGCGGCCGCCTGACCGTCAACATCATCTCGTCGGACATGCCGGGCGAGAAGCTGGCCTCGGCCCCACGCTACGCCCGCACCGTCGAGGCGATGAGCATCCTCAAGACCATGCTGAACGGCGAGAGCCTCGACCACCAGGGCGAGTTCTGGAACCTGAAGCTGGATCCGCCGCGCATCACCACCGTCTCGGGCAAGGCGCCGCTGCTCTATTTCGGCGGCTTGTCGGAAGACGCCCGCGAGGCCGCCGCCAAGGGCTGCGACGTCTTCCTGATGTGGCCCGACCGCAAGGAAGTGGTGGCCGAGATCATGGCCGACATGACGGCCCGCGCCGCCAAGTACGGCCGCACGCTGCGCTATGGCTACCGCGCCCACGTCGTGGTCCGCGACAGCGAGGCAGAGGCCCGCACCGCCGCCGACCGCCTGCTGAGCAAGCTGGACGCCGACCAGGGCGCGGCGATCCGCGCCAAGTCGCTGGACTCGGCCTCGGCCGGGGTGGCGGCCCAGGCGGCCCTGCGCGAGAGCGCCAAGGACGACGGCTATGCCGAGGCCAACCTGTGGACCGGCGTCGGCCGGGCCCGCTCGGGCTGCGGCGCGGCGATCGTCGGCGATCCGGACCAGGTGCTGGCCAAGCTGAACGACTACCGCGACATGGGCATCGAGGCCTTCATCCTGTCGGGCTATCCGCATGCGGCCGAGGCGGACCTGTTCGCCCGCCACGTGCTGCCGCACATCGATCACGGGCCTCTGGTCTAGGGCGGGGAGCAGCAGCCATGGCGTCCCAGTCCAACAAGGGTCGGCCGCTCGTCGTCGGTCTGGGCGGCGTGGCCGGATCCAGTTCGTCCACGGAGCGGGCCCTGGCGATCGCGCTGAAGGCGGTCGAGGCGCGTGGCGTCGAGACCCGGATGTTCGGCGGCGACTTCCTGGGCGCCTTGCCGATGTACCTGCCCAAGGCGGTCGAGCGCACGGCCCAGGAGTTGGACTTCGTCGAGACCGTGCGCCGGGCCGATGGCCTGATCATCGCCTCGCCCGGCTATCACGGCAGCATTTCCGGCGTGATCAAGAACGCCCTGGACCTGCTGGAAGAAACCGCGCGCGACCGGCGCGTCTATCTCAGCGGCATGCCCGTCGGCCTGGTCGTGACGGCCTATGGCTGGCAGGCGACCGGCAGCACCATCGCCACCCTGCGCTCGATCGTCCACGCCCTGCGCGGTTGGCCCACGCCCCTGGCGGCGGCCATCAACAGCCAGGTCTCGCGCTTTGGCGAGGATGGCGCGTGCGACGACGCCTCGGCGGTCGCGCAGCTGAACCTGGTCGGCGACCAGATCGCCGACTTCCTGAACGTGAGGCTCTCGGCATGAAGCGCTGCAAGAGGAGCCAGCTTTTCTAGCAGGACCAAACGCCTCCTCGGAGGCAAACAACACCCACCAACAAGGTGGGAATTACAAAGGGAGGGTATGAGATGAAGACGCAGACCCATCGTGTTGCGATGTTGAGCGGCGCCGCCATGGCGCTGGCTCTTGGTACGCTTGCAGCCACGTCGGCCTGGGCTCAGACGAGCCAGGACGCACCGGTGATCGAGGAGATCATCGTCACCGCCCAGAAGCGGTCCGAAAACGTCCAGAAGGTTCCGATCGCCATCAGCGTCGTCAGCGGCGAGGCGATGGAGCGGGCCAATATCAATTCCGCCGAACAGCTGATCCAGGCCGCGCCGTCGCTGACGTTCCGCAAAGGCAACACCAACAAGGACTCGGCCCTGACCGTTCGCGGCGTGGGCACCATCTCGTTCGCCTCGGGCGTCGAGCCGTCCGTCTCGACCGTCGTCGACGGCGTGGTCTATGCCCGCAGCGGCCAGGCCACCGCTGACTTCCTCGACCTGGAGCGGATCGAGATCCTGCGCGGTCCGCAGGGGACGCTGTTTGGCAAGAATGCCTCGGCCGGCGTCATCAGCATGATCACCCGCGCGCCCGGTCAGGAGAAGCGCGGCTATCTGGACGCGGCCTATTACGAAGGCAACGAGTACCGCGTTCGCGGCTCGATCTCGGGTCCGCTGTCCTCGACCTTGGCCGGCTCGCTGGCCGGCTTCTTCAGCCACTTCGACGGCAACGGCAAGAACGTCTTCGACGGCAAGGACATCAATGGCTACGAGCACAACGGCCTGCGCGGCCGCCTGCGCTGGACGCCGACCGAAGACCTGACCGTCGACCTGATCGCCGACTACTCGCACAACGTCGACAACGGCTTCGCCGACAGCATCGGCACGGTATTTTCGAGCGCCTACAACGACAACGTCTTCACGCCGTCGCTGAAGCCGCTGAAGCCGGGCGACGACAACAAGGACATCGACAACGACCAGTCGCCGTGGACCAAGGACATCAACAGCGGCTTCTCGGCCCAGGTGAACTGGTCGCTCGGCGAGTATCAGCTGACCTCGATCACCGCCTATCGGAACTGGAAGAACGCCCAGGCGCGCGATGGTGATTTCCGCTCGGACGCCCCGACCTATGTCGCCACGGGCGCCTTGGCGGGTGACATCCGCAGCCACGACTATGGCCGCCTGAACTTCGACCAGTTCACCCAGGAACTGCGGATCGCCTCGCCGGTCGGCCACTTCTTCGAATATGTGGCGGGCCTCTATTACTACCACACCTGGGAGAGCAACTACTTCACCCGGACGGTGACCTCGTGCACCAGCTCGACCCTGGCCCCGGTGACCCTGGGCGCGCTGGGAACGGCCACGCCATGCGCCAAGGGCGCCTCGACCTATGCGTCCAACCAGGGCATCGGCGAGTTCCAGGCCACGCTCGAGAACTACGCCGCCTTCGGCCAGGGCTCGCTGAACTTCAGCGACCGCCTGCGCGGCATCTTCGGCGCGCGCTGGACGCATGACACCATCGACTTCGTGCACCGCCGCCTGCGCACCTCGGGCGCGGCCGCGCTGAGCGGCGTCAACCCGACCTTCTCGGGCACGGGCGGCACCAAGGCCGAAGGCTGGTCCGGCAAGGTCGGCGCGCAGTACGACCTGACGCCGGTCATCATGGCCTATGGCAGCTACACCCGGGGCTACAAGGGCCCGGCCATGAACGTGTTCTTCAACATGCAGGCCATCGACAACTTCGGCATCGCTCCGGAGACGTCGGACGCCTACGAGATCGGCCTGAAGAGCCGCCTGCTGGATGGCCGCCTGGTCCTGAACGTCTCGGCCTTCGACACCACCTACAAGAACTTCCAGGCCAACAATCTGGACATGATCGGCACCACGGTGGTCACCCGCCTGACCAATGCCGGCACCGTCTCGACCAAGGGCTTCGAGACGGACTTCACGTTCGAGCCGATCCGGAACCTGCGTTTCAGCGGCGGCTACGCCTATGTCGACGCCAAGATCGACAAGTTCAAATGCCCGACCACCGGCACCTGCACGGCCTTGGCGATCAACGGCAAGCCGCTGCCGTATTCGTCGAAGCACAAGCTGTCGGTCAACACGACCTGGTTCGTGCCGCTTGAAGGCCAGAAGTTCGACTTGGATTTCAATGTCGGCGCGCAATACCAGAGCAAGATGGGCTTCGACATCAACCAGAACCCCTATGCGATCCAGAAGGGCTACACGACGATCGACGCCAGCGTCGCGTTCGTGAGCAAGGACGAGAAGCTGCGCCTGGCGCTGGTCGGCAAGAACCTCACCGACGAGCACTATGTGATCAACCGCATCCCGAACGGCACGTCGTTCCTGCGCCAGATCACGCCGCGTGACGGCGAGCGCTATTTCGGCGCGACCGTCCGGTACAACTTCAACTGATGTTCCCCCTGCGGGCCCGGCTGCCCCCGGTCGGACCCGCCTTCCTTCTTTGACTCGCGAACCCACGTCGCGACCCGCAAGGTTCGCCGTGGCGGAGGCTTTCCAAGGTGCTCGAATATATTCCCCTGACGAACGGCTTCGTCCTGCGCGCCGCGGGGCGTGACGTCCTGCGTCACACCGAGGACGCGCCGTGCCTGTTCGTCGGCCTCGGCGAGGCCGAGGTTCGGATGGCCCGGGGCAATTTCGCGATCTCCGACTATGTCAGCGAGCGTGTGGCTCTGCGCGGCGCCAGGGTCGAGGCCGGTAAGGGCAGCGTCCGTATCGGCTTCTCCGCCGAGGCCGGGACGGCCGAACGTCTGGCCCTGGAGGTCTTCGTCGACGGCCGTGTCCTCTTTCACGCCGGCGCCGAACCGATCAACCGCCTGTGGTTGCGCCTGGTCGCCGAGGACGGCGAACACGTCTGGGGCGCGGGCGAGCAGCTGTCCTATTTCGACCTGCGCGGCCGCCGGTTCCCGCTGTGGACCTCCGAGCCTGGCGTCGGCCGGGACAAGTCGACCCAGATCACCTGGATGGCCGACAAGGTCGGGGCTGGCGGCGACTACTTCCACACCAACTATCCGCAGCCGACCTATGTGTCCTCGCGTCGCCTGGCGGTGCATGTCGAGACCACGGCCTATGCGGCGTTCGACTTCCGCCATGACGCCTTCCACGAGATCGAGGTCTGGGAAGTCCCCGAACGCATCGAGATCTTCGCCGCCGACAGCTTCGTCGACCTGGTCGGCGCGCTCTCCACGCGCTTCGGCCGTCAGCCGCCGCTGCCCGATTGGGTGCTGGGCGGCGCGATCGTGGGCCTCAAGCAGGGCGACGAGAGCTTCCAGCGGCTGGAGGCCTATGAGAAGGCCGATGTCGCGATCTCGGGCCTGTGGTGCGAGGACTGGGTGGGCCTGCGCATCACCTCGTTCGGCAAGCGGCTGTTCTGGAACTGGAAGTGGAACCAGACCCGCTATCCTGGCCTGGATCGCAAGATCGGCGAGCTGGCCGAGCGCGGCATCCGCTTCCTGGGCTATGTGAACCCGTATCTCTGCGTCGACGGCGACCTCTACCCGGTGGCCAAGGAGGCCGGCTATCTGGCCCTGCGCCTGGACGCCGACGAGCCCTATATCGTCGACTTCGGCGAGTTCGACTGCGGCGTGGTCGATTTCACCAATCCGGCGGCGGCCGAGTGGTTCGCCGAGGCGGTGATCGGCGAGCAGATGCTGGACTTCGGTTTGTCGGGCTGGATGGCGGACTTCGGCGAGTATCTGCCGACCGACGTGCGCCTGGCCAATGGCGTCGACGGCATGCTGATGCACAATGCCTGGCCGCCCCTGTGGGCCAAGGTCAATGCCGACGCCATCGCCAGCCGGGGCAAGACCGATGACACCGTGTTCTTCATGCGCGCGGGCTACACCGGCGTGCAGCGCTACTGCCCGCTGCTGTGGGCCGGCGACCAGTCGGTGGATTTCTCGCGCCACGACGGCATCGGCACGGTGATCTGCGCGGCGCTGTCCTCGGGCCTGCTGGGCAACGCCTATCACCACAGCGACATCGGCGGGTACACCAGCCTGTTCGGTAATGTCCGCACCGCTGAGCTCCTGATGCGCTGGAGCGAGATGGCTGCCTTCACCGCCGTCATGCGCTCGCACGAGGGCAACCGGCCCGACCAGAACCTGCAGCTGGACCAGGATCCCGAGGTGCTGGCTCACTTCGCCCGGATGACCCAGGTCTATCGCCATCTGGCGCCGTACATCCGTCGCCTGCGCAACGAGGCCAGCGGGCAGGGGCTGCCGCTGCAGCGCCCGCTGTTCCTGCACCACGAGGACGATCTGGCCACCTATGCCGAGCAGACCCAGTACCTGTTCGGCCGCGACCTGCTGGTCGCGCCGGTGATCGAGGAAGGCAAGAAGGCGCGCCCGGTCTACCTGCCGGCCGGCGCCGACTGGGTTCACGCCTGGTCGGGCCAGGTCTTCGCCGGCGGCCAGACGATCGACACTCCCGCGCCGCTGGGCAAACCGCCCGTCTATTATCGTGGCGACGCGGCGGACGCGGCGCTGTTCCGCGACCTCAGGACGCTCTGATGACCTTCAAGCTCGACCGCCGTTTCCTGCTGGCTCTGCTGATCGTCGCCAGCATCCTCAACTATGCCGACCGGCAGATCATCGCGATCCTCAAGCCCGTGCTGCAGGAGGACCTGCACTGGACCGACGCCGACTACGGCCAGCTGGCCGCGACGTTCCAGCTGTCGGCCGCCATCGCCTTCATGTTCACCGGCTGGTTCACCGACCGGGTGGGCCTGAAGGTCGCCAACCCGCTGGCTGTCGGCTCCTGGAGCCTGGCGGCCATGGCCCATGGCCTGGCCCACACGGTGGCGCAGTTCACCATCGCCCGGGCGGCGCTGGGGGCGACCGAGGCGCTGGGCACGCCGACGGGCATCAAGACCATCGCCACGGTCTTCGACGCCAAGTCGCGATCCCTGGCGCTGGGCCTCTTGAACGCCGCCGGCAATCTGGGCGCGGTGGTCACGCCGCTGTTCGTGCCGTTCCTGGCCGCCGCCGTGGGGTGGCGAAACACCTTCGCCATCGTCGGCGGCGCGGGCCTGGTCTGGGTCGCCGTCTGGTTCCTGAGCGGCGCGGGCAATTCCGACGCCCTCAAGCCGCGTCCGGTCGAGACCCCTGAAACGTCAGACACCGCCGTGGCCCCGCCGGTCGAGAAGGTCCGCTGGATCGACGTGCTGCGCGACCGCGCCACCTGGGCGGTGATGGGCGGCAAGGCCCTGTTCGACCAGGTCTGGTGGTTCCTGCTGTTCTGGACGCCGGACCTGTTCCACCGGGTCTTCGGCCTCAGCATGAAGGAGTTCGCGGTCCCGCTGGCCTGCATCTACCTGATCGCCGCCAGCGGCTCGCTGATCACCGGCGCGGTGGTCAACCGCCTGCTGGCCGCCGGCTGGACGATCAACCGCGCCCGCAAGACCGTGATGCTGGTCTGCGCGCTGCTGGTGACGCCGGTGCCCCTGGTGCTGCACGCGCCCAATCCCTGGGTCGCCGTGGCCTTGCTGGGCCTGACCCTGGCCGCCCACCAGGGGTTCTCGGTCAATGTGTTCGGGATCATCACGGACGTCGTGCCCAACCAGCGGGTCGGCACGGTCACCAGCCTGGGCGCCTTCGCCGGCAACCTGTCCGGCATGGCCGTGCTGCAGCTGGCGGGAGTCCTGCTGACCAACGGCGTCGGTTATCTGCCGCTGTTCCTGATGGCGTCTTGCGCCTATCTGCTGGCCCTGGCCTGGATCCACCTGTGGCTGCCGACGTTGCGGCTGGCCAACCTCTGACCTTGAAGCGTAGTGCGCATGAGCCTTGAAGCCCCCTTCGACCTCCTGATCATCGGCGGCGGCGTCAATGGCTGCGGCATCGCCCGCGACGCCGCCGGGCGCGGCGCGCGGGTGGCGCTGATCGAGCAGGGGGACCTGGCCGGCGCCACGTCCTCGGCCTCGACCAAGCTGATCCACGGTGGCCTGCGCTACCTGGAGCACTACGAGTTCAAGCTGGTGCGCGAGGCGCTGGAGGAGCGCGAGCGGCTGTGGGCGATCGCGCCCCACCTGATCCAGCCGCTGCGATTCGTCCTGCCGCATCACCGGTCGCTGCGGCCGCGCTGGATGCTGCGGCTGGGCCTGTTCCTCTACGACCACATCGGCGGACGCAAGCGCCTGCCGGCGACCAAGAGCTTGGACTTCGCGACGGATCCGGCCGGCAAGGTGCTGGACCCGCAGTTCAAGCGCGGCTTCGAATATTCCGACTGCCAGGTCGACGACGCCCGCCTCGTGGCGCTGAACGCCCTGGACGCCGCCGAGCGCGGCGCGCGGATCCTGACCCGCACCCGCGTGACCTCGGCCCGGCGTGAGGGCGACCTGTGGCATGTGCAGGCCGTCGACGGGGCAGGGCAGGTGCTGGACTTCACGGCCCGCGCGCTGGTCAACGCCGCCGGTCCGTGGGCGGACTGGGTCGCCGGCCTGACCGCGACCCACGCCGGCGCCCGCCTGCGTCTGGTGCGCGGCACGCATATCGTCGTGAACCGCAAGCTCGACCCGCGCGCCTTCATCTTCCAGAACGGCGACGGTCGCATCATCTTCGCCATCCCGTACCAGGACGACTTCACCCTGGTTGGCACCACCGATGTGGATCACACGACCGGCCCCGCCGAGGTCGTGGCGACCGACGCCGAGGTCGACTACCTGCTCGAAGCGATCGGCGAGTACCTGGCCCAGCCGATCACCCACGACGAGATCGTCTGGCGCTGGGGTGGGGTGCGGGCGCTGCTGGACGACGGCGCCGACAGCGCCCAGGAAGCCACCCGCGACTACGTGCTGTCTCTGGACGCCGAACAGGGCGCCGCGCCGGTCATCCACGTCTTCGGCGGCAAGATCACCACCTACCGTCACTTGGCCGAGGCGGCGATCGACAAGCTGTCCCACCACATCGACTGGGCCCGCCAGCCGCGCTGGACAGCGACCCAGCCGCTGCCCGGCGGTGACCTGGATAAGGGCGGTCTGGCGGCCTGCGTCGCCGACGTCGCGGCGGCCTATCCGTTCCTGACGCCGGAGACGGCGCGGCGGCTGGCCCGGGCCTATGGCTCGCGCGCGAAGACCGTGCTGGGCGACGCCGAGAGCCTCGACGACCTCGGCCGGAACTTCGGCGCGGGCCTCTACGAGCGCGAGGTCCGCTATCTGATGGACGTCGAATGGGCCCGCACGGCCGACGACGTGGTCTGGCGACGCAGCAAGCTGGGGCTCCACCTGGATCCTGGTCAGTGCGCGGCGCTGGACGCCTTCATGGCCGGGCGCTGAGATGGACAAGCATTTCCTCGTCCTGGACCAGGGAACGACCTCGTCGCGGGCCATCGTGTTCGACGCCGACCTGCGGATCGTCGCCATCGCCCAGCGCGAGTTCCCGCAGCACTTTCCCCAGCCCGGCTGGGTCGAGCATGATCCGGAAGACCTCTGGACCAGCAGCCTGACCGTCTGCCAGGAGGCGATCGCTCAAGCGGGCCTGGCCGCCGGCGACATCGCCGCCCTCGGCCTGACCAACCAGCGCGAGACGGTTGTGGTCTGGGACCGCGCCACCGGCAAGCCTATCCACAACGCCATCGTCTGGCAGGACCGCCGCACGGCCGACCTCTGCGAGCGCCTGCGCGCTGGCGGGCACGAGCCCGAGATCGCCGCCCGCACCGGCTTGCTGATCGACCCCTATTTCTCGGCCGCCAAGATCGCCTGGATTCTGGACAACGTCCCCGGCGCACGCGAGGCGGCGCGTGCGGGAAAGCTGGCCTGCGGCACGGTCGACAGCTTCCTGCTGTGGCGGCTGACCCTTGGCGCGACCCACGCCACCGACGCCACCAACGCCTCGCGCACCCAGCTCTACAACATCCATGACGGCGGCTGGGACGAGACCCTGCTGGCGCTGTTCGACGTGCCGCGTGGCATGCTGCCCGATATCCGCGACAGCTCCGGCGACTTCGGGGCGACCTCGGTGGAGTGGTTCGACGGCGCCATCCCGATCCGGGGTCTGGCCGGAGACCAGCAGGCGGCGCTGATCGGCCAGGCCTGCCTGTCGCCCGGCATGGCCAAGGCCACCTACGGCACCGGCTGTTTCCTGCTGCTCAACACCGGCGAGGCGCCGGTGGTCTCCCAGCGTCGCCTGCTGACCACCGTCGCCTACCAACTGGACGGCCGACGGACCTATGCGCTGGAGGGCTCGATCTTCGTGGCCGGGGCGGCGCTGCAATGGCTGCGCGACGGCCTGCGGGTGCTGCCCGACGCGGCCCAGGCCGACGCCATGGCCGGCCGCGCCGCCAATGACGGGGTGCTGATGGTGCCGGCCTTCGTGGGCCTGGGCGCGCCCGACTGGCGGCCCGAGGCGCGCGGCGCGATCTTCGGCCTTACCCGCGCCACGGGACCAGACGACCTGGTCCGCGCGGCGCTGGAGAGCGTCTGCCATCAGACCCGCGACCTTCTGGACGCCATGGCCGCCGATCTCGGGGCGGGCCATGACCTGGACCGCCTGCGTGTCGACGGCGGCATGAGCGCCTCGGACTGGATGCTGCAAGCCCTGGCCGATCTGCTGGACGCGCCGGTGGACCGTCCCCAGACCCGTGAAGCGACGGCGTTGGGTGCGGCCTGGCTGGCGCGGCGGGCGGTGATGGCCGAGGCCGATGACGCCGCCTTCTGGCGTCTGGACCGCAGCTTCGAGCCGACCGGCGACGCCGCCACGCGCCTGGCCTCGGCCTCGCGCTGGCGACGCGCAGTCGAGGCCGTGGTGTCGATGGCGGGCTAGTCCCGCACGGCCAGATCCTTGGCCGTCTGCCTCAGCAGATCCATGAAGGTCTTGGACGCGATGTTCAGCGTCCGCCGCTGGAGATAGTGGACGCCGTCATTGGTCACTGACGTCGCTGGCAGCGAGCGATGCGCCAACTTGCCGTCCGCGCAGGCCTCGATCGCCAGGGACCGCGGCGCCACGGTGATGCAGACCCCCGAGCGGGCCAGGTTCAGGCAGGCCTGGGTGGAGTCCAGCCGGTAGTCCGGAAACGCGCCCGCCTTCAAGCGGGCCTGGATCGGCTTGGCGAAGCGGCCGTGGCTGGCGGGCGAGGGCGGCGGCAGGGCCCAGGGATAGAGCGCCGTGTCCAGCCGTTCGCTGGTCGCCGCCGGATGGTCTGGCGCGCAGACCACGGCCAGCGGCTCGGGCGGCAACCGCCAGACCCCGATGTCCTGGGCGAAGGTCGAGCTGTCGAACTTGCTGATGTCGCAGACCACCAGGTCGAACTCACGGTCGATCAGGCCCTGAAGCAGGGTTTCGGCGTCGCCGGCCGTCACCGTCACCCGCACGCCCGGTAGCCGCTGTGCGAAGACCGCGATGGTCTCGGTGATCAGCGGCTGCATGGGGTAGGGGCCCGAGCCGACCCGCACCACGCCGGAGACCGGCCGCTTCAGCGTCGTGGCCTCGTCGCGCAGCACCAACATGGCGGCGATCACGTCCTGGGCGTGGCGGATCAGCCGCTCGGCATGGTCGGTGGGCTGCACGAAGTGGGTGCTGCGGTCGAAGAGGACGGTGTCGAGTTCCTCCTCCAGCTTCTTGAGGCTGCGGCTGAGGGCCGACTGGGTCAGGCCCACCTCGTCGGCCGCGCGGGCGAAGCTGCGCAGGCGGTAGATGGCTTCGAAATGCTTCAGACGGCGCAGGTCCATGGAGCTCACTTGCTGATGCAAGTTACTCATTACCGTGCGCCTGGTCATTCGCCTAGCTTCGCGGCAAGGGAGGACGCATGACCAACGCCATGCTCGACGCGAGGGATCGCGCCAGCCATGTCCGTGCGCTCGAGGCGGACGTGTTCGACCTGATCGTGATCGGCGGCGGCATCACCGGCGCGGGCGTCGCGCGGGACGCGGCCCTGCGCGGCCTGTCGGTGGCGCTGATCGAGGCCGGCGACTTCGCCTGCGGAACCAGTAGCCGCAGCTCCAAGATGATCCATGGCGGCCTGCGCTACTTGGCCCAGGGTGACACTGAGCTGGTCAAGGAGGCCGCCTCCGAGCGCCAGATCCTGCGCCGCATCGCGCCGCACCTGACCCGCCTGCAGCCGTTCCTGATCCCCACGCCTACGGTCGCCTCGATCGCCAAGATCAAGGCCGGCCTCTGGCTGTTCGAGAAGCTGGGCAAGGCGCCCAAGGCCGAGCGCCACCAGATCTGGTCGCCCGAGGAGGTCGCCCAACGCGAGCCGCTGCTGCGCGGCGAGACCTTCGCCGGCGCGGCCGTCTATCCTGAGTTCCTGACCGATGACAGCCGCCTGACCCTAGGCAATGTCCGCTCCGCCGTGGCGGCGGGCGCGGTGGCGCTGAGCTATGCGCGGGTCACCGAAGTCCGTGGCCTGTCGCTGGACCACGAGGTCCTCTGCCGCTCGACCCTGGCCGACGAGGCGCTGGAGGTTTGTGTCCGGGGCCGTGTCATCGTCAACGCCGCCGGCCCCTGGGTCGACTTCGTCCGCGCGCTGGAGGACGGCGGCGCCGAACCGGCCCTAACCTTGACAAAGGGCGTCCACGTCGTGGTGCCGCACGCCCTGGTCCCGGTCGCCAATACGGTGATCCTGCGCACCGCCGACAAGCGCGGGACCTTCGCCGTGCCGCGCGGCGACGTCACCTATATCGGCACCACCGACACCTTCTATCCGCGCGCCGACGCCTGGCCGACGATCACGGAAGAGGATGTCCGCTACCTGTTCGCCTCGGCCGAAAGCGGGCTGCACATCGCGCCGCTGAAGCTGGACGACGTCACCGCCGTCTGGAGCGGCGTGCGGCCGCTGATCGCCCAGGCCGGTAGGAAGCCCAGCGAGATTTCGCGCCGCGACGAGTTGTGGACTGGCCCGCTGGGCATGATCACCGTCGCCGGCGGCAAGCTCAGCGCCTATCGCGCCATGGCCGAGCGGGTCACGGACATGGTCGTCGAGCGGCTGGGCAGGACCGCGCTGGCCTGCGCGACCGCCAAACAGGCCCTGCCGGGCGGGGACTTCGCCGCCGACACGCTGCGCGTCGACCGGGACCTGCAGGCGACCGGCCCGCTCGCTGGACGCCTGATCGACCTCTATGGCGCCGAGGCCGTCGACGTGGCCCGCGGCGGGGGTGACGTCGCAGCCGAGGCCCGCCACGCGGTCACGCACGAAGGGGCGCTGACCTTGGAAGACTACTGGGTTCGCCGGTCGATGCGGTCGTACTTCCAACTCGACGGCGGCCTCTCGGCCCTGGCGCCCGCCGCCGTGGCCATGGGCGAGCTGCTGGGCTGGAGCCCGCAGCGTCAGGTCGCCGAGATCGCCGTCTGCCGCAACCTTCACGCCGACAGCCTGGGCTTCGCGGCCCCTCAGTCAAAGGTTTCCTAGATGCAGGACTTCATCGCCAGCCTGACCGCGGCGCTCGGACCCGAGCAGGTTCGCACCGACGCCGAGGCCCTGGAGGCGCGCCGCTTCGACCAGTGGGCGGTCAGCCACCTGCGCGCCTGGCGTGGCGATGCGATGGCCAAGCCCGCCGCCGCGGTGCGGGTTCGCGATGTCGCCGATGTCCAGAAGACCCTGGCCCTGGCGAATGCCCGCAAGGTCCCGGTGATCCCGTTCGGCCTGGGCAGCGGGGTCTGCGGCGGCGTGGTCGCTAACCCCGAGGCGATCGTGCTGGACCTTTCGGCCATGAACCGGGTGCGCGAGATCGACGAGGTCAATCTGCTGGCCAGCTTCGACGCTGGCCTGAACGGCATGAAGGCCGAGGAGGCATTGGCGGCCTTGGGCCTGACCATCGGCCACTGGCCGCAGTCGATCGCCATCAGCAGTGTCGGCGGCTGGATCTCGACCCGCGCGTCCGGCCAGTTCTCGACCCTGTACGGGAACATCGAGGACATCGTCCATTCGATCGAGGTGGTGCTGCCCAGCGGCGAGCTGGTCGTGCTGGGCAAGGCCCCGCGCGCGGCGGCCGGCCCCGACCTGCGCCACGTCTTCATGGGCGCGGAGGGCACGCTGGGCGTCGTCACCGGCGTTACCTTGAAGCTGCGTCGCGAGGCCCCGTATCGCACGTACAGCGCCTTCTTCGGTCGCGACATGGACCAGGGCTTCGAGCTGCAGCGCCGGATGATCCAGGCCGACCTGCGCCCGCCGGTCCTGCGCCAGTACGACGCCCGCGAGGTCCGCCGCCTGTTCCGCGATCACGATCGCGGCGGCCAGTCGATGCTGCTGGCGGTCCACGAAGGCTCGCGCAAGCGCGTCGAGGCCGAGCTGGAGGACATCCGCGCTCTGGCCGCCGAGATCGGCATGGAAGAAGGCTCGCCCGAGATCGGCAAGGGCTGGATGGCGCACCGCAACAACGTCCATGCCTGGAGGGAGATGTTCGAGCGCGGCCTGATCGCCGACACGGTCGAGATCTCGGGCAGTTGGACCCAGATCGGCCGGATCTATGACGACGCCATCGCTTCGCTGAACGAAGTGCCCGACATCCTCAACGCCTCGGCCCACAGCTCGCACGCCTACCAGACCGGCCTGAACCTCTATTTCAGTTTTGCGGTGAAAACCGAAGACGGTCAGGCGCGCGAGGCGGCCTATTTCGAGTGCTGGCGGCGGATCATGGAGGCTACCGCTAAGCATGGCGGCGGCGTCGCCCACCACCACGGCATGGGGCGGGTCCGCAAACCGTACCTGCATCACGACCTGGGTGAGGGCGGTCTTGGCTTGCTGCGCACCTTGAAAGCGGCGATCGATCCCAACGGGATCATGAACCCCGGGAACCTGCTGCCCGATGCCTGAATTACTCCTGGCCCTGGATGTCGGCACCACCACGGCGCGGGCCCTGCTCGCGACGCCGGAAGGCGACATCCTGGCCGTGGCGACGCGGCCGCTGGAGACGTTGCTACCGGGGCCGGGGCGTGCCGAGCAGGACGCCGAGCAGGTCTGGCGCTCCGCGCTGGACTGCATCCATGAAGCGTTGGTCAAGGCTGGCCGAACTGCCTCCGACCTGCGGGCCATGGGCGTGACCACCCAGCGCGCCAGTGTCGTGGTCTGGGAGAAGGGGAGCGGCCGGCCGCTGGCGCCTATGGTGCTGTGGAGCGACCTCAGCCATGGAGTCCGTTCCCGCGAACTGGCGGCGGCCGGCTTCACCGGCTGGCCCCAGGCTCCGGCCTGCAAGCTCAATGCGACGATCGCCCGTGCCGGCGGCGAGGTGCTGTGGGGCGGGCTCGACAGCTATCTCGTCTATCGCCTCAGCGGTGGCGGGGCGCACGTCACCGACCTCTCCGGCGCCTGGATGACCGGCTGCTTCGACTATCGCGGGCAGCAGGGCTGGGACACCGCGCTGGTCGATTTCCTGGGGCTCTCCGAGGACATCTTCCCCAAGCTGGTCGACAGTTGGGGACCGCTGGCGACGACTTCGGCCGATGTGCTGGGCGCAGCGGTCCCGATCACCGCCGTGATCGCCGACCAGCAGGCGGGCCTCGTCGCCCACGCGGCGCTGGACGCCGGCGGCTGGAAGGCGACCTACGGCACCTCCGGCGTGGTCATTGCCTCGACGGGCGCGGCGCCTCTACAGCCCCATCGCACCATGCCGCCCGAGGCGGCCGCGCGGCAGGACGGCAAGGCCCTCTATTGCGTCGAGGGCATGATCATCTCGACGGGTACCGCGGTCGAATGGCTGTGTTCGGGCCTGGGCTTGTTCGACAGTCCCGCTGCGCTCTGTGCCGCCGCTGGAGCGGTGGAAGCGAGCGGTGTCCACATGCGGCCGTCGCTGCAGGGGCTGGGCGCGCCGCACGGCAAGTTCGGGGCGACGGGGCTGCTGGCCGGCCTGACCCTGGGCACTCGGCGCGAACATCTGGCGCGGGCGGTGCTGGAGGGGATTGCCTTCCGCACGCGGGAGATCGTCGAGACCTTGGAGACCGCCTTGCCGCTTTCCGAAGCGCTGGGCGTCGACGGCGGCCTGGCCAGCTCCGACGTCTTTCTGTCGATCCTGGCCGACAAGCTGGGGCGGCCGGTGCGCCGGCATGTCGCCCGCGAAGGCACGGCCTATGGCGCGGCCATGGCAGCGGCGCTGGGGGCGGGCCTGATCACCGAAGCCGATCTGCCCAGCCGCGCCCGCTACGACCGCGTGTTCGAGCCTTCGATCGGCTCGGACCAAGCCGCTGCCGAGTTCGCCGCCTGGTCGGCGGCGGTCATCTGAAAAAAGACGTCGCCGGGAGCAGCGCCAGGCGACGTCGAGATCGCGCTAGGCGAGAGTGACGTGCTGGCCGTTGCGCAGCACCGGGATGGCGTTGCGGCGCAGATGGTTCGTGCCCGGATTGATGATCGCTTCAGGCGAGTACTGGGCCAGGTAGACGCGGCGCATCTTCGAGGTGCTGTTGGCCCCCGTCGCGTGCAGCACGCGGCTGCTAAACACCACGACGCTGCCGGCGGGAACCTCGACCGTGACGCCTTCCTCGGGGCCGGTCCATCCGACCAGGTCGTTGCTGCCGTCCTGTTTGGTGTGGGGCAGCACGCCTTCGCGGCTTTCCGGAATCTGCGAGAAGGGCAGCAGACGGACGGTGCCGTTCTCGATCGTGGCGTCGTCCAGCGGGCACCAGCAGGTCAGGTAGGGCTTGTGGGCCGGCGGGCCGCCATAGTGGACGACGTAGCCGCTGTCCTGGTGCCACGCGAACGGCATGCCGCCGCTGGGACCTTTGACGACGTACTGGTCGAAGAAGAAATAGACATCGTCGCCCAGGGTGGCGCGGCAGATCTCCGCCATCGTTTCGCCGAACAGCATCTCGCGCAGCTTGGGCTGCTCGCGCTGGCACTCGTTGGCGAAGTAGCGCTTGCCGCGGTGGGTGATGCCGATAGTGTCGACGCCCAGCTCGTCCATCTTGGCGTCCTCGCGGGCGACGAAGCTGTCGCACTGCTCACGCAGCATCTCCAGCATGGGACCGACCAGCGCCTTCTCGAAGACCGCGTAGCCTTCGCGGGTGAATTGTTCGCGCTGCTGTTCGTACATGGTGACCTCCCGGCTTTTCTTGAGGTTAGGGTCTACTCGCGAGGCCATAGGATCAAATCGAATTGATTGCCGGGCTCATTTGGAAATCCTATGGGTAGCCGATGCGTATGCGCCAGGTGGAAGCGTTTCGGGCGGTGATGGCCAGCGGCGGGGTGACCGCCGCAGCGACGATGATGAACGTCAGCCAACCCTCGGTCAGCCGGCTGATCGCCGACCTGGAGGCCTCGGTCGGCTTCCAGCTGTTCGAGCGCCGGGGCGGGCGGGTCATCCCGACGGCCCAGGCCGAGGCGTTGTACGACGCGGTCCAGCGCAGCTTCACGGGGCTCGATCTGCTGGACCAGGCCGCGCGCCGCATCCGGGCCCATCCGGTCGGCACAATCCGCGTCGCCTCGCTATCGGCCATAGCCGTCGGGGTGCTGCCGCCGGTGATCGCCGACTTCAACGCCCGCTATCCCGACATCAAGATCACCGTCGAGTCCCTGGGTCAGCGCGGTGTCGTGGACCGCGTGTTCCTGGGGCAGGCCGACATCGGGCTGGCGGTCGAGGCCTCGTCGCGCACCGGCGTCGTCAGCACCCCGCTGGTCGAGGCCGAATATGTCTGCATCCTGCCGGCCGGCCATCGCCTGGCGAGCCGCGCGCAGATCGACGTCGGCGACCTGGATGGCGAGGCCTTCATCGGCCCCATGCACGAGGCCGAGGCCCTGTGGTTCGGCCTGGATCACGCCCTGGAGGAGCGCAAGGTCGAGCTGCATCGGCGGCTGGAGACCCAGCACTCGTTCCCGGCTTATGCCTATGTCGAGGCTGGACTGGGGGTCACGGTGGCCGAGCCGTTCTCAGCCCCGCTGTTCCACCGGCTGGGCGTCGTCGTCCGTCGCTTTCGGCCGACTCTGAAGGTGGGCTTCGCCTTGCTGGAGCCGGAGATCGGCCCGTCGCCGCCGGTCATCGCCGAGTTCCGCGCCGCCGTCGCCCTGGCGGCCCAGGCCCGCGTCGAGGCCGCCTTGGAGTTGGCCGACCGCTCATAGCATTGGCGCATGAGCCGCCCCGCTTTTGCGATTGGACCTATGGGCGGCCCCGTCGTCTCCTGGCGCTTCGGGGAGGAGCGCCATGCCGCAGTTGAAGGTCTTCCAATCGCTGTGGGCCATGGACGGCCTGCCGGGCGTGGATCTGGACAAAGACGTCGACGGGGCGCTGGACTGGATCGTGGCGGCGGGCTTCGACGGCGTGGGCGTCAACCTGGCCCGCACCGCACGCACGGCAGCGACGGCGCGGCGGATGGCCGACGAAGGGCTCTCCTGGGAAGCCCAGGCGCTGGTCCGCGACGCCGACCAGTTGGCCCGTTATCTCGACCAGGCGATCGCCTTGGGCGCGGCGGATCACGTCAATATCCAGGTCGCCAATGTCGCCTCGAACGTCGATGAAGCCATCGCTCTGATCGATACCTTGCTGGCGGTCTCGAAGGGCTGTCCGCTACCAGTCCTCTATGAGACCCATCGTGGCCGGCTGCTGAACGATCTCTTCTGGACGGCTGATATCCTGGACGCCCTGCCAAGCCTCGTGCTGACCGGCGACCTCTCGCACTATGTGACGGCGCACGAGATGGACCTGCCGATCGCGCCGCATCTGGCCGAGCGCCTCGACCGGGTCATCGCGCGCTGCGGGGCGTTCCATCTGCGGATCGCTGGGCCGAACCAGGTCCAGTTGCCGGTCGAGGCGCCGGTCAGCGCCGCGTGGCACGCGGCGTTCGAGGGCTGGTGGAGCCAAGGGATGCACCATTGGCTGGCCAAGGCCGATGCCGGCGACAGCCTGCCGATCCTCTGCGAGCTCGGCCCGCCGCCCTACGCCATCACCGACCCCGCAGGCCGCGAGCTGACCGACCGCTGGACCGAGGCGCTGGCGCTGAAGGCGATGAGCCAGCGACTGTTCTCGCGGGCGCTTTGACCGCAGTCTCAGAGGCGGGAGGACGAGTCGGCGTGATCGATCTGGGCGAGTACGATTACATCGTGGTCGGCGCGGGCTCCGCCGGATGCCTGCTGGCCAACCGGCTGTCGACCGATCCGTCCGTTCGGGTGCTGCTGCTGGAGGCCGGCGGGCAGGACGACTGGATCTGGTTCCACATCCCGGTCGGCTACCTGTTCGCGATCGGCAACCCGCGCGCCGACTGGCTGTTCGAGACGACCGCCCAGGTGGGCCTCGACGATCGGATCCTGGCCTATCCGCGCGGCAAGGTGATCGGCGGCTCCTCGGCGATCAACGCCATGATCTACATGCGGGGCCAGGCCCAGGACTATGACGGCTGGCGCCAGAAGGGGCTGACCGGCTGGGGCTGGTCCGACGTCCTGCCGTACTTCCTGCGCCACGAGGACCACATCGCGCCGCAGGGCGAGCATCACCGGTCCGGCGGCGAATATCGGGTCGAACATCCGCGCGTGCGCTGGGACGTGCTGGACGCGATCCGCGACGCGGGCGAGGAGGCCGGCGTCCCGCAGATCGAGGACTTCAACGGCGGCGACAATGCCGGCTCGTCCTATTTCCAGGTCAATCAGCGGGCCGGCCGGCGATGGAGCACCGCCACGGCCTTCCTCAAGCCGGTGCTCAAGCGCGCGAACCTGCGCCTGGAGAAGGGCGTCGAGGTCGAGCGCCTGGAGCTGGACGGCCGGCGCGTGACCGGCCTGCGCGCCCGGCGCGGCGGCCAGGTGCTGACGGCACGGGCCAAGGGGGAGGTGATCCTGGCCGCTGGCGCGGTGGGCTCGCCGGTGATCCTGCAACGTTCGGGCATCGGCGACGCCGCGACGTTGAAGCGCGTGGGTGTCGAGGTGCGTCATCACTTGCCGGGAGTCGGCTCCAACCTGCAGGACCACCTGCAGATCCGGCCCGTCTACAAGGTCAGCGGCGTGCGGACCCTCAACACCGACTACGCCAATCTCGCCCGGCGGCTGGGCATGGGCGTCGACTACGCGCTCCGTAGGTCTGGACCGCTGACCATGGCCCCGTCGCAGCTGGGCATGTTCTGTCGCTCCGACCCGCGCCTGGCGACACCGGACCTGGAGTTCCATTTCCAGCCGCTGAGTTTGGACAAGTGGGGCGACGGGCTGCACCGGTTCGGCGCGGTGACCGCCAGCGTCTGTAACCTGCGCCCGACCAGTCGGGGCAGTGTCACTTTGTCGGGACCGGATATCGCCGACCGCCCGCTGATCGATCCGCGCTACCTGACCACCGAGGCCGACCAAGAGATCGCCGTCGCCTCGCTGCGCTGGGCGCGCCGGATCATGGAGCAACCCGCCTTGGCCGGCTACGCGCCCGAGGAGTTCCGGCCTGGCGCGCAGGCCGACACCGACGCGGCGCTGCTGGCGGCCGCCAAGGCCTTGGCTACGACCATCTTCCATCCCGTCGGCACGGCGGCCATGGGCCCCGCCGACGATCCGCTGGCCGTCCTCGATGAGCGTCTTAAGGTTCGTGGCCTCGACGGCCTTCGGGTGGTGGACGCCTCGGCGATGCCGGCCATCACCTCGGGCAACACCAACGCGCCCACGGTGATGATCGCCGAGAAGGGCGCGGCGATCATCCTCGAGCGGTAGCGCGGATCAAGGCCGGCTGAAGCGGAACGTCCAGTTGCCGGGCGGAACGGCGTAGACGGCGTGACCGTCTCGGCGACCGATCCAGCGAGCGCCGACCGGCGGGCGGGGCAGTCTTGCACCGCCGTTCGGCAGCCAGACCTCGGCCGCGCAGGCGCCGGGAATGGCGACCTCCAACGTGACCAGGCCGGCCTTGTCACGACGCCAGTGCGAGGCGACCTCGCCGCGCGGCGTCTGCTGAGTGGCGCTGGCCTCGGACAGTCCAGCGGGCAGGGTCGGCCGCACCATCATGCGCGCATAGCCCGGCGCGGTCGGTCGGATGCCGGCCAGCCCCTCGTAGAACCAGCTGCTGATCGAGGCGAAGTAGTGGTGGTTCCAAGACCGCGAGCCCAGACTCCAGCCCTCGGGCATGCTGCGGATGTCGTTCTTCAGCCAGAAGCCCCAGCTGGGTTCATCGGTGCGGGTGACGATCTTCCACACCGTGTCGCCATGGCCGTGATCGCTGAGCAGCAGCGGCAGATAGCGCAGGGCGTAGACGCCGACGTCCAGCCTGTAGCCCTTGGCCACGATGTCGGCAGCCAGGCCGTCGATCACCGCCTGGGCCTGACCGTCGGGAACGAGATCCAGCGCCACGGGCAGGACGTTCATGGTCTGGATGTAGGGCGCGGGTTTGCCGTTCTCGGGCGGTGCGACGTAGCGGCGGGCGGTCGCGTCCCAATAGCGGGCGTTGTAGGCGGCCCGGACCTCGGCCGCGAGCTCGGCCTGGCCCGTCGCCTTCAGCATATGGAAGACGTAGGGGATCGAGGTGGCGTCGACGGGGCCGGTCGGAACGGCTGCCGCGTACTCGCCCAGGCCGTGGTCGTAGCGATAGTCGGGCGCTTTCAGGAAGCGCATCGTGTAGTCGGCCAGACGCTTCTGTAGCGCGCGGAGCGGCCCCGACGGGGACTGGCCAAAGCGCAGCGCCAGTTCCTCGGGCAGGACGAACGCCGCCACGTCCCAGGCCGGGGTCGGACCCCAGATGTAGTTCCAGCCAGGCGTGTTCTCGAAGCCGTAGTAGGGCGTCGAGGGCACGATCTCGGGCAGCTCGCCGCTGGGCGCCTGGGCGTCGACGAAATCGCCCAGCCACTTCTCCCAGGTGCGGACGACGTCGAAATTGATCGCGGCGGCGGCCGACGAGGCCTGGGCGTCGCCGGTCCAGCCGTTCTTCTCCAGGCTGGGCGTATCGGTCTGGGCCGCGTGCATGTTGTTGAGCAGGCCCTGGCGCGCGGCGTCGTGGATGTCGTTGACCAGGGCGTCGCTACACTGGAACTGGCCGATAGAAGCGACGGCCGAATGGATCTCG
Organism: Caulobacter sp. GW821-FHT11E11; assembly: GCF_058808315.1. Classification (NCBI taxonomy): domain Bacteria; kingdom Pseudomonadati; phylum Pseudomonadota; class Alphaproteobacteria; order Caulobacterales; family Caulobacteraceae; genus Caulobacter; species Caulobacter sp. GW821-FHT11E11. The sequence goes on from NZ_JBXARO010000010.1 coordinate 90,743, forward strand.
ACCGCCGTGATCGTGTCGGGCGCCGGGGTCCCGTCCAGTCCCGTGACCTGGACATAGCGGAAGCCGCCGTAGCCGAAGGCCGGCAGCCAAGTCTCACGACCCTTGCCCGCCAGCGTGTAGCGGTAGGTCATCAGCTGGGCGTCGATCAGGCCGCTGGCGACCTGGATCGCGCCGTCCTTGCGCAGCTTCTCGGCCAGCACCATCGATACGGTCCGGCCGGCGGGACCGGTGACCGAAAGCTCGGGCGCGCCGGTGCGGATGCGACCGAAGTCGAACAGCCAGACGCCGGGCCGGACTTCCTTGACCGACGCGGCGGCGTGGCGAGCGGTTGGCGCGATCGCTTCGTGGATGGCGGCGACCAGCCGGCCCGCCGGACCCTTGACGGGGTGAGCCTGGTCCCAGGCCTCGTCGTCGAACCCGGCTCCGCGCCAGCCTAGAGGTTCAAGGCGGGCGTCGCGCCGTTCGCCGGCATAGATCGAGTCCCACAGGCAGGGCCCGTCGGCGGTCCGCCACGCGTCGTCCGTGGTCAGAACCTGGGTCGAGCCGTCGGCCAACACGATCTCCAGCTTCGCCCTCAACGCCGGCTCGGCGGTCCACGGGGCCTTGTGGAAGTACCACTCGTTCGGCTCAGTCACGCCGTACCAGCCGCGACCCAGTTCGGCGGCCAGGACGTTCTCGCCGGCCTTGAGCAGGCTGGTGACGTCATGGGTCTGGCAGAGGACGCGCTTGTCATAGGCGGTCCAGCCGGTGGCCAGCGCGCTCTGGCCGATCGCGGCGCCGTTCACTGTCATCGCCGCCCAGCCGGCCGTCGCGACATGGAGCCGTGCGCTGGTGATCTGGCCCTGAATGGCGAAGGCTCGGCGCAGCAGCGGGGCAGGGTGCGCCAGGGGGATGACGATGTCCTTGCCCGGCACGCCCGACGCGAGGACCAGGCCATCGCCGGAGACGTCGCCGCCGGTGAAGGGGTTGTCGCCATCCTGGAAGCGGCTCTCGAAGCCGGGACGGTCGATGGCCCGCAGGTCGACGGCGTGGATGACGGCGGCTTCGGCCTCGGGCGCCAGGAAGCCGAAGGTCCCTTCGGTCTGGGCCGCATCCTCGATCGCGCCGACCGCGACGCCGTCGAGGCTGAAGCGAAGGCTGGGCCCATGGGCCTTGATGACCAGGCGGCGACGCTGGCCCTTCAAGGCCGGCAGTGGCCACACCTGCAATCGCTTCAGCTTGACCTGCGAGGTCGCGCCGCCGGGATACTGCCGGACCTGCAGCATCAGCGATGGCGCGCCATCCACTTCGCCGACGCGCAGCATATAGGCCTCGCCGTAGGTCTTGCCCTCGGGGCGGGCCCGGAACAGGACGTCGAAGAAGCGGCCCTTGAGGGTGAAGTCGATCGTCAGGGTCTGGCCGGCCCAGCCGTGTGGCGGCTCCAACCGGCGACCGATCCAGGCGGCGTCGCCCCAGTCCTGCGGCGCCAGCAGGCCCATCTCGAAGCTGGCGGGCGCGCTCCAGGCGCCGGGGTGGCCGTCGGCGTCCCACAGCCGCACGCGCCAGACGCGGCGGGCGCGGGCGGGCAGGGCGGGGCCGCCGTAGACCGCTTCCACGGCGAAGGTGTCGGCGACCTTGCCGCTGTCCCAGGTCAGGCGTCCGGCCAGCAGGTCGGCCTCGGAGGCGGCGACCTGCACGCGCCAGGCGCTCTGGCGCGCCACCGGCGGCCGCCAGGCCAAGCGCGGCCGCGGCGCATCCAGGCCGATCGGCCCGGCGGCGTGCTCGCTGGACAAGGCTCCGGGCGCGGCGAGGGCTGTCGCCGCGCGGGAGGAGGTTGCCGTCAGGCACGCCGCCAGAGCCGCCGCCCCCGAAAGAGCGTCGCGCCGGGTGGGACCGGTCATGGCGGGATCAGTTCGCGGCGGGCGCGGGCGACGATGGGGCGGCGGGGGCGGGCACCTTGGCCAGCGCCTCGGCCAGGACCTTCAGCCCTTCCTCGTCCAGATTGGCCTGCGGGAAGGTCGCCAGCTGGCGCGGCGTGAAGTTCTTGATAACCTGGGCGATATTGGCCTGTTCTTCGGGCGAGGCCTCGGGCTGGCCGGCGGCCTCGCCGCGCTTGCGGAAGAACTCGCCGAAGGCGTCGCGTGCCTTGGGATCGGCGAAGATATCGGCGATCTTGGTGTCCAGCGTGTAGTAGGGCTGGGCTGAGGCAGCCGGCGAGGTCTGGGCCTGGGCGGTGGCCAGCGGGGCCACGCAGAGGGCGGCGGCGATCAGGCCCGTCATCATACGCTTCATCGTTACACTCCCCGATCCCCCGCGCTTGCGCCCGACTTGGCCGCGTGGGTTATCGTCGTTCACGTTATGCAAATGCATAACGAAAGTCGAGAGGGTTCAGCGAACCATGATCGCGGCCAGGGCCTCGGCATGTTCTTCGATCACCGCCGGATCTGAGGGGTCCAGACCCCACACCCGTCGCACCTCGGGGGAGAGGGTGTAGAAGAGCTGGGCCGCGCCGACGAAGATGTAGACACTGGCCGCCACCGACACCTTGGGCAGGATGCCCTCCCGCTGGCACAGCAGGATGAAGCTCTCGGCGGCCTTGCGCGCCTCTACTATAAATTCGTCGGCCGCCCAGCGAAAACGCTCGCTGTCGCGCACGCTCTCCTGGACCATCAGCCGGGCATGCTCTGGATGGCGGGCCGAATAGAGCACCACCGAGCGGATCACCGCCTTGGCGAAGTCCCGGTACGAGCGATAGGCCGGATCGTCCGGGGCCGGCAGCTTCAATTCCTCGGCCTGGCGTTGGAACAGGAACGTCACCGCCGCCCGCCACAGGGTGTCCTTGTTGTCAAAGTGATACTTGATCAGCGCGTGGTGGACGCCGGCCTTGGCGGCGATCTCCCGCGTCGAGGCGCCCTCGAAGCCCTGCTCGGAAAAGATCTCCAGAGCCGCCTGGAGGATGCTGGCCTGGGTGGCGGCCTTCTGACGCGCGCGCAGATTCAAGAGGTCGTCCTTCGTCGGAGTGGCTGTGCCCAAGGGGCGGGACACTAGCAACAGTCACACAGGAATGGAAATTGGTTCACCGATCGGTGAATCAGTCTCGACATTTCATTATGCAACTGCATAACGTAATGCTTGAGACGGGCCGACAGAGTCCGAAGGAAACGCCATGCTCGCAACGGGCCTCACCGCCAAACGCCTCGCGCCGCTTGTGGCCGCCGCGACCTGCCTGACCGCCTGTGGCGCGCAGGGCCAGACACCCGCGCCGTCGGCGCCGCTGACGCCCGTCGAGGCCAGCGTGCGGGACGGGGCCTTGCGGGGCTATGTCGAGAACGGGGTGCGGACCTTCAAGGGCGTGCCCTACGCGCAAGCTCCGATCGGCGATCTGCGCTGGCGACCGCCGCAAGCGGCCAAGGCCTGGACCGGCGTTCGCGACGCCCAAACCTTCGGGCCTGACTGCATGCAGAACCGGGTCGGCTGGGACGACACCCAGACCAAGTTGCCGGTCAGCGAGGACTGCCTGAGCCTGAACGTCTGGACGCCGGAGAAAGCGAGCAAGGCCCCGGTCATGGTCTGGATCCACGGCGGCGGCTTCGTCATGGGCTCGGGCAGCCAGCCGGTGTTCGACGGCGCGGCCCTGGCCCGGCGCGGCGTGGTCGTGGTGACCTTCAACTACCGCCTGGGCCGCTTCGGCTTCTTCGCCCATCCGGCTCTGGACGCCGAACATCCCGACGAGCCCAAGGCCAATTACGCCTTCATGGACCAGATCGCCGCCCTGGCCTGGGTGAAGGCCAATATCGCGGCCCTGGGCGGGGATCCGGGGCGAGTGACGATCTTCGGCCAGTCGGCCGGTGGTGGCTCAGTCGCGCAGATGATGCTGATCCCCGGTGCGCGCGGCCTATTCCAGCAGGCCATCGCTCAGTCTGGCGGCGGGCGCGATGTCTGGCCGCTGCTGGCCGCCGACCGGCCGGGCAAGGTCTCGGCCGAGGCCAGCGGCACGGCCTTCGCCGACAAGGCGGGCCTGAAGAACGCCGACGCGGCGGCCCTGCGCGCGCTGCCGGCGGCCAAGCTGCTGGGCAAGCTCGATTTGCTGAACATGGAGGAGGCGACCTTCTCCGGCCCGGTGGTCGACGGCCGCCTGGTCACGGGCTCGGCGGTCGAGGGTTTCGCGGCCGGGCGTCAGGCCAAGGTCCCGCTGCTGATCGGCGCCAACAGCGACGAGCTGGGCATCATCCCCGGCTTCCTGAAAGGCATGTTTGCCGGCAAGACCATCGCCCAGTTGGGCCTGCCCGAAGACAAGCTGCTGGCGATCTATGGCGCCAAGTCGGCGCTGAACAACGACCTGCCCAGCGACGCTACCTTCGTCGAGCCGGCCCATGCATTGGCCGGCCTCGCTGCCAAAGGCGGCCAGCCGGTGTGGAGCTACAGCTTCGGCTATGTCGTCGAGGCCAAGCGCAAGGACTGGCGCGGCGCGCCGCACTCCGGCGACCTCGGCTTCGTCTTCGACACCCTGGGCAAGCTCAAGGACCCGCCGACGGCGGCCGACCAGGTCGTGGCGACGCGCTGGGCCGATACCTGGGTCGCCTTCGCCAAGACCGGCGATCCCGGCTGGTCTCGCTACGACCCGTCGACCGACCAGCGGATGACCGTGGCCAACGACGGCCCGGCCCTGGCGGCGACGCCCGAACGCATCCGCGCCCTGGGAGCCCTGCGAGACGCCCAGGCGCGCTGAGACCTCAAAATCAAACAAGAAGGGGAGGGATAAAATAATGAAAAGCTTGAAGATCGGACTGGTGCTGGGGGCCTCGATCAGCGCCCTGGCGGCCGGACATGCGATGGCGCAGAACGCTTCGGCGGCCAAGCCCGACGAGACGATGATGATCACCGAGGTCGTCGTCACCGCCCAGAAGCGCGAGCAGAAGCTGCAGGACGTGCCGATCGCGGTCAGCGTCGTCGGCGAGGCCGACCTGCAGCGCCGCAACATCGGCAATATCGACCAGCTGAAATTGGTCGTGCCCAGCTTCGAGGCCACCTCGTTCGGGGTGTCGGTGCGCGGTGTCGGCACCTCGACCTTCTCGACCTCGATCGAGCCGACGGTGTCGACCGTGCTGGATGGCGTGGTGCTGGGCCGGCCCGAGATGGCGCTGGGCAGCTTCTACGACGTCGCGCGGGTCGAGATCCTGCGCGGCCCGCAAGGCATGCTGTTTGGCAAGAACGCCTCGGCGGGCCTGGTCAGCATCACCACCAACGCGCCCAAGCTCGGCCGCGTGGAGGCCATCGCCAACATCAACGCCGGCCAGGACGGCTACAACAAGTCTGACGCCACGGTGAACCTGCCGTTGGGCGACAAGGCGGCCCTGCGTGTCGGCGGTTTCGTCAACAAGATGGACGGCGTCCTGCATAACCTGAAGGACGGTCGGCGCTTCAACGGCAACGACGAGTGGGGCGGCCGCGCCAAGCTGCTGTGGCGGCCTTCCGATACGTTCGACGTGCTGATCACCGCCGACTACGCCAAGCAGGACCAGTCGATCACCTGGTCGCCGTACAAGCTGAACCCGACCGGCGGCATGGGCCTGGCCCTGGGCGCCTGCGGGGTGAAGGCCTCGCCTGACAACACCGACCTCTGCATCGACGGCGCGCAGTACAAGGACCGCGAGAACTACGGCTTCGCGGCCCAGGTCGACTGGAGCCTGCCGGGCGGCCTGACCCTGACCTCGATCACCGCCGGCCGGCGTGATTTCGACTTCAGCAACGGCGACTCCGACAGCCTGCCGATCAACATCCTCAACAACAACATCTCCAACCAGGACCTGCGCCAGGTCAGCCAGGAGCTGCGCCTGGCCTCGCCGGCGGGCGGCGCCTTGGAGTACGTCACGGGCCTCTACTACTACCGCCAGAAGACCAACCAGGTGACCGACCAGACCGGCACCTTCGGCGTTGCGCCGGCTCCGATCATCAACTCGACGATCAACAGCCTGGTCGACGCCGAGAGCTATGCCGCGTTTGGCCAAGCGAGCTACCAGCTGAACGAGAAGCTGGCCCTGATCGGCGGCGCGCGCCTGACGCACGACAAGGTCGGGCTCAACTTCCGCCAGTTCACCCGTCCGGGCTTCTTCGGGATTAATCCCACGGTGACGTTCAACGACACCGCCAAGAAGACCAACGTCTCGTGGCGGGTCGGCGCCCAGTACCAGTTCGCCGAACGGACCATGGGCTATGCGACGGTGTCGCGCGGCTACAAGGGGCCGGGCTTCAACCAGACCGGCGTGTCCAGCGCCACGGTCAGCCAAGAGGTCGGTCCCGAGATCCCGACCAGCTACGAGGTCGGCGTCAAGGCGACCCTGCTGGGCGGCCTGGCGGTGCTGAACGTGGCGGCCTTCTCGACCAAGTTCGACGATTATCAGGCCCAGACGGTCGACTTCACCCTGACCCCGCCGGCCTTCCGCACGATCAACGCCGGTGTTCTCAAGACCCGAGGCCTCGAGGGCGACCTGACCGCCGTCCTGGCGCCGGGCCTGCTGGTTATCGCCTCGGCGGCCTATATCGACGCCCAGTACGGCAAGTTCGCGCCGATCTCGTGCGACCCGCTGACGACGCCGTCGGGTTGCGTGCTGATCGCGCCGGGCCTCTACGGCTTCGACGCCTCGGGCAAGTCGCTCAGCGGGACGTCGAAGTGGAAGACCAGCCTGGCGGCGATCTACGAACGCCCCATCGGTCATGGCCTGCAGCTGAACGCCTCGGCCGACTACGGCTGGCGTGACGGCCACAACGCCTCGGCTACCGGCGATCCCAACACCCGGATCGACAGCTACGGCGTCCTGGGCGCGCAACTCGGGATCGGGGCCGAGAACGACAGCTGGCGGATCGCGGTCTGGGGCAAAAACCTGACCGACCAGCGCTTCCCCAGCGCGCTCTTCACCACCCCGTTCGGCGGCAAGGGCGACTACAGCCAGGTCCTGACCGGCGACGCCTTCCGACGCTACGGCGTGACCCTGAACCTGCGCTACTGAGTTCCTACTCCATCAGGCGCAACGACTGGCCGGAGGGGAAACCCTCCGGCCTTTTTCGTTTGATCAGGCGGGCTCGACGACGATCGACAGCGACCCAGCCTTGTCGGCCCAGATCTGCAGCTTTTGAGCGGCGCGGTCGTGGGTCCAGCGGGCGGCGCTCTGAGAGATGTTGACGGTCACACCGTTCGGGAAGCGGACCTCGGGAACGTAGACCTCGGTCGGCGCGTCGATCGCCGGATCAGCCTCCAGCGTCAGCTCGAAACGATCGTCGGCATAGCGCATGGCCGTGATCTCGCCCTGGGTCATCTGCGCGTAGGGGCGGCAGAAGCCCAGCAGGGCGCGCGCGCCCGCGTCGGGATCGTTTGGCGAGGGGCCATCGACCTGGTCCGGCGAGAAGATCGACAGGTCCTCCTGGTTCCAGCCGTCGCCCACCCGCAGGTCGTTGCGGTTGCTGGCCGTGTAGTTCCACTGGGTCGAGGACAGCTGCAGGGCGTCCAGGGCGTCGTACATCAGCGACAGGGCCTGGGCGTGGGCGGTCCAGACCTGCTCGCCGCGCTCGCCCCGCGCCCAGGCCTCGAAGGCCTCGCCGTGGTTGAGGTCGTAGGGGATGCCGAACTCGCCGATCAGGGTCGGCGCGCCCTCGCTTCCGAACTTTGTCCCCAGCCAGGAGATGTAGGCCATCTGGTTGAAGTACTTGGCCCGCAGGGCGTCGGTGTCATGGTCCGGGCCGAAGCACTTCTTGCGCAGGATGTCGATGTCGTACCAGTGGCTGGCGTTGACGCTGCGCGCGGGCATCGCCTCCGGGAACGTCCGGCCGGTGCCGACCAGGTAGGGGCACAGCTCGGCGAACAGCAGCCAGTCGGGGCGCACAGCGCGGATGGTCTCCGCCACGCGGGCGAAGAACGGGGCCATGCACTGGTTCTCGTGATCAATTGGCTGGCCGTCGCGCAGGCGGAAGAAATCCTCGTCCAGCACCAGGTCGCCATCGTCGTCGAAGCGCCAGGCGCCGGCCTGCTCAAACGGGTCGGGACCATCGCCCCGCCAGATCGAGACGCCGGCTTCGTTGGCCGTCCGGCTACCCAGTACGCGCAGCACGCCGCGTTCGTCGCTCCAGCCCAGCTCGGCCACCTCGACCGTGCGCCCCCGCGCGGCGCGCAAGCCGTCCAGCGGCGTCCAGGCCGCGCCGGGCCAGACGGGCAGGGGATCCTCGGGCGTCGCCTTCAGGCGCGGCGCGCTCATCGGCAGCCCGACCCAGCCCAGGCCCGGCTCGTTGAAGGTGTCGAAGCCGATGACATTGTCCAGACGCGCCACGCGGCGCGCCACGGCGGCCATGGCCCCCAGATAGTGGTCCTGCAGGAAGCGCTGGATGTTGCGCCCCTCAACCGTCCAGTCCGGGGTCAGGATCTCGCCGGCGAAGAAGGCGGTCCAGGCGACGCCATTGGCGGCCAGGCGGTAGTTCCCGGCCCAGCTCATCATCGGATAGCGGTCTTCCTGCCGCCGCTCCTCGCTGGCGTAGTCGTAGCGATGCTGCATGACGTGGGCGGCGTCGGCGGCATCGAACTTGGTGAAGTCCAGGCCCAGGGCCTCGAACACCCAGCCGGGCGCGCCGTCGCCACCGCTCATCCGGCTCCAGACGTCCTGGTGGAAGTCGACGAAGACGAACAGGCCATGGGCCTGGGCGCGCTCCACGACGGCTGCGAAGTAGTCGAGATAGGCCTCGTCGTACTGGCCCGGTCCGGCGTGCTCGACGGCCTCCCACGTGGTCAGTAGCCGCAGGGTGTTGAAGCCCCAGCGGGCGATGCGGGCCAAGTGCTCGTCGGCCTCTTCCAGCGGGAAGGGACGACCCACAAAGCTGACCGTGCGGTGGTCGGAAAAGTCGCTGGGCCGGTCGGTGCCGCCGTCGGGCCAGGGGACCTTGCAGTCGCCTCCCAGATTGACCCCACGCAGGATCGCGTGACGCCCGTGGGCGTCCACGAAACGGCTTCCACGAACATCGATCGACGGCTTTGACATTCCGCTCCCCCGGGGGCATTGTGATTTCGTTATACAAGTGGTGAATAAACGGGGCGCGCCGGTTGGTCCAGCCCCGAACGGGGAGGCGAGTAAGGGAATGCCAAGCGTGACGCGGGGTGATGAGCCTCGGCTGACGGCTGTCCGGAAGGCGGCGATCGGCGTCGGGGATTTCGGCTTCAACCTGTATTGGCAGACGGCCGGGCTCTACCTGCTGTTCTTCTATACGGACGTGCTGGACCTGCCGGCGGCGACGGCCGGCTTCATCTACATGGCGGCCCTGATCTGGGACGCGGCCCTGGATCCGATACTGGGCGTGCTGGTCGACCGCACCCGCACGCGCATGGGGCGCTACCGGCCATATCTGCTTTTGGGGGGAGCGCCGTTGGCGCTCGGCTTCGTGGCGGTGTTCGCCGGGCCGGTCTGGCCCGGCGCCGGCGCGATCGTCTTCGCCGCGGTGACCCACCTGCTGTTCCGTACCCTCTATGCGGTGGTCTCGATCCCTTATGCGGCGCTGTTCGCCCGCATCACCCGCGACAGCACCCAGCGGGGCGACATGGCCGGCGTGCGGATGGTGTTCGGCACCCTTGCGGCCATCGCGGTCGCGGCCCTGACCCTGCCGCTGGCCCAGGCCCTGTCGACGCCCGAGGCGCCCCGCCGCGGCTGGATGATCCTGGCGGCGGCCTATGGCGTGATCGCCGCCCTGTGCCTGCTCGCCGTGGCCTGGGCCGCGCGCGGTCTGGACGCGGCCGAGGAGGAGGCCCTGCCGCCGCGACCGGTCCGAGACGTCCTGCGCAGCCTAGCCGCCAACAAGGCCCTGATGCTGGTGCTGGGGGCCGTCGTCCTGAGCGCCTTTTCGGGCACGATGTTCTCGAAGAACCTGCTCTACTATTTCAAGTACGTGGTCGGCGACGCCAAGCTGGGCAGCGCGGCCCTGGCCATCGGCGCCCTGACGGCGGCGATCTGCGTGCCCGCCTTCGCGGTGGTGGTGCGCCTGGCCGGCAAGCGCGCGACCTGGCTGATCGGCGCGGTCCCTGGCTTGGCGGGTCTGGTCCTATGGCATCTGGCCGACGGCCATGGCGTGACCCTGCTGTTCGCCGCCGTGGCGCTGCAGGCCATGGGCCTGGCGTCCTACGTCGTCTGCTTCTGGGGCATGCTGCCTGACACCGTCGAGTACGGCGAATGGCGGACCGGCGTGCGCACCGAGTCGATGGTTTTCGGCCTGGTCGTCCTGGGCCAGAAGGCGGCCTTGGGCCTGGGCGCGGGCTTCCTCGGCATCGCCCTGACCCACGTCGGCTATGTCCCCAACGCGCCCCAGAGCCCCGAGACCCTGGCCGGCATCAAGGCGATGATGTTCTGGCTCCCGCTGGCCGGCGGCCTGGCTTCGGCCGGCTTGATCGCCCTCTATCCCATCACCCGCGCGTCGCACGAGAAGATGGTGGCCGAGATCGCCGCCCGCTCGGCCGACGCGCCGGTCGCTCCCACCAAGCTTTCGCTACAAGAGACGGTGATCCAATGACCCGCGCCGCTTATCTGGTCGCTCCCTTGGCCGTTCTGGGATCGCTGGCCCTGGCTGGCCAGGCCCAGGCCGCCACGCCGTGCGACGACCTGGCCAAGGTCAAGATTCCGGGCGCGACGATCACCGCCGTCAAGGCGATGGCCATCGGCGCGTCGCAGGAGATCGAGGTGTTCGGCATTCCGCCGCTGCCGGCCTCGGCCGCCTATTGCCGGGTCAACGCCACCCTAACGCCGACGCCATCCTCGTCGATCCGCGTCGAGGTCTGGTTGCCGCCCGAGGCGAGCTGGAACGGCAAGTTCATGGCCACCGGCAACGGCGGCTACGGCGGCACCCTCGGCGGGCCGCGCCTGGCCATGCGCCCGGCGGTCAATGCCGGCTACGCCACCGCCGGGACCGACATGGGCCACACCGAGGACGGCGCCGGCGGCTCGGCCGACTGGGCGCTGAACCAGCCCGAGAAGATCGTCGACTGGGGCCATCGCGCCAACCACGAGACCGCCGTCTTCGCCAAGGCCCTGATGGCCGTCCACTACGGCAAGGGCCCGCGTCGCGCCTACTTCACCGGCTGCTCGGACGGCGGGCGCGAGGCGCTGATGGAGGCCCAGCGCTACCCCGGCGACTTCGACGGCATCGTCGCCGGCGCCCCGGCCAACGCCTGGACCCGGTTGATGGGTAGCTTCGCCTGGTCGTGGAAGGCCGTGCACGAGGTCCCCGAGAGCCGCATCCCCGATACGCTGCTGCCGGTTATCCAGAAGGCCGCCCTGGCCCAATGCGACAAGCTGGACGGCCTCGCCGACGGCGTGATCGAGGACCCGCGCCGCTGCAGCTTCGATCCGGTCGTCGTTCAGTGCAAGGACGGCCAGACCAAGGAATGCCTGACCCCGGCCCAGGTCGCTGGCCTGCGCAAGCTGTACCAAGGTCCGCGCGACGCCAGGGGCAAGTCGATCCTGCCGGGCTATCCGGCCGGCGGCGAAGCCACGCCCGGCGCCTGGCCCCTGTGGATCAGCGGCGAGAAGGCCCAGCATCCGTCGTTCGCGCGCTCGTTCTTCGCCAACTTCGTCTATTCGAACACCGGCTGGCAGTTGGCCCAGCTTAATCTGGACAAGGACCTGAAGGCCGCCAAGGCGATCGCGCCGACCGTCGCGTCGACCAATCCCGACCTGTCGGCGTTCAAGGCGCGGGGCGGCAAGCTGATCGTGTTCCACGGCTGGTCCGACGCGGCGATTACGCCGCTGGCAACCATCCAGTACTACGACGCCGTTCGTGCGAAGATGGGCGTGAAGTCTGCGGACGCCTTCTCGCGCCTGTTCATGGTGCCCGGCATGTCGCACTGCTTTGGCGGTCCCGGGACGAACAGCTTCGACATGCTGGCGACGCTGGACGCCTGGGTCGAGGGTGGCAAGGCGCCAGAAACCGTGATCGCCGCCAAGACCGACAACGACTATGCCGGCTTGCTGGGCATGCCCGCCAAGACCGTGCGGACGCGGCCGCTGTGCGCCTATCCCAAGGTCGCTCAGTGGGACGGCAAGGGCTCCAGCGACGACGCGGCCAGCTTCAGCTGCCGGCTGCCCGGCCGCTAGCCGCGCACCGGTCGGCGGGGCGTCAATCTCATGACGACTTCGTTCAAGCGCGACGCCGACTGGTATCGCATCCTGCTGCAAGGGGACCCCCTAGCTGGATGTGGAGCGCCGACATGGATGAGACCTTGACCATCGAAGCCGGCGACGGCCAGTTCGCCGCGCTGGTCGTGCGTCCCGAGGGCGCTGGTCCGGCGTCGGTCATCGTGGTCCTGCAGGAGATCTTCGGGGTCAATGCCGGCATCCGCGAGATCGCCGCCGGCTATGCGGCCCAGGGCTACATCGCTGTCTGTCCCGACCTGTTCTGGCGTTTCGAGCGTGGCCTGTCGCTGTCCGAGAGTTCGGAGGCCAACTGGAAGACGGCTGTCGGCTACTACAGCCGGTACGACTTCGACCAGGGCGCCGACGACATCCTGCGGACCGTCGCGGCGGCCAGGACGCTGGAAGGGGCCAACGGCAAGGTCGGACTGACCGGCTATTGCCTGGGCGGCCTGCTGACCTTCCTGGGCGCGGCGCGCGGACAGCCCGACGTGGCGGTCGCCTACTATGGCGGCGGCACAGAGCGTTATGTCGGCGAGGGCGACAAGGTTAGCTGCCCGCTGCTGATGCATCTGGCGGGCGAGGACGAGTACATCGGCCGGGCCGCGCGCGAGACCATCGTCGCGGCGCTGAGCGACCGGCCCAATATCGAGATCCACGTCTATCCGGGGCGCAATCACGCCTTCGCCCGACCGGGCGGCGACCACTATGACGAGGCCGACGCCACCATGGCCAACCAGCGCACCCGGGATTTCTTCCGAGCGCACCTGGGAGGCTGACGGCGGTCAGGCAGGCTTGTTGAGCCGTCGCTTCAGGTCGATGGTCTGGTTGCGCACCAGCGGCCGCGCCCAGAAGGCCACGCTGAGGATGAAGCCCAGGGTCACGTACACGACCAGCATCGCCGTGCGCAGCCCGACATGCTCGCCCAGCGCCCCGACCAGCAACGGCACGACCGCGCCGCCCAGGATCCCCGAGCACAGGATGCCCGACAGCGCCCCGTGATGGTGCGGCGCCGAGTTCAGGCCCAGCGAGAAGACGATCGAGAACATCGCCGACAGGAAGAAGCCGCAGGTCGGAAAGGCCAGCAGGCTGGCGTGGCGATCGCCGAACAGGGCCACGCCCAGGCAGGCCATGGCCGCCAGGGTGATGGCCGACAGCAAGATCTTGGAGTCCAGCAGCTTCAGCGCGACCAGGCCGGCGACGCAGCCCAGCGACATCAGGCCCCAGAAGCTGGCCACGGCGCGCGCGCCTTCGATCGTCGGGGCATAGCCGTGATAGGTCGCCAGGAACTGGCTCATCCAGTTGGCCAGGCTCTGCTCGGTTCCGACATAGGCGGCGATGCCGAGGAAGAACAGGATCACCCGCGGATCCTTCAGGAGCTCCAGATAGGCGCTGGCCGCGCCGGCCTTCTCGTCGTCCTTCAACTCGACCGGGCCGATGCGCATGGTCGCTGTCACCGCGATCACGGCGGCGAAGATCAGGGCGAACAGCCAGTAGAGGCTGATCCAGGCCGGATGGGCCGTGAAGGGCAGGAGCGTGCGGCCGGTCATCAGGGCCGAGAACACCAGCGGGCTGACGAACGAGGCCAGGCCGAACACCAGCTGGCCCATCACCGAATAGAAGGCGAAGTGCTGCTCGCCGCCGGCCAGCCGCATCAGCGGATTGATCACCACCTGCAGCATGGCCATCCCCAGGCCGATCACGAACAGCGCGCCCACCGCCACGCCGTAGGTGGGGAAGGCGGAGAAGGTCAGGGCCCCGGCCAAGTTCAGCAGGAAGGCCGAAAGCAGCACCGGCTTGGGTCCGAACCGCTCGATCAACACGCCCGCCGGGATCGAGACCACGCCATAGGCCAGGAAGAATGAGAACGGCAGGAAGCCGGCCAGGGTCAGGCTGAGGTGGAAGTCGGCGATGATCAGCGGCATCAGCGGACCGATGATGTTGGTCACGAACGAAATCACGAACCACACCACCAGGATGTAGCCGATCACCGGGCCTCGGTTCCGCATCGTCCTTCCCCCCCCGTTTCTTGTTATGCGTCAGAGCGTTGCGACGGCGAGTTCGGCCAACTGGCCGGGCGCGATCGACTGGCGTGGGAAGTGGCCTATGACCGCCGAGGCCGTCCGGCAGCCGTGCTCCAGCGCCTCCTTGACGCCCAGTCCCGCCAGTCGCGCGGCCAGATAGCCGGCGTTGAATGAGTCGCCCGCGCCGATGGTGTCGAACACCTCGACGGTCGGTGCGATGGCCTTGAACCGTGCGCCGCCATAGGCCGCGACCGCGCCCTTGGCGCCGGTCTTGGCGATCAGGGTGGCGTCGGGCCGCATGACGGGCGCCAGGGCCAGCAACGCCTCGTCCAGCTCCTCGACCCCGGCTAGGCCCTTGATCTCGATCTCGTTGAGCAGGATGTGGTCGCAGCGGCTGAGCCAGGCGGTGGTCGCCGCGCGGGTCTCGAAGGTCCAGCCCTCGGGCGGCCAGCCGGTGTCGATGGCGATCTGGTAGCCCAGGGCCGACAGGTCATCCAGAACCTGGGCGTAGGCCGCCCGCATCTGGGGCAGCAGGAAGACCCCGGTCAGCAGGGCGATCGAGCCCGGCGCGGGCGGCGTGCCCAGGCGCGGACGGATCTGCTCCCAGCTCTGCGCCTCCAGGTGGCCCTTGGTGGTGAAGAAGGTCCGCTCGCCGCAGTCGTGGATAACGCCTGTCGAGATGGTCGTGGCGGTCTGGGTGATCCCGAGCTGGGCGTCGACGCCCTTGAACTCCTCGGCCAGCCAGCCGCCGAAGGTGTCGCCGCCCACCTGGGACAGCAGTCGGCAGGGCGCGCCCAGGTGGCGCATGGCCAGGGCGGTGTTGCCGCCCGAGCCGCCGGCGCGCAGCTCGCTGCGCTGCATGATGGTCTCGGTGCCGATCTTGGGCCAGCCCGCGACGGGCCCCAGGACCAGGTCGACGGCGACGTCGCCGATGATGGTCAGGCTGGGCGGGGCGTGGTGCAGGTGGTCCATGGAATGCTCTTGCGCTGTGGCCGAGGCGCGCCGCGCGGCTGAATCACCGTCCCGTCGTCCGCCCCCGGATCTTTGACGGCCTGTGACCGCCGTCGTTGGCGTCGAACATGCGAACCTTGTCGAGGGCTGTCAATTATTAAAACCAATGGATGGAAGAAATTAACTCGAGGTGGGTATCCCTTGTCCGGCCAAGGCCGCGATGGCAGACCAGACCTCACAACAGGGAGTTCGACGATCGTCCATGGCCACCCGCGGCGCCACCCAGCAGTCCAGCGCCCCCTATAATCGCCGTATCGTGCTGGATGTGATCCGGCGCCGGGGCGAGGTGTCGCGCAAGGAGATCATCGACCTGGTGGCGCTCAGCCCCCAGACCGTGGCCAACATCACCCAGGATCTTGAGGAGATCGGCCTCGTCGTCTCCAAGCGGCTGAAGGGCGACAAGGTGCGCGGCCAGCCGCCCATGGCCTTCGCGCTGGATCCGCGCGGCGGGGATTCGATCGGTGTGAGCCTTGAGCCGCGCCTGGCCTCGGCGGCCCTGGTCAATCTGGTCGGCGAGGTGCTGCACCGGAGCGAGGTCGAGATCGACGCTCGCGACCAGGCCGCGACCCTGAAGGCGGTGGTCGGGCTGGTCGGCGACCTGGCGGCGCGCTCGTCCGACGCCAAGCGGCTGTGGGGCGTGGGCGTGGCCTTGCCGGGACCGTTCGACGTGCCGGGCTTCAGTTTCACGGGGCCCACGGCCTTCGAGGGCTGGACCGATCTGTCGATCCTGGAAGAGCTCCAGAAGGCCTCCGGCTTGCCGGTATTCTACAGCATCGACAGCGCCGCCGGCGCGCTGGGCGAATCACTGTTCGGCGTCGCCCGTGACCTGACGGGCTTCTTCTACCTGCATTTCGGCGTCGGTCTGGGCGGGGCGCTGATCGTTGATCGCGCCGCCTACAAGGGCGCCGGCGGCAACGCCACCGAGATCGGTCACATCCCGATCGTGCCGCACGGCAAAGCCTGCTACTGCGGCAATCACGGCTGCCTGGAGCGCTATCTGTCGCTGCACTCGCTGTCGGAATTCGTCACGGGCCGGGTCGATGTCGAGCTGTCCAACGCCGAGATCCTGGCCCTGCTGGAGGGCGAGGACGAGAAGCTGATGGACTGGTGCCGTCAGGCCTCGGGCCACCTGCGCAATGCCGTCTGCATCATCGAGAACATGTTGGATCCTGCCACCATCGTCATCGGCGGTTCGGCCCCGCGCGCGCTAGTCGAGCGGTTGGTGGCCCTGGCCATGCCGCTGCGCCATTCGGTGCGCGGTCGTGGCGGGGAGGGCGGTTCGCGCATCACGCTTTCGGACCGCCAGGTCGACAGCTCGATCCTGGGCGCGGCGGTGCTGCCGATCCACGAAATGCTGTCGCCCAGCTACGAAGTGCTGCTGCAGGAACGCAAGGGCCGGGCCGAGGTCGAGACCTTCCTGGGCGCCCGTTCGACGGGCCGCGTCACCGCCATCTGATCGATTTCTAGCAGGGCGCCTCGCCACGATCCAGCGGCGCGATAAATAAAAACATCCAATAGAAGTATATATTGACACCTCAAAAAACCGGCGCCTATCGTCAGGCTGTCGGAAGGGGCGAGCCACGCCGCCTCCGGACAATTCGGTCGAATTGCCAGCGCGAAGGCGGGAGAGCCGGGCGACAAGCCTGGGGCTGACGCGCGGCCAACAAATAAGGGGGAGTATCCGTGTCTCTATTCGCTACCCGCCGCGCCGGTCTGCTCATGACCTCGGCCCTGGCCGCCTTCGCCCTGCCGGGCCTGGCCGCCGCTCAAGATGCCGCCGCCAACTCGGACGTCGGTGTTCTGGAGGAACTGGTCGTCACCGCCTCCAAGCGCGAAACCAAGCTGATGCAGACGCCGCTGGCGATCTCGGCGTTCACGCAGGAAAGCCTGGACCGCCAGGGCATCAAGTCGGCTCGCGACCTGTCGTCCACCATGCCCAACGTGCAGCTCAGCACGGGCGCGGACAGCGGCACGGCCGCCAGCATCCGGGGCGTGACCTCCACCGACTTCACCGAGGTGGGCGAAGGCGCGGTGGCCATCCACCAGGACGGCTTCTACTCGCCGCGCTCGCAAGGCGCTCTGGCCCTGATGTTCGACGTCGAGCGGGTCGAGGTGCTGCGCGGCCCGCAGGGCACGCTGTTCGGCATGAACTCGCCGGCCGGCGCCATCAACATCATCCCGGCCAAGCCGTCGTTCAACGACACCTTCGGCAAGGTCGAGAGCGAACTGGGCAACTACAACGCCCGCGGCCTGCGCGGCAGCTTCAACTGGGGCGTCAGCGACACCTTCGCGCTGCGGGCGGCCTTCATGGTCGAGCAGCATGACGGCTACATGGTCCAGGAGCAGGACTTCACCGACATCGAGTCGCCGGCCTACGGCATCCACAAGGACGGCATCCCGGACGTCGACCAGCGCCGCAACCGGCTGGTCAAGCCCAAGGACTATTACAACAACGCCGACCAGTGGGCCGCGCGCCTGATCGGTCGCTGGCGTCCGACTGACCGACTGGAGCTGACCGGCACGATCTCGCGCTTCTCCGACCAGGGCGCGGGCGACCTCGACTTCGTCGACTGCAAGCAGGCGGCCGGCACGATCAACGCCTGTAACCACCCGCAGCGCTACGCCAAGATCAATGTACCCGGCAGCCGCGACATGACCGTCGACGACTACCAGCTGAAGGTCGCCTACGACGTCTTCGACAACGCCACGCTGGAGTATCGCGGCGCTTTCCAGGACCAGAAGCGCGACCAGGTGTCGGACGTCGATGGCGGCGCGCATCCCAACAGCCAGTGGTCCTCGATAGGTGACCCGTCGCTGACCTCGCACGAGGCCGAACTGACCGGCTACTACCCCATCTGGGACGAGGCCTGGTTCACCAAGGGCAGCCGCTACCGCACGACCAGCCACGAGGTGCAGCTGAAGTCGAGCGGCGCGTCCAAGTTCCAGTACGTGCTGGGCGCCTACTACCTGAAGGAAAACAAGCGCATCCGCTACGACATGGAGATGTTGGCCAACAAGACCTGGACCGACGATCCCCACGCCACGTCGTATGACCCGGTCCTGGGCTTCCAGCCCGACGGCCTGCCCGACACCTGGATCTTCGACCAGAACAAGCGGACCACCGAGTCCAAGGCCCTGTTCGGCCAGTTCGACTATCGCATCCTGCCCAAGGTCAACCTGACCGCCGGCTATCGTTACAGCTGGGACCGCAAGACCGACCAGGGCGGCGTCACCTACGCCTTCTGGGAGGGGACCTCTGCCTGGTACAACGGCCACCACACGCCCGACAGCATCCGGGGCCACCAGTCCAACGACCTGAACTTCGACATGGGTGGCGAGGCCCCCTTGGGCGTGGTCGTGCCGGGTGGCTCGCCCAATGTCGTGGCCATGAAGTGGAAGCAAGGCACCTACCGCCTGGGCGCCCAGTACTTCCAGAGCGACAACGTCATGTGGTTCGCCTCGCTGGCCACCGGCTACAAGATGGGCGGCATGTACGAGATGTTCGACACCTGCAACAACGGGTGCCTGAGCCTCCTGACCTATGACCCCGAGAAGGTGAAGACCTACGAACTGGGCTACAAGGCGACCCTGCTGGAAGGCCGCATGCGGCTGTCGGTGACCGGTTTCTACAGCGACTACACCGACATGCAGAACACCGGCGACAAGGTGGTCGGCAAGGACACCAACCCGCTCAGCGCCAACTTCGGCGACCCCGTGCTGGCCTGGACGACGGACAATCTGAGCAGCGCCCGCATCCAGGGCGTCGAGGTCGAGTTCGACATCATCCCCTGGGCTCACGGTCGCCTGTCGGGCTATGGCGCGTTCCTGGACACCAAGATTAAGAACGGCGGCACCTTCACCGACGGCTTCGCCTGCGCCGAGCGCGAGATCCTGAACGTCGCCCACTGCGGCGCGCCGGGCTACGACACCATCGTCGGCAACCAGCTGCCGTTCGCGCCCAAGTACTCGATGTCGGTGACCTATGAGCACAGCTTCGACCTGAAGAGCGGCTACGTTCTGCAGCCCTATGTCCAGGTCCGCTGGCAGGACCGCATGTGGATGGACGTCCAGAACCTGGACCTGCCGCACCTGACCAACGGCCAGGCCGCCTATGCCAAGGTCAATGCCAGCCTCAAGCTCTCGGCGCCGCAGAACCGGTTCTATGTCGAGCTGTTCGGCGACAACCTGACCGACAAGGACACCAAGAACTTCGGTGGCTTCAATCGCGGCGTGATCCGTGGATCCTATGACCCGCCCCGGACGTGGGGCGTGCGTCTGGGCTACAGCTTCTGACGTACCCCATTCGTCGGAACCCCTGGGGAGGGCGGGGCTAAGGTCCCGTCCTCCCAATTTCCTCGAGGTCGTTGATGGTCGGAAGATTGAAGTCGTGCGTCGCGGGCGGATTACTCGCCGTTCTGTTGGCCGGAGCGGCGCTGGCTCAGCCCAGCCAGGCCGATCTCGACCGCTTCGCCGCCGACCTCAAGCTGACCTACCGCGTGCTGGACAACCGGCCCGCGGCCGAGGCCTGCAAGCCCGATCCGTCCTGCATGTTGGCCCAGATCTCACTGGCCGCCCCGACCGCACCGCAGGCGGGGTGGTCGCTGTACTTCAGCAACGTCAATCGCGTACTGGCGGCCGGCGGCGACGACTTCACCCTGACCAACATCAATGGCGACCTCTATCGCCTGACCCCCACGGCCAGTTTCACCGGCTTCAAGCCCGGCCAGCCGATCGTCGTGCCGCTGCGCATCGAGGGCCAGCAGCTGTCCGAGCTCTATCCGATGCCCAACGCCTATGTGGTGGGCGAGGGGCTGGCGGCGCGGACCATCGACAGCACCCGGCCCGTGGTCGATCCCGAGACAGGGCTTGAGAGCCTGCCGTTCGTGATCCCGTTCACCGACGAGGCCAAGCTGGCCGGCCGGTCGGCCCACGACCTGACCGCATGGGCGACCGCGCCGCGCCTCTACGCCGCCAATGCCGGCGCGACGCTGCAGCCGGTTCCGCGCGGGGCGATCCTGCCGACGCCGCTGAAAACGCAACTGGGCGAGGGCAGTCTGGACCTGTCGCGCGGCGTGGCCGTGTCGCTGGGCGGCTTCGCAAAGTCCGACGTCGCTGTCGCCCTCGCGCATCTCGGCTTCGCTGAGACCAAGGCCGGCGCGCCGCTGCGCATCACCAAGGCTAAGACCGCGCCCGGCGGCTATCGCCTGACCATCGACGGCGCGGGCATCACGATCGCCGCTGGCGACGGGGAGGGCGCGGCCAACGCCTTGGCCTCGCTGGCCCAGTTAGTCGACGCCAACCGCACGGTCCCGCGCTTGGCCATCGAGGACGCTCCGCGCTTCGGCTTCCGGGGCGTGCATATCGACGTCGCGCGCAACTTCCATTCCAAGGCCGAGATCCTGGCGATCCTGGACCAGATGGCGGGCTACAAGCTCAACAAGCTGCACCTGCATCTGGGCGACGACGAGGGCTGGCGAGTCGAGATCGCGGGCCTGCCTGAGCTGACGCAGATCGGCGGCCGGCGCTGCCACGACCTGTCCGAGCGCACCTGCCTGATCCCACAGTTGGGCGCGGGTCCGGACGGGACCGGGCCAGTCAACGGCTTCTTCTCGCGCGCCGACTACATCGAGATCGTCCGGGCGGCCAAGGCGCGCCACATCGAGGTGATCCCGTCCTTCGACATGCCCGGCCATTCGCGCGCGGCGATCAAAGCCATGGAGGCCCGCGCCGCCCGGCTGCGCGCCGAGGGCAAGCCGGAAGCCGAGGCGAGCCGCTACCTGCTCACAGAGGCGGCCGACAAGAGCGCCTATCGCAGCATCCAGCACTACACCGACAACACCATCAATGTGTGCCTGCCCAGCGCCTACGCCTTCGTCGGCAAGGTGATCGACGAGATGGCGCGGCTGCACAAGGAGGCCGGCGCGCCGCTGAAGCGCTACCATATCGGCGCCGACGAGACGCCCGGCGCCTGGAGCGGCTCGCCCGCCTGCCAGGCCTATGAGGCGAAGACCGGGATCAAGCCGGCGGACCTGGGCGGCCACTTCATCGAGAAGGTCTCGGCCATGGTCGCGGCGCGGGACGTTGTTCCGGCCGGCTGGAGCGACGGCATGACCCACGCCAAGGCCGAGCGCATGCCCGACCGCGTCCACTCCAACTACTGGGGCGACCTGGGCGGCGACGCCAACGTCGCGGCCCACAGCCAGGCCAACCAGGGGTGGGACGTGATCATCTCCACGCCCAACGTCCTCTATTTCGACAGCCCTCAGGCCGCCGATCCCAAGGAGCGCGGCTACGACTGGCCCTCGCGCTCGACCGACACCCGCAAGGTGTTCGACTTCATGCCCGAGAACCTGCCGGTCCATGCCGAGGTCTATACGGGCCTGGATGGCCGTCCGCAGACGAGCAAGGACACCCAGCCGCTGAAGCCGGGTGTGCGCTTCGTGGGCCTGCAAGGCCAGCTGTGGAGCGAGACCGTGCGCTCCGACGCCCAGGTCGACTACATGCTCTATCCGCGCCTGCTGGCCCTAGCCGAACGCGCTTGGCGCGCGGCCGACTGGGAAGCGCCCTATGCGGCTGGCAAGGCCTATGGCCATGACACCGGCGGCTTCACCGACGCTATGCGCGCGCGTCGTGACACCGAGTGGAACGCCTTCGCCAACCTGCTGGGCCAGCGCGAACTGGCCCGGCTGGACGCGGCGGGCGTGGCCTATCGCGTGCCGACGGTCGGGGCGGTGATCCAGGATGGCAAGCTCAAGGCCAATGTCGAGTTCCCGGGCCTGGCCATCGAATACCGCGTCGAGGGCGGCGCCTGGCGACCCTACGTCCAGGACGCTCCGGTGTCGGGCCGTGTCGAGGTCCGCGCCCGCTCGGCCGACGGCAAGCGCGCCGGACGCAACCTCGTTCTTCAGTAAAAACAACAAAGGGGAGGGCGTCATGACCGCCACGACGAAGCGACTTTCGATCCTGACGGGCGTGCTGCTGGCTGGCTCGATGCTGGCGGGCGGGGCCTTCGCCCAGGACCTGAAGGTCCACCTGAACCAGGTCGCGCTCGAGCGCGCCGGGCCCAAGGTCGCGGTGGTCGAATATGCCGGCTCCGGCGCGCCCCCGGGCTTCTCGGTGCTGAAGGACGGCGCGGTCGTTCGTTCGGGACAACTGACGCCGCTGCCGGCCTTCGGCGAATGGGGCGCGGGCAAGCGCTACTATCAGGCCGACTTCTCCGACCTTGCCGAGGCGGGGCGCTACCAGCTGAAGGTCGAGGCTGCCGGAACCAGTGCGGTCTCCGCGCCGGTCGCGGTGGCCGACGACGCCCTGTTCGCGACCACGGCGGGGGCGCTGGTCAACTATTTCAAGCTCAGCCGTCATACCAATCCAGCCGACCACAAGATCCGTGTCTACGGGACCAAGCGCGTCGTCGACGTCTGGGGCGGCTGGAAGGACGCCGGCGGCGATAACGGCAAGTACCTGTCGCACCTGTCCTACGCCAATTTCTTCAATCCGCAGCAGACGGCCTTCACTGCCTGGTCGCTGGCCAAAGCCTATGACATGGCCCCGCAACGCTTCGCCAAGGCGGGCCTGGATCGCCAGCTGATCGAGGAGGCGATGTGGGGCGCTGACTACCTGCATCGGCTGCTGTCGCCCGAGGGCTATTTCTACATGACCGTCTTCGACCGCTGGGCCACGCCTGGGGCCGAGCGGGTGGTCACGGGCTATGTCGGGGTCGAGGGCGTCTACACCAAGAACTACCAGGCCGCCGCGCGTGAGGGCGGGGCCGTGGCCATCGCGGCCCTGGCGCGGGCCGCGCGTCTGTCCAAGGCCAGCGGCTTAGCGGGCGCATTCCCGGCCGATCAGTACCTGGCCGACGCCGAGCGCGCCTTCGCCCACATGCAGGCCAATAACCGTCGCTATGTCGACGACGGCCGCGAGAATATCATCGACGACTACACCCTGCTGCTGGCGGCGGTCGAACTGCACCGCTCGACGGGCAAGGCGGCCTATCTCGAAGCCGCCCGCGCCCGCGCCAAGGCGCTTGAGGGCCGCTGGACCCACAAGGGCTGGTTCCGCAGCGACGACAAGGACCGTCCCTACTACCACGGCGCCGAGGCCGGTTTCCCGGTGCTGGCGCTGACCGAATATCTCGACATCGAGCAAGAGGCCGCGCGGAAGGCCTCGGCCAAGGCGGTG
This sequence comes from Caulobacter sp. GW821-FHT11E11, assembly GCF_058808315.1. Classification (NCBI taxonomy): domain Bacteria; kingdom Pseudomonadati; phylum Pseudomonadota; class Alphaproteobacteria; order Caulobacterales; family Caulobacteraceae; genus Caulobacter; species Caulobacter sp. GW821-FHT11E11. The sequence goes on from NZ_JBXARO010000010.1 coordinate 114,090, forward strand.
ATCGCCGCCAGCCTGAAGGCCCAGGTGGCCCTGAACGCCAAGGTCGCCAACCCCTACGACTATCCGCGCCAGACCTTCCGGATGTGGAAGGACGGCAAGGCGGTGGGTGGCATCCAGGAGGGCTTCTTCATGCCTCACCTGAACGAGACCAAGTACTGGTGGCAGGGCGAGAGCGCGCGCCTGGCCTCGCTGTCCTACGCCGCCTTGGTCGGCGGCCGCGTGGTCGACGCCGCGCCGGGCCAGCCGTTCGGGGTGTCGCCGGATTTGGCGCGGATGTCCCAGGCTGGCTTCGACTGGACCCTGGGCCGCAACCCCTACGACATGAGCCTGCTGTACGGCTTCGGGGCCAAGAACCCGCCGCACGCCGACAGCGCCGGCGACATGGTCAAGGGCGGCATCTCCAACGGCATCACCGGCGCGCCTAACAGCGACTCCGGCCGTGGCATCAGCTGGGCGGCGGGTCCCGACGAGCAGAACTGGCGCTGGATCGAGCAATGGATCCCGCACACCTCGTGGATGCTGCTGGCGGTGACGGCGCAGTCCGCGCCGCCACCGTAGCGTTTGCCCTAGCGACCGAAGTTGGCGCGCAGGCTGACCCCGAAATAGCGCTCGGAGTCACGCGGCGCCTGCTGGCGGATATAGGTGCTGGGGATCTTGGCCGTGGTGTAGAAGCTGTCGCCGATGTTCTTGGCGATGAAGGCCACGCGGTAGCGGTCCTTGCGGTCGATGAAGGCGATGCTGGCGTCCCACAGGCTGAAGCCCTCGGGCGCCGGGCCGATCGTCGGATTGTTGACGTTCGGCCGCCCCGCGCCCTGGTAGGCGATCGACGAGTTCAGGCCGATGTCGAAGGGCAGGGACGGCGTCTCCACCAAATAGTCGACGGCCGCCGACCAGCGCCACTTTGCCGGACCGAGCGGCTGGCCATTGATCGCCGAGCAGGTGGCCGGCGAACCGGCTGGGCAGTAGAAGTTGACGATCTTGGCGTTGGTGTAGCTGGCGCCGCCGTTCAGGGTCAGGTTGCGGATCGGACGCGCCTGGGCGTCCAGTTCCAGGCCCTTGGTCGAGACCTCGCCGGCATTGACCAGGCGGCTGACGATCGTGCCGGCCACGGTGTCGAAATTGGTGGTCTGGAAGCCTTTGAACTTGGTCGAGAAGGCCGCCAGGTTCAGCACCAGTTTGCGGTCGAGCAGGGTGCTCTTCAGGCCGGCCTCGTAGGCGTCGGACTTTTCCGGATCCAGCGGCAGGGTGTCGAAGGCCTGCATGTTGAAGAACACGTTGATCGCCGGGCCCTTGTAGCCGCGCGAATAGTTCACGTAGCCCAGCACGTTGTCGGCGACGTCGTACTGCAGGCCGATGCGGCCCGAGACGCCGTCGGTGGACTTGGTCCCCTGGGCGGTGAAGCTGGGGCGCACGCCGGCCGTGGCGGTCGGGAAGGCCGAGACGCGGGCGAAGTCGAAGCTGATCTGGTCGTGTGACCAGCGCAGCCCCGCCACGCCGCGCAGGCGGGGGGTGAAGTTCAGGTTAGCCTGGCCGAAGGCGGCGTAGTTCTCGAGCTCGGTCGTGAAGTTGGCCGTGCCGTTCGAGGTGACCGCGAAGGTCGAGGAGCCGGTGGCGCAGGCCCCGCCGCTCAGCGTCGTGCTGGTGCAGGCGACGTTGGTGCGGTTGAAGTAATTCTCCTGCTTGGTCTTGTAGTAGAAAGCGCCGACTACGTAGTCGAGGAAGCCGCCGGTCGGCGAGGCCAGGCGCGCTTCCTGGGTGAACTGGTGGAAGTCCAGAACACCGACGTCACGCGACGAGGCCGTGCCCACGCGGCGGCCCAGGGTCGAGGTGTAGTCGCCGTCGCGGACCTCGGTATTGCCCCAGCCGCGCCAGGCGGTGATCGAGGTCAGGGTGTAGTCGCCCAGCTTGTACTCGACCTGGCCCGAATAGCCCCAGGTGCTGTCCTTGGTGACCGGGTTTACGTCGTTGTTGATGTTGCGGTTGCTGGGGCCGACGGCCAGCGGCGCTTCCAGGCCGATGATCGCGTCACCGGGCGTGGCGTAGCCGATGACGTCGGCCGAGCCGTTGTCGACGGCGTTGACGGTGTCGGCGATCAGGCTAACGGTCAGCTTGTCGTTCGGGGTCCATTCCAGCTTACCGCGGAAGCCCAGGCGCTCGTAGCCGTTGACCTTGGAGCCGTCATAGACGTTGGTCGCCGAGCCGTCGTATTGGCCGTAGACCGCCGTCAGGGCGCCGCGCAGGGTGTCGCTGATCGGACCCGAGATGCCGGCGCGCAGGCGGTATTCGTCACCCTCGAACCAGCTGCCTTCGACGAAGCCCTTGGTCGTGGCCGACGGGCGGCGGGTGACGATCGAGACGACGCCGGCCGAGGCGTTCTTGCCGAACAGCGTGCCCTGCGGGCCGCGCAGCACCTCGATGCGGTCGACGTCGAAGAAGTCGAAGAATGCCTGGCCGGAGCGGGCATAGACCACGCCATCGACCACGGTCGACACCGCCGGCTCCGAGCCCGACGAGAACGAGGTGGTGCCGATGCCGCGGATGTTCAGCGACGAATTCACATTGGTCGTGCCCTTGCGGAAGGTCAGCGAGGGGACCTGCTGCACGAGTTGCTCGGCAGAGAAGGTCTGGCGCTTTTCCAGGTCTTCGCCCCGCACCACCGTGACGGCGATCGGCACCTTCTGCAGGTTCTCGGCGCGGCGCTGCGAGGTGACGACGATCTCTTCCAGCTGCGTATCGGAAGCGGGGGCGTCGGCGGCCCAGGCCAGGGCGGGCAGGCTGGCGCCCAGCAGCAGCGCCGGAACGACGAGCGCGCGGCGGCGAGAACGCGAGACGGACGACGACATTGGATATCCCCCAGATGACTGAACGCCGGTCACTCGGCGAGTGCTGGCCGATTAGCTTGAGGGTCGCAAATAGCGTTATTCAATTTTTCCTATGGGATTAATAGGATTTCAAAAAGCCCGGTTACCGGTAACCCCTGCTAGGCACGCGCATCCTAGGGAGACGACCCCATGAACAGACGCGCTTTGTTGGCTGGCGCTTTGGCCGCGCCGGGCCTGGCGGCGGCCGCTCCCGTTCCGCAGGCCAAGGTCGAAAGCATCATCCTGTGGGCGGGCGGCGCGCCGGGCGGGGCCGGGGTCACCGTCCAGGAAATCGCGCGCGAGGTCGATGACCAGGGCCGCAAAGGCCGTGACATCTCCGGCGTGCGCGAGCCGCGCCTGAGCCTGCATCGACCGTCGGCCGCGACCGATACGGCGGTGCTGGTCATCGCTGGCGGCGCCTTCAATCGCGTGGTGTTCGACAAGGAAGGCGAGGAGGTCTGCCGCTGGTTGGCCGGAGCCGGCTACGCTGCTGGAGCCTTGCTCTATCGTCTACCGGGCGATGGCTGGGCCGACGGCCCGGACGTCATGCTGCACGACGCGGCGCGGGCGCTACGCCTGCTGGCCCGTCGCACGGGGGCCAAGCGGATCGGCGTCCTGGGTTTCTCGGCCGGCGGCACGATCGCCGGAGCCTTGACCAGCCGCGCCGCCGAGGTCGCCTATCCGCCGGTGGACGAGGCCGATCGCGACCCGCTGCGGATCGATTTCCTGGGCCTGGGCTATGCGTATCTGAACGTCCCGGCCTCGCCCCGGCAGACGCTGTATCCCGGTCCGCCCAAGGCGCCGCCGCCGACCTTCCTGTTCCACGCGGCTGACGACCCACGGGTATCGGTGGACAACAGCCTGCAAGCCTTCCAGGCCTGGAAGAAGGTCAGGGCCGAGACGGCGCTGCACGTCTTCGAGCGCGGCGGCCACGGCTTTGGCCTGCGCGCGCCGGCCGGCTCGTCCGCGGCGGCCTGGCCGGACCTTTTCCTCACCTGGCTGCGCGCCCTCCGGGATCAGTAGTCGATCACCTTGGGCGTGCCGCCGCCCGCCGCCAGGGTCTGGCCGTTGATGGCCCCACTGAGCGGCGAAGCCAGTACGGCGACCAGCCAGGCGATCTCCGAAGCGTCGACAATGCGGCCGATGGTGTTGGACGCGGCGATGCGCACCTCGGCCTCCGGCGTGGTCTTCTCGGTGCGGGTGCCGCCGGGATGGATGACATTGGCGGTGACGCCCTGTGGTCCCAGTTCGTCGGCCAGGTTCTTGGTCAGGGCCGAGACGGCGACGTTGCGGATCGAGGCGACGTAGTGGCCGGTGCTGCGCGCGGCCAGACCGCCGATATTGATGATCCGACCCCAGCCGCCGGCGACCAGATGCGGCGCGACGGCCTGGGCGGTTCGCAGGTAGCCCGCGACCTTGACGTTGACGTCGTCGAGTACGGCCGCGCTGGTAGCCTGGGCGATGGTGGCGGCCGGCGCGCCTCCGCCCGGCGTGGCGGCGTTGTTGACCAGGATATCGATGCCGCCTAGCGCCTGGACCGCCTGCTCGACCAAGGCCTTGACCGAAGCGTCGTCGCCGGTGTCGACGACCAGCGGCAAGATGCGCCGGCCCGTGGCGCTGGCCAGTTCCAGGGCGGTGGCGTTGAGAGCTTCCAGGTTGCGCGCCGCGATGACGACATCGACGCCCTCTCGCGCCAGGGTCAGGGCGATGGCCTTGCCGATGCCGCGGCTGGCCCCTGTCACCAGGGCGCGCTTGCCGTTCAGTTGAAGATCCATGGATGTCTCCAGAAGCCATCGAGATGTGCGAAAAGGATGAGGCGGCCCCACGCAAGGGCCGCCTCGGCGTCGTCTCCAAATGAAGGGGATCGGTTCGGAAACGACGCGTCCGGAGCCGGCTAGAAGCTGTAGGTCAGCTTGCCGTAGTAGTAGCCACCGTTGATCCCGATCGGTGAGAAGCTGGGATACAGCGCCACGCCCGGATTGCCGGCCGCGATCGAGGCGGTCGTGCCGGCCGCGTTCAGCTTGTCGGGATAGACGTCGAACAGGTTGTTGGCGCCTAGGGCGACACGCAGACCGCTGGGCAGCTTGTAGGCCAGCTCCAGGTCGGTGATCAGCTTGCGGCCGATACGGTCCTGGAAGTAGGCACCGTTGACGTTGGTATAGGCCCAGGACGTCCCGTAGACCGTGTTGGCCAGGTTCACCGTCCAGGCGCCGTTCGTGTAGACGTTGCTGAGATTGACCTTGTAGCGCGGCGTGGCGTGCTCGAGGAACGCGATGGCGGCCCTGTCGTACAGCACCGATCCGCCCAGGCCCGATGGCGGCGTGGCGATGCGGGTGACCTTGGTCTTGTTGACGTTGACGCCCAGGGTCCAGTCGATCTTGCCCAGCTCGCCGAGGTCCGTCCACGTGGTGGCCAGGGCCTCGATGCCGCGCGTGCGGGTGTCCAGGCCGTTGGCGAACAGGTTGATGCCCGTGGTGCCGACGCTGGGGTCCAGCACGTTGCCGTTGGCGGTGATGGCGTTGGTGATGGCCGCGTTCACCGTCGTGCCGCCGATCTTGCCGAACAGCGAGCCGCTGCCGACGATGCGGTCCTCGATCTCGATCTGATAGGCGTCGAGGGTGACCGAGACGCGCGGCAGCGGCTCGGCGACCAGGCCGAAGCTGAGATTGGTCGACTTTTCCGGATCCAGGCCGTCGATGCCCAGCAGCTTGGCGCCGGCCGAGCTGGGCGGCAGCTGTACGAAGGCTGTGGTCGGCGAGACGTTGGTGGCCGAATAGTACAGCTCGGCCAGGGTCGGGGCGCGGAAGCCGGTCGAGACCGTGCCGCGCAGGGCGAAGGCCGGGGTGAAGTCGTAACGTCCGGTCAGCTTGGCGATGTCGGTCGAGCCGAAGTCGCTGAAGTGCTCGTGGCGCGCGGCGATATCCAGCTTCAGGTTCTCGATCGGCGAGGCGGCGAGATCGATATAGGCCGCCCAGTTGTCGCGGCCGTGCTTGCCGGCGTCGGTCGCGGCGAAGCCGGGATACGACTGCGAGCCGGACTTGTAGCGCGAGGCGGCGTCGCCGGCGCGGATCTCATAGGTCTCGTGGCGCTGCTCGCCGCCCAGGGCGACGGTCAGCGGCGTGGCCCAACCGAGGTCGAACTCACGGCCGAGGTCGAGGTTCAGGGTCCGCTGGGTGGCGATCAGGTCGCCGGCGTGGAACTGCGTCGGGGTCGCGCCGGTGTCGGCATAGAGCTGCAGGTTGGCCGAGTTGCGCACCCGCACCTCGTGATCGTCGCGGCCGTAGGTGGCCGAGAGGTCATAGCGCCAGCCGTTCAGGACTTGGCCCTTCAGACCGCCGGTGAAGGCGTAGTCGGTTTCCTTGGTCTCCAAGCGCGGGCTGAAGCCGCGCGGATAGACGGCGGGCAGGCGGTTGGGCAGGCGATAGTTCTCCCAGGCTGTGGCCTTCTTCACGCCGTAGGTGCCGAAGCCATAGACCTGCGCCGCGTCGCTGGCCTTCCAGCCGGCCGACACCGTGCCGTTGGTGATCTGGTAGCGGGCGTCGCCGGCGATGCGGTTTGTGTACGGATAGTCTTCCAGCAGCGACGGCCAGGACGGATTGGCCGCGATCGTGGCGGGGGCGACGATCCGGGCGTCCGGCGCGCCGCGGAAGCTGAAGTCGTGGAAGCGGTTCTCCAGCGTCAGGTTCACATAGGCGTCGGTCGCAGGGGCGAAGCCGATATTGGCCGACAGGCTCGTGGTCTCACCATCGCGCTCGTAGTAGGCGCCGCCGGTGGCCGAGACGCCGCCGCCGTGGTCAGCGTCCTTCAGGATGATGTTGATGACCCCAGCGATGGCGTCGGTGCCGTACTGGGCGGCCGCGCCGTCGGTCAGCACCTCGACCCGCTCGATCGCGTCGACCGGGATGAAGTTCAGGTCCGCCGAGGCCGAGCCCTGATAGGCGCCGGCCAGGACGGCGAGGTTGGCGGTGCCGTGGCGGCGCTTGCCGTTGATCAGCACCAGGGCGTGGTTGGCGCTGATGCCACGCAGGCGGGCCGACAGGGTCAGGTTGGCGGAGTCGCCGCCAAAGGCCTGGGCCGTGAACGACGGGGTCAGGTTGCTGAGCGCCAGGCGCAGGTCGCCTTGGCCGGTGCGGGCCAGGGCCTGGTCGTCGACGACCTGCACGGGCGCGGCGCTGTCGACGGCGCGGATGCCGGTCTGGCGCGTGCCGGTGACGATCACGGCGTCCAGCGTCGTGGCGTCGGCGGCCGCCGCCGCCGTGGCGGCGATCGGGGCTGCCGGTGTTTCGGCGAGGGCCGCGCTCCCCCAGAGCGCGGTCGTCAGGGTGAGCGCGGACGCGCTCAAGGCATAGGTTCTCATCTTACCCCCAGAGAGTTTGTTTCGGTTTTTGTTGAAGGGCGCGATCGGCCGGGGAAGCGGCCCCGTCGCGCGGCGGTTTCAGGTGTCGCCGCCGCTTAGCGGGCGGCGACGAACTCGATCTCGACCAGGGCGCCCGGCGCGACTAGGCCGGCGACCTTCACCGTGCTGCGGGCCGGCTTGTTGGGCTGGGCGGTCGTGCCGAAGGCTTCGCTCCAGGCGGCGTTCAGGCCAGCGAAGTCGATCTCGCCGCCCTTGGCCGGGTCGCCGACCAGGAAGACGGTGGCTTTGATCACGTCGCCGAAACCGAGGCCCTGTGCCTTCAGCGCGGCTTCCAGTTTCGACAGCACCGAGCGGCTCTGGGCGGCGGTGTCGCCGGGCGCGGCCTTGTCGGCGATGGTCGGCAGGGCGCCGCTCAGGAAGACCAGGGTCGAGCCAGGCGTCACCGTCACGGCGGGCGAGATGGCGATGGGCCCGGAGGAGGGCGCGCGCTTGACCTCGGCTTGGGCGGTGGTGGCGGCCAGTCCGGTGAGGAGCAGGGCGATGGTGAGTTTGCGGATCATGGAAGGGTCTCCGTTCAGTGAGCGGGGGTGGCCAGGGCGTCGCTACGGACGCGGTCGGCGATCAGGGCGACGGTGCGGCGGGCCGAGGCGACGCCGCCTTCCTGCCAGCTGGGCAGCTGCGAGAGATGCGCGCCAGCGAGGAAGATGCGGCCCTGCGGCTGGTTCAGCAGGCGGTAGGCGGCCGGGTCGTTGCCGTCGCCTTCCCAGTGGATCCAGGGGCCCAGGTTGTGGGCCTGGCGGTTCCAGTCGATGACCAGCGGCGCGGCCAGATCCTTGCCGTGGCCGGGGTGCAGCTTCTCGACGGCGGCGCGAGCCAGGCCGACCTGGTCCTCGAAGTTGCGGGCCTGGAAGGCGCGGGCCGGGCCCATGACGGTGTAGGCGCCGACCAGCAGGCCGCGCGGCTGGTGGAAGCCGCTGCTGGGGTACCAGACCAGCGCCGTCTCGCCGCCGACGAACGACAGGCCGCCATAGATCTGGTCAGCCTCCCAGAAGCGCGGAGCGTCGAAGGCGACCTTGCTGGCGTTGTCGTACTTGGCGCCGGCGATGGCGGTTTTCACTTCGGCGGGCAGGTCGCTCTGGACCTTTGCCAGGATCGGCAGCGGCACGGTGACGACCAGATAGTCGGCGGTGAGCTTGCGGGCCGCGCCGGTGCGGCTGTCGCGAATGGCGACCTCGGCGGCGGTAGGGCTCTGGCGCAGGGCTGTAACCTCGGCGCCCAGCAGCAGCGGGCCTTTCAGCGCCTTGGTCAGGGCCTTGGGGATGGCGTCCATGCCGCCCGAGGGCTCCAGCATGGTCGCCTGCATCAGGATGTTGTCCTCGAACAGGGCGTAGGGGACGACGTCGTCGGCCAGCAGCTCGCGAAGCGGCAGCGGCGCGCGCGCCACGCCCTTCTGGTCGGCCGCGCCGGGCGTGGTGACATAGCCCGAGCGTTCCGAGCCCCTGTAGGCGCCGTTGGCGTCCAGATCGCCGTAGGTCTTCAGGAAGCCGAGCAGTCGCTCCTTGTCCTCGGTCGTCAGGTCTTGGTCGAGGCCGCCGGTGCGCGTGGCCTTGGCGAGCAGCTCGGAGAGGCCGCCGCGCAGGTCGTTGATCGCCTGGCGCTGCTGGATCGGCTTGCCGGCGAAGGCCTTGTCGGACTGCAGCAGGCTGCTGCGGCTGGAATTGACCTCGACCTCCAGCGGCACGCCCAGGGCGCGGGCATAGGACAGGACGCCCTGGTGGTGGCTGGGCAGGCGAGCGGGGCCGGCGTTGAAGTAGAGGCCCTTGGAGAAGCTCGCCGTCTGGGTCGGACGGTCCAGGGTCTCGACGCGGTCGCCGCCGCGGATCGTCCAGTTACGGCCGCCGACCCGGTCACGGGCCTCGACCACGGTGACGGCGAAGCCAGCGCGCTCCAGCTCGTAGGCGGCGACCAGGCCGGCAATGCCGGCGCCCAGGACGATCGCGGAGCGGCCCTTGCCGAGATCTCGCGGCAGGTCGGGCAGAGCCTCGGCGTGCGCCGTGGAGGCCAAGCCCAGGCCTTGGAGGGCCGCATAGCCGGCGGCGAAACCGCCCAGGGCGACGGCGCGGGTCAGGAAGGAACGACGGGAAACCAAGATAAGGAACGCCCCCAAAGATCTTCCCGGAAAGAGCGGCCGCCGCCGGCGGGGCGGCGGCCGAGTTCGCAGACGGGAAGGATCGCCAATGCGAAGACGTCCGGGATGGCGCGTCTTCGTGGAGGCATTGCAGGGGCGTTTTGCTCAGCGCCTTGATTCAGAAAAACTGCGACGGTTTCGAGGGTCGCTGCGCGGAAAATCAGCGCCTATGTGTATCTATATGAATTAGTGGGAAATAGTTTTGATAAACGTGCGCTGAAAATCAGCGTTTCGTCGATATGAATGTTTCAAAAGTCTCGAATGTGATTTTCTTGTATTTCAGCTGATTGAGTATCGTGCGTGTTTTGTTGAGTGCTGCTGAAGAATTCGCGCCGGCGGGCCCCTGCTGGATCCCGCCGGCGCTCAGTCTTAGAAGTCGGCCGAGATCGTGAACTGCACCGTCCGGGGCGGCGCCGGGCGGAAGCTGGCGGGCGTGTTCACCGTCGTGCTGATCGTGCCCAGGTAGTCCTTGTCGAACAGGTTATCGACATTGACCCGCGCCTTGACCTGGCTGAACGGTCCGGCCGCGAAGCCGTCACCGATGTCGATATAGGCATTGACGATGGTGTAGCCGCCGACCTTCTCGCTGTTGACGAAGTTGGTGAAGCGGCTCTCCAGGTGGCGGGCCGAGACGTTGACCAGCAGGCCGTCGAACGGCTCGACCGTGACCCCGGTGGTGAACACCCAGTCGGGGAAGTCCGGCACCTTCTTGCCGGCGATAGGCAGGGTGACGGGCGCGGCCGTGGTGCTGGCGCGGTAGTTCAAGACGTCGTCCTGGAACTTGGCGTCATTGTACGAGATGTTGGCGTTGAAATAGGCCTTGCCGGCGAAGACTTCCGGCTTCCACTGGCCGCTGAACTCGACGCCCTTGGCCTTCACCGCCCCGACGTTCTGGAAGAAGGTCTCGGTCACGCCGCCGCCGCCCGGCACCAGCGAGGCGAACGACTGCAGGCGGTTCTTGAACTCCGTCTGGTAGGCCACGATCGAAGCGTTGAACGTGCGGTGATTGGCGCGGTAGCCGATTTCCCAGTTGGTCGAGGTCTCAGGCAAAGGCGCGGCGACCATCGGGCTGGCGGCCGAGAAGATGTCGTCGGCGCCACGCGGCAGGGCCATGTTCTCAGAGTACGAGGCGAACACCTGGTCGCGGCCGGTCAGGCTGTAGACCGCGCCGATCTGGGGCAGGAAGTTGTCCTTCCAGTTGGCCTTCAGGATCGGGTGGCGGCCGTTGATATAGTCGGCCGGATTGCGATAGCCGGCGATCTTGTAGTCGATGTCGGTGGCCTTGAAGCCCAGCTCGACCTTCAGCTTGGCCTCCAGCAGGGTCAGGGTGTCCTTCAGGAAGAACTGCTTGGTCTCGCGCAGCGACTTGTAGTCCCGCTGGGCGTGGACCCGCTCGTTGAACAGCGGCGCGCCGTCGGGGTTGCCGTTGGCCACGTTGTAGCGGTTCTGGGTGCGGTGATAGTCGTCGTTCTCTAGCCAGAGGCCGGCCTCGATCTTGTTGAAGCCGAGATGCCACGAGACCTTGCCGGTCACGCCCTGGCGCACGCCGTCGACGCCCGACAGGCCGTACTGGATGCCCTTGGGCGCGACGATGCCGGCCACCTTGCCGACTTCGGCGTTGTAGCTGGCCAGCGAGGTCGCATAGGCCTCGGGCGAGACGCCGTAGCCGCCCTTGTCCTCGTAATAGGCCGTGGTGGTCAGGTCGAAGCTGTCGGTTATCGGCGTGTTCAGCGTCAGGCCATACAGGTGGTCCTTCCGCTTGTTGACCGCGAACTTGTAGTACTGGGCGTAGTTGGCGTTCGAATAGGTCGGGCCGCCCGCGACCGCCGGCAGGTTGGTGGCCGACTGGGTCGTGCCCGCCGCGCCGGGGTTCGGAACAACGCCCAGATAGGCGAAGTAGCGGCCCGAGCGTCCGAACACGTCGCCGGCCGTCCCGGCATACTGGGCGATGGTGATCGACGGGCTGTCGTAGTCGAAATAGTCGTTGTGGACGGTCTGGAAGCTGACGTCGCCGCCGTTGGGCAGGGCGTAGCGCAGCTTGCCCTCGAAGTGCTTGCGGTCGATCGTGCCTGGGCCGCGCCACAGGTCGCCCTTGATCCACGAGCCGCTGGCATAGCCCGAGAAGCCGCCGTGCTCGCCGGTCTCCAGACGCAGGAAGCCGCGGCGCAGGTTGTCGCTGCCCAGGGTGCCGCTGATCGCGCCGCCGGCGTCCTTGAAGGGGGCTTGGGTGAAGTAGTCGACGATCGGGCCCAGCGAGGCGTAGCTGGGCAGGGCGACGTCGCCGGCTCCGGCCGAGGCGGTCACGCGCAGCAGGTTCTCGTTGTCGACATAACGATAGATCGGGCTGCCGCCGAACTGGTCGCTGCGGCCCATCGGGATGTTGTCCAGCAGGAAGCCGATCTGCTGGAAGTTGAAGGCGCGCACCGACACCGAGTTGCCGAACTCGTACATGCCCAGCGCGTCGTTGGCCTGGACGTTGAAGCCGGGCAGGGACTCCAGCATCTTCAGGCCGGTGATGCCCGCCGGGGCTGACAGCAGCGCCTCGCGCGTGATCGAGACCGTGGCGGTGGCGTGGTCGGTGCCGATCGCGACGCTGGCCTCGGACAGGCGCTTGCCGGTCACCACGACGGTGTCGACCTCGGACGTTTCCTGAGCCAGGGCGGAGGTCGCGCCGCCGAGCACGGTGGCGGTGAGCAGAAGCGCGCGCAGGCCAAGGGTCGCATGCGGTCGGTTTCGAATGGTCATCACTATCCCCAATCACTTTGATGGGGATAGCGTTGCTGTCGCGGCGCAACAGGTAAATTCAGAATTTCTCAGGACAAGGACATATATTCAATTAGTCATGATTGCGCTCAATGGCGTTCAATTCATGAGCATTGAAAATATAGACTATGATTGTTGCGTGCGGTTCGGCTGTCGCGATCTGAAAAGACGGCGATGCGCTCGAACTGTTTTATCGGTCGGCCGATTTGGCCGGGGCGGGGAAGCGGGCGTCAAGCCTCTCCGCTTGCCCGGGCGCGATAGCGTCCTAATTGCGAACGATGACGGCGCCCGACGCGCGAACGCCGGGCGCCGTTTTGACTAGGCAGGTCGCCGGGCGGCCTCGACTTGACGGAAGACGCGCAGCCAGTTGCCGCCCCACAGCTTGTCGATGTCGGCTTCGGAGTAGCCGTGGCGGACCAGTTCGGCGGTGACATTGGCCGCCTCGCCCTCATTGGCCCAGCCGATGACGCCGCCGCCGTGGTTGAAGTCCGAGGCGATGCCGACATGGTCGACGCCGATCCGCTTCACCGCGTAGTCGATCGAGTCGACGAAGTCCTTCACCGTCGCCTTGGGCAGCAGGGCGTTCACCGCGTGGCTGTAGTCGGTGCGCTGGGCGGGCGAGAGCGCCTCGGTCCCGTCCGCCGGCTTGGCGAAGGCGGCGGGCAGGCCGAACTGGGCCCGGATCGGCGCGACCTTGGCGGCGAAGTCGGGGCCTGGGTTCACGAGATAGGGTCCGAAGGCGACCACCTGGACGACGCCGTTGTTGGCCTTGATGGCGTCCAGTTCTGCGTCCGACAGGTTGCGCGGCGCGTCGACCACGCCCCGGACGCCGGAGTGGCTAGCGACCACGGGGGCGCGGGTCAGCTTCAGCGTTTGGAGCACGCCATCGGGCGTCAGCTGCGAGATGTCGATGATCACGCCCAGGTCGTTCAGCTTGCCGACGGCGGCCTTGCCCAGGGGCGACAGGCCGTTCCACTCGACCTTGGTCCCACCGCTGGGGCGCGAGGAGTCGGCATAGGCGTTGTTGCCCGCATGGACGAAGCCGAAGCTGCGGACGCCGGCGCGGTAATAGGCGTCGATCGGATCCAGGCTCTCGCCGAACGGATAGGCGTTGAGGAAGCCGACGACGATGGCCCGCTTGCCGGCCTTGGCGGCGGCCTCGACGTCCTTGGCGTTCAGAGCCAGGACGGCGCGGTCGGGGTGGCGCTCGGCCACGGCCCGAATCGCCGCCAGCTTGGTGTCTGCATCGGCCTTGGCCTTGGCGTAGCCTTCCGGCGTGCGCGGGCCTTGCGAGACGAACACCGCCAGGACGGCGGCGTCGACCTGGCCGCGTTCCAGCTTGGGTAGGTCGAGCTGGCCATCGCCGTCGACGGCGGCCTCGTGCGGGCCGACGCCCAGATCCAGCGGCACGTCGACATGGCTGTCCAGCACCAGGGCGCGGGCGTGGATCGCGGCCGCGTTCGGGTCGGCGGCCAGGGCGGCGGTGGCGACCAGCAGGCTGGCCGAGGCGAGGGCGAGGAGGCGCAGGCTCATTCGGCGGCGACCTTTTCCGGCGCGACGTTCCAGCGGTTGTCGGGGACCGGCAGGCCCAGGTGACCGCGTAGGGTGTCGTGCGTGTATTCGGTGCGGAACAGGCCGCGGGCCTGCAGGATCGGCACGACCTTCTCGCGGAACAACGCGAAGTCGCCGGGGCGGGTGACGTGCAGGATGAAGCCGTCGGCGGCGCGGCCGTCGAACCAGCGCTGGATCTCGTCGGCAATGGTCTGTGGCGAACCGACGAAGCCCGACCGCCAGGCCCCGAACCGCTCCGCCGCCTGGCGCAGGGTCAGGTTCTGCTCGCGCGAGACCCGCACGATCCGCTCGGCGTGGCCCTTGTAGGCGTTGAGGCTGAGATTGCTGACGTCCGGGAACGGGCCGTCCAGCGGGTACTGCTTGAAATCGTGATAGCCGAAGGCGCGGCCCAGCTGGACCAGCAGCTTGTCGATGCCGACCTCGCCGCGCTGGGCCTTGTCCAGGGCCTGGGCTTCTTCGTCGGTCTCAGCGATCGTTGGGAAGAGGCCCGGCAGGACGCTGATGTGGTCCGGATCGCGGCCTTCCTTGACGACTCGAGCCTTGAGATCGGCATAGTACTCGACCGCGTCCTCGAAGGTGTCGACACCGGCGAAGACGCCCTCGGCGATGCGCGCGCCGAGATCCCGGCCCGCGCCACTGACGCCCGCCTGGAAGATCACCGGTTGGCCCTGGACCGAGCGCGTCAGCGCCAACGGCCCGGCCACCGAGAAGTGCTTGCCCTTGTGATTCAGGGCGTGCTGCTTGGACTTGTCGAGGAAGGTCCCAGCGGCCTTGTCGCGCGGGAAGGCGTCGTCCTCATAGCTATCCCACAGGCCCTGGACGACATCGACGAACTCGCCGGCTCGCTCGTAGCGCTCGCCGTGGTCGAAGTGTTCGTCGCGGCCGTAGTTCTTCGAGGCGCCTTCGAGGCCCGTGGTCACCACGTTCCAGCCGGCGCGGCCCTTGCTGATATGGTCCAGCGAGCCGAACTGGCGGGCAACGTTGTAGGGCTCCCAGTACGAGGTCGTCAGGGTGCCGACGAGACCGATCTTCGAGGTCGAGACCGCCAGGGCCGAGAGCAGGGTTAGCGGCTCCAGGCGATTGAGGAAGTGCGGCGCGGTGTCGGGGGTGATGAACGGGCTGTCGACGATGAACACCAGATCGAACTTGGCCGCCTCGGCCAGCTTGGCGTTGTCGATGTACCAGTTGATGTCGATGCTGGCGTCGCCGGGCAGGGCGGGGTCGCGCCAGCTGGCGTGATCGGTGCCGACGCCGGCCAGAATGGCGCCCAGTTTCAATTGACGTTGCGAGCCTTGGGTCACGTCGACCTCCTGATAAGACAGGTCGGCTCTATCGAACTCGGAGAGGCTCCAATAATTGCGTCTTCTAATGCGCTTTATTCGGCGCCGTGAAGTTTGCCGGTTTTACTGAGCAATTTGGCGGGCGGCTTTGAATTGCTGAAAAGAGCCTCAGGATTTCTTGCAGGCTTGGAACGCGCCCTGCACGGGATCAGGTAATCTAAATTCCTACTGAAGCTATCTGAATTGAGCCTGGCGAGGCGGTGCGAGAGGTTGGCGAACCTTAGAAAAGCCATTCGCGAGTCCGTCTCCATGCCCAAATCCGCTCCGCCGATCTCGGCCGCCGCTCTCGAGGAACCGGGCGTGCAACGTCGCGGGCTGCTGCTGGGCGGAGGTCTCGCCGCGGCGGCTAGCCTGGCGTCAGGCGTGCCGGCGAAAGCGGAGGAGGGCGCCGGAGTTCCGCCGCCGACCAAGCAGCCGCGCACGCCGGTCGGCGGCAAGAGTCCGTGGGGTTATGAGACCGCCGGTCAGGCGACGCCCAAGCCTGCTTCGGTGCGTCCGGGCGAGACGCCGCTGCCGACGGCGCCGCGCGCCTATACCGACATCCGCAGCTATCACGCCCACATCTATTTCGACGAGGACACGGCCGACAAGGCGGCCCTGTTGCGCCGCTGGGTGGCCGATCGGTTCGTCGTCGAGCTGGGCGATTGGAACCTGACGCCGCGCGGGCCGCACGTGACGCCGTCGTTCTATTTCGGCTTCACCAACGACCTGCTGCACGTGATCCTGCCGTGGCTGCAGCTGAACAGCCTGGGCCTGACGATCCTGCTGCATCCGAACACGGACGATCCGCGCTCGGATCACCTCTACTACACCGCCTGGATCAACCGATCGCAGCCGGTGAACGCCTACGGCATGAAGAAGCCGGGCGCGGACGAGCCGCCGGTCGAGCTGATCTATCCCAACACCAAGCCGCACGTGCCGATCGAACGGGCCTGAAACGAAAAGCGCCGCCGTCCTGATCGGGCGGCGGCGCTCTTGCTTAGAGGGCGTATTTCAGCGTGACCAGGAAGGTCCGGGGGTCTGGGTAGTTGCGATAGAACACCCCGGTGGCCGGCGTGTAGGTCGAGGTCACCGGCTTGTCGGAGTTCAGCAGGTTGCGGCCCGACAACTGCACGGCCCAGTGCGGATCCGGCGCGGTCCAGGTGATCGAGCCGTTCAGGAAGCCCTGGCTTGGCGCGGAGTCCTGGGGGCGTTGCAGGGCGCTGTAGTAGGTCTTGCTCTGCCACTGGGCGTTCAGGCCCAGGCGCACCGAGCCCGGCACTTCGATCGGGACGTCATAAGTCAGGCCGCCGGCCAGGCTCCAGCGCGGCGAGTTCAGCAGGCGGTGGCCACCCGCGTTGACGCCCACGCCGCCGGCATTGCGATAGCGGTCATAGACGGCGAACAGGTAGCCGACAGAGGCCTGCAGCCCCAGCCGCTCGGTCGGGCGGATGTCGCTCTCCAGCTCGACGCCGTAGGTGTGGGCCTTGCCGGCGTTCCCGCGGATCGAATTGCCCGGATAGGCCGGGTCGCTGTAGCTGACCTGCAGGTCCTTGTAGTCGTTGTAAAACACCGCAAGGTTCAGTCGCGCGCGGCGATCGAACAGCTCGGTCTTCAGGCCCGTCTCGTAGCTGTCGACGGTCTCGGGCGCGAAGGGGCGGGTGGCCAGGTCGATGCGGGTGGCGCGGTTGTCGAAGCCGCCCGACTTGAAGCCCTTGGAATAGCTCACATACTGCAGGACGTCGGGCGTCCATTGGTACTGCGCCGAAAGCTTGGGCGTGATCGACGAGAAGATCTTGTCGGCCTTGCCGGCGATCGATTGGCCCACGACCTGGCCGGCCAGGTTTAGCACCTTGTTGTCGAAGACGAATTCCTTCTCCTCGTTGGTCCAGCGCAGGCCGCCGGTAAGAGAGAGGCGCTCGGTCGCCTTCCAGGTCGCCTCGCCGAACACGGCATAGGCGTCGGTGTTGGTGATGTTGTGGGCGCGGGCGAAGCCGTAGTTGCCAGGCGTCACGACCGGGTCGGTGTTCTGGGTGTTGCGGCGGCTGTAGCCGTCGCGCTGCACGAAGAAGCGCTCGTGCAGATAGAACAGGCCGCTGGTGAAGGTCAGGGCGCCGAAGTCGCCGTTCAGCTGCAGTTCCTGGGTGGCGTACTGGTCGTTGTAGTGGATCAGGTTCTTCTGGATCAGCGCTGCCTCGCCGTCGTTCTCGTAATAGACGGGATTGAGGTTGAAGCCGCCGTAAGCGGTGATCGACTTGAGCTTCAGGTTATCATTGAGCTCGTACTGGACGCGCAGCGAGCCGCTGATCTGGTCCAGGTCCTGCTTGGGCTCGACTTCCGAATAGGAGCGGTCGTTGCGGAATACGCCGCCGGGCTGGTTCACCGGCACGTAGCTGCGGGTGTCGCTGCGGTCGCGCAGGGCGTTGACCGTCAGCAGGGCGTCCAGGCGTTCCGTCGGCGTCCAGCGCAGCTTGGCGCGGAAGGCGTCCAGATCGATGCGGTTGACGTCGTGATTCAACGTCGGGTCGAAGGTGACGCCGTCGCGGCTGTGGTGGATGTACGAGAAGCTGCCAGCCAGCTTGTCGGCGACCAGCGGGCCCTCGATCAGGGCGCGGACGTCGACGGCGCCGTAGTTGCCCAGACCAACCTCGGCCTTGGCGCGCAGGGCCTGGCCGGGATCGCGGGTGATGATGCGCAGCGCGCCGGCGCTGGAGTTGCGGCCATACAGCGTGCCTTGCGGGCCGCGCAGCACCTCGATCCGCTCCAGGTCGTTGAACTCGACCATCGAGCCGATCTGGCGCGGGATGTAGACGTCGTCGACATAGACGGCCAGCACCGGCTCCTGGATCGGGTCGGCCTCTCCAACGCCGCGCAAGGCGTAGGTCTGGGTGGTGTGGCTGATCGTGACCCGGCTGATCGACAGGTTGGGAATCTGGCCCGACAGGTCGCGGATGTTGTCGATCTTGCGATCGGCCAGGACCTGCTGGCCAAAGGCCGAGATGGCGATGGCGGTCTTCTGCAGGTCGGTGGCGCGGCGCTCGGCGGTGACGATCACCTGCTCGACGGCGGGCGCGGCGCTGTCGGCCCCGTTGGCGGTGGCCGGCTCGGCGGCCTGTGCCGCGCCGGCCACCGCCAGGCTTGAGCTGACGAGTAGAAGGTCGCGCAGGTAAAGTTTAGGCATTTGATTTTATCCCCATCTGTCGAGTAGGGATTTGTCATCTGCGCGACCTGTACTCAACGAATATAAAATTCAGAACGCGATAGATTTGCTCATATCGTGAGATGTGAAGTTCTATATTTGAACTTCGAAACTCATTTGAAGAAGGGCATCAGCCGGTCGTCCCACAATGATTTGACCTGAACCGCACCGGGAAGGATCTTGGCGGCGGCGAAGGTGTCGGCCACGGCCTGCTGCGAAGCGATCGCCGCATCGCTGATCGGGCCCAGGATCGAGGGCGAACTGCGCTCGCGGAATTCCTGCTCGTAGTAGCTCTGCTTGACGCCGGTCGCCGCCGTCCGGACCTTGGCCCAGCGCACGCCGTCGGCGTTGATCCAGTCGAACACCTTGCGATAGCGCTGGACGTAGTCGCCGATCGCCTTCAGCCGCGTGGGATCGTCCAGCGCCTCCTTGGCGGCCGCGATCAGGTAGTTGCCCGACAGGATGCCCTGAGCCGTGGTCAGCACCCGCGCCCCGGCCTCGCGGGCCTGGTAGACGATGACGCCGTAGATCACCCAGGCGTCGAGCGCGCCACTCTGGAAGGCGGCCAGCCCGTCCTGCGGCGACAGCGCCACCGGGGTGATGTCGGCCCAGGTCAGGCCGGCCTTTTCCAAGAGGCGCAGCAGGATGTAGTGCGAGGTCGTGGCCTTCACATAACCGATGCGCTTGCCCTTCAGCTGGGCGAAGTCCTGGGCTGGCGAGCCCTTGGGCACGAGCACGACCTGGTTGTTCACGTCGCCCTGCAGCGCGCCGACGATACGGACCTGGTTGCCCGGATGGCCGGCCACGAAGATCGGTGGGATCTCGCTCATGCCGCCGAAGTCGAGTGCGCGGGCATTGATCGCCTCGGCGATCAGGTTGCCGCCGGCGAACTGGGTGCGGGCCAGGTTGTAGGGCGGCTCTCCGACGCCGGCTTCCTTGAAGAAGCTCTCGGGATTGCCGCGATAGGTGGCCACCCGCAGGGTCAGGTCGGACAGATCGCCGGGGGCGGCGGTCGGTTTCGGCGCGCAGGCCGCGAGACCGGCCAGCGACAAACCCGTGAGCGACAGGCCGCCGAGCATCAAGCCACGGCGCGAGAAGGAAAAATCGGTCATCAGTCGAACAGGTCCGGCTCTTCTTCGGTGACGATTTCCCAATAGGCCTGGAAGGCCCAGAAGCCGCCGGTCTCGGTGCCGACCTGGCCGGCGGTGTGCTTGGCGACCTCTGGCGGCATCGGCTTGGTCGGGCCGGCGGCCTCGGCCAGCAGTTGGGCCTGGCAGGCGTTCTCCATGGCCAGATAGCGCCAGACGGCTGCCTCGACCGACTGGCCGACGGTCAGAATGCCGTGGTTCTGGAGGATGACGGCCTTCTTGGGCCCCAGCGCCTGGGCGATTTTCTGGCCCTCACTGGTGTCGAGCACGACGCCCGAAAACTCCTCGAACAGGGCGTGGTCGTCGTAGAAGGCCGCCGAGTCCTGGGTCAGCGGATCCAACAGCCGGCCCAGGGAGGACCACGCCTTGCCATACAGCGAGTGCGAGTGGGCCGCGGCGACCACGTCGGGGCGGGCCTCGTGCAGCTGGGAATGGATGGCGAAGGCGGCGCGGTTCAGGCGCGGCGGGACCTTGGCCGGCGGCTCGACGATCTCGCCCGAATGGCTGACCAACATCAGGTCCGAGACCTTGATCCGGCTGAAGTGGACGCCGAACGGATTGACCCAGAAGTGGTCGGTCAGCTCCGGATCGCGGGCAGTGATGTGGCCCGCCCCGCCCATGTCGAAGCCGTAGCGGCCGAACAGGCGGTACGAGGCGGCCAGGCGCTGCTTGCGATACAGGCGCTCGAGCTCGTGGGTCGGCTGGCGCGGGATCTCGCGCGTGCCGAACTCGGGCAGGACGGTCTCGATCTTGGTCGGATGCGGCCCGGCGGACCTGAAGTCCCGCGCGGAAGGGATGGCGGTCATGGCGTTGTCCTTCAGTAGCCGCGCGACAGATCGACGACGTCGGCCAGGGGCGCGCCGGATCGGAAGCGGGCGAGGTTCTCGGCGAACTGGGTCGCCAGATTGATGCGGGTGTCGGGCGTGTGCACCGAGGTATGCGGCGACAGGCGCACCTTGGGGTGGGCGTAGAACGGATGGGCGTCCGGCAGCGGCTCGGGGAAGGTGACGTCCAGGCTGGCGCGGCCGACGCGGCCTTCGTCCAGCGCCGCCAGCAGGGCCTCGTCGTCGATCAGGGCGCCGCGAGCGATGTTGATCAGGTGCAGGCCCGGCTTGGCGTGCAGCAGCAGGTCGCGGTTGATGATCCGCTCGGTCTCTGGCGTGGCCGGCGCGGCGAGGACGACATGGTCGCTGCGCTCGAACAGGGCCTTCAGGTCGCCGACCCGCTCGACGCCGGGCACCGGGATCGGCGCGTCCGAGCGGCGGGTGGCCAGGACCTTGATTCCCAGCGCCTGGGCGCGCGGGGCCAGGGCTTCGCCGATGGCGCCAAAGCCCACGAGGCCCAGCGTCGAGCCGGCGACCAGCTTCAGCTGCTGCGGCGCCCAGCGGTGGGCGCTGTCGATCCAGATGTCGGGCAGGCGCTTGGCCTCGGCCAGGATGGCGGCCAGGGCGAACTCGGCCAGGGCCACGGCGGACGAGCCGCGCGCCGAGGTGACGACCGGGCCGTCGAACAGCCAGTCCGGATAGAAGTCGATGCCGACCGAGACCAACTGCACCCAGCGCACGTCGAACGGCCAGCCGGGCGGCGCGCGCTCGGGCAGGACGCCGCCGGCCTTCCGGAAGGGGGCGGCGACCAGGACATTGGCCTTGGGCGGCAGGGGCGTGGTCAGGCCCGGCGGGACGGCGATGATCTCGGCGTCGGCCGCGTGCTGGGCGAAGACGCTGTTGAAGACCTCGGGCAGCTGGCTGGCGACGACGACGCGGCTCATGCGGAAATCCCCGCGAAGGCGGCGCGGCCGGCGCTGGTCAGCACCACATCGGCCTGGGGCGTGTGGACCCGGCCGCACAGGACGTCGCGATGATGGCGCTCCAGCGGGTTGGCGCGGGTCAGGCCCGGATTGCCGGTCAGCTTCAGGGCCTTCTCGACGGCGCTGATGGCGTTCTCGGTGACCAGGTGCTTGACCAGGCTGGCTTCGACGCCGCCGACCTCGCCACGCGCGGCGGTGTCCAGCAGGACGCGGTTGGACAGCAGCAGGCCATCGATCTCGCCGACCGCTTCCTGGAAACGGGGCAGGGTCGACAGGGCCGCGCCCAGGTTGGCTGGCTTGCGATTGGCCAGGAACTCGACCAGCCAGTCGCGGGCCGCACGGGCGACGGCGTCGTAGATCGCCGAGGTCAGCACCGACGACCAGGCCGCGAAATTGGCCGGGTAGGGCGGTGGCGCGCCAACGGGTTGCGGGTCCAGGGCGTGGTCCAGCGGGACCAGCACGTCCTCGAACACCACGTCGTGGCTGGCGCTGGCGCGCAGGCCCAGGTGGTCCCAGCTCTCTTCGATGACGATGCCGGGCGTGTCGGCGCGGACAAGCCAGCCGCCGACCAGGGGTTCGGCGTCATCGCTGCGCGCCCAGACCACGAACCAGGTCAGGTTGGTCGAGCCGGTGGAGTAGATCTTGCGGCCGCTGATCCGCCAGCCCTCGGACGTGCGGCGGGCGATGGTGGCGGGCAGGCCGCCACGAGCGGGGGTGCCGAGGTCCGGCTCGACCCGCAGGGCGTTGATCAGGGCGCCATGCTCGATCGCCTCGCCGATCACCCGCTGCTTCAGGTGCTCGGGCCAGCCCGAACGGCCCTCGACCGAGGCGTGGAACAGGTACTGCATGACCAATACCAGCGCCGTGGCGGGCTCGCCGCGCGCGACGGCCGAGATCACCTTCAGCGCCGTCGGCAGGTCGGCCTCCAGCCCGCCCAGGCGCGCCGGCGCGGTCAGGGCCAGCAGGCCGGCGTCATGGAGAAGGCGGAAGTTCTGGGCGGGGAAGCTGGCCTCGCGATCGTGCTGGCCGGCGGTCTCGGCGAAGGCCTGAGTCAGGCCGGGCAGGATCGCATCCAGATCCGGCAGCCGGGCGGGCTGCAGTCGAAGAGCCGGTGCGTTCACGACCGGGCCTCGAGGGCTGGCGATGGGGACTCAAACGCGATCGCCGAGGACATCGGTCACGCCTTTCTTCGAAAAGTCGCGGCGGATGCGCCACGGGTCTCGAAGTAGGACGTTTAATTCCTATCCATTCAATAGACTTATCCTCAGCGGTCTTATCAGGAATTCTCTAGGGTGCTCAGGTGAGCCAGTAGCGCCCGCCGCGAGCGGTGAAACCATCACGCAGAATGGACCAGGCGCCCGCCATCAGTTTGCTCAACATGTTCGCAGCCTCCGTATGCAGATCGAGGCTGGGGGAGTGGATGGCCTGGGCATACGGTTCAGGCGCGGGGAACTGCCTAGGGCGACGAGAACGGCGCGGGATGCGGCGCCTCTGCGGTGGATCGGCCTGCTTTTTCGGCAGATCGGCCTTGATGGAAAGGCGGTCGCGGCGGTGCGTCAGTATTACGATTGCGCCAACTCGTAATATGAAAAACGCTTCCTTCAACGCGTTCTGGCAGCGAATTCGGAGGGAGCCGCTGATGAGTGTCCTGTTCACCCGCAAGCGTTTCATGGCGGCCTTGGCCGTATCGACCCTGGCCCTTACACTCGCCTCGTGCGGGCCGAAGGGCGCCGACAAGGCCGCGCCGGCGGCGTCCGCCGAAGCGGCCAAGACCGAGTACAAGATCGGCTGGACCATCTATGCCGGCTGGATGCCGTGGGCCTATGCCCAGCAGTCGGGCATTGTGAAGAAGTGGGCCGACAAGTACGGCGTGAAGATCGAGCTGGTGCAGATCAACGACTATGTGGAGTCGCTGAACCAGTATTCGGCTGGCAAGCTGGATGGCGTCACCGCCACCAACATGGACGCCCTGACCGTGCCGGCCGCCGCCGGCAAGGACACCACCGTGGTGATGATCGGCGACTACTCCGACGGCAACGACGGCGTGGTGCTGAAGAACGGGACGAGCCTCGCCGAGCTGAAGGGCCGTCCGGTCAACCTCGTCGAGCTGTCGGTCTCGCACTATCTGCTGGCTCGCGCCCTGGAGAAGGCCGGCCTCAAGATGAGCGACGTCAAGACGATCAACACGTCCGACGCCGACATCGTCGCCGCCTTCGGCGCGGCCGACACCAAGGCCCTGGTGACCTGGAACCCGCAGCTGTCGGAAGTGAAGAAGGCGCCCGGCGCGACCGAGGTCTTCAACAGCTCGATGATCCCAGGCGAGATCCTGGACGGCCTGATGGTCAGCACCGAGACGCTCAAGGCCAATCCGAACCTGGGCAAGGCCCTGACCGGCATCTGGTACGAAACCATGGCCCTGACCGTGGCCCAGACGCCGGAAGGCAAGGCGGCCCGCGAGCAGATGGCCAAGCTGTCGGGCTCGGACCTGGCCAGCTTCGAAGGTCAGCTGAAGACCACCCACCTCTACGCCGAACCGAAGGCGGCCCTTGCCGCGACGGTCAGCCCTGACCTCGTCACCGCCAACGACCGCGTGCGCAAGTTCAGCTTCAGCATGGGCCTGTTCGGCCAGGGCGCGAAGTCGGTGGACGACATCGGCATCAGCTTCCCGGGCGGCAAGACCCTGGGCGACCCCAAGAACGTCAAGCTACGCTTTGACACGACCTACGTGCAGCAGGCCGCCGACGGTAAGCTCTAGCCATCATGCGCCTCCTCAACGTCAGGCCCCGAGGCGGTCTCGCGGTCCTGCTCGGGATGATCCCGCTGCTGGCCGCGGCGCTGCTCTACCTGATGGCCTCCCAGGCTCGTCACGCGGAGAACCCGCGCGACAAGCTGCTGCCGACCCCGACCGCCATGGTCGAGGCAGTGCAGCTGATGGCCAGGGTCGATCCGCTGACCGGCCACGCGCCGTTGCTGGTCGACACCCTGGCCAGCCTGGAGCGCATCGGCCTGGCGCTGCTGATCGCCACGGCGCTGAGCCTGATCCTGGGCCTGGGGCTTGGCCTGCTGCCGTTGCTGCGGGCCAAGTTCGGACCGTTGGTGGCGGCGATCGCGGTGATCCCGCCGATCGCCGTGCTGCCGATCCTGTTCATCGTCTTCGGCCTGGGAGAGACGGCCAAGATCGCCCTGATCGTCATCGGGGTGACGCCGGTCATGGTCCGCGACCTCGCCGCCCACGTCGCGGCCATCCCCGAAGAACAGCTGGTCAAGGCTCAGACCCTGGGCTCCAGCACCTGGCAGTTGGCCCTGCGCGTGGCCTTGCCCCAGGCCATGCCGCGCCTGATCGACAGCCTGCGCCTGTCGCTGTGCCCGGCCTGGGTCTACCTGATCTCGGCCGAGGCGATCGCCGCCGACAGCGGCCTGGGCTACCGCATCTTCCTGGTCCGCCGCTACCTGTCGATGGACATCATCCTGCCCTACGTCGCCTGGATCTCGATCCTGGCCGTGGCGATGGATGTCGCGCTGAAGCTGATCGCCCGCCGCGCCTATCCGTGGGCCTATCCGGAAAGGGCGCGCTGATGGGCGGCCTGCTGACCTTCCGCAATGTCTGGGTGGAGTACGGCGACAAGGTCGTGCTCGAGAATGTCGACCTGTCGATCGCGCAGGGCAGCTTCGTCTCGATCGTCGGCCCGTCCGGCGCGGGCAAGAGCACCTTCCTGCGGATGATCATCGGCCAGGAAAAGCCGACCCGCGGCGCCATCGACCTGGATGGCGACAAGCTTAGGGCCGAGCCCGGACCCGATCGGGGCGTGGTGTTCCAGAAGTACTCGGTGTTCCCGCACCTGTCGGCCCGCGACAACGTCGTGTTCGGCCTGGACTGCGCCGGTTCGCCGTTCCTGGGCAAGCTGTCAGGCGCCAGGCGTCGCAAGGCGCTGGAGGAGGCCGACGCCATGCTGGCCGCTGTGGGCCTCTCCGACAGCGGGGATCTCTATCCGGCCAAGCTGTCTGGCGGCATGCAGCAGCGCCTGGCCATCGCCCAGGCGCTGATCAAGAAGCCGCGCATCCTGCTGCTGGACGAACCGTTCGGCGCCCTTGATCCCGGCGTGCGCCTGGACATGCACGAGCTGATCACCGGCCTTTGGCGCGACAACGGTCTGACCATCATGATGGTCACCCACGACATCAAGGAGGCCTTCAAGCTGGGCACCCGCGTGCTGGCCTTCGACAAACGCCGCCGCGACCCGCACGCGCCGCATCGCTACGGCGCGACAGCCGTCTACGACTTCCCGCTGGACAAGCCGGGCGCGGTGGGGCCGGAGGCGTTGGCGGGGCTGGGCAAGTAGCTGCGATGTTGCGTCGCAGCATTGCGTCTTGTCGTGACAACGTTGTCATCATATATGGGTTGTATAGCGAGGAACCGTCCTCGCCTGATCGCAACCCGGAAAGTCCGATGTTCAGCCTGATCTACTACACCGTTTCGGCCCTGAAGGCCGCGCGCACCACCGCTTAAGGCGCTCTTCGTCTCTGACGATCCTGAAAAGCCCGCCAACGCAAGTTGACGGGCTTTTTCGTTGTGCGGTGCGAAATGTTAGCTCGCGAGGGAGGCGATATAGGCCCGCCAGCCGCCCAATTGGGTAATGTCGGTCGCGCCGTCCAGCGCGCGGGGCTCGGCGACGAAGCCCTTCACCGAGGTTCCGTCCTCCAGGGTCACGGTGCCGATCGCCAGCGGGGCGGGGACTTCGGCGGTGAAGCTGCCGAACGCCTCGACGTCCAGTTCGTAGACCTCGACCAGGATCGAGCTGCCGCCGTCGCCGACATGGACCAGCGCGGGCTTCGGCGGCGTCGAGTTGGCGATGGCGTAGAGCTTGTAGGCCGGCGCGGTCTTGGTGGCGGTGACTAGCCTGGCCTCGCGCGAGGTCAGTTGCCAGTGCAGCGGCATGCCGCCCAGGTGCGCGCCGACCACGGCCAGCTTCACGCCAGGCTTGTGGGGCGTCAGGTCCAGCGGGGGCGTGTCGGCCATGGGGAAGGTCTCCAGATAGCTAGCGGCCAGATCCAGTAGCGCGCGATCGGCGAAGGCTGGGCCGACGAAGGTGACGCCAAAGCCCGTGCCGTCGGTGCGGAAGCCGGCCGGAACAGCCAGGGCGCTGAGGTCCAGCAGGTTCACGAAGTTGGTGTAGAGGCCGAGATTGGCGTTCAGCGCCAACGGCTCGGCCTTGAGCGCCTTCAGCGTGTAGATGGTCGGGGCGGTCGGCAGGAACAGCAAGTCCGCCGCCTCCCAGATCGCCTCGGCCGCGCGGCGATAGCCTTCCAGGGCGTAGAGGCCCTTGAAGGTCTCGACGCCGGTGATGGCCAGTCCGCCCTGGACGATGGCGCGGACGGTCGGCTCGATGGCGCTGGGCGAGGCGCGCAGCAGGGGCTCGACGGCGGCCGTGCGCTCAGCGACCCAGGGGCCGCTGTAGAGCAGCTTGGCCGCGTCCAGCAGCGGCGCGATGTCGACCTGTACGGGGACGCCGCCGGCGGCCTTCAGGCGCGCGACGGCGGCGGCATAGAGCGTCTCGGACTCGCCGTCGCCGAAGAAGATCCGCTGCTCGGGCAGGGGGATCGCGAAGCGCAGACCCTTGATCGGCGCGTCGGGCAGGCGGCGGGAAAAGTCGTCCTCGGGATCGAAGGCGGTCAGCACCTCATCGACCAGAGCCGCGCCAGCGAGGTCGGCGGCGAAGACGCTGATGCAGTCCAGCAACCGACAGGCGGGCACGAGGCCGCGTGTGCTCCAGCGACCCTTACTGGGCTTGAGGCCCACGAGGTGGTTGAACGCCGCCGGCACGCGGCCTGAACCGGCCGTGTCGGTGCCCAAAGAGAAGGCGACGAGCCCGGCCGCGACCGCCACTGCCGAACCCGAGCTCGACCCGCCACTGACGAAGGCCTGATTGAACACGCAGCGCGGCGCGCCGTAGGGGCTGCGGGCGCCGACCAGGCCGGTGGCGAACTGGTCGAGGTTGGTCTTGCCGATCAGCACCGCGCCGGCCGCGACCAGCCGCTCGACCACGGTCGCCGAGCGCTCGGGCGTATAAGCGAAGGCCGGGCAGGCGGCGGTGGTCGGCCAGTCGCCGACGTCGATGTTGTCCTTCACCGCGAACGGGACGCCGGCCAGCGGCAGGGTCTCGCCGGCGGCGATGCGGGCGTCCACGGCGCGGGCTTGGGCTAGGACGGCCTCTGCGGGCAGGCGCAGGATCCAGACCTGGGGCTGGATCAGGTCGTAATCCGCGACCGCGTCCAAGGCGGCCTGGGCGACCGCGATGGCGCTTGCGCCGCCGTTGACGGCCTTGGCGATGGCCTCGACGGAGATACGCTCGAAGCTCACGCGGCGACTTCCAGGTCCGGGGTTACGGCGATGACCGGCGCGCCGGCGGCGATGGACTGCGAGGGCTGGGCGTAGACGGCGCTGACCACGCCGGCGACGGGCGTGTTGACGTCGCACTCGGCCTTCATGGCCTCGATGATGGCGATCACGGCGCCGGCCTCGACCCGCTGGCCGGGCTCGACCAGCACCTTCCAGACATTGCCGCCCAACGGGGCCTCGACGAGGTCGGCACCGGGCGGGACCTTGACGGCAGCGGTTTCTTCCTCGGCATCGGCGACGCCGGACAGGGCCTCGATCCGTGCGAACTCGCCCTTGGCCTCCCAGTCTGCGCGCTCGGCGTCGAAGGCGGCCTGGCGGGTGGCCTGGAAGGCGGCGATGCTGTCGGCCTCTTCGGCCAGCATCTTGCGGTAGTCCGAGAGGCGGAAGGTCTCTTCCTCAATGCGGACCTGGCGACGACCCAGCGGGAAGTCGCGGCGCCACTCGGTCAGCTCGTCGGCGCTGACCGGGAAGAAGCGGATCTGGTCAAAGAACCGCAGCAGCCAGGGCTTGCCGTCTGTGAAGGCCTCGGTTTGCCGCCAGGTGTTCCAGACCTGGATCGTGCGCCCAAACAGTTGGTAGCCGCCTGGACCCTCCATGCCGTAGATGCACATATAGGCCCCGCCGATGCCGACCACGTTGGGCGGCGTCCAGGTGCGGGCGGGGTTGTACTTGGTGGTCACCAAGCGGTGGCGCGGATCGACCGGCGTGGCGACCGGCGCGCCCAGATAGACGTCGCCCAGGCCCATCACCAGGTAGCGGGCGTCGAAGACGATGCGTTTGACGTCCTCGATGCTGTCCAGCCCGTTGACTCGGCGGATGAACTCGATGTTGTCCGGGCACCACGGCGCGTCGTCACGCACGGCCTGCATGTACTTGTCGATGGTCTGGTAGATCGCCGGGTCTTTCCAGCTCAGCGGCAGGTGGACGACGCGAGATGGGATCTCGAAATCGTCCAGTCCGCCCAGCCGGTCCTCGGCGGCGATCAGGATCTCCAGCAGCCGGGCCTGGGTGAGACGGCGGCTGTCATAGTGGACCTGCAGCGAGCGGATTCCCGGCGTCAGGTCGATGACGCCCTCCAGCGCCTGGGCCTGGAGGTCCAGCAGCAGGGCGTGGATGCGCAGGCGCAGTTCCAGGTCCAGCATGATGGGTCCGTACTCGACGAGCAGGTGTTGATCGCCCTGGCGGCGGTAGAGCACGCGGGGGCGGTGGCCGTCCTGCGGCAGCTCGTGGAGGATCGGGCTGATCTGCTCGTTGACCGGCGGCGCGGCGGGCTCGGGCGAGGCCGCGAGGTCGGCGATCAGCGCCTCTTGGGCGTCCAGGGCTGCGGCGGCGGTCGCGTCGTCGACCACGGCGAAGCGGACGGTGTCGCCCGGCGCCAGCTGGCCAGCTTTCCACAGGTCGGCCTGGATGATCACGAACGGACAGACGAAGCCGCCCAGCGACGGACCGTCCGGGCCCAGGATTATGGGCATGTCGCCGGTGAAGTCGACGGCCCCGATGGCGTAGGCGTTGTCGTGGATGTTGGACGGGTGCAGCCCGGCCTCGCCCCCGTCGCGTCGCGCCCATTCGGGCTTGGGGCCGACCAGGCGCACGCCGGTGCGGTTGGAGTTGTAGTGCACCTTCCAGTCCGTGCCGCCGATCATGGCGACGTCGGCGGGTGTGAAGAAGTCGGGCGCGCCGTGCGGACCGGGTAGGACACGGATGGTCCAGGCCTTGGTCGTTTCGGGGCGCAGGTCGTTCGCCAGCGCGGGCGCGGCGATTGCGCCGCCCGGCTCCAGCAGCCGCAGCGCATCCCCGGCCGTCAGGTTGCGCCCGGCATGGCCGCCGAAACCACCCAGGGTAAAGGTCGAGCGGCTGCCCAGATATTCCGGCACGTCCAGGCCGCCCTGGAACAGCAGGTAGCCCCGCAGGCCGGCCTCGACCGCGCGACCGATCTTCAGCACCTGGCCGGCGGCGACCGTCAGTGGCGCATAGGGCTCGACCGGCGCACCGTCCAGGCGGGCGTCGAAGCGGGCGCCGGTCAGGCATACTGTGGCGGCGCGGTTGAACTTCAGGGTCGGGCCGAGGGCGGTGATCTCCAACCCGGCGGCGTCCTCGCCATTGCCCAGCAGGCGGTTGCCCAGCCGGAACGCGAAGGCGTCCATCGGCCCCGAGGGCGGCACGCCGACGTCCCAGTAGCCTTGCCGGCCGGGCCAGTCCTGCACCGTGGTAGCGGGGCCGCCGCTCAGTACCTGGATGGTGTCGGGCGTCCAGGTCACGGTCTCCAGGGCACGGGTCGAGACTTGGCCGCTCGTGAAGGGTTCGCTGTGAACCACGGCGCGCAGCCAGCCGAGGTTGGTCTCGATGCCGGCCAAGCGCGTGTCGTCCAGGGCTTGTTGCAGCGCGACGACCGCCGCCTCGCGGTCGGGCGCGGTGACGATAAGCTTGGCCAGCAGCGGGTCGTAGAAGGCGCTGACCTCGGTCCCGTCTACCACCCAGCCGTCCGCGCGGACGCCGTTCGGGAAGGCCACCTGCGTGAGCACGCCGGAGCTGGGGCGATAGTCCTGGGCCGGATCCTCGGCATAGAGCCGCACCTGGATCGACGCGCCCTTGGGCTCGCGCGGCGGGACGTCGAGGAAGGCGAAGTCGCCGGCCGCGCCGCGCACCATCCATTCCACGAGATCGATGCCGGTGACCTGCTCGGTGACGCCGTGCTCGACCTGTAGCCGGGTGTTGACCTCCAGGAAGAAGAAGTCGTCGCGGTCGGCGTCGTACAAGAACTCCACCGTGCCGGCCGAGCGGTAGTTGGCAGCCTGGGCCAGGCGCACGGCGGCGTCCAATAGGGCCGCGCGGGTGGCGGCGGGCAGCCCGGGGGCGGGGGTCTCCTCGACGACCTTCTGGTTGCGGCGTTGCAGGGAGCAGTCGCGCTCGCCCAGGGCCACGACCTTGCCTTCGCCGTCGCCGAACACCTGCACCTCGACGTGGCGGGCCTTGCGGACATAGCGCTCCAGGAAGACGCCGCCGTCGCTGAAGTTGCCGGTCGCCAGGCGCTGGACGGCCGCGAAGGCCTCTTCGACGCCTTGCGCGTTTTCGCAGACCCGCATGCCGATGCCGCCGCCGCCGGCCGTGGCCTTCAGGATCACCGGGAAGCCGATCCGCTCCGCCGCTTCCAACGCCGCCGCCGGATCGACCAGCAGGTCGGTGCCCGGCGCCAGTGGCACGCCGTGCGCTTCGGCCAGGTCCCGCGCCGTATGCTTGAGGCCGAACGCGCGGATGTTCTCGGCGGTCGGGCCGATGAAGGCGACGCCGGCCTTCTCGCAAGCCTCCGCGAAGGCCGCGTTCTCGCTGAGGAAGCCGTAGCCGGGGTGGATAGCCTGAGCGCCCGTGGCATTGGCGGCCGCCAGCACCAGGTCGGCGCGCAGGTAGCTCTCGGCGGCGGGCGCGGGGCCCAGGCGCACGGCCTCGTCGGCCAGGGAGACGTGCAGCGAGCCGGCGTCGGCGTCGCTGAACACCGCCACGGACTTCACGCCCATGGCCCGTAGCGTGCGGATGATGCGGCAGGCGATGGCGCCGCGATTGGCGATCAGGACCTTGTCGAACATGAGCGCGGTCCTACTGGGCGATGATCATACGCACCGGCGTCGGGTTGAAGCCGTTGCAGGGGTTGTTGATCTGGGGGCAGTTGGAGACGACGACGATCACGTCCATCTCGGCGCGCAGGTCGACATAGAGGCCGGGCGCGGAGATGCCGTCGACGATGCCCAGCGCGCCGTCCGCCTCGACGGGCACGTTCATGAACCAGTTGACGTTGCTGACCATGTCGCGCTTGCCGCGTCCCTCAATGGCGTTGGCGACCAGGAAGTTCTCGACGCAGGCGTGCTGGCTCTTGGTGTGATGGCCGTAGCGCAGGGTGTTGCTCTCGCACGAGCAGGCCCCGCCGATGGTGTCGTGATAGGCCACGGCCGTCGCGGTCACCGTCATCATCGGCGCGCCCTCGTTGGACAGCAGCACCGAGCCCTCACGCAGGAAGATGTTCTTCTGGGCGGCGATGGTGTCTTGCGCGCTGTAGCGCTCCGTGTCGTCGGCGGCGCTGTAGGCCAGGAAGTCGACGGCCTGGTTGCCCTCAAGGTCGACGATCCGAAGCGTCTGTCCGGCCTTCACTTCGTGCAGCCAGGGCGCGCGGGCGGGGACGATCTCGTCGTGGACGATGGTGTTCAGGGGCGGGGGATCGAACGCCATGACGGGGCCTCAGCGCGAGAAGTAGTCTTCGACGTTCAGGAAGGCGCGCAGGCCTTCGGGCGTCGCATTGCGGATCGGGTCGGCGGCCGGCGTGACCGGGCCGCGCCAGGCGGTGGCGCGCACCGGGGTCACGGCGTAGGCGTCGCGCGGATCCAGCACATGGGGGCAGTTGGCCAGTACGACGATCAAATCCATCTCGGCGCGCAGGGTCAGGGACCGGCCGGGCGCGTAGGGGCCGACATCGATCACCGTCTCGCCGCCCTGGCCGACACGGACCTCCTTGAAGAGGTTCAGGCAGGGGTGGATGTCCTTGCGGCCCAGGCCGAACTTGGCGACGCCCAGCGAGAAGCGGTCGCGGGCGTTGGGATGGGCGCCGTGGTTGAAGCCGTCTCCGTACTTGCGGGCGTTGCTGGCTTGGTTGGAGGCGCCGCAGAAGGCGTCGTGGGTCCCGGCCTCGTCCTCGACGATGCTGGCCAGCACCTGGCCCATGTCGGACAGCAACAGGCGGCCTTGGCCCAGATAGCCGTTCCACTGGACCTTCAGGGTGTCGGCGATGTTGAGGCGCTCGATCGGGCGCTCGGCGTTGAAGATCAGCAGCGACACAGCCGCGTCGCCGGCGAGATCCGTCAGGCGCAGGCGTGATCCTCGGGCGATCTGGCGGCTGGCGTAGCCGCCCGACGCGATGGTTTCGTCCCAGACGACGTCGGCGGCCGAGACGCTCGGCGGCAGGTCGACGGCGGCGCTGGCCGGCAGGGTCGGCATGGCCTCGACGCGGGCGCCGGCCTGGGCGCGGGCATGGGCCTGGGCAGCATAGGGCGTTGCGGTGTCGCTCAAGGAGACTCTCCGTCGGGCTCGTCGCCGTGGAAGTGCAGCGGCGGCAGCAGGGCGGTGGTGGTCACGAGCTTGATCTGCTGGACGCCGCGCACCTTGCGCAGGTCGTCGCACAGCTGCTGCAGGCGCTCGGCCGGGCCCTGAACCAGCAGGACCTCCATGGCCTGGTCGTCTTCGAGGAAGACGTTCTGAGCCGAGATCACCTCTTTCACGTAGCCCAGCTGGGCTTGAGCCAGGGCGTGGCGCACCCGGCCGCTTTCGGCGCGGTAGATCAGGGTAATTGTGCCGGCCAGCACGGCGTCGGGACGCTCGCCGCTGTGCTCGGCCAGTTCGTGGCGGATCAACTCGGCGATCATCTGCGAGCGGCTGGGCAGGCCGCGTTCGGCCACCATGGCGTCGAGCTGGTTCATCAGCTCGGCCGGCAGGCTCACGCTCAGGCGTGCGAGGTTCGAAGACGTATCCATTGAGCGCATCCGATCGTCGTTATTACGAAGGATGCAATGTGTAATACTGATCGCGCCCTCGGACGAAGGGCGGGCGCCTTGGATTTAGGCGTCGAAAGCCCGCGCCTTGCGCACCTGCCTGGGGCTCACGATCGCGCCCGCGCTTCGGCCAGGTCCAGATCCCGGGTCAGTCGGGCGCTGACGCCGTCATTGACCGTGCGTTGCCGAACGAGCGTACGCAGCGCCTCGCGTTCGGCTTCCAGGGCCGACAGGCGGATGTCCTTTTCGAACACCTGGCTGCGGCGGGCGGCGATGGCGACCTCGCCTGACTGGGCCAGGCTGTCGAGACGGTCGCGGTAGATGTCGGCGACGCGGGCCGTGGCGGTCTGGAAGTCGTGGTCGTCGGCGTGGGGCGAGGCGGTCATCAGGTGCTCGACCGTATGGATCGCGGCATTGGCCAGGGTGGCGCGGGCCTGGGCGGCCTGTTCCTGGCTGTCGGTGTCCGGCGGCAGCTGCAGGTCCTTGAGGAGTAGGGGCAGAGCGATGCTGGAGATCAGCAGGGACAGCACGATGACGCCGGCCGCCAGGAAGATGGCCAGGTCACGGGCCGGGAAGGGCGCGCCGCTGGCGGTGGCCAGGGGCAGGGTCAGCACGCCGGCCAGGGTGATGGCGCCGCGCGCGCCGGCGCAGGCGGTGGCGGCAATGATCTTCCAGTCCGGGCTGGCGCGTTCCTCGCCGCGCCGGCGGGCGCGCAGCAGAGTCAGCTTCAGCGAACCCCACACCCAGCCAAAACGCAGCACGCCCAGGCCCAGGGTGATGGCCACGACATAGACGCCCAGCCACCAGGCGTCGTGATGGCCCGTGGTGTGGACGGTCTCGACCGCGCCGGCCAGGATCGACGGCAGCTGCTCGCCCAGCAGCACGAAGATCACCCCGTTGGCGGTGAACTGCAGGGTGTCCCAGACCATGTTGCGGCGGACGCGGGTGGCGGCCACGGTCTGGCGGGCGGCTTCGGAGAAGCTCATCGCCACGCCGGCGGCGACGGCGGCCAGGATGCCCGAGGCGTGGACCTTTTCGGCGACCAGATAGGCGGCGAACGGGATCAGCAGGCTGACCAGGGTCTGGGGACCGGCGTCCTCGGCGCTGCGGCGCGAGAGCCATGCATTCAGGCTGGTGATGACCATGGTGGTGGCCACGCCGATCACGATGCCGGCCAGGGCCACCCAGGCGAAGGTCAGGACCGCCTCGCGCAGCACGAAGGCGCCGGTCAGGGCGGCGGCGACGGCGAAGCGCAGGCAGACCAGGCCCGAGGCGTCGTTCAGCAGAGACTCGCCCTCGAGGATGTGCATCAGGCGCTTGGGGATCGACACCCGCTGGGCGATGGCCGACACAGCGATCGGGTCGGTCGGCGAGATCACCGCGGCCAGGGCGAAGGCGACGGCCACCGGCATGGCCGGGATCATCCAGTGGATGAACAGGCCCGCGCCGACGACGGTCAGCACCACCAGGCCCAGGGCCATCTCCAGGATGATCGGCAGATCTCGGAAGAAGTCGTCCTTGGGGATGCGCCAGCCGTCCAGGAACAGCAGCGGCGGCAGGAACAGCAGGAAGAACAGCTGCGGATCCAGCGCCACAGGCGTCTTGGTCACGAGGGCGATCAGGGCGCCCAGGCCGATCTGGACCAGAGGTGCGGGCACGGCCAGCGGCAGGAAGCGGGCGGCCGCGCCGCTCAGGACGACGGCGGCCAGGAGCGCCAGGACGATCTCGACGGTCTGCATGCGGTCTGGTGTTCCCTTAGTGCTCGTCTTCCGGCGACAGGCGATAGCCCAGGCCCGGCTCGGTCAGCAGGAGGCGCGGCGAGGCCGGCTCCTCCTCGATCTTCTGGCGGACCTGGCCGACCAGCACGCGAACGAACTGGGCGTCGACATGGGCGTCCGCGCCCCAGACGGCGGTCATCAGCTGGCGGTGGGTGACCACCCGGCCGGCATAACGGGCCAGGCTGCGCAGCAGATCGTACTCGCGCGGCGTCAGGCGGATCTCCTCGTCCAGCACCAGGACGCGGCGGTCGGCGAAGTTGATCTCGAGATCGCCGCTCTTGAAGCGAGCCCGGGCCGAGAACCGGCGCTCGCGGCCGCGCATGGCCGCCCGCAGGCGCGCCAGCAGCTCGCCGACACCGAAGGGCTTGTTGACGAAGTCGTCGGCCCCGAGATCCAGGGCGGCGATCTTCTCCTGCTCCAGGTCGCGCGCCGACAGCACGACGATGGGCACTTCGGACCATTCGCGGATACGATCGATCACCGCCTTGCCGTCCATGTCGGGCAGGCCCAGGTCGAGGATGACGGCGTCGCAACCCTCCTGCGCCAGATGGGCCAGGGCCGCCTGGCCGCTGTCTGCCACCGACACGACGTAGCCGGCCGCCTTGAGCGCCGGCGTCAGGGCGCGCACCAGCTGGGGCTCGTCGTCGACCAGCAGGATCTGAGCAGTGGTCATGCGGCGAGTTTTCCCGGGAAGATCATGCTGACCACGAGGCCGGTCGCACCGTCCCAACGCCCGGCGGCCGTGACCGTGCCGCCCATGGCCTCGACCAGGCCGCGCGTGATGGAGAGGCCAAGGCCCGTGCCCTGACTGGCGCCTGCCGAGTGGGGCGAGCGGTAGAACTTTTCGAAGATCCGCTGCAGGTCGGCCTCGGGCACGCCGGGGCCCGCATCGGCGACCTCGATCAGCACCGCCGCGCCCAGCCCTCGCACCCGCACCGCGATCGGACCGCCGTCACGGCCGTAGCGGGCGGCGTTCTCCAAGACATTTCCCAGCGCCTGGTCCAGTAGGATCGGATCGCCCTGGATCATCGCCTCGTCCTCGATGGTTCGCGTGATCGTATTGCCCATCCGAACCAGTCGGTCGGCGGCGCGATTGACCACCTCGGCGGCCGCGAAGCTCTGGCTTTCCAGCGCCAGGGCGCCGGACTCCAGCTTGGTCATGCTGAGCAGGTTGGCGACGAAGCGGTTGAGGCGTTCGGCCTCCTCCTCGATGGTCGTGACCAGGTCATGCTGGACGTCCGGCGGGAACTGGCCGCCGAAGGTCTTCAGGCTGCTGGCCGAGGCCAGGATCGCCGCCAGGGGCGTGCGCAGGTCGTGCGAGATCGAGGACAGCAGAGCGTTGCGCAACTGCT
The DNA here is from genome assembly GCF_058808315.1 of Caulobacter sp. GW821-FHT11E11. Taxonomy (NCBI): domain Bacteria; kingdom Pseudomonadati; phylum Pseudomonadota; class Alphaproteobacteria; order Caulobacterales; family Caulobacteraceae; genus Caulobacter; species Caulobacter sp. GW821-FHT11E11. The sequence goes on from NZ_JBXARO010000010.1 coordinate 150,362, forward strand.
CGGTGCGGGTGGCGGCGGCGATCTCAGAACGTTCGGTCGACAGGCGGGCGCGCAGAACGGCCGCGGCGCCCAGGTCGGCCAGCACCTGGATCAGCCGGTCGCTGTCGGGGTCGGGCACGCGATCCGCGCCGCGCCAGGCCACGACGCCCAGTTCGACCCCGTCGGCGACCAGTTCCCGAACCCACCAGCCCGGCTCGCTGAAGTCCGGCGGCTCCGGCGGCGCAGGCAGGGCCTGGTCGGCGCGCGGGAAGCTCCAGACCATGGTGCGGTCGACCATGGCCGCCTCGCCCTTGGCGGCGGCGGCCATCTGCTCGACGACCAGCATGCGGATGGCCATCTCGTCATCGACCGACGACAGCTGGCGGCTGGTCTCGAACAGGGCGCCCGTGGCGCGGGCGCGGATCATGTTGCGCTTGGCCTCGTCGCGCAGGCGGCCCGTCAGGCCGCCGGTCAGCATGGCCACGGCCAGGAAGGTCCCCAGCACCAGCACGTCCTCGGGCGAGGCGAACTCCAGGGTAAAGCGCGGCTCGACAAGGTAGACATTGTAGATGGCGAAGGCGAGCAGGGCGGCGAAGTAGCCCGCATAGGCGCCTTGGGTCACGGCGGTCAGCAGAACCCCGGCCAGGAACACCATCGACAGCCGCGTGGTGTCGAACAGCCGATAGAGCAACTCGGAGACGCCGGTCGCGGCCAGGGTGAAGACCAACGCCGCGCCATAGGGCTTGAGACGCAGGGCCAGGCGTGTCGGCCAGGGGAACTCGGCGAGGGTGTTTTGCGGCATCATCGCCCTGGGAAAGCAACTCGCGCGTCGGTCAGGCAGGACAATGCGCCTCACGGGGGGCGTGAGGAAGTATCCCGAGGGCGACCGACGCGCGCCCGGCGCGTCGCGGGGAGGGACACCATGTCGACCCTAAGCGCCGCCGGCAATTATGCGCCCGTTATGCTGGGCTCGCCATCGGGCGGCGTTATAAGGTTCTTATGCTTGAGCTTGGCGGGGCAGGGCGGCTGCATGGCGGCGAACCCTTGTCTCTGGATACGCCATGTCTCGCTTGATTTCCGTTCCCCTGACCCTCGCTGTTGTTCTGGGCCTGTCGGCCTGCGCGTCCAAGCCCAAGCCCGCTCCGATCGCCGCCGCGCCGGAAGCGCCAGCCGCGCCGGCCGGCGAGCCCTATGCGCCGCCCAGTCTGGACGTCAGCCCCGCCGCGCGTAGCCTGCAAGAAGAGCTGGCCGCCACGGCTGGCGACCGCGTGTTCTTCGCTCTGGACAGCTACGACCTGACCGGCGAGGCCCGGCAGATCCTGGCCGCCCAGGGCCAGTGGCTGGCCAGCCATCCCGAAGTCCGGGTGCTGATCGCCGGCAATTGCGACGAGCGCGGCACGCGGGAGTACAACTTCGCCCTCGGCGCCCGCCGCGCCTCGTCCGCTCGTGATTTCCTGGTCGCCCAAGGCGTTTCCAGCGCGCGTCTTCAGACGGTGTCCTACGGCAAGGAGCGTCCGATCGACGCCGGCGCGACCGACGCGGCCTGGTCACGCAATCGCAACGCCGGCACGGTGGTGGTGGACCTGGCTCCGCGCTGACGTCTCTTTCGTCGTCATCAACCGGCCGGAACTTTCACCTGGTTCCGGCCGGTTTTTGCGTTCTAGCCGCCGCAATAGGTGGCGATGACGCCCGCGCAGGGGTCGTATGGGGCCGTCGTGGTTGGATTGTTGGTCGCGCCGCCGCCTGGCGAAGACGCGCCTTGCAGGTTGACCAGTACGCTGACGCCGTCGCCTCCGTTGGTCGATGCGGTGATGTTGGCCGACTGGCCGGTGGCCTGCAGCTGAGCCAGCACGACCGGCGCGTTGGCGACCATCTGGGCCATTTCCGGCGCGACTGCCGAGGCGATCGAGATCGCGACGCCAGCGCTGATGATGTTGGAGGCGACTGCCTGGATCAGGGCGGCCGCGATCTGCTGGGGCGTGGCGCCGCTCTTGGCGAGCGCTGCCGACACCGCCGCCTGGATGGCCGCCAGCTTCTGCTGCTTGCTCAGTTTTGCGAAGCCGGGCTGCCGGGCCGCGCTGCTCGCGGCGGCGGCGATCTGTTGCTGTAGCGAGGCGTCGCTCACGGCCGACGCCTGACGCGCCAGCGCCGCGTCCGGAGCGGCGACCATCAGTAGGCCGAACGAAAGCGTGGAGACGAGTAGGCGACGGGCGCGCATGGAAGTTTACCTTTTCAAGATGATCCCGAAAAGAACGCAGCGCCGCTCTGTAGAATTCTGCAAGTATAAGGAAATTATAACGTCGCCTAGTCGACCTCGAATTCTTGAGGTTGACTGATATTGTTCGAGGCCGCGGTCAGGTTGAGGTCAGTCCGCGACGTCGCCTTCGGAGCCGCGAGGTGCGGCGGGCGTGAAGTTTTGATGAAATCGACCGACACGCGCTGAGGCCCCTCGCGGGAGCGTCGTTGTTGCGGTCGGGGGCGTGGGTCGAGCGAGCACGTTCGGCTCCCCCGTCGCAACAAAAGACTCGGGGATATCGGCAATGATCGGAACGAACACGAACGGCGCCCGCGCGCGTCATACGGCCTGGCTGATGACCAGCTGCGCCGCCATCGGCCTGTTCACCGCCGCGGGCGCCCACGCCCAGACGGCGCCGGCTCCGGCCGCTCAGGACGAGAGCGTCGAGGAAATCGTCGTCACCGGCAGCTATCGCCGCAGCCTGGAAAAGGCCGTGGACATGAAGCGCAAGGCGATTGGCTTCTCGGACTCGATCGTCGCCACCGACGTCGCCAACTTCCCCGAACAGAACCTGGCCGAGGCGCTGCAGCGCATGCCGGGCGTGACCATCGAGCGCAACAAGGGCCTGGGCGGCCGTGTCAGCGTCCGTGGCCTGCCCAGCGAGTTCACCTTCGTCACCATCAACAACCTGGCCACGGCTTCGGGCAGCGGCGGTCGTGACGTCGAGTTCGACATCTTCGCCTCGGAAGTCGTCCAGCAGGTCACGGTGCAGAAGTCGCCGCGCGCTTCGGACGAAGAGGGCGGCATCGCCGGCTCGGTGAACATCTCGACGGCCCGTCCGTTCGACTACGGCAGCCGCAAGCTGGTGGCCTCGGCCGAGGGCGCCTACAACTCGATCTCGAAAAAGGCCGACCCGAAGGTCTCGTTCCTGGCTTCGGACACCTGGGGCAACTGGGGCGGCCTGGTCTCGTTCTCCGCCGCGCGCCGCACGAACCGCACCGACTCCAACTCGGGCATTAACTTCCGCCCGATGTTCCGCTTCTCGGAAGCTGGAGGCGCGCGCGCCGCGCAGGCCGCTTCGGTCCTGGCCCGCGACGCCGGCGTCATCATCAAGAGCAACACCAACCGCGACGAGACCGGCCGCATCATCTTCCAGGACAAGGTCGGCGATCGCGCCTATCTGAACACCCAGGACCAGTGGGGCGGCACGGCCTCGCTGCAGTACAAGCCGACGGCCAATTTCGACATCGCCTTCGACCTGATGGTCGGCGGTTTCGACAGCACCGAGGACCAGTACGACGCTGCGGCCTATTCGGCCTCGAGCCGCAGCACGCTGGAGACCATCCACGAGTACGACAAGACGACCCTGGCCGAGTACGGCATGGTCGTTCTGCGTGACGTGTCCTACACCGCGACCCAGCACGAGATGCTCAGCAAGGAGCAGATCAACAAGACCGACTACGTCCAGTTCGGCACCGAGTTCAACTGGCACGGCGACAGCTGGAAGCTGCACGGCCTGGCCGGCTATTCGGGCGCCGAGAAGACGCTGGACTACTCGAACCTGAAGCACGTGGCCTACGCCCCGTCGCGCACGCGCTGGACGGAGAAGGGCGGCGAGACCGTCAAGAGCGCCAACCCGGCCTCGATCGACATGTACAACTCGCCGTCGAAGTATCTGTTCGAGGCCTATGAGACGACCCTCGAGAAGATCAAGGACGACAAGTACGCGGCCCAGGTCGACTTCACGAAGGACTTCGCCTTCGGCTTCTTCCCGGCCCTGAAGAGCATCCAGGTCGGCGCCCGCTACACCGACAAGTCCAAGGAACGCCAGTACGGCGCCCTGAACATCCAGGGTCCGTCGAAGGGCAGCACCGCCTGGCTCAACACCCGCACCATGGCCGACAGCCCGCTGACCCCGATCGGCGAACTGGTGCCGGGCGGCGACTACACTATCCGCGACATCAACTGGAGCCAGATCTCCAACGAGTATGCGCGCAACACCTTCCGCTATGCGGGCTTCAGCACGCCGTTCACGCCGGGCGACTATTACGAAGTGTCGGAGAAGGTCACGAGCCTCTACGCCATGACCGACCTGGGCTTCGACGTCGGTCCGGTGCCGGTCACGATCAACGGCGGCGTCCGCTACGTGGACACCTCGATCACCTCGTCGGGCTATCACCAGATCCAGACCCCGACCGGCGGCACGACCTACACCCCCGCGCCGGTGTCCAGCGACGGCAGCTACAACAAGCTGCTGCCCAGCATGAACTTCACCGCCGAACTGACCGACAGCATCGTGCTGCGCGCCGCGGCGTCGAAGACCCTGATGCGTCCGGCCTTGACCGACCTGGCCTACAAGCGCACCGCCAGCTTCAACTCGTTCCGCTTCACCGACGGCAACCCCGGCCTGAAGCCGACCTTCGCCGAGCAGTGGGAAGTGGGTCTCGAGAAATATCTGCCGGAAGGCGGCCTGCTGGCCGTCTCGTACTTCAACAAGAAGATCGAGGGCGTCGTTCGCCAGGCCCTGACGGGCACGGTCAAGAACGTCACCAAGTACAACGCCAACGGCACGATCGACGGCGTCTACGACTTCGACGTCTACCAGCCGATCAATGTCGAGGGCTCGTACAAGGTCGACGGCGTGGAACTGGTGGCCATCGTGCCGTTCGGCCTGTTCTGGGAGCCGGCGAAGGGCTTCGGCATCAACGCCAACTATACGATCCTGGACAGCTCGCTGAGCGGCCAGTCGCTGATCAAGGTCCCGACCCCGCCTGTGGGCCTGGCCGACAAGGCCTACAACGTCACGGTCTACTACGAGAACGACAAGTTCCAGGCCCGCGTGTCCTATAACTACAAGGGCAAGTACGTCGAAGGAATCGGCTACGAGATGTACCCGATCTGGCGCTCGGGCTACGGTCAGACGGACATTTCGGTCAGCTACAACCTGAACGAACGCGTCGAGTTGAGCCTGGAAGGGATCAACGTCACGGACGAGGCCACCCGCGGCTACACGATGGACCCGTCCTTCCCGACCATGGACGAGAAGTCGGGTCGTCGCTTCAGCCTCGGCCTGCGGATGAACTTCTGAGCCCGTTGGACGCCATCACCGGAAGCGCTCCCCCCTTCGCCGGGGGGAGCGCTTCCGCGCGTTCAATCAAGAGGAGCGGCATGCAGGGCCTTCGCGCCGAACTCGTCATCTTCCTGCAGCGGCGAGGGCAGTCCCTCGAGGATGCGGAGGATATCGTCCAGGAAGCGTTCGCGCGCTTCCATCGGGCGGGGCACGAGCTTGGCCAGGCCGACGGCCGCCCTTTGCTGTTCGCCATCGCCAAGAACCTGCTGAAAGATCACTGGAAGCAGGCCAATCGCGAGCGCGCCCGCACTCTGCAGCTCGACGCCGATGACACGACCGCCGCCTGGGAGAACGCGCCTAGCGAGGACCCCGCCGCCGACCGCCGCTCGATCGCTCGCGAGGACCTGGCCGGGATCGCAGCGGCTATCCGCGAACTGCCGCCGCGCTGCCGCGACGCCTTCCTGCTGCATCGCTTCGAGGACCTCAGCTATCGCCAGATCGCCGAGCGCCTGGGTGTGTCGGTCAGCATGGTGGAAAAGCACCTGGCCGAAGCGCTGCGACGCCTGAAAGCCGCGCGGGAGACCTGAGGTGTTTGTCTCCGCGATCGTTGAGAAGATACGCCCCGGACAAGACCGGGCCACTGGGAAAGCCTGACGCTCTAGATGCTCGATCGTTTCGCCGCCTTTTTTGAACGCCAACCGCGCACCGCGGAGGACTGGGTGGTGCGCCTGGGTCGTCCCGACGTGTCGCGTGCGACGCAGGCCGCGTTCGAGCGTTGGCTGGCGGCTGATCCCAAGAACCTCGCCAACTACGAAGCGGCCAAGGGCCTGGTGCGCGAGACGCAAAGCCTGCGCGCCGAATTGCTGGGCGAGCTGAACCTGATCCCGTCCGCGCCGACCGCCCGTCGCCACGTGAAGACCGGTTGGACGCCTGTGGCCCTGGCTGGCGGCCTGATCGCGGCCGTGATGGCCGTGGCCATCGCGCCGACGCTGCTTCGTCGCCTCCAGGACCCGCTGACCGGCGCGGCGACCTACACGACCGCCGTGGGCGAGATCCGCGACGTGACCCTGGCCGACGGCTCGGTCGTCACGCTGGACACCGCCACCACCCTGCGGGCCAAGGTCGACGGCCGCGTGCGCCGCCTGGCCCTGGACAAGGGCGCGGCCTATTTCGCCGTCGCCCATGACAAGGCTCATCCGTTTCAAGTCGCCCTGGCCGACCGTCAGGTCGTCGTGACCGGCACCCATTTCGCCACGAGCCTCCGCGACGGCCGTGCCCGAGTGGAGTTGCTGGAGGGCTCGGTCGAGGTTCGCCAGCCCCGCGTCTCGACCGAGCCCGTCCGTCTCGCCCCCGGCGACCAGGTGTCGTACCAGGCCGGCGGCGGCGTCCGTCGCGAGGCCCGGATCGACCCGGCGACGGCGGTCGCCTGGCGTCAGCGCCGACTGGTCTTCCAGGACGCGGCGCTGTCGGAGGTTCTCACTGAACTGGGCCGCTATACCGACGCGAAGATCCGTCTGGCCGACCCGGCGTTTGGTCGCCAGCGCGTCACCGCCATGTTGCCGCTGGACGGCCGCGACACGGTCATCAGCCGCGCCGCCAAGGTGCTGCCGGTGACCCTGAGCCGCACCGCGCCGGGCGAGGTGACCGCCTCGGCGCGCTGAGTTTCGCGCGACTGTCACGAAGCCGAGCTACCAGACCCCTGACGCTTTCACCGCGTCGGGGGTTTTCGTCAGTCGTCATATGTCGCTTCGCCGCGTGTCCGCTCTGTCGATCGCGGCGCTGGCCCTGGCCGCGCCGTTTTCGGCGCAGGCGGCGACCCGTTTCGACATTCCGGCCCAGGATGCTCGCCCAGCCTTGATGGCGCTATGCCTGAAGGCCGGCTGCGCCTTCGCCTTGTCCACCGAGCCCGGCCAAACCTATCGCGTCAACGCCGTTGCCGGGACCATGCCCTGGCCGGATGCGCTGAAGCGGCTGCTGGCGGGCACTGGCCTGCGCTATGAGATCACCGATCACGCCTCGGTGCGGGTCTGGGCCGAACCGCCGGTGGCGGTGGCTCCGCCGCGCGCCGCGCCGGTTCCGGAGGCGCCGGTCCATCTGGATGAGGTAACGATCACCGCCGCCTTCGTGGCCGGGATCGAAGACTCCCTGATGCAGAAGCGTCGCGCCGACGCGATCATCGACGCCGTCTCGGCCGGCCGTATCGGCGAGCTCCCGGCGGCCAACCTCGCCGAGGCCCTACAGCGTGTGCCTGGCGTGGCCATCGAGCGCGAGGTGGGGGAAGGGCAGTTCGTCAGCGTCCGGGGGCTGGGGCCGCTGTTCCAGTCAGTGACCCTGAACGGCGCGCCGGTGGCGTTCAACGAGAACATCCGCAACTCCACCCAGAGCGGCCGCCAGTTCCGCTTCCGCGCGCTGTCGGCCGACCTGCTTGCCGGGGCCGTGGTGGCCAAGTCGGCGACGGCCGACCTCGTCGATGGCGGTATCGGCTCCAACATTGACATCCGTACGGTGCGGGGGCTGGAAGGACCGTCGTACCTGTCAATCCGCGCCGACGCCCATGCCGAGGTCCGCTCGGGCGCGGTGTCGCCGGACGTCGCCGTCTCGGGCCGTTGGCGGCGCGCAGATGACCGCCTGGGCGTGGTGGCCGGCGTCTCCACCGAGCGGCGCGAGGTGCAGTACGACCGCTTCCAGGTCTCGCGCTACCGCGACCTCGTCATCGGCGGCCGCGCCTTGACCGGTCCAGAGGACATCCGCACCACCGTCGAGCAGGAACAGCGGGCCCGGACCACGGCCTTCGTCGGCGCCGAGTGGCGGGTCGCGCCTTCCGTCACCCTCTATCTCGACGCCCTGGCCTCGCGCTTCGACAACGGCATCCGCGAGGACCGCGTCGTCTATGGCATTGGCGACTACGCGGCCCAGGCGCTGGTGGGCGACGCCAAGGTCGAGGGCCGCACCCTGGTCGGCGGTCGCATCACAGCCGGCCAGATCAGCAACAATCTCGAAGTCTCCGACCAGGTCCACGACAATGTCTCGCTGAGCCTGGCCATGAAGGCCGACGCTGGCGCCTGGAACCTGGAGCCGCGCCTCAGCCTCTCCAGTGCTCGCTCGAACCTCGATACGCCGCTGCAGCGGATCGGCGCCGTTAGCCCGCTGGGCGTCTCCTACGTCTTCGACCTGGGACCCGACCTGATCGAGAGCCGCAAAGCCCCACTGCTGTCGACGTCGTTCGACCTGACCGATCCGGGCCAGCTGACCTTCTCGCGCTATGGCGTTCGCGCCACCCAGGTCGAGGACCACGACATCACCGGCCTGATCGCCGCGCAGCGGCCGGTCGACTGGACGCTGGGGCCGGTCAGGATCGAGCGCCTGAGGTTGGGCGGCCAGGCCAGCGACCGGGGGCGGAACTTTCAGCGCCGCGATCGTGAAGCCGTGGCCCGGTCAGGGACCGTCGTCGACGCCAGCTTCTTCGATATTCGGGCCCCTAGAGGCGCCTTCGATCGCCTGATCGACGCGCGCCCCCCAGCCTGGATCGCCGCCGATTTCGCCGCCTTCCGCCGGGGCTTCGTGCTGCCGGGCGCGGCGGACGGGGTGATCGTCGACGCCGACCAGCTCGTCCCCACCGGCGCGGACCTGCAAGGCTCCTACAAGGTCGGCGAACAGATCCTGGCTGCTTACGGACGCCTGGACTTCGCGACGAACGTGCTGGGGCGCTCGGCCACGGGCAATGTCGGCGTGCGCACCGCTTGGACTCGCACGGATGTGGCCGGTTCGCTGCTAGGGGTCTCGGCGACGGGATCCATGGACGTCAAGCCGGTCCGCTATGCTGGCGACCATGCGGTGGTGCTGCCCAGCGCCAACCTGGCCATCGCCCTGGACGATCACTGGCGGCTGCGCCTGGCGGCCTCGCGCAGTATCACGCGGCCATCGCTGGCCGATCTGCGTTCGGCGACCGTACCGGCCAGCAGCCTGGTCTCGATCCTTTACCAGCGCGGCCAGGCCGAGATCGACAATCCCTCGCCGGGGACGCTGTTCTCTGGCGTCGGCGGCAATCCGGCGCTGAAGCCGTACCTGGCAACCAACTACGACCTGTCGCTGGAGCGGGAGTTCGAGGGTTTCGGCGGCGTCAGCCTGGCGGTGTTCCACAAGAGCATCGACGACTTCATCGTCGCCTCGGTCCAGGCCGAGCGCCTGACCTTCGCCACGCGTGCGGGGACGCCGGTGGTGGCCACGGTGATGATGTCCCGGCCGCGCAACGCCGGCCAGGCCAAGGTGACCGGGTTGGAGGCCGCTTTCAGCCGACGCTTCGCCCATGGCTTCGGCGTCTGGACCAGCGCCACCTGGGTCGACGCCTCGAGCAGCGACGCCCTGGGGCGGCGCGGTCGGTTGAACGGCGTCTCGCGGCTGTCCTATTCGATCAGCCCGTTCGTGGAGCGTGGACCGCTGCACGCCCATCTGTCCTGGACCTGGCGTTCGCCGTTCGGCTCCGAGGCCGACATGCAGGGCGGCGGGGTGTCGAGCTTCGTGGTCGCCAGCGCCGGCTACCTGGACGCGGCCGGTTCGTATGACCTGAGCCCACGCGTCTCGGTCTTCGTCGAGGCCAGCAACCTGACCGACACGGTCGAGGCCGCCTACGAGAACCACCGTAGTCGTCCGCTGCAGATCGGCCGCTCGGGTCGCTCGTTCGGTCTAGGGCTGAGGATGCGGCTCTAGGGCTCGCAGGGCGCGGTTCCAGGCCACCAGGGGCGGGCCGGAGGTCAGGGCGCTGCGCGCGGCCGTGACCACGAAGATCGAGTGGGTGCCGGCGTCGGCGATGCTGTCGATCCTGCAGTGGGCGGTCGCCAAGCCGGCGCGATAGGCTGGCGGCTCCTCGACCTCAAGGCTCCAGCGGGCGGGCGCGAAGCGTTCGTGGGCGCGGGAGGAACTGGCGAACTTCATCGCCTCGTCCTCGTCGGTGGCACCCAGCAGGGCGACGCCGCATTCGACCGAGGCCGACAGCGCGTCATGGCTGGCGGCCTCCTTGCGGACGCAGAACAGGAAGCGGGGCGGATCGACCGACAGGCCGGTGATCGAGCTGACCAGCAGGCCGCGCGGCGTCTCGCCGTCCCAGCACGAGATGATGGCGACGCCGCTCGCCAGGTGAGCCAGGACGTCCTTGAAATCGGCCGAGGCAGGCGGAGCGGCGTCGTAGGGCATGGATCAGCTCGCGGCCCGGGCCAGGCGGATGTCGCGCTCGGCCACCAGTTGGCGGACCAGCGGGATCAGATCGCGACCATAGGCGATGGCGTCCTCCACCGGGTCGAAGCCCCGGATCAGGAAGGTCGAGACGCCCAGGTCGTAATAGTCCAGCAGGCTCTCGGCGACCTGTTCCGGCGTGCCGACCAGGCCCGTGGAGTTGCCTTGCGCGCCGGTGACGCCAGCGACGCCGGTCCACAGGCGTTTGTCCAGGCGCGAGCCTTGGGCGGCGGCGTCCAGCAGGCGCTGCGAGCCAGCGTTGGGCGGGCGGTGGCCGGTGGTCGGCAGGCCGGCGGCCTCACGCAGGGCCTTGGCCTTGGCGACGATCTCGTCGGCGCGGGCCCAAGCGGCTTCCTCGGTGTCGGCGATCACCGGACGCAGCGACAGCGAGAACTTCACCTGGCGGCCGTGCTTGGCGGCGGCGTGGCGGACGCGGGCGATGGTCTCGGCCACCTGGGCCTGGGTCTCGCCCCAAAGGGCGTAGATGTCGGCGTGCTTGCCGGCGACAGGAATGGCCGCGTCGGACGAGCCGCCGAAATAGATCGGGATGTGCGGCTTTTGCACGGGCTTCACCGCGCCGAAGCCCTGGTCGACTTTGTAGAACTTGCCCTCATAGTCGAACGGCTTTTCGCTGGTCCACTCGGCGCGGACGATGTCCAGGTACTCGCTGGTGCGGGCGTATCGCTCGTCCTTGGTCGAGTGATCGCCGTCCTTGGCCAGTTCCTCGTCCGAGCCGCCAGTGATGATGTGCACCGCCACGCGGCCGCCGGTGAAGTGGTCCAGCGTCGCCAGCTGGCGCGCGGCCAGGGTCGGCTGGGTGAAGCCCGGACGGTGGGCGATCATGAAGTTGAGCTTCTTGGTCACCGAGGCGGCGTGGGCCACGACCAACTGGCTTTCGGGGGAGGTGGAGCTGAACGCGACCAGGGCGCGATCGAAACCGCCGTCTTCGTGGGCGCGGGCGATCTTCTCGACATAGTCGACGTCGATGACCGGACCGGACGGCGGAATGATCTCCGACACGTTCTGCGTATGGATGATGCCGATGAATTCGACGCTCATGGCGAGGCTCCTTGGAAGGGGTGGGGTCAGGCCGCGACGGGCGCGGCTTCCTTGCGCAGCGCGCGGACGACGGAAGGGCGAGCGAAGGCGCGGGCGGCCTTGGCGCTCCAGGCGGGATACTTGGCGGTGTCGATCTGCCGGCGCTCGGCCCAGCGCCAGATGACCAGGGCATAGGCGTCGACGGCGCTGAAGCTCTCGCCCAGCAGCCAGGGGCCGGGCTCCTGCGCCAGGCGCTCGATGTCGGTCAGGGTGCGGGCAAAGCGCGCCTCGCCGGGCGTGGCGAGGGCCTTCTTGACCTCTTCGTCGTCGGCGTAGCGTTCGGGCCGGGCGATCTGGGCGAAGGCCACGTGCACCGTGCTGGCGAACCAGCTCATGACCTCATAGGCCTTGGCCAGTTTCAGCGGATCGGCCAGCGGCAGGAGCTCGCTGTGCGGATAGCGGTGAGCCAGATAGGTTAGGATGGCCAGCACCTCGGTCACCGGCTGGCCGTCGACCACCAGGGTCGGCACGCGGCCGCGCGGATTGACCTTCAAGTACTCGGGCTTGCGCTGGTCGCCGGCCGCCAGGTCCAGGCGGTGGGCGGCGTAGGGGAGGTCGATCTCCTCCAGCGCCACCAGCGGGGCCAGGGACGAGGAGCCGGGCGCGAAATAGAGCTTCAAAGTCATCGCGGGCCTCAGATCACGTAGAAGCCGTGCGTGGCGTCGCGGGCCAGCTGGTCGACCAGGCCGAACTCCCAGTCGAGATAGGCCTGCATGGCCTCGGCGGCGTTGTCGGTGCCTTCGTACGGGCGCTTGTAGACGTCGGTCGGCGGGTTGGCGGCGCGGGTCAGGCCCGGCTCGACGGCGCGGCCGGCGGCGATCCAGGCCTCGGTCCCGCCTTCCAGCACGCGTACCGGACGGTCGGTCAGGGCTTCCAGCTCCGGCGCGGCAAGAGCGGCCAGGGCTCCGTCGGCCGAGGTCAGGACGATGGCCTTGTCCTTGGGCAGGGCCGCCAACGCCTCCGGCAGCTGGGCGCGGATGGCGAACCAGGCGCCAGGCACGTGTCCCTTGCGGTGGCGCGGGCTGGGGGCGAGGTCGACGACGACCACGGCCTCGTCTGCGAGGGCCTGGACCAGGTCGCGCGGCGACAGGGTCTCGAACGCTGGCAGGGCGGGCAGCCGGGCCGTCCAGGCGCCGGTATCCAGCGCGCCGTCGAAACCGCCCTCCAGCACGTAGACTTCCCAGCCCAGCTGGGCCAGCCACGAGGCAGTCATGTCGGCGCGTGGACCCAGGTCGTCGGCCAGCACGATGCGGCCGCCGCGCACGGGCGCGAAGACGTCGGTCTCCTGCACCAACTGGCCGCCCGGCGCCGAGCGGAAGCCGGGCAGGTGGCCGGCCGCGAACTCCTCGGGCGTGCGGACGTCGAAGCGGTAGAGGGTGCGGTGGGTGTCCTGGGCGAGATCAGCCAGGCCTTGAGCGTCCAGGCGACGGACGCCGGCGCGATAGGCGACGTCGCGGGCGCGGCTGCGGGCCTCTTCCAGCGTCTGCTCACGCACCTCGGGGAACTTGCGGGTCTGGCCGTGCTCCAGGCTCTGCTCGGCCAGCGTCCAGCCGATCGTGCCGTTGCGCAGGGCGAAGATGGGGTTGGGCAGGCCGGCGTTCACCAGCGACTGGGCGCCGATCAGGCTGCGGGTGCGGCCGGCGCAGTTGACGATGATGGTGGTGGACGGATCGGGGGCCAGCTCGCGGGCGCGCAGGACGAGTTCGGCGCCGGGCGTGCTGATGCCGCCCGGGATGCTCATCACCGCATATTCCTCGAAGCGGCGGCTATCCAGGATCACCTGATCGGCCTTGGCGTCGATGCGGGCCTGGACCTCCTGGGCGGGCAGGGACGGGGTGTGCCGCCGCGCCTCGACCAGTTCACCAAATGCCTTGCTGTAGGAATTGACGTCCTGGAACAGCTCGTAGCCGGCCGCCGTCCAGCCGCCGAGGCCGCCGTCCAGCGCGTGGACGTTCGTGTAGCCAAGGGCGGTCAGGCGCTCGCCAGCCGGCGCGACAAGGCCTTCCCCGTTGTCATAGAGGACGACCTTCGCGTCCTGGCGCGGCACGCGATCCAGGATCTCGATCTCCAGCCGGCTCAGCGGCAGCTGCGAGGCGAACAAGGGGTGGGCCTTCGCGAACGGGTCTTCCTCGCGCAGGTCCAGCAGGGCGATCTCGCGTCGGGCGATCAGGTCACGACGGACATCTTCCGGAGTGACGACGGGAAGGCTCATTCAGCGGCTCCATAGGCCAAGGCGCTGGCGCGATCGAAAAGAAGGGGCGGCGGGACATCCGCGTAGCCGGAGATGAAGGCCTTGGGCTTGCCCTCGGCGTCGTAGGTCGAGCGCCGCACCGTCCCGATATCGGCTCCGTAGACGTGGATGCTGATCGAGGTGCGGTCGTCGAAGGCGTTGGCCACGCGGTGGATGTCGCCGACGGTGGGCGAGACGGCCTCGACCTGGCCTGCCTCCAGGCGATGGACCTCGCCGGTGGCGGCCAGGGCCTCGCCGCGTCGGGCATAGGCCTGCGACAGCTCGGCCCCGCGCAGGACGCCGACCAGGCCCCAGACGGTGTGGTCGTGGATCGGCGTGGCTTGGCCCGGACCCCAGACGAAGCTGACCACCGAGAAGCGGCCTGCCGGGTCGCGATGCAGCAGGTACTGCTGGTAGCGCGTCGGATCGGGCTGGCTCTGCGGTTCGGGCAGCCAGTCGTCGGCGGCGACCAGATGCGCCAGCAGGGCGCCGCCCTCGCGCAGGATCACGGCCTCGTCGCCCGTTTGGTCGAGCAGGTCGGAAAGGTCGGCGACGAAGTCCGAGAGGCGATGAGGACGGTGCTGGCTCATGGCCTAGAGCACGACCTCGCCGGTCGGGAAGGCGACCAGGTGGCCTTCACTATGGACCGGGGCGTCGACGCCCAGGTGGCCCAGCAGGCGACGGCGGATGGCCTGGAAGCGGGCGTCCGGCGCGCGCGGGCGCTCCAATTCGATACGCTCCTCGGCGGCGATGCGGCCCTTGTCCAGCACCAGCACGCGATCGGCCAGGGCGATGGCCTCGTCGACATCGTGGGTGACCAGCAGGACGGCCGGGGCGTGCTCGCGCCACAGGGCCAGGACCAGGTCGTGCATCTTCAGGCGGGTCAGGGCGTCCAGGGCCGCGAAGGGCTCGTCCAGCAGCAGCAGGCCGGGTTCACGCACCAGGGCGCGGGCCAGGGCGGTACGCTGGGCTTCGCCGCCCGACAGGGTGCCGGGCCACGCGCCGAGACGATGGCCAAGGCCCACCTCCTTCAGCGCCGCCTCGGCGCGGGCCCGGACTTCGCTGCTCGGGCCGGACAGGCCGAGCGCCACGTTGCGCCAGACCTTCTTCCACGGCAGCAGGCGAGCGTCCTGGAACACCACGGCGCGGGCGTCGGGCGTCTTCACGTCCTGCCCGACGGCGGAGTCGAGGCCCGCCAGGGTGCGCAGCAGGGTGGTCTTGCCCGAGCCGCTGGCGCCCAGCAGGGCGACGAACTCGCCGGGAGCGATCGACAGGTCCAGGCCGTCGATGACGGTGTTGTCGCCGAAGCGACGGACGAAGTTCTTCAGTCGTACGGCGGGCTCGACGGCTTTGGAGGCCGAACGCGAGATCTCAGGGCGACGCAGGCGCGGTTGCGAGATGGCCATGACTATTGCTCCACGAGGCTGGGGCGCCACGCCAGCGTCTTGCGCTCCAGCGTGCGAACGAGGGCGTCGGCGCCGAGGCCGAGCAGGGCGTAGACGACCAGGCAGACGACGATGATGTCGGTGCGCATGAAGTCGCGGGCGTTGTTGACCAGGTAGCCGAGGCCGGCCTGGGCGTTGATCTGCTCGGAGATCACCAGCACCAGCACCGAGATGCCCAGGGCATAGCGCAGGCCGACGAAGAACGAGGGCAGGGCGCCGGGCAGGATCACCTCACGCACCAGGCTCCAGCCCGTGAGACCAAAGCTGCGGGCGGCCTCGACCAGCTTGACGTCGACGCCCCGGATTCCGGCGAACAGGTTCAGGTACAGCGGGAAGGTCGCCGAGACGGTGATCAGCAGAATCTTCGGCGTCTCGCCGATGCCGAACCAGACGATGAACAGCGGCGTCAGGGCCAAGACGGGGATGGTCCGCTTGATCTGCATCAGCGGGTCGACCAGCGTCTCGCCCCAGCGCGACAGGCCCGAGATCAGGCCTAAGGTGGTCGCCAAGACGAGCGCGATGCTGAGGCCTGCGCCGGCGCGGGCCAGCGAGACCAGCAGGTTCTTGGGCAGTTCGCCCGACGCGGTCAGGGACCAGAAGGTCTCCAGAACCGTCGACGGTGCAGCGAGCACCCGCGGCGGGATCACGCCGGCGCGCGCGCCCAGCTCCCACAAAGCCAGCAACAGCAAGGGAGAGAGCCAACGGGCGCGGGCCAGATCGGGCCAACGCCACGGCCTAGCTTCAGAAATTCTGTAGGTCGTCGCCAGAGACACTGCGGTCCTCTCTCGTCGTAAACCGTTGCGACGCAAGCGCCGCGGGTCCACAGAGAAGGACGTTGAATTCCTACTTGATCAATAGACTTATCCTCACATAGCTTATTAGCAATTCTCAAGGGGCCGCCGATGGTGACCAACCTGCCGACCGAACTGCTGCGAAGCTTCGTGGCCATTGTCGACTCCGGTTCGATGCTGCGGGCGACCGAGCGGGTGTTCGTCACCCAGTCGGCGCTGAGCCTGCAGATGAAGCGCCTGGAGGAGACGGTGCTGACGCCGCTGTTCCACCGCGAGGGACGACGGCTGGTGCTGACGCCGGCGGGGCAGACCCTGTTACCGAGGGCGAGAGAGATCCTGGCCCTGAACGACCGCGCCGTGGTGGCCCTGACCGGTGACGCCCTGGCTGGGCCAGCGCGGGTGGGTTTCGTCCAGGACTTCGCCGAGACCCTGCTGTCGGGCGTGCTGGCGCGCTTCGCCCAGCTCAATCCCGACACCCAGCTGCAGGTGCGGGTGGCCGGCTCGCCCGAACTGCTGGGCCTGCTGGAAGCCGATCGCCTGGACGTCATCCTGTGCATGGGCGCGCCCGACGATCCGCGCGCGGCGCGAGTGGTGCCGATGGTCTGGCATGGCGAGTCGGCATTGGCTGAAACCGAGGTCCTGCCGATCGCCATCCTGGAGGCGCCATGCCGCTTCCGCGACGCGGCCCTGGCGGCCCTGGAGCGCGATGGCCGGCCGTACCGGGTGGCGCTGGAGACCCCCAGCCTGTCGGCCCTGAGGGCGGCGGTGCAGGCCGGTCTGGCGGTGACCTGCCGCACCTCGCTCTTCCTGCCCGAGCGCGCGCCGCTGGCCACCAATCGCCTGCCGTCGCTGCCCGAGGTGGCCTACGTCCAGAGGATCAACGACACGCCCCACGCCTCGATCACCAAGCTGGGACAGCTGATCCACGCGGCCGCGCTGGACCTCTGACTATGCGCTGCGCAAATGCCGCTTATTGCCACGGGCGATATATAAAACTCTGAATTTGTTCAGAGAAATACTCGGTCGATCCGTTGGGCGGTCGTGGCCATGTTGCGCCGCACCGGCCCTGAGGTCGGCTTCAGGAGGTTTCCAATGAGCGACGTCCTCGACAAGATTGAGCAGGTGGGCCTGAGCGTCACGCCGCTCAATCCTTCCATCGGCGCCGAGATCGGCGGCCTGGATCTGCGCCAGCAACTGGACCGTCAGCAGCGCGACACGCTGAAGGCGCTGCTGCTGCGTCACAAGGTGCTGTTCTTTCGCGACCAAGATATCAGCCGCGACCAGCAACTGGCCTTCGCGGCCAATTTCGGCGAGGTCTACGCCCATCCCATCGGCGGGGTGGAGACGCACCGCGCGGTGCAGCCGATCTCGGCCGAGGCGCTGAAGAAGTACGACATCCGCGAGAACCACTGGCACACCGACACCAGCTGGCGGATCAATCCGTCGCTCGGCGCGGTGCTGAAGGCGGTGCACATCCCCGAGGTCGGCGGCGACACGATCTGGGCTGACGGCCACGCGATCTGGAAGGGGCTTCCGGAAGACCTGAAGGCCCAGATCGACGACCTCTATGTCGTGCACGACTACCAGCACGCCCTGGCGAAGGCCGGCGAGCGCTATCCGCTGGTGGCCCATCCGGCCGTCCGCACCCATCCTGAGACCGGCGAGGAGATCTTCTGGATCAACTATAGCCTCAAGCCGCGCTTCGTGGATCTGGCGCCCGAAGAGAGCAAGGCGCTGCTGGCCCGTCTGTATGACGAGGTGAAGCGGCCCGAACACCATGCCCGCTTCCGCTGGCGCAAGAACTCCGTGGCCCTGTGGGACAACCGCGCGGGCCTGCACTACGCGGTCCGCGACTATGGCGACTTCCCGCGGGTGATGGAGCGCGTGCTGATCGGCAGCGACGACATTCCGTACCGCGAGCGCAAGCCCGCCTGACTTCCGGCGCGTCCGAAGGGCCGGGGACGCGCTTTCCACCACTGATCAACAAACGACGCTCGGCGACCCGCCGGGCGCGGGGGATAGACTTTTGCCTTTTTCCAAGAGCCGGACGGTTGTCCGACAGCGTGACTCCAAGCTGAACTTGCACGCCTCGCTGCTGGCCTGCGCCTCGGTCCTGGCGCTGAGCGGCGGCGTGGCCCACGCCGCCGACGCCACGCCCGCTCCCCTTGTCGACGCGTCTGTCGCCGACACCGAGGGTGCGACGGCGGTCGACAGCGTCATCGTCACCGGCGTGCGCGGCGCCCGCCGCACCGTCGCCGACAGTCCCGCGCCGGTCGACGTGATCGGCGGTGAGCAGCTGCTGGCCACCGGCAAGGTCGGCCTCAAGGAAGTGCTCAACACCCTGATCCCGTCGTTCAACCTGCCGGGCATCAATGGCGGTGGCACCTCGTGGACGGTGCGCGCCATCACCCTGCGCGGCCTGAACGGCGACCAGGCCCTGTTCCTGGTCAACGGCAAGCGCCGTCACACCACCTCGCTGATCAACAACCTGGCCCGCGTGGGCCGAGGCGGCGTGCCCGTCGACCTGGACTTCATCCCGGCCTCGGCGATCGAGCGCATCGAAGTGCTGCGTGACGGGGCCTCGGCCCAGTACGGCTCGGACGCCATCGCCGGCGTCGTCAACATCATCCTGAAGGACGATTTCGAGGGCGGCTCGTTCAGCTACACCGGCGGCCAGAACTTCCTGGGCGACGGCGACACCCGCGCCGCCACGATCAACTGGGGCCGGCGCCTGGGCGACAACGGCGGCTTCCTGCACCTGGCCTTGAACTGGAAGAACAACGAAGCGGCCACCCGCGCCGTGCCCTCGCGCGCCCAGTACATCTACCAGCCCACCGTCACGAGCGTTGGCGGCGTCACGACGGTGACGCCTGATCCGCGCGATGCCACGGTCGACCGCTATTCCTGGGGCCTTAGCTACGGTCCCGGCGAGGAAGACATCCTGGCCGCTGCCTACAATGCCGAGCTGCCGTGGCGCGACCTGAAGCTCTATTCGTCGGGCACGCTGAGCCACCGCTCGTCGAAGAAGAACACCGGCAGCTTCCTGCCCAACCTCGCGCCGGTGACCGGCGTCACCGCCGGCCGGCCGCTGAACCGCAACTCGCTGCCCGAGGTTTATCCCGACGGCTTCAACGCTTACCGCCGGATCTTCGAGCTGGACTTCCAGACCAGCTTCGGCGCGCGCGGCGAGACGGCCGGCTGGGCCTGGGACCTATCGACGACCCTGGCCCAGGACCACGCCCAGCTGGACGGCCAGAACACCCTGAACGCCACGCTGGGTCCGAAGAGCCCGACCTATTTCCACCTGTCGACCCACGAGTTCCGGCAGTGGACCAACAACCTGGACTTCACGCGCGAGTTCGCCGGTTTGCTGAAGAATCCGCTGCAAGTCTCCTGGGGCCTTGAACATCGTTACGAGCGCTTCCTGATCGAGGCGGGCGACGAGGCCTCGTACATCGTCGGCGACTACGTGATCCCGGCCGGCCAGCCGTTCGCCGGCCTGCGCCCGAACCCGGGCCTGGCCTCCTATGCCGGCACCGCGCCGGAGGACGCCGGGTCGATCCACCGCCACAGCGGCGCGGCCTATGTCGATGTCGGAACCGACGTCACCGACACCTGGTATGTCGGCCTGGCCGGCCGCTACGAGAAGTACGGCAAGGGCGTGGGCGACACCTTCAGCGGCAAGCTGACCACGCGCTGGGAGTTCCTGCCGGGCTACGCCGTGCGGGCCACGGTCAGCAACGGCTTCCGCGCCCCGTCGCTGGGCCAGACCCTGTTCGCCACCTCGACCATCAACGGCAGTCTGTGCCCCGCCGCGCCGAACAACATCTTCCGCGGCGCTCCCTGCGTTCCGGGCGAGTATCTGACCTTCCCGACCAAGGTGCTGCGCACTGACAGCGTCGAGGCAAAAGCGCTGGGCGCTGAGACGCTTAAGCCGGAAACCTCGACCAACTACAGCTTCGGCGTCACCGCCGAGCCATTCGCCGGTCTCCGCCTGACCCTGGACGCCTACGAGATCCAGATCGACGACCGCATCGTCGACACCAGCAACCTCGACCTATCGGTGGCCCAGCTGGGCTCGCGGGCCGACCTGGCGCCGCTGCTGGCCCGCTTTCCGCAGGGCCTGACGGCGACCTACTACACCAATGCGGTTTCGACCCGGACCACGGGCGTGGACTTCGTTGGCGAGTACAGCTTCAGCGTGGGCGACCTGGGCCGTCTGAACCTCAATGCCGCCTACGCCTTCAACAAGACCAAGATCACCAAGCTGAAGGCAACGCCCGCGGTCCTGAAGGCGGTGAACCCGAACCTGGTGCTGTTCGACCGCCAGAAGATCGCCGACCTGACCATCGGCACGCCGCGCGAGAAGATCATCGTCGGCGCCCAGTGGCAGCGCGGCGACTGGACCGCCGGTCTGCGTAACACCCGTTACGGCCGCTACACCGAGGCCGGCACCTCGGCGAGCCTGGATCGCACCTTCAGCCCGAAGTGGATCACCGATCTCGACATCGCCTGGCAGGTTCGTGAGAGCACCAACATCGCGATCGGGGCCAACAACCTGTTCGACAAGCATCCCGACAAGATCGGGATCCTCAACGCCGACCAGGGCACCGGCCAGTTCGGGACCTTCTCGCCCTTCGGCATCACCGGCGGCTACTACTACGCCCGCCTGACCCAGAGCTTCTGAGGGAGGCCGCGATGAACCGACGCCAGCTACTCGTCACCGGCTTCGCCTTTGCCGGTTTAGCTGCCTGCTCCAAGAGCGGAGGTGGCCAGCCCGTCCTCAAGGTCGGCAGCCAGCGCGGCGGCACCAAGGCGGTGCTGATCGCCTCCGGCGCCTTGGAGGGCGTGCCCTACAAGATCGAGTGGAGCGAGTTCCCGGCCGCCGCGCCGCTGCTCGAGGCGGTCGGCGCGGGGGCCGTCGACCTGGGCGAGGCCGGCGATGCGCCGTTCCTGTTCGCCTATGCCGGCGGGGCCAAGATCAAGGCCGTGCAGGCGGGGCGCAGCGGCGGTTCGTCGACGGCGATCTTGGTCTCCAAGGACTCGCTGATCCGCACGCCCGCCGACCTGCGGGGCAAGAAGATCGCCACCGGGCGCGGCTCGATCGGCCATTACCTGCTGCTGGTGGTGCTGGAGAAGGCGGGGCTGAAGCCGTCCGACGTCTCGATCGTCTATCTGAGCCCCGGCGACGCCAAGGCGGCGTTCACCGCCGGCTCGATCGACGCCTGGGTGACCTGGGGCTCGTACGTGGCCCTGGCGCACCTGCACGACGCGGCGCGGGTCCTGATCGATGGTGAGGGCCTGCTGGGCGGCTTCGGCTACGAGGCGGCCAGCGAGAAGGCGATCGCCGAGAAGCGGCCGCAGATCGAGGACTTCCTGAAGCGCCTGGCCAAGGCCCGGCGCTGGGCGGCCGACAATCCCGACGCCTTCGGCAAGGTGCTGGCCAAGGAGACGGGGCTCTCGGAAGAGGTCGCGCTCTATACCGTGCGCCAGTACCGGATCCGGCCGGCGCCGCTGGGCGAGGAGTCCGTGCGGGAGGCGAAGGCGGTGCTTGACCGCTTCCGCTCGGCTGGCGCGGTGAACACCGCTCGCGACCCGGCCGCCGCGTTTGACGCCTCGTTCAACGGGGCCCTTGCGTGAGCGAACCTCTGACCCTTTCTACCGACGTCCTGGTCATCGGCGGGGGCCTGGCCGGCGCCTGGGCCGCCATGGCGGCGGCGCGCGAGGGCGCGGACGTGGTGCTGGTCGACAAGGGCCATTGCGGGACTAGCGGCGTCACCGCCACGGCAGGCCCGGGCCACTGGTGGGTCCCGCCCGAACGCCGCGAGGCGGCGGTGGCCGACCGGCTGCAGCGCTCGCTGGGCCTGGGCGATCCCGACTGGATGCGGCGGATCCTGGACCTGACCTGGTCCAGCCTGCCGGGTCTCGCCGACCACTACGCCTTCTCGACAGACGACAAGGGCGAGGTGCAGTACCGGGGGCTGCGTGGACCGGAATATATGCGGGCCATGCGCGTCTACGCCCTGGCTGCGGGCGCGAAGATCCTGGACCACCATCCGGCGCTGCAGCTGCTGCGGCATGGCGACGGTTCGATCGCCGGCGCTTCGGGGATCGCACTGCGCGGCGAGCGGCCATGGACGATCCGAGCCGGCGCCGTGGTGCTGGCCACCGGCGGCACGGCCTTCGCCTCGCGCCTGCTGGGCTCGGCGACCAACACCGGCGATGGCCTGCTGATGGGCGTCGAGGCCGGGGCGGATCTCTCCGGCATGGAGTTCACCAACTACTACACGGCCGCGGTGGCCGGCACGAACATGGCCCGCTCGATGGCCTACAGCTTCGCGCGCTGGTTCGACGCCGACGACACCGAGCTGGACATCCCCAACGGGCCGGACGTCACCCCGCACCTGGCGCAGGCGCTGCTGAAAGGGCCGCTGTTCTGCCGACTGGACCGCGTGCCGGACGACATCCGTCAGGTGATGCCTGAAGTGCAGCCTAATTTCGTGCTGCCTTTCCAGAGGCTTGGCATCGATACCTATAGCGAGCGCTTCGAGGTCACGCTGCATGCCGAGGGCACGGTGCGCGGCATCGGCGGCCTGCGGGTCGATGACGAGGAGTGCCAGACCGCCGTGCCGGGCCTCTATGTCGCCGGCGACGCCGCCAGCCGCGAGCTGGTCACCGGCGCGATCTCCGGCGGCGGGGCGGTCAACTCGTCCTGGGCGCTGTCGTCGGGCCAGTGGGCCGGCGCGGCGGCGGCGCGGCGGGCGCGGTCGAACGGGGCGCGGCATGAAGACCTGGCCATCGCTACGGGCCAAGCCGGCCTGACGCCTCGGCTCTCCGCGCGATCGTTCGACACGGCAGGCGCCGTCCAGGCGGTGCGCGAGGAGCTGAACGCCTACGACAAGAACATCTTCCGCCGGGGCGACGTCCTGGCCGCCTCGCTGGAGCGCCTGGACGAGGTCTGGCGCGAGCTGGCCGATCATGGTCACGCCGAAGGCCGCGCCGCCCTGCGCCTGCGCGAAGCCGCTGCCCTGGTCGCCGCCGGCCGCTGGAACAAGGCCGCCGCCCTGGCGCGTCGCGAGAGCCGGGGCATGCACCGCCGCGAGGATGCTCCAGGCCTTGATCCACGCCTGGCCAGCCGCCAGCGCGCCCAGGGCCTGACGCGGGTCTTCACGCGGTTCGAGCCGACGCTCGCCCAGGCGGAGGTCGCCTGATGATCGAGGTCGTCATCGAGGAGCGCTGCGGCGGATGCGGCGACTGCGTCGACGCCTGCCCCAGCGACGTGCTGCGGGTGGGCGAGGGCGGCAAGGTCGTGATCGCCGCCCAGGCCGACTGCCAGACCTGCCTGCTGTGCGAGCTCTATTGCCCGACCGACGCCCTGTTCGTCTGGCCGGAGGTCGACCGCATTGCTGGGGTCACCGCCGAGCAGGCCCTGGCCTCGGGCCAGTTGGGCGCGTTCCGCCGCGACCACGGTTGGGGCGAGCACGCCGCGACCCACACCAACCAACACTGGCGGATGGGGGCGATCTTCGAGCGCGCCTACCGACAGGCGACCGAGCTCGCCGCCGCCAAGACCGCTCGATCAGAAGGGGAGAAGACCTGATGAGCAAGAGCCTGAAGGACCGCCTGGCCGACCTGCACGCCGAGCGCGTGCGCACCTGGGAGCCGGCGGCGCTGAAGATCAATGTCGACCAGCGGCAGACCCTGGTCGAAACGGCCGACCCGTCGCAATGGGTCAAGGTCGGCGACCGCCTGGAGCCGTTCGTGCTGCAGGACGTCGAGGGCGGCGAGCTGGCCCTGGAGAGGCTGCTGCAGCGTGGTCCGGCCGTGCTGGTATTCTTCCGCTTCGCCGGCTGCCCGGCCTGCAACATCGCCTTGCCCTACTATGATGAGGCCCTGGCGCCGGGCCTGCGCGATCTGGGCGCGACCCTGGTGGCGGTCAGCCCGCAGGTTCCCGAGCGGCTGATCGAAATCCGCGGCCGCCACAACCTGACCTTCAAGGTCGCCTCGGACCTTAACAACGACCTCGGTCGTCGCCTGGGCATCCTCTACACGGCCGACGAGGCCAGCCAGGCCGCCCAGCGCGCCAAGGGCGGCTTCATCGGCGACACGACCGGCGCCGGGACCTGGGAACTGCCCCAGCCCGCCGTCGTCGTTATCGACCACGAGCGTGTCGTCCGCTTCGTCGATGTCAGCCCCGACTGGCTGGTCCGCACCGAGGCCGATCCGGTCCTCCAGGCCGTCCGTGACATCACCCTGGTTCCCGCCGAATAGATCCGAGATTTCAGATGACTATCGCCAAGACCTCCGAGCGCCAGCTGAAGCTCGGCTTCATCCTGCACGGCGTCGGCCCCGGCTGGGGCGACTGGCGTCACCCGGACGCCCAGCCCAGCGCCAGCACCGACTTCCAGTTCTACAAGCGCCAGGCCCAGGTGGCCGAGGCGGGTAAGTTCGACTTCCTGTTCGTGGCTGACAGCGTCTACATCACCGAGAAGTCCAGCCCCCACTACCTGAACCGCTTCGAGCCGCTGACCATCCTGTCGGCCTTGGCTGGCGCGACCAACAACATTGGCCTCGTGGCTACCTTGACGGTCAGCTACAGCGAGCCGTTCAACGTGGCCCGCCAGTTCGCCTCGCTGGACCACATCAGCGGCGGCCGGGCCGGCTGGAACGTCGTCACCTCATGGCTGGAAGGCAGCGCCGCCAACTACAGTCGCGAGAAGCACTATGACCACGACGTCCGCTACCGCCTGGCCGGCGAGTACCTGGACGTGGTCCAGGGGCTGTGGGACTCGTGGGAGGACGACGCCCTGACCTTCGACAAGAAGGGCGGGCAATTCTTTGATCCGGCCAAGCTTCATGCCTTGAACCACAAGGGCGAGTTCTTCTCGGTGAAGGGGCCGTTGAACATCAGCCGCTCGCCCCAGGGTCAGCCGGTGATCTTCCAGGCCGGCGCCTCGGAAGACGGCAAGAACTTCGCCGCCAAGCGCGCCGACGCCATCTTCGTCTCGCACGAGGATGTCGACGCCGCCCAGGCCTACTACAAGGACATCAAGGCCCGCGCCGCCGGCTTCGGCCGCGATCCGAACCAGCTACACGTCCTGCCCGCCGCTCGTCCGGTGGTCGGCCGCACCGCCGAGGAGGCTGAGGCGCTCTACAAGGAGCTGACCGAACTGGTGTCGTTGGACAACGCCCTGTCGATGTTGGCGCGGCCGTTCAACGAGTACGACTTCAGCCAGCACGATCCGGACGGTCCGTTCCCGCTGGAGGCCGCCGAGTTCGGGGCCAATTCCAACCAGAGCGCCGTTACCCGCGTCGTCGCGGCGGTAAAGGCCGAGAGCCTGACCCTACGCGAGACGGCTTTGCGCTTCGCCACCCCGCGCGGCCACTTCGTCGGCGCGCCCGAGCAGGTCGCCGACAGCCTGCAGCACTGGTTCGAGACGCGCGCGTCCGACGGCTTCGTGCTGTTCGAGAGCCTGCCTGGTCAGCTAGAGGCCTTTGTCGAGCTGGTCGTGCCGATCCTGCAGGCGCGCGGCCTGTACCGCACCGAGTACGAAGGGACGACCTTCCGCGACAGCCTGGGCCTGGACTTCCCGGTCAACCGCTACGTGGGGGCGTTGCAGGCGGCCGAGTAGGGAGGGTGCGTGGGGCCGCCCCGCCGGCGGCCCCACGGCTCAAGGGATCTTCCGCATCTGCGCCAGGCAAGCGCCGGCGACGGCCGCCATCGCCGCGGTCCGGTTGGCAATGGCGCTAGGGCCCGAGATCAGCAGCTTGTCGACCGAGGGGTTGGAGATGAACTCCGCCTCGATATAGGCGGCGCGGCAGGGCGTCGGTCGCCGGTCGTTGCCCAGGCTGATGTCGTTCAGGACTCCAAAGCCCGGCAGGTTGGGATTGCCCTGGTTGTCGGGCTTGATGCCGCGGTCCTTGGCGCCGGGGTCGAGAGCTTTCAGCGCCCCGAACAGCGCCGACTGCACGGCGCCGGCGAACTCCATGTCCGCCGCCAGGTTGATGTTGTCGTTCTCCTTGGCCCGATAGAATGTCTCGGTGCCTCGGACGGACGCGGTCTTGTTGCCGTTGAAGTGCAGGCACAGGAACAGCTTGGCCTTGTGGTCGAAGGCCATCGCGGCGCGCGCCTTGCCGGTGACGTTGATGTCGGTGGTGCGGGTGAGCACCACCTGGACCGCCTCGTTCTTGGACGCCGCCTGCCGCAGCAACTCGTCGCGCAGGATCAGCGCGAAATCCAGGGCCAGCTTCTTCTCTTTGACGTTGCTGACCGAGATCGCGTTGTTGGCGCTGCTGCCGGAGACGTCGCTGGTTCCGCCGTGGCCAGGGTCTATGACGATCACCCCCAGGCCCTTGGGTATGGGCTTGGCGGCCGCGACTTCCTTCTGCTGGATGTCAGCCAGCAGGCTTTCGGCTTCCGGGACCAGCGCCAGGACGGAGTCGGCATAGTCCGGGCGTGGCGTGTAGGTCGGGCCGATGAAGCGGATGAAGCGCTCGGGCGTGGCCACATTGGCTTCCCAGCCGGAGTAGGGCGCGCGGTTCAGGAAGGCCCAGTAGCCGGAGATGAAGTTCTCTAGCGTCGCGAACTTGCAGTAGAAGTCTTCGCCGTCATGGGCAGCGTATTTGATCTTGGTGGCGTAAGCGGCCATTTCCTTGCGCCACTTCAGCCCACCAAAATTGTAGTGCTCGCGGGCCAGGGGCGACGTGCCGCGACCGCTTTCGAGCATCCATTGCGCCAGTGTCACCGCGCGCAGGGATGGGTAGCGGATCGCTTCGCCCAGATAGACCGTCGCCAGGCGTCGAAACAGCTCGTTGCTCATGTCGCGTCCCCCAGATGTCGAGCATGCCATATATGCGAGATATCGGCAATTTCACTACCTGGGGGCGATTTGAGCGCCGGCGTGCAGCTAGCCGCCGGCGGAGCGCAGACCCTGGACCAGCAGCGACTGGGCCGCGATGGCGGCCTGGGTGCGGTTGTGGACGTTGAGCTTACGCATCAGCGCGGTCATGTGCGCCTTGACCGTGGCCTCGGCGATGCCGAGGTCGAAGGCGATCTGCTTGTTCAGCAGGCCCGAATTGACGCCTTCCAGAACTCTCATCTGGGTCGGCGTGAGGCCGCCCAGCGCCGTCTTCACATCCCGATCGGCAACGTCCGTCGTGGTCATCGCTGAATCCCTCTGTCTCGACCCTGCGCACCGCCTTTCGAGGGTACGTCGCCCGTTTTCTTGTTTCCCGACTCTGCGTCGGGCGATCCGGGTTATCTGACTCGACGTTAGCGCTATCTGTTGGACAAGTTCAAGCGATTTTGCCGATGTGAGCGTGAACATCGCAAAATGAACAATTCATCAGGAAAACCTGTCATACAGGTTTGGGTGTTATGGCGTGGAAACGCGCCGAGGCGCTTCCTAAGGGCGGCAAATGGCCCGATGGTGGGCGGCTGTCGACTTGGAGACCGATGGATGAGCGAGGGCCGCCTGGCCGACCGGGCCTATACGGGCATCGTCGAGATGATCAACGGCGACGGCCTGGAGGTCGGCGACCGCCTGCCGTCGGAGTCGCGCCTGGCCGAGATGTTCGGCATGTCGCGCACCATCGTGCGCGAGGCCCTGGTCCGGCTGGCCGCCGACAGCATCACCGAGGC
Source organism: Caulobacter sp. GW821-FHT11E11 (assembly GCF_058808315.1). Classification (NCBI taxonomy): domain Bacteria; kingdom Pseudomonadati; phylum Pseudomonadota; class Alphaproteobacteria; order Caulobacterales; family Caulobacteraceae; genus Caulobacter; species Caulobacter sp. GW821-FHT11E11. Next base: position 178,081 of record NZ_JBXARO010000010.1, read on the forward strand.
CCGTCGCGGGGCCGGCTCGTATGTGAAGAACCGCCCGTCCGACAAGCTGGGCGCCTATATGCCGCTGTCGGAGCTGCCCTCGACCATGGGCAGCTACGAGGTGCGCTTCGTGCTTGAGGCCGAGGCGGCGCGACTGGCGGCGGTGCGGCGCTCGGCCGAGGAGATGGACGCGATCGAGGCGGCGCTTTCGAACCTGCGCGCCGCGCTGCTGTCCAGCGCGCCGGCCCACACCGAGGACATGGAGCTGCACCGCCAGATCGTGCTGGCCACCGCCAATCCGGCCTTCCTGGTCGCCTTCGAGGCGCTGGAGGCCGATGTCGACAAGATCATGCGAGCGGGCGTCGACATCTCACGCTCGCGGCCTCCGGAAGCGATCGCCGAGATGATGCGCGAACATGAGATGATCGTCGAAGCCATCCGCGCCCAGGATGGCGATCAGGCGGCGCTGGCCATGCGCTGGCACCTGTCGCGCGGCCGCAAGCGGCTGATGCCCTAGGCGCGCGCGGCCAGGGCGGGCTCGGTCAGCCAGGCCTGGGTGATCTGACACAGTCGCTCGGGCGGCTCGGCGGCGTCCAGGGTGAAGACGCCTTCGTCGGCGTCGGGACGCTCCAGGGTGGCCAACTGGCTGTCCAACAGGCTGGCGGGCATGTAGTGGCCCGCGCGCTGGGTCAGCCGGCGCAGGAGCTCGTCATAGCTGGCGTCCAGCAGCACGAAGCGGGTGGGGACGGGGATCGCTGCCCGCAGGCGCTCACGATAGCGGCGACGCAGGGCCGAGCAGGCCGCCACGACCTGTCCGTCAGAGGCCAGGGCCTCGCCCATGGCCGCGCCGATCCGGTCCAGCCAGGGCCAGCGGTCGTCGTCATCGAGCGGCAGGCCGGCGCTCATCTTGGCGACCGCTTTGGCGTCGTGAAAGGCGTCGCCCTCCAGGAACGGGCAGTCCAGCTCCCGGGCCAGCAAAGCGCCCAGTGTCGACTTGCCGCTGCCGCTCACGCCCATGGCGATGACGGCGAGGCCGGCGGGTCGTACGAGGCGGGGTGTCGGCGGCAAGCGGTGTCCCTGGCTGGCGCGTCGAGGAGCCGACACGCCAAGGTTGGCCTTGGGTTCTACCGACGGCTCGGCGGGACGTAACTACGACCATGGTCGAGGATGGTGAGGGCGGGGCGGGGCCGTATCACTTACCGAAAGTAGATTTGGGGAGTGGCATGAGAGCGCTTGTGTTGTCGTTGTTGCTGGCGGCCTCGTGCCCCATCATGGCGGAAGCCGCCGCTGCTTCCAGTTCGGCGTGGCCGGCCGCGCCGGACGATCCCCGCGCGGTCACAGTCAAGGCAGTCGGCGACGGTAAGGCCGACGACACCGGCGCCATCCAGCAGGCCATCGACGCTGCACGCGACAAGACCGGCCATGGCCTGGTCTTCCTGCCTTCGGGTAGCTATCGCCTGAGCCGAACCATCCTGATCCCGCCCGGCGTGCGCGTCTTTGGCGTCGGCAAGACCCGTCCGGTCTTGGTGCTAGGGCCCAATACGCCCGGCTTCCAGGACGGCGTGGGCACGATGGTCTCGTTCACGGGCGGCGACCAGTATCAGGTCGGCGACATCCCCGTGCCGGTGCCCAGCGTGCGGCCGACGACCGCCAAGGTTCGCGACGCCAACTCCGGCACCTTCTATTCGTCGATGGCCAATATCGACATCGAGATCGGCGACGGCAATCCGGCCGCGGCGGGCGTGCGTTTCCGCATGGCCCAGCACGCGTTCCTGAAGCACATGAATTTCCGCCTGGGCTCGGCTTTCGCCGGCGTCTACCAGGCCGGCAACATCATGGAGGACGTCCACTTCCAGGGCGGCCGCTACGGCATCGTCACCGAGAAGACCTCGCCGGCCTGGCAGTTCACCCTGGTGGACTCGACCTTCGACGGCCAGCGCGACGCGGCCATCCGCGAGCACGAGGTCGACCTGACCCTGGTCAATGTGGCGATCAAGAACACCCCCGTCGGCATTGAGATCGACAAGGGCTACAGCGACAGCCTGTGGGGCAAGAACGTCCGCTTCGAGAACGTCTCCAAGGCCGGTGTCGTGATCTCGGCCGAGGACAATGTCTTCACCCAGGTCGGCTTCGACAACGCCGTGGCGACCAACACCCCGGTGTTCGCCCGCTTCCGCGATAGCGGCAAGACGGTGGAGGGTAAGGGCAAGGCCTACCGGGTCGGCTCGTTCACCTACGGCCTGACCCTGCCGGGCCTGGGCCAGATGGGCGAGTACAAGACGCTCTCCGACATCACGCCGCTTAAGGCCCTGCCGGCCGTCATGACGCCGGCCCTGCGGTCGCTGCCGCCGATGAGCGAGTGGACCAACGTCAAGACTCTGGGCGTCAAGGGCGACGGCGCCACCGACGACACGGCCGCCCTGCAAAAGGCGATCGACACCCACCGCGTGCTCTATCTGCCGATCGGCTTCTACATGGTCAGCGACACGCTGAAGCTGAAGCCCGACACCGTGCTGATCGGCTTGCATCCGGCCCTGACCCAGCTGGTTATTCCGGACGGCAGTCCCGGCCACGTCGGCGTCGGCGCCGTGAAGCCGATCCTGGAGACCCCGCGCGGCGGGGACAACATCGTCTCCGGCATCGGGCTCTTCACCGGCCGCATCAACCCGCGCGCCTCGGCGCTGTTGTGGCGGTCGGGCGAGAAGTCGCTGGTCACGGACGTCAAGATCATGGGCGGCGGCGGCACGCCCACCGCCGATGGCAAGCCTCTGGGCGCGGCCCAGGCCCGCAGCGGCGATCCTGTGGCCGACGGCCGCTGGGACGCGCAGTATCCCAGCATCTGGGTGACGGACGGAGGCGGCGGCACCTTCGCCAATGTCTGGAGCCCCAACACCTTCGCCTCGGCCGGCTTCTACATCAGCGACACCAAGACGCCGGGCCACATCTACGAGGTCTCGGTCGAGCACCACGTGCGCAACGAGTTCGTGCTCGACAACGTGGAGAACTGGGAATTCCTGGCGCCCCAGACCGAGCAGGAGGTCGGCGACGGCCCTGACGCGGTGTCGCTGGAGATCCGCAACTCCAAGAACATCCTGTTCGCCAACTATCACGGCTATCGCGTCACGCGCTCGTACCATCCGGCCGAGACGGCGGTGAAGCTGTTCAACTCGACCGACATCCGCTTCCGCAACGTCCACATCAACGCCGAGAGCGGCGTGGCCCTGTGCGACACGATAGGCTGCGGCACCTATCTGCGGGCCAGCAAGTATCCGTTCGAGAACGCGATCCAGGACAAGACCTCCAAGCTGGAGGTGCGCGATCGCGAGTTCGCAGTGCTGGACGTCAAGGGCGACCAGCCCGCGCCGGCCCCGGCCGATCCCAAGGTCAAGAAGCTGGAGACCGGCTTCTGGTCGATCTCGGGCGCGACGGTGGGCGCGGACGGCGCGCTGTACTTCGTCGAGAAACGCTTCCAGCGCATCTACCGCTGGACGGCCGCCAAGGGCCTGGAGATCGTCCGCGACAGCTCGCTGGATCCGACCAACCTGGCGGTGGACGCCTCGGGCAAGCTGCTGGTGGTGTCGTCGCTGGGTCCGCAAGGCGCGGTCTATTCGATCGACCCGAACGGTCCCCACGATGCGCTGACCATGATTGCCCCGACCGCCGTGACCTCACGCGGGAAGGGCAAGACGCTGCTGCCGGTCAACTGGTGGAACAACGGCGAGTTCAAGGACCAGTACGATCCGGCCAAGGGTGAGTTCACCACCCTGGCCGAAATGTTCGCCCGCGATGTCGGCGCGCCCAAGACCCAGGAATATGTCTCGCCCGACGGCAGCGTGTCGCTGCCGGCCTTCCGGGTGTGGCAGCAAGGCCCGCCGGACCATGTCGGCTGGCGCTGGGCCGACAGCCTGCAGACCAACGGTCTGATCGGCGGCGCGGTTGGTGAGCGGCTGTTCGTCACCAACGGCTCGGAGAACAAGACCTACAGCGGCAAGGTCGGTCCCGGCGGGACCCTGACCGACCTCAAGGTCTTCGCCAATCGTGGTGGCGAGAGCGTCGCGGTCGATGGCCTGGGCAGGGTGTTCGTCGCCAACGGCCAGATCTTCCAGTACGCCGCCGATGGCAGCCTGACCGGCCGCATCGATGTGCCCGAGCGTCCGCTGCAACTGATCTTCGGCGGCGAAGGCGGGAAAACACTGTTCGTCCTGACCCACCGTTCGCTCTACGCTGTCACGCCATAAGGGTTGGGTTGGGGAGTCGCGTATGAAGCGTTGGCTGGTCGCCGTAAGCACGGCGTCGATCGCATTGGCTTGCGCGGTAAGCGCGCCGGCCTGGGCATCGGTCTCGGTCTTCGCTTCAGCGCCTGACGATCCAGCGGCCGTCACAGTGAAGGCCAAGGGCGACGGTCGCACCGACGACACCGCCGCCCTGCAAGCGGCGATCGACGCGGCGGCGGCCAAGCCGGGCGGCGGTCTCGTCTTCCTGCCGTCGGGGCGCTACCGGATCAGCAAAACCCTGTTTCTGTGGCCCGGTGTGCGCCTGTTCGGCGTGGGCCCGACTAGGCCCGAGATCGTGCTGGGTGAGGCAACGCCAGGCTTCCAGAAGGGCTTGGCCAACATGCTGATCTTCGCCGGGGCCAAGCCCGACCCGGCGCGGGCCTTCAAGCCGGCCTTCCCGCCGCCGGGCAGCGTGCCGTTCAACAAGGACATCGCCGACGCCAATCCCGGCACCTTCTACAGCGCCATCAGCAACGTCGACTTCACGATCGGTAAGGGCAATCCGGCGGCCACGGCGATCCGCTTCCACGCCGCCCAGCACGCCGTGCTCAGCCACATGACCTTCGACATTGGTTCGGGCCTGGCGGGCCTGTACCATGTCGCCAACGAAGCCGAGGACCTGCACTTCAAGGGCGGACGCTACGGCATCCTGGCCGAGAAGCCGTCGGCGGCCTGGGGCTTCGTGCTGCTGGACTCGACTTTCGAGGGCCAGCGCGACGCGGCCATCCGCGAGCACGAGGCGGGTCTGACCCTGGTCAATGTCGCGATGAAGGACACGCCGGTCGGAATCGAGATCGACCGTGGCTACGGCGACTGGCTATGGGGCAGGGACGTCCGTTTCGAGAACGTTTCCAAGGCCGGCGTCGTCATCTCCAACGAGCGCAACGTCTACACCCAGGTCGGCTTCGAGAACGCCTCGGTGGTCAATACCCCGGAGTTCGCCCGCTTCCGCGACAGCGGCAAGACCACGGCGGGCAAGGGCCGCGCCTACCGCGTCGCCGCCTTCAATCACGGGCTGACTGTGCCGGGCCTGGGCCAGATGGGCGAGTATAAGACGACGTTCGAGGCCGAGGCCGTCTCCGCCGCGCCGAAGCCCGCCGCGCCGGCGATCCGCTCTCTGCCGCCGACCTCCGAGTGGACCAATGTCCGCACCCTGGGCGCCAAGGGTGACAACACCACCGACGACACCGCCGCCATCCAGAAGGCGATCGATGCGCATCGCGTAGTCTATTTCCCGACCGGCTTTTACCGCGTCACCGACACGCTGAAGCTGAAGCCCGACACGGTGTTGATCGGCCTGCACCCTAGCCTGACCCAGATCGTGCTGCCCCACGCCACGCCCGCCTTCCAGGGCGTCGGCGCGCCCAAGGCGCTGGTGCAGTCGGCGGACGGCGGCGACAACATCGTCTTTGGCCTAGGGCTCTACACCGACGGCGCCAATCCGCGTGCGACGGCCTTGCTGTGGACGGCCGGCGCGACCTCGATGGTGAACGACGTCAAGTTCCAGGGCGGCCACGGCACCAACCTGTATGACGGCACGCGGTTCAGCCCGTACAACAACAACGCCACGGCCGACGCCGATGCGGCCAAGCGCTGGGGCGGGCAATATCCCAGCCTGTGGGTGACCAACGGCGGGGGAGGGACGTTCTCCAACATCTGGAGCCCCAGCACCTACGCCTATTCGGGCATCTACATCTCCGACACCAAGACGCCCGGCCACGTCTACCAGGCCTCGGTCGAGCATCACCTGCGCACCGAGATCAGCCTGAACCGCGTCGCCAACTGGGAGTTCCTGGCCCCGCAGACCGAAGAGGAAGCGGGTGAGGGCGAGGACACCGTTTCGCTGGAGATCCGCGACTCCAGCAACATTCTGCTGGCCAACTATCACGCCTACCGCGTCACCCGGACGCGGCGCCCGGCGCCGGCGGCGGTTCGGATCTACAATTCCAAGGACATCCGGTTCCGCAACGTGGCGGTCAATGGCGAGAGCGGCTTCGGCACCTGCGACGACAACGGCTGCGGCACCTTCACCCGCCTGACCAAGTATCCGTACGAGAATGCCATCCAGGACATCACTAGCGGCCTGGAGGTGCGTGAGCGGCAGTTCGCGGTGCTGGACATTGGCGCGACGCCGAAGCCGGTGACGCCGTCAGTGTTCCCGGCCGGGGCGACGATCGAGAAGCTGGGCGACGGCTTCTATTCGCTGGGCGGCGGGGCCGTGGACGCGGCTGGCACGCTATACTTCACCGACCGCCGCAACCAGCGGATCTACAGCTGGTCCGGCGATCGCAAGCTGTCGATCGTGCGCGACAACACCCTCGATCCGGTCAACCTGGCCATCGATGGCTCTGGCAATATCCTGGTGCTGTCATCGGACGGCCGCGCCGGTTCGGTCTACAGCTTCAAGCCGGGAAGCCCCGACACCGAGGTGACGGTCATCGCGCCGACGCCTTCCGCCGATCGGCCGGACACGGCGACGGTGCTGCCGGTCAACTGGTGGAACAATGGCGAGTTCAAGGATCAGCTGAACCCGGACACCTTCCAGTTCGCGACCCTGGCCGAGCTGTTCGCCCGCGACATGGCCCTGCCCAAGGCCAAGGAATATGTCTCGCCCGACGGCAGCCTGATCCTGCCGGCCTTCCGGGTGTTCCCGAACGGTCCGCCTGATCACCGGGGTCTGCGCTTCTCCGACTCGCTGGACACCTATGGCTTCACCACGGCCAAGCCTGGCCAGAGGGTGTTCGTCGCCAACAGTTCCGAGAACAAGACCTACAGCGGCCTGGTCGGACAAAAGGGCGCCGTCACCGACCTCAAGGTCTTCGCCGACCGGGGCGGGGAGAGCGTCGCCACCGACGCCGATGGACGCGTCTATGTCGCCAACGGTCAGGTGTTCGTCTACGCCCCCGACGGCAGGGAGGTCGGACGCCTCGATATCCCCGAAAGACCCCTGCAATTGCTGTTCGGCGGGGCCGACAAGCGCACCCTGTATGTGCTGACTCACCACGCCCTTTATGCGGTGCGAAGCAAGTAGTCCCACAATAGGCGATCACTCCCCGAAAGGCCTACGACCATGGTCGTATAGTTAGCGGTCCCATCGTCTGACAAATTCCCGGCAGGCCAATGAGATGGCCCAATGAAAAACTGGGAGGGATGCAGGATGAGTGCTGTTGCTAGCACGCGAGGGGGATCGTCCTTTGTGAGCGCTCTGCTCGCCACGAGCGCTTTCGCGACGATTTTCGCAGGCGGCGCGGCCTACGCGCAAGCCACCCCGGCTTCGGACGATAGCACCGTGACCGAGATCGTGGTCACGGGCACGCGGATCCGATCGGAAGGCTTCACCGCTCCGACGCCGACCCAGATGCTGGGCCAGGCCGATCTGGAGCGCGCGGCGCAGCCCAACATCTTCACCGCCATCACCCAGCTGCCGTCGCTGCAGGGCTCGAGCGGCGCGACGACGGGGACGTTCAGCACCTCGAGCGGCCAGCAGGGCCTCAGCTCGTTCTCGCTGCGGGGCCTTGGCACCATCCGTACCCTGACCCTGCTGGACGGTCAGCGCGTCGTGCCGGCCAACGTCACGGGCGTTCCCGATATCAGCCTGTTCCCGCAGCTGCTGGTCGAGCGGGTCGACGTGGTGACGGGCGGCGCCTCGGCGTCCTACGGCTCCGACGCCGTCGGCGGCGTGGTCAACTTCATCACCAACAAGAAGTTCGAGGGCTTCAAGGCCAACGTCCTGACGGGCGTCACCACCTATGGCGACAACCACCAGTGGCTGGCCCAGGTCGCGGCCGGCAAGAACTTCCTGAACGACCGTCTGCACGTGCAGGTCAGCGGCGAGTACGACTGGGAGGAGGGCGTTCCGCCGGGTGGCTTCGGTGAAGACGCGCCGGGCAGCCGCGACTGGTACACGACCGCCACCCTGGTCAACCGCGGGGTCACCAACGACGGTTCGCCGCAGTACCTCTATCGCGAGCACGCCCAAGCCTATCAGTACACCAAGTACGGCCTGATCAGTAACGGCCCGCTGCAAGGCACGGCCTTCGACCAGGCCGGCAATCCGTTCCAGTTCCAGTATGGCGGCGGCGGTGTCCCCGCCAAGAACGCCGCCGGCACGGTCAGCGGCTGCTACTCGAACGGCGGCTTCTGCGTCGGCGGCGACCTGTCGGGCAATGTCGGTGTCGGCACCTCGCTGCAGTCCCGGATCAAGCGGATGGGCAGCTACGGCCGCATCGGCTACGACGTGAACGACAACAACGAGATCTACGCGACCCTGAACATCGCGCGCGTGGAAAGCAGCAACCAGCCCAATCCGGGCGGGGCCACCACCGGCCTGACGATGTCGTGCTCGAACCCGTACCTGCCGGCCTCGATCGTGGCCGCCTGCGCGGCCAACGGCATCACGACCTTCAACTTCGGCACCAGCAACGCCCTGCTGCCGCGGAACATCTCGGTCCATCCGACGCGGACCCAGTATCGCGGCGTGATCGGCGCCAACGGCAAGTTCAACGCCCTGGGCAAGGACTGGCACTACGACGCCTATTTCACCCACGGCCAGAACACGACGAACATTCACGTCAAGGACATCCTGCTGATGCCGCGCTACCGCGCGGCCATCCAGGCCGTCACGGTGGGCGGACAGATCGTCTGCGCCGACCCGGTCGCCCGGGCCAATGGCTGCGTGCCGTTCAACATCTTTGGTGGCAAGCCGCCAAGCGAAGCGGCCCTGGCCTACATCACGCCCAAGAACGGTCCGTACCAGCACTCGGTGCAGAAGCAGGACGTCGCCAGCATCAACTTCAGCGGCGAGGCATTCTCGCTTCCGGCCGGCCCGGTGGCGCTGGCGTTCGGCGGCGAGTGGCGCAAGGAGCAGTACCACGTCCAAGGCGACCCCTACGGCGATGGCAATACGGACTCGCCCAACACCGCCGACTATCCGGCCGATCCGGTCCTGAATGCGTCGGGCGCCAACTGGTTCGCGGGCAACTATCACTCGGGTCGCGGCAGCTACTCGGTGAAGGAAGCCTATGCCGAAGTGAACATCCCGCTGATCAATTCGGACGCCGCGGGCCGCGCAAACCTCAACATGGCCGGTCGCTGGACCGACTACAGCACCTCGGGCACCGTCTATACCTGGAAGGTCGGGGCGACTTGGGACACGCCGATCGAGGGTGTTCGCCTGCGGGCCGTCACCTCGCGTGACGTCCGCGCGCCGAACCTGTCGGAACTGTTCGCCGCGCCGGTGACGACCACGCTGCCGAACTTCACCATCCCCTCGAACGGCACGCCGCCAGCCGGTCAGCCTTCCGGCGGCGCGGTGACGGCGTTCCAGAACGTGGTGGGGAACCCGAACCTGAAGCCGGAAATCGCCAAGAACGTGACCATCGGCGTGGTGCTGTCGAACCCGCAATGGCTGCCGGGCTTCAGCGTCTCGGTCGACTGGTACAACATCGTCCTCAACGGCGGCATTTCCAGCCTGGGCGCTCAGCAGATCGTCAACTTCTGCTATGCGGGCATGACCCAGTTCTGCGGCGCCTTCAATCTCAACACGCCGAACGCCTTCATCAACTCCCAGACGTTCAACCTGGCCTCGATCAAGACCAGCGGCTTCGACATCGAGAGCAGCTACCGCTTCGAGCTGCCCAGTGTTCCGGGCCGCTTCACGATCCGCGGCCTGGCGACCAACGTCCACAAGTACGTCACCAACCCCGGCATCCCCGGCGCGGTCGCTGTTGACTCGGCCGGCCAGAACTCTGGCGCCACACCGGACTGGAAGGTCCTGGCCATCCAGTCCTGGGACACCGACCGCTTCGCCTTCAGCGTTCAGGAGCGCTGGTTCAGCGATGGCCGGTTCGGCGGCACCACCACTGACTACATCGAGTGCAAGGCCGGCAGCTGCCCCGTCTCGACCGGCAGCAATCCGACCATCGACTACAACCAGATGAAGGGCGCGACCTATGTCGACGTCAGCGCATCCTACAAGTTCGGCAACGGCCTGCAGCTCTACGGCAAGATCGACAACCTGCTGAACCGCGATCCAACGCCGTCGCCGCAGACCAATACGGGCCTGGACGCCAACCCGGCGCTCTATGACCTGCTGGGCCGGTTCTACCACCTCGGCCTGCGGTACAGCTTCTAGCAGGCTCCAAGTCCCGGGCCGCCTGCCTTCCACCTCCCCCTGGGCGGCCCCGCCCGGGCCCACGCGGTTCAGCCGCAGTGGCCCGGGCGTCTTTCTTTGCGCTATGGCTCGGTCCTGCGCGGGAGATTCACGCCGACATGACAGCGCCAGTTACTGGGTCAGCAATCCGAAAGCCCCGCCAGACCCGGGGCGCCACCATGGCCGACGTCGCCGATAGGGCGGGCGTCTCGCGCATGACGGTGTCGCGCGTCATCAACGAGGGCGCCAAGGTCCGCGAGGAAACTCGGCTGGCGGTCCTGGCCGCGATCCGCGACCTGAACTTCGAGCCCAATCTGGCGGCCCGCAACCTGGTGATGTCGGGTGAGCTGCGGATCGGCGTGGTCTATTCCAATCCGAGCTCGGCCTTCATGAGCGACTTCCTGGTCGGGGTCTTCGAAGAGGCCACCAGCGCCGGCGCGCGCCTGATCCTGGTGCGGGGTGAAAACGGCCAGCCGCCGTCGCTCGAGGAATTGCAACGGCTGGTCGGAGCCGGCGTCCATGGTGTGGTGCTGGCGCCGCCGCTGGGCGAGTCGGCCCTGGCGCTCGACATTCTTCACGCCGCGAACTTGCCGATCGCCGTGGTCGCGGCGGGCAAGCCGCCCAGTGACGCGATCAATGTCCGCATCGACGACCGCCGGGCCAGTCAGGCCATGACCCAGCACCTGCTGGATCTGGGCCACCGGCGGATCGGCTTCATCGCCGGCAATCCCGACCAGACCGCCAGCGCCGTGCGCCTGGAGGGCGCGCGGGCGGCGATCGCGAAGGTCGAGGGGGCCGAGCTGGTCGTGGCGTCGGGCGCCTTCAGCTACGACTCGGGCCTGCGCGCCGCGGAGTCGCTGCTGGACTCTGGCCGGCCGCCCACCGCGATCTTCGCCAGCAACGACGACATGGCCGCCGCGGCGGTTTCGGTGGCGCATCGTCGGCACCTGGACGTACCGCGCGACCTGACCGTGGTCGGGTTCGATGACACGACCGTCGCCACCACGCTGTGGCCGCCGCTCACCACCATCCGTCAGCCGGTGCGGCAGATGGCGGCCATCGCGCTGGACCGGCTGATCCGCGCCCTGCGGTCCAACGACGAGACGGACGAGATCTTCGCGGACCACGTCCTGGAGCATGCCTTGATCGAGCGGGACTCGACGGCCCCGCCGCGGAGCAGCTAGCGGCGCGCCTGCTTCTGGTCCTCGTGGATGTCCAGCAGGGCCTTCATGAGTTCGTCGTCCTCGCTGGACATCACGCCCAGCACCTCGGCCTCGTCGCAGCCCTCGGCGGCCAGATAGGCGTGGCCCATGCTGGAGTCGATGTAGATCGACTGGCCTTCCTCCAGCACCACCGGATCGTAGAACTCGGTGGTGACGACGACCTTGCCCTTCAGGACGAAGATATATTCCTCGCCCGCGTGACTGACCAAGTCGCCGAACTGCTCGGCGCTCTTGGCGCGGATCTTGGTGATCACCGGGATCATCCGCTTCCCGCGCAGCTCGGTGCACAGGTAGTAGTAGTCGTAGTTCGGCGTCTCGACGCGCACGGCGCGGTCGACATCGCCCAGGCTGCGCCGCGCGGTGACCGCCTGGGGCGGGTTGGCGTCTTCCTCGGCGAACAGCTCTGACATCCGCATGCCCAGCCGTTGGGAAAGCTGCTGCAGCTTGTCGTACGTCAGGGTCAGGCGGTCGTGCTCGACCTTGGACAGCGTCGAGACGGGGATACCGCTCTTCTCGCTCATCTGCTTGAGCGTCCAGCCCTCACGATCTCTCAGTCCACGCAACAGGGTTCCTAGCGTGTGGGCATTGGCAGGCACGCGCCGCGACTCCTCGAGGCAGTTGACGAATTTTCCAATCAGGATAGCAATTGTCCTAATCAGGATTGTTGTCTCCCAATCTATCGGCTGAGCCGAGCGGGGGCAATCCTGCCGTCAGGCCAGGGGAGCCAAGGAAATGCGGGCGATCAGAAGAGTAGCGGTCGTGGTGGCCGCGGTGCTGGCGGGGCTAGGCTCCGTCCAGGCGCAGACGCGGCAAGAGACGGCCACGCCGCCGGTCGCCAAGACCACGGCGTCATTGCCGGCGGCCCCGACGATTCCGTCGGCCAATCCGGTCCTGACCAAGGCCGATGTCGACCTCTGGTTGGATGGCTACATGCCCTACGCCCTGCGCGTGGGCGATATCCCCGGCGCCGTGGTTACGGTGGTCAAGGATGGTCAGATCCTGACGACGCGCGGCTTCGGCTACGCCGATCGCGACAAGCGCACCAGCGTCGACCCTTACAAGACCCTGTTCCGTCCGGGCTCGATCTCGAAGCTGTTCACCTGGACGGCCGTGATGCAGCAGGTCGAGGCCGGCAAGATCGACCTGGACGCCGACGTCAACCAGTACCTCGACTTCAAGATCCCGGCTTACAAGGGCAAGCCGATCACCACGCGCCAGCTGATGACGCACACGGCCGGCTTCGAGGAAGTGGCCAAGGCGCTGATCTTCTATGACCAGCCCGAGCCCGTGCTGGGCGACTATCTGAAGAAGCACCTGCCGCACCGCATCTTCGACGCGGGCACGACGCCGGCCTATTCAAATTACGGCACGGCCCTGGCCGCCTACATCGTCGAGCGCGTGTCGGGTGAGAAGTTCAACGACTATCTCGACCGCCACGTCATGGGCCCGCTGGCCATGCGCAACACCACGTTCCGGCAGCCGCTGCCCGCGAATCTGGCCGGCACGGACTCGGTCGGCTACTCCAAGCCCGGCAAGCCCTCGAAGGGCTTCGAGATCGTCGGTCCGGCCCCGGCCGGCTCGGCCTCGTCGACGGGCGCGGACATGGGCCGCTTCATGATCGCCCACCTGCAGGGCGGCGAGCTGGATGGCCAGCGCATCCTGTCGGCGGCGACCGCCAAGACGATGCACGACAGCCCGCTGGACAAGGTCGATCCCAAGTCGCTGATCAAGCCGCTGGACCGCATGGAGCTGGGCTTCTTCGAAACCTCGATCAACGGCAAGACCGTGATCGGCCACCTGGGCGACACCGAGGGTTTCCACTCGTCGCTGCACCTCTACATGAACGACGGCGTGGGCCTGTATCTGTCGCTGAACAGCGGCGGCCGTCAGGGCGCAGCGGGCACGCTGCGCACGGCCATCTTCCGCGACTTCTCGGACCGCTACATGCCCTATGGCGGCGTGGCCGAAGGCAAGATCGACGCCAAGACCTCGGCCGAACACGCCAAGGCCATGGCCGGCGGCTGGTGGGCCAGCCGTCGCGCCGACAGCAGCTTCCTGTCGCTGTTCTACGCCATGGGCCAGGCCAAGATCGCGGTCGGCCCCAAGGGCGAGCTGATCGTCCCCAGCGTGCTGGGCCCGAATGGCCGTCCCAAGGAGTGGGTCGAGATCGCGCCTTACGTCTGGCGTGAAGTTGGCGGTCACGATCGCCTGGCGGCCCAGGTCGTCGACGGCAAGCCGGTCCGCTGGAGCTGGGACTTCGGTTCGCCGTTCATGGTGTTCGACCGTCCCCCGGCTGGCAAGGACATGGCCTGGGTGCTGCCCGCGCTGATGGCCAGCATCGGCGTGCTGCTGCTGACCTTCCTGTACTGGCCGGTCGTGGCCCTGGTGCGTCGTCGCTACAAGACCAAGGTCGACATCTCGGGCAAGGCCCTGACGGCCTCGCGCGCTTCTCGCGCCGGCGCGGGCCTGCTGGTGGCCCTGCTTATCGGCTGGGCGATCGGCATGTCCAAGCTGACCTCCAGCGCCGCGGCCCTGGCCGGCGCGCTGGACTGGCTGATGCTGCTCCTGCAGGGCCTGGGCTGGGTGCTGCTGCCGCTGGCCATCGTCACCGCCGGCTGGAACGCCTGGTTGACCTGGACCGACGGCCGCGGCTGGGCGCGCAAGCTGTGGAGCGCGCTGCTGCTGCTGGCGACGCTGGTGCTGTTTTACATCGCCTTCAGCTTCCACCTGCTCGGCATGTCGGTGAGCTACTGATGGGCCGGCTGACCCTGGACATCGCCAGCGAGACGCTGCGGCTAGCTCAGCCGTTCCGGATCGCCGGCCACGTCTTTGACACGTCCGACATCATCGTCGTGACGCTGTCGGACGGGCGCGGGAAGGGACGTGGCGAAGCGTCCGGGGTCTTCTTCCTCAAGGAGACTGTGGACGGCATGCGGGCCCAGATCGAGGCGGTCCGCGATGCCATCGAGGCTTGGCCGACCCGCGAGGCACTGCGCTTCATCCTGCCGCCCGGCGGGGCCCGCAACGCCGTCGACTGCGCCCTTTGGGAACTGGAGGCGGCGCTGACAGGGCAACCGGTGTGGAGGCTGGCGGGGCTAGACGCCCCCCAGCCGCTGCGCACCACGTTCACACTCGGCGCCGACAGCCCCGAGGCCATGGCCAAGGGCGCGATCGGCTACGGCCACGCGCGGTCGATCAAGATCAAGCTGACTGGCGACTTGGGCCTGGACCAGGAGCGTGTGCGGGCCATCCGCGCCGCGCGGCCGGACGCCTGGCTGGGCGTCGACGGCAACCAGGGCTTCGTTCGCGCCGACCTGGACGGCTTGGTCGAGACCCTGGTCGAGCAGCGGGTGTCGCTGTTGGAGCAGCCTCTGGCGCGTGGTCACGAGCACGAGCTGGAAGGCTTCGATAGCCCGATCCCGATCGCTGCCGACGAGAGCGCGGTGTCGCTGCCCGACGTGGCGGCGGCGGTGGGGCGCTTCCAGGTCATCAACATCAAGCTCGACAAGTGCGGCGGCCTGACCGAAGGCCTGCTGATGGCGGCCAAGGCGCGGCGGCTGGGCCTGGGCGTGATGGTCGGCACCATGGTCGGCACCAGCCTGGCCACGGGGCCGGGCTTCGTGCTGGGCCAGATCTGCGATCTCGTCGACCTGGACGGCCCGACCTTCCTGGCCAAGGACCGGCCGCCCGGCGCGGTCTACAAGGACGGCACGGTCTGGGCGGGCGAGGGCGTGTGGGGCGCTCCGGCCTCGGCGGCGGCCGCATGACCGGCAAGTCCGTCGAGGCCTCGCCGTGGTTTGGTCAACCGCGCGGCCTGACCGTCCTGTTCCTGACGAACATGTGGGAGCAGTTCTCCTACTTCGGCATGCGGGCGCTGCTGGTCTACTACATGACCAAGCAGCTGCTGATCGCCCAGGGCACGGCGTCCCTGATCTACGGGACCTACACGGCCTGCGCCTATTTCACGCCGATCGTGGGCGGGGTGATCGCCGACCGGCTGCTGGGCAAGCGGCGGGCGATCATCATCGGCGCCAGCGTCATGGCCGCCGGCCATTTCATGATGGGCTTCGAGAACCTGTTGTTCCCCGCCCTGGCTGTGATCGCCCTGGGCAACGGCCTGTTCCTGCCGACCCTGCCTAGCCAGATCAACGACCTCTATGCCGAGGGCGATCCCCGGCGCGGCTGGGCCTACAACGTCTATTATCTGGGCATCAATATCGGCGGCTTCCTCGCGCCCTTGCTGTGCGGGACGCTGGGCGAGGTGTTTGGCTGGCACATCGGCTTCGCGGTGGCGGGCCTGGGGATGCTGGCGGGCCTGGTGATCTATCTGTGGGGCCAGCGCTACCTGCCGGCCGAGCAGGGCAGGGTCGCCGCTGCGCCGACCGCCGCGCGCGGACGCATAGGCTGGCCGACCTTCATGGTCCTGGCGGCCGTGGCCCTGTCGGTCACCGTCTTCCGCGGCGCCTACGAGCAGGCTGGCAACACCGTGGCCCTGTGGGCCGATGTGGGGGTGAACCGAGGGCTCGGCTCGTGGACCGTGCCGATGACCTGGTTCCAGTCGCTGAACCCGCTGCTGGTCATGGCCATGACGCCGATGCTGCTGGCGGGCTGGAAGAAGCGGGCCGACTCGGGCCGCGACACCTCGCCGGCGCTAAGGATGTCGATGGGCGCGCTCGTGGTGGCCGGGGCCTATCTGATGCTGTGCGCGGTCGACGCCTTCAGCGGCGGCAAGGCCCACTGGCTGTGGCTGGTGGCGTTCTTCGGGGTCTACACCTTCGGCGAGCTGTTCATCCTACCGACGGGCCTGGGCCTGTTCGCGCGCCTGGCCCCGCCGGGGTTCGGCGCGACCACCGTGGCGGCCTGGTACCTGACCATCTTCGCCGGCAGCCTCAGCGCCGGCCTGGTCGGGACGCTGTGGAGCAAGATGTCCCACACGGCCTATTTCGCGCTGCTCGCGGGGCTGGCCGTCATCGCCGCGATCCTCCTGCGTCTGATCGATCCTTGGGCGCGTCGCGTCGAAGCGGGCGGACCGTCCGGCTGACGCGCAATTGCCGTTGACAATTCTCTGATTGGGATAACAGTGTCCTAAATAGGATTAAATTTGCGTAATGGGCTGAGGTCGGAAACGGGGAACCCGGACGACCTCGAGCACCCGACGGGAAGATGGGCCAGAGCGCCCTGGGGGCCGTCCGGTGCATGCAACAACGAGGGGACTAAGAATGAAGCTCAAGCGTACGACCCTGTTGATCTCCAGCGCCGTCGGCGCGCTGCTGACCCACTCCATGGCCTTCGCGGCCGCCGACGAGGCGTCGCGTCCGGCCGTCTCGACCGTCGAGGAAATCGTCGTCACCGCGCAGAAGCGCGAGCAGACGCTGATCGATATTCCGCAAGCGATCTCGGTGGTGTCGGGCGCCGACCTGGAAACCCATCAGGCCACCAACTTCAGCGACTACCTGAAGCTGGTGCCCGGCCTGCAGCTGGTCCAGAGCACGCCCGGTCAGGGCCGCCTGGTCATGCGCGGCGTCAACACCGGCGGCGTCGCCTCGACCGTGGCCGTCTACATGGACGAGACGCCGTTCGGCTCAAGCAGCGCGCTGGTCAACGGCGCGGTGCTGGCTGGCGACTTTGACACCTTCGACGTCGCCCGCATCGAGGTGCTGCGCGGCCCGCAGGGCACGCTGTACGGCGCCAGCTCGATGGGCGGCCTGTTGAAATTCGTGACCAACACGCCCGACTTCGACGGCTACAGCGCCCGGGCCCGCGTCGCGGCCGAGCAGGCCAAGGGCGGCGATATGTCGTATCGCGGCACCGCCGTGGTCAACATTCCGCTGAGCTCGACCGTCGCGGTCCGCGCCTCGGGCTTCTATCGCAAGGATGGCGGCTTCATCGACTCGATCGGCACCGCCGGCTCGGACGTCGAGGAGAACATCAACGACGCCAAGGTCTATGGCGGCCGCGCCTCGCTGCTGTTCAAACCGAACGACGCCTTCGACCTGCGCCTGACGACCGTGTTTCAGAACATCAAGGCCGACGCCCCGACCGTGGTCGAGAGCGATCCTAACACCCTGAAGACCAAATACGGCCGTCCGACCCTGTCGCAGTTCGTGCCGGCGTTCTCGGACGTCGATTACCGCGTCTACAACGGCGTGTTCAATTACGACCTGGGCTTCGCGACCCTGACCTCGTCCAGCAGCTACACCAAGCTGAACCAGACCAAGCGCGATGACGCCACGTTCAACCTCAGTGGGCTGATCAAGTCGGCGCTGGGCTTCACCAACGAGCTCTATCTGGCTCAGAACACCAATAACCGGAAATACACCCAGGAGGTCCGGCTGGCCTCGAACGAAGGCGCCAAGTTCGACTGGATGGTCGGCGGCTACTTCACCGACGAGAAGGGCCTGATCCACCAGGAATATATCGCCGTCACGCCGGGCACCCTGACCCAGCTGACCGGCATCCCGCTGCTGGCCAACCTGGATCTCAGCTCGCGCTACAAGGAGTATGCCGGCTTCGCCAACGCCACCGTGCACCTGAGCGACCGCTTCGATATCGACCTGGGCGGCCGCTACAGCCACAACAAGCAGTCGGCCAGCCAGGCGGCCAAGGGCGTGTTGGCCGGCGGCACGCCGATCGCCAGCAACCTGACGTCCTCGGACAATGTCTTCACCTACTCGCTGGCCCCGAAGTTCAAGTTCGACGATCACCGCTCGCTCTATGCCCGCGTCGCCAAGGGCTATCGTCCCGGCGGCCCGAACGTGATCCCGCCCAGCGCGCCGGCCGGCACCCCGGCCACCTTCGCGCCGGACAAGGTCACCAGCTACGAGGCCGGCTTCAAGGGCGAGAGCTCCGACCGTCGCCTGAGCCTGGACGTGGCCGCCTATCACATCGACTGGAACGGCATCCAGCTGCTGACCGTGGTCAACAACTTCGGCATCAACGCCAATGGCGCCAACGCCAAGAGCGACGGTGTCGAGTTCAACGCCACGGCGCGCTTGGAGGGCGGGATCACCCTGTCGGCCAACGGCGCCTATACCGACGCCAAGCTGGCGGGCGACACCAGCGCCCTGGTCGGCGGCAAGAAAGGCGACCAGTTGCCGTTCACGCCCAAGCTCAGCCTGGGCTTCAACGGCGACTACAGCTGGTCGATCGGCGACAAGCAGGCCTATGTCGGCGCCTCTTTGCGGGTGCTGGGCAAGCAGAGCGCCAGCTTCGACAACGCCTATCGCGTCGCCAATGGCCACCAGCGCAAGGTCCCGGCCTATGAGGTCGTCGACCTGCGGGCGGGCGTGAACTTCGGCAAGGTCGAGCTGGAGGCCTATGTGAAGAACGTGACCGACGCCGACGGTAAGGTCTCGAGCTCCGCGCTGACGTCCAGCGGCTTGCCCGTCTATCCGACCGGCGCGATGGGCACGGGCGTGATCCGGCCGCGCACCATCGGCGTCAGCCTGACGGCCGGCTTCTGATCCCATGAGTGTTCTCGCCAGAGCCCCCCGGGACAAGATGGGCGATGAGGTTGCGGAGGAGGTCGGCGGTCTGCCGTCGCCCTACCTCCTGTTCCTCGGCGACACCGTCGAGCCGGGCTACGCCAAGACCGCGTTCGGCCTTCGCGACTGGGTCGGTGAGCGCTGCGTCGGCGAGTTCGTCCTGCCCGGCGGCCGGGTCAGCACCGGCCTGCCGGCCCTGGCTCCCGCGCAGGCGGTGGCCGAGGGCGCGCGCGGGCTGGTGATCGGGGTGGCCAACGCTGGCGGGCACATCCCGCCGGCGTGGATCTCCGGCCTGGTCGAGGCGCTGGAGGCGGGGCTGGACATCATCTCGGGCATGCACGCTCGTCTTGGCGACATCCCTGAGCTGAAGGCCGCCGCCGAGCGGACGGGACGCCGACTGATCGACGTGCGCACGCCGCCGCCGGGGATCCCCGTCGGCTCGGGCAAGCCGCGCTCGGGCCGCCGGATCCTGACCGTCGGCACCGACTGCGCCCTGGGCAAGAAGTACGCGGCCCTGGCCATCTCTCGGGGGCTGAAGGGCAGGGGGCTGGACGTCGATTTCCGGGCCACCGGCCAGACCGGCATCATGATCGCCGGCTCCGGCATGCCGATCGACGCCGTGGTCTCCGATTTCATCGCCGGGGCCGCCGAGATGCTGAGCCCGGCCGCGCCGCCCAGCCATATCGACGTAATCGAGGGGCAGGGTTCGCTGCTGCATCCGGCCTATGGCGCGGTGTCTCTGGGCCTGTTGCAAGGCAGCCAGCCGGACGCCTTCGTGGTCTGCCACGAACCTGGCCGCACCGAGATCCTCGGCCATGCCGGCCACGCCGTCCCGTCGATCGAGGCGGTGATCGAGGCGACCATCGCCCTGGGGCGGGTGACTAGCCCAAACATCCGCTGCGCCGGGATCAGCCTCAACACCGGCAAGCTGTCGCCCGAGGCGGCCCAGGCCGAGATCGAGGCCGTGGCCGCGCGGCTGGGCATGCCGACCGCTGATCCGCTGCGCAGTGGGCCAGCCTTCGAGCGCCTGCTCGACTCCTGTCTCGCATGAGCGGCCAGGCGTCAGGCTGGTTCAGCCGCTGGCTGCTGCCGGGCCTGGCCTTCAAGGCCGCCGTCATCGGCGGCGGCTACGCCACCGGTCGCGAGATCGCAGAGTTCTTCCTACACGCCGGACCGTGGGGCGGCCTGGCCGGCCTGACCCTGGCGACGCTGATCTGGAGCGGCATGTGCGTCCTGACGTTCCTGTTCGCGCGAGCGAACGGGGCGCGGGACTATCGCAGCTTCTTCCAGGCGCTGCTGGGCAGAGGCTGGGTCGCTTTCGAGCTGGCCTATGCCTTCTTCGTCGTGCTGGTGCTGGCCGTGTTCGGTGCGGCGGCGGGCGAGATCGGCCATGCCGTGTTCGCCGCGCCTCGATGGGCCGGGATGCTGGCCCTGCTGGCGGGCGTGACCTTTTTCGCGAGCTTCGGCAACAAGCTGGTCGAGCAGCTGTTCGCCTGGGTCTCGATCCTGCTTTACGGCGTCTACGGCCTGTTCCTGGTGCTGGCCCTGACGACCTTCGGCCACGACATCGCCGCCGCCTTCTCGGTCCCGGTCCAGATCGGCGCGGACGCCTTCGTCGGCGGGACCACCTATGCCGGCTACAACATCATCGGGGCGGTGATCATCCTGCCCGTGACCCGCCATCTGCTCAGCGACCGTGACGCGGTCACTGCCGGCCTGATCGCCGGGCCGCTGGCCATGATCCCGGCCTTCGTCTTCTTCGTCTGCATGTGCGCCTATGCGCCTGAGGTCGGCGGCGCTGCGCTGCCGTCGGACGTACTGCTGGCCAAGCTGAACCTGCCGATCTTCCGCCTGCTGTTCCAGCTGATGGTCTTCGCGGCCCTGCTGGAGAGCGGCACGGGCGCGGTGCACGCCATCAACGAACGCGTCGCTGGCGCCTTCCAGGCGCGGATGGGCCGTCCGTTCGGCGTGCGGGCTCGAGCCCTTTGCACCGTGGCCCTGCTCGTCTTCTGCATGGTGCTGGCCGAGCGGGTCGGCCTGGTCGCCCTGATCGGCGGCGGTTACCGCTTGCTGGCCTATGCCCTAATCGCGCTCTACGTCACGCCGCTGGCAGTGATCAGCTTCATTCGCTTCGTCCGACGTCCCGCCTTGCAACCGGAGGTCTCATGATCAGCCTCATCCTCGCCGCCGCGCTCGCCGCCGGTCCTGTCGTTCAGCCGCCCAAGGACTTCGACGCCCATGTCGAGGCGCTGCGCCAGAAGGTCGGCGCGCCGGGCCTGTCGATCGCCATCGTCGACGAAGGCCAGACCGTGCTGGCCAAGGGCTATGGCGTGCGCAAGCTGGGCGCGCCCGAGAAGGTTGACGCCGACACCCTGTTCATGACCGGCTCGACGGGCAAGGCGATGACCGTCGCGGCCCTCGCCACCCTGGTCGACGCCGGCAAGCTGTCCTGGGACGACAAGGTCGCCGACCGCCTGCCGGGCTTCCAGATGTACGACCCATGGGTGACGCGCGAGCTGACCGTGCGCGACCTGCTGGTCCACCGCAGTGGTCTCGGCCTGGGGCAGGGCGACCTGCTTTTCGTGCCGCGCAGCAACATCCCGCGCGCCGAGGCCGTGCGCCGCCTGCGCTACCTCAAGCCCGCCACCAGCTTCCGTAGCGGCTACGCCTACGACAACGTCCTCTATATGGTCGCCGGCCAGTTGATCGAGGCGGTCACCGGTCAGACCTGGGAGGACTATGTCCGCGAGCACGTCTTCGCCGCCGCCGGCATGACCAGCTCGACCACGGACGGTCGCCGCTTCCAGATCGCCAACCGCGCCCAGCCGCACGCCCGCATGAACGGCGGCCTGCGCGGGGCGGGCGACCAGGAGGTGCTCGACGAGCGTGACGAACTCTCGACCAGCGCCGCCCCGGCCGGCGGCATGGCCGTCAGCGCCAACGACATGGCCAAGTGGCTGAAGCTGCAGCTGGCCCACGGCGCTCTGCCCGACGGTAAGCGCCTGTTCAGCGAGGCCCAGTCCAAGGCCATGTGGCAGCCCACGGTGATCCAGCCGCTGGACAAAGCCCCGCCGGGCTTCGAGGTCACCAAGCCGACCTTCCAGGCCTATGCGCTGGGCTGGGAGATCCAGGATTATCGCGGGACCCAGATCGTCTGGCACGGCGGCGCGGTGTTCGGCTTCAAGACCGTGGTGGTGCTGATCCCCGACCGCAATGTCGGCTTCTCGATCGAGCTGAACAGCGAGGACGGCGAGCTGCCGCGCGGCCTGATGTACGAACTGCTCGACCACTATCTGGGCCTCAAGCGCGAGCCGTGGACCGAGCGCTACATCGCCTACAAGAAGCAGTTGGTCGGCGGCGCGCTGAAGGCGCTGAGTGGCACGCAGGCCAAGCCGGCTGGCGTCGGGCCTTCGCTGCCGACGGCGAAGTACGCAGGGACCTATGCCGATCCCTGGTACGGTGACATCGCGGTGACCCAAGGCGATGGCGGCCTGCGGATCGACTTCAAGTCGACGCCGCGCATGGCCGGCAAGCTGGAGCACTGGCAGTACGACACCTTCGTCACCCGCTTCGACGACAAGGCGCTGGAGCCGGCCTACGTCACGTTCAACCTCAATGCCGACGGCGAGATCGAGCGGGTGACCATGAAAGCGGTCTCGCCGATCGCCGACTTCAGCTGGGACTATCACGACCTGCTGTTCACGCCGAAACGCGGCGACTAGGCGGCGCAAGTGAACCAGATCAGACCCGGACCGCCGCACCTCTCGCGCCAGGCGCCCGCGCCGCGCGTCGGGCTGGAGGCGGACCTCGAGATCCTGGCCCGGCTGGAGGGCAAGCCGCTGCCGACGGTCGTCGAGCTGGCCCAGATGTTCGACGTCTCGCAGACCACGGCGCACCGGATCATCTCCCGCTTCAAGCAGAGCGGCCTGCTGAAGCTGATCGACCGGGTGCGGCTGCCCGACGACGTCTGCCACTGCATCGCCGACCTGCGTACGCGGCTGCTGGAGGTGCGGGAGCTCGACCAGTTCGAAGCCCGCCTACGCAACGACCCCGCCGTCTCGGCCGCCGCGGCGGTGACCGGCAAGCACAGCTACCGCGTCACGTCCCTGCATCGCGGCGTGGCCGAGGCGAACCTGTGGTTCAAGGCGCTGCTGAACGAGCCGGCCGTCATCGACGGCGCCCTGACTTTCTTCCGCCCGATCATCGACCGCCAGCACTACGCGCGGGCGCTGCTCGGCGACTAAGCCAGGACCGGCATGTCCTTCAGCAGCTTGTCCAGCGTGACCGGATACTCGCGGACCCGCACGCCGGTGGCGTTGTAGATCGCGTTGGCCACCGCCGCGCCGACCCCGCAGATGCCCAACTCGCCGACGCCCTTGGCCTTCATCGGCGAGGACATCGGGTCGGTCTCGTCCAGGAAGATCACCTCCTGGTGCGGGATGTCGGCATGGACCGGCACCTCGTAGCCGGCCAGGTCGTGGTTGACGAAGAAGCCGATGCGCTTGTCGACGACCAGCTCTTCCATCAGCGCCGCGCCGGCGCCCATGGTCATGGCCCCGATCACCTGACTGCGAGCGGCCTTGGGATTGAGGATCCGGCCGGCGGCGCAGACGGCCAGCATGCGGCGAATGCGGATCTCGCACGTGGCCGCGTCGACGCCGACCTCCACGAAGTGGCCGCCGAAGGTCGACTGCTGGTGGGTCTTGCTCAGGTCGCCATATTCCATGGCGTCCTCGACGACGATCGGCGTGTCGGCGGCGGCCTGGGCCAGCGGCAGGCTCTGGTTGCCGATCTTCACCCGACCGTCGACGAACTCGGCGGTCGCGGGATCCAGGCCCAGCTTGGACGCGACCGCCTCGCGTAGTTTCACACAGGCGGCATAGACGCCGGCCGTCGAGCTGTTGGCGCCCCACTGGCCGCCCGAGCCCGCCGAGACGGGGAACGCGGAGTCGCCCAGCTTCACCGTCACCTGGTGCAGCGGCACGCCCATCATCTCGGCGGCGGTCTGGGCGATGATCGTGTAGCTGCCGGTGCCGATATCGGTCATGTCGGTCTCGACCACGATCTGGCCGGTGGGCTCCAGCCGCACGCGGGCGGCGGACTTCATGACCAGGTTGTTGCGGAACGCCGCCGCCACGCCCATGCCGACCAGCCAGCGGCCGTCGCGCACCTGGCCGGGGCGGGCGCTGCGCTTGGCCCAGCCGAACTTGTCGGCGCCGGTGCGCAGGCATTCGACCAGTTGGCGTTGCGAGAACGGGCGACCAGGCTTTTCCGGATCGACCTGGGTGTCGTTGAGGACGCGCAGTTCGATCGGGTCGGTGCTCAGCTTTTCAGCCAGCTCGTCGATCGCCACCTCCAGCGCCATCAGGCCCGGCGCCTCGCCCGGCGCACGCATGGCGTTGCCCTCGGGCAGGTCCAGCGTCGCCAGCTTCATCTTCATCATGCGATTGGCGCCGGCGTAAAGCAGGCGGGTCTGCTGGGTCGCGGTCTCGGGCCCGCCGCCGGGCAGGTCGCCGGACCAGCTCTCGTGGCCGATGGCGGTGATCCTGCCGTCCTGGGTGGCGCCCAGGCGGATGCGCTGGATCGTGGCCGGGCGGTGCGTAGTGTTGTTGAACATCAGCGGCCGGGGCAGGGCGATCTTGACCGGGCGACCCGCCGCCTTGGCGCCCAGCGCGGCCATGATCACGTCGGCGCGGATGAACAGCTTCCCGCCGAAACCGCCGCCGATATAGGGCGAGACCAGGCGGACATTGTCTTTGGGGATGCCCAGGGTTTTGGCGACGTCGCCCCGGCTCCAGGCGACCATCTGGTTGGCGGTCCAGACCGTCAGCTTGTCGCCCTTCCAGGCCGCGATCGTCGCGTGCGGCTCCATCATGGCGTGGGCGTGGTCGGGCGTGGTGTAGGTCTCGTCCAGCTTGACCGGCGCCTCGCCGAAGGCCTTGTCGAAGTCGCCGATGGCGGTGTCGGGACTGTCCTTGCCGACCGGCGGGGCGCCGTCCTTGGCCGAGGCCAGGTCGAAGGTTCCCTTGGTCCGCTCGTACTCGACCTTGATCAGGGCGGCGGCGGCGCGGGCCTGCTCGAAGGTCTCGGCGACCACGACGGCCACGGCCTGGTGGTAGTGCTGGATCTCGGGGCCGCCCAGCAGCTTGGCGGTGTTGAAGTCGCCCTTGCCCAGCTTGCCGGCGGTCTGGGCGGTGACCACGGTCACCACGCCCGGCGCGGCCTTGGCGCGGCTGACATCCATCGACTTGATGCTGCCCTTGGCGATCGCCGAGCCCAGGATGTAGCCGTAGGCCACGCCTTCTAGCGCGTCGTGGCGCTCATAGGCGTAGGGCGCGGTGCCGGTGGTCTTCAGGGGGCCGTCGATGCGATCGGCCGGCTTGCCGATGATCTTCAGCTGGTCGATCGGGTTGGTGGTGGCGGGGGTGTCGAACTTCATGGCTCTAGCCCTTCGCTTGAGTTTGGGCGTCGGCGATGGCCGCGCCGAGGGCGCGTTCGGCCAGGGTCAGCTTGAAGGCGTTCTGCGAGGTGGTCTTGGCGCCGGCCAGCAGCAGCTCGGACACTGACTTGATGCCCTGCGGCAGCGCGCTCTCGGCCGCCTCGATCCGCCAAGGCTTGTGCGCGACGCCGCCCAGGGCGACCCGGCCGGTGCCGTCCTTGTGCAGGATGGTCGCCACCGAGACGAGGGCGAAGGCGTAAGAGGCCCGGTCGCGGACCTTGTGATAGGCGTGCGTCCCGCCGACCGGCTTGGGCAAGGTGACGGCGGTGATCAGCTCGCCCGGCGCCAGGGCCGTCTCGACGTGCGGCGTGTTCCCCGGGAGGCGGTGGAAATCGGCGATCGGGATAGCCCGTGTCGCGCCGTCAGGGCGGACGGTCTCGACCGAGGCGTCAAGCACCCGCATGGCCACGGCCATGTCGCTGGGATGGGTGGCGATGCAGGCCTCGCTGGTTCCCAGCACGGCGTGCGAACGGGTGAAGCCGCCGACCGCCGAACAGCCCGCGCCGGGGACGCGCTTATTACAAGGCATGTTGGTGTCGTAGAAGTATGGGCACCGCGTCCGCTGCAGCAGGTTGCCGGCCGTGGTGGCCTTGTTGCGCAGCTGGCCCGAGGCACCGGCCAGCAGGGCGCGTGACAGGACGCCATAGTCCTTGCGCACGCGTTTGTCGGACGCGAGGTCGGTGTTGCGCACCAGGGCTCCGATCCGCAGGCCGCCGTCCTTGGTCGCTTCGATCTTGTCCAGCTTCAGGCCGTTGACGTCGATCAGCCGGCGCGGCGTCTCGATATCCAGCTTCATCAGGTCCAGGAGGTTGGTGCCGCCGGCGATGAAGCGGGCGGTCGGATCCTTGGCGACGGCCGCGGCGGCCTGCGCCGGGGTGCTGGCGCGTTCGTAAGCGAAGGCTCTCATGCCAGGCCTCCCGCGACGTCGGCGATCGCTTCGACAATGTTGGAATAGGCCCCGCAGCGACAGATGTTGCCGCTCATCCGTTCACGGAGTTCAGCCTCGGTCAGCTTGGGATCGTTGGTCAGGTCGGCGGTGACGTGACTGGGGACGCCGGCCTTGATCTCGTCCAGCACCGCCTTGGCCGAGCAGATCTGGCCTGGCGTGCAATAGCCGCACTGGTATCCGTCGTGCTTGACGAAGGCGGCCTGCAGCGGGTGCAGCTTGTCGGGCGTGCCCAGGCCTTCGATCGTGGTGATCTCGTCGCCCTCGTGCATCACCGCCAGAGTCAGGCAGGAATTGATCCGCCGCCCGTCGACGATGACCGTGCAGGCCCCGCACTGGCCGTGGTCGCAGCCCTTCTTGGTGCCGGTCAGCTTCAGGTGCTCGCGCAGGGCGTCCAGCAGGGTGGTGCGGGTGTCCAGGTTCAGGGACCGCTTCTGGCCGTTCACCTTGAAGGCGACCTGGACCAGGCTCGGCGCGTCGGACGGCGCCGCGCTGGCGGCGGCGGGGGCGCTCACGACAGCGGCGGACGCCGCGCCGGCGGCCATCAGGTCGCGCCTCGAAAGGCTGAGGTCTTCAGTGTCGGCCATTCCATCCTCCGATCCTCCGCTGACGCCGCGACTATAAGCGGCGTGGGCGGCTGGTGGTTGCCGCGCGCAGGTCGGCTCAGGTTAGCGGACGTTCTGCGTCTCGATTAGCGCGTTCTGCTCCACGGCTTGGTGAGCATAATTCACTAATCCGCGCCAGGTCAAAGTGGCATGACCGATATTCGAAATTGGTCTGGCCAAATTCTCTGCTCCTGGTCATGGTGCCCGCGCATAGCGCTGGAGGGGTGATGAGCGGACTTTCGCGTAGAGGCGTGTTGGGTCTTTCGACCGCGGCGGTGCTGGCGCCGTCGCTGGCCGAGGCTGGGCCGGAGGCGCCCGCACACGCCGACCTCCAGTCCTATGAGACGCTGCTGAAGACCTGGTGTGATGGGCTGGTCAGGCGCCAGGTGACCGGTCTGGCCGGGGAGGGCGCCAATGGCGGCTTCCTGTGTCCGGGCTGCGGCATGATCCACGGGCGTGTGGCCGATACGGTCTATCCGCTGATGCGCATGGCTCGGACCAGCGGCGAAGCCCGGTATGTGCGCGCGGCCAAGGCCGCCCAGGACTGGAGCGAGCACAATGTCAGCCGGCCGGACGGCAGCTGGGCCAATGACGTCTTCCTGAACGACTGGCGAGGCATCACCGTCTTCCGCGCCATCGCCCTGTCGGAGACGCTGCTGCATCACGGCGACCTGCTGGATACGGCGACGCGCGAGGCCTGGCGGGCTCGGCTGGGCAAAGCCTTCGACTTCCTCGACGGTTTCATGAAGATCGACACCGGCAACATCAACTATCCGATCTCGACGGCCTACGCCTTCTCGCTGGGCGCCGAGGCGCTGGGACGCGACGCCTACACCGCCAAGGCCCGCGACTTCGCCCAGGCCAGCCTCGACTTTTTCACCCCGAACGGCCTGCTGTTCGGGGAGGGCCGTCCGCAGCGCGGCCGCACGGCCAAGGGGCGGCCGCCGGTCGACCTCGGCTACAATGTTGAGGAGTCGCTGCCGGCCCTGGCGATGTACGGCCTGCGCACGGACGACCAGGCGCTGCTGGATCAAGTCGTGACCAGCCTGCGCGCCCACATGGAGTTCATGCTTCCCGACGGCGGCTGGGACAACAGCTGGGGGACGCGGAACTTCAAGTGGACCTGGTGGGGCAGCCGCACCAGCGACGGCTGCCATCCGGCCTATCGCCTGCTGGCCGATCGCGATCCGCGCTTCGCCGAGGTCTCGGCCCGCAACCTGGCCCTGATGAGCGCCTGCACCCATGACGGCCTGCTGTATGGCGGCCCGCACTATCGCGCCGCCGGCTACAAGCCTTGCATCCACCACACCTTCAGCCACGCCAAGGCGTTGGCGGCGGTGTTGGACTTGGCCAAACCGATCGCGCCGACACGTGCGGCGCTGCCGCGAGACAAGCCTTACGGCCTGAAACGGTTTCCAGAGATCGGGACGCACCTGGCGTCGGTTGGCCCCTGGCGCGCGACCTTCACGGATTACGACTTCGACTACCTGGCGCCGGCCGGCGGCGGTCATGCGTCCGGCGGGGCGATCTCGCTTCTGTATCACCAGACGCTGGGGCCGGTCCTGGCCGCCAGCATGACGCGTTACAAGGCCGTCGAGATAAGCAACCAGCAGGCGCCGATCGACGCCGCGCATCAGCCGCTGACGCTTCGGATCGAGGTCGCGCAGGGCAGGGACGTCTTCACCAGCGTCGCCGACCTGTCCGCGAAGCTGGAGACCGTCGAGCGAGATGCCGCGGTCGGCGTTACCGCCTCCGGTCGGTTGAAAACACCCGAAGGCCGCGAGCTGGATCCGCCGGTCGACTTCGCGATGTCCTATAGCGTGACTCCCAAAGGCCTGGAGCTGAGCGCGACCGTGTTCGGGCTCGGTGATCGCGCCGCGCGTCTGGTTGCGCCGATCGTGGCCCGTAAGGACGAGCCGGCTACCCGTCGCGACGCCCGTACGGTCGCCATCGCCAAGACCGGCGGCTCGATCCTGGTCTCCAGCCCTGATGCGGATCTGGCCGGTGACGTCGGCGCCCGGATCTTCAACCTCGTGCCTGGTCTGCAAGCGGCGCCACTTTTGATCAATCTGCGGGACGGCCAGGCGGCTAGTCTGGTGATCAGCACCGCTTGACGCCTTCGCCTATCCCGATAGAGCCGGCGTCAAGCTTCACCAGAGCACGGACGCCATGCACGACTTCCCCGACGACATCTTCACCGAACCGGAGGACGTGGATCCGGACACCCTGGCCAACCTCGGTCCGCTGCGTCGCCTGGCCGGCGTCTGGGAGGGGATGAAGGGCGTCGACGTGAACCCCAAGGCCGAGGGCCCCGAGCGCCGCGAGTTCCTCGAGCGCATCGAGATTCAGCCGATCGACCCGCAGGCCAACGGCCCGCAACTGCTCTACGGCCTGCGCTATCACGTCCATATCGTCGCCTCGGATGAGGACACGACCTTTCACGACCAGGTCGGCTATTGGCTGTGGGAGCCGGCCACGGGCCTGATCATGCAGACCTTGGCCCTGCCGCGCGGGCAGACGGCCCTGGCCGGCGGTCGCGCCCTCGAAACCGGCTCGGGCCTGATCGTCCGGGCCGAGCGGGGTAGCCCGGGCTACGGCATCAGCTCGACCGACTTCCTGGAATGGGCGTTCCGCACCGACTCCTACGAACTGGACGTCCGCTTCGAGGCCGACGGCGGCTGGTCCTACACCTCGACGACGATGTTGCAGGTGCGGGGCAGGGAAGCGCCGTTCCGCCACATTGATCGCAACACGCTGCACAAGGTTGCCGAGCCGCGACCCAATCCCTCGGCGCGAATCGCCGCCGGCCAGGCCTCGTTGGTCGAGGCGCACGGCTTCGTCTCGATCACGCCGCCGGAAAACGCCGACTGAACCTGTCGAAACCCAGCAGCGGCTCACCCCGCCGCTGCTGGTGACGGCCGCGTTTTCGGCGTCAGAAAAATGGCGCTTGTACGATAAATGCAGGCCGGTTAAATAAAGCATATTAAATAAAATATGCCGGGGACGGTGAGGCGACTCTTGTCGAACTCGCCGCAAACGGCGGCCCGCCCGGTCAACCGGCCTGGCGGAAGTTTCAGGGGTGGAAACGTGAAGACAACCAACAGGAAAAGTGTGCTTTTGGCGTCGGCTGCCGCCTTCGCCATGTCTGGCGTCATGGCCACATCGGCGCAGGCCCAGACAACTGCGTCTGGATCAGACAGCGCTGTCGATCAAGTGACCGAAGTCGTCGTGGTCGGCCAGCGCAAGGCGATCCAGTCGGCGCAGGATCTGAAGAAGAACTCTGAGGAGATCGTCGACTCGATCACCGCCGTCGACATCGGCGGCTTGCCGGACCGCTCAGTCACCGAGGCCCTGCAACGCGTTCCGGGCGTGACCATCGGCCGGACCAACCAGCCGCGCGACGTCGATCGCCTGAACGCCGAAGGCTCGGGCATCCAGATCCGCGGCCTGACCTGGGTGCGCTCGGAGCTGAACGGACGCGACATGTTCTCGGCGCGTGGCGGCCGGGCGATCTCGTGGGAAGACGTGACGCCCGAGCTGTTCGCCGGCGTCGACGTCTACAAGAACCCCTCGGCCGACATCGTCGAAGGCGGCCTGGGCGGCACGGTCAACCTGCGCACCCGCATGCCGTTCGATCAGGCCGGTCGGCAGATGGCCTTTTCGGCGGACTACACGCGCGGCGACCTGCGCAAGGAAGGCTCGCCGTCGGGCAGCTTCCTGCTCAGCGACCGCTTCGACACCAATCTGGGCGAGTTCGGCATGCTGGTCAGCATGTCCAGCTCCAAGCTGAAGACCGCCGTCAACACCATCGCCGTCGATCCGTACAACGCCCACGGCGTGGGCGTGCAGTCGTCCTATGACGGCGGTTCGACGCTGAACTTCAATGGCGACAACTCGATCACTGGCCAGGGCAAGGCCCGCGTCTTCGTGCCGGTTGGCATCCAGTACCGCAACAACGAGCAGGACCGGAACCGCAACGGCTTCTACGGCGCCTTCCAGTGGCGTCCGAACCAGAACCTGGAGCTCTACACCACCCTGTTCCGCACCGAGGCCAAGCAGACCTTCCAGGACCGCTTCGCCCAGACCTCGGCCTGCTGCTCGGCGACGAACAACCAGTCGTTCGTGGTCGGCCCGGCGACCGGCACCTCGTTCACCTTCGACTCGGACGGCAACTTCCTGAAGGGCCAGTTGGTCGACGGCGGTGGCGGCGGCAACGGCGTGGCCAACTCGTTCCTGCTGAACCTGGGCACCCGCTACGGCAAGGTGAAGGACAACACCAACGACGTCTCGGCCGGCTTCAAGTGGAGCAACGACCGCTGGCTGGTCACCGGCGACCTGCAATACGTCTATTCGCACCGCGAGGGCACCGACCTGACGGTCTATAACACCGTCACCCTGGCGGGCGGCTTTG
Source organism: Caulobacter sp. GW821-FHT11E11 (assembly GCF_058808315.1). Taxonomy (NCBI): domain Bacteria; kingdom Pseudomonadati; phylum Pseudomonadota; class Alphaproteobacteria; order Caulobacterales; family Caulobacteraceae; genus Caulobacter; species Caulobacter sp. GW821-FHT11E11. The sequence goes on from NZ_JBXARO010000010.1 coordinate 209,653, forward strand.
GCCTGGATCTGACCGGCGAGCTGCCGAAGATCACCATGACCAACGCCACCTCGACCCCGTCGGCGTTCAACCTGTACGCCGCGATGGACCACATCGACGACAACGACGCCCGCGAATATTCGGGCAAGTTCGACGTCACCTACGCGTTCGACGAGGACAGCTGGCTGAAGGACCTGAAGCTGGGCGTGCGGGCCACCTCGCGCGACGCCACCTCGCGCGACGCCGGCTACAACTGGAACCTGATCTCGGCGCCCTGGGCCACGCGGGTCACGGCCACCGCCGACAAGTATACCCAGTACCAGGACAAGGTCAGCTTCGATAACTTCTTCAAGGGCGACCTCAGCGTCCCCGGCCTGATCATGCCGTCGTTCGACTTGGCCAAGAGCCCGCAGGCGCTGTCGGCCTATCTGAAAAACACCATCTGGAACGGCCCGATCCCCGGCGGCGGCCCGGCCTATAACGACGGCGAGTACGGCTACTATCCGCGCGGGGGCCCCAACGGCACCATCCCGACCTGGTCTCCGGCCGGCGGGACCTACAGCCCGTTCACCCAAGGCACCCTGATGAGCTATATGCCCATCTGGGCCGCGCCGACGGGCAGCATCAGCTACTGGCAGCCGCTGGGCGACGTGAACACCAGCTTCGCCAATTCGGGCGGCCGCGGCGTCAACCGCCAGTGGGAGAAGACCGAGGCGGTCTACGCCAAGGCTCGCTTCGGCGGCGACCTGCCGTTCGAGTGGGGCGACCGGGCGATGAGCTGGGACGGCAATATCGGCCTACGCATCGTGCATGCGTCGACCGAGGGGCAGGGCTTCGGCACGGTCGGCTTCATCGACGCGTCCCAGAAGCGCTTCGCCTCGACCACGGCCCAGGCCAAGATCGATTTCGCCGACGGCAAGTCGTTCTCTTCAGTCGGCAGCACCAACTACACCAATGTGCTGCCCAGCCTGAACCTGCGCCTGAAGGCCAAGGAGAACCTGTTCCTGCGCTTCGCGGCGTCCAAGAACATCGTCCGGCCGGACTTCTACCAGCTGGATCCCTCGGTCAACATGTCGGCCACGCTGCAGTCGCGCAACGCCACGGCGGCCGACGGCATCATCAACGCCCAGACGGGATCGGCCTACACCCAGGCCCAGCTCGACGCGGCGGCGGCCGGTGGCTCGCCGGTGCAGTACCACAGCGACGTCGCCTTCGGCTTCTACTCGGGCAATCCGAACCTGAAGCCCATGCGCTCCAACTCGTTCGACCTGTCGGGCGAGTGGTACTTCAAGGGCGGCATGATGGCGCTCGGCGCCTTCCACAAGGATGTCTACGACTACATCCAGTCGACCCCGACCCTGGCGACGATCACCAAGGCCGACGGCAAGTCCGTGCAGGCCGTGGGCACGATCCCGCAGAACATGGGCCATGGCAAGGTCTATGGCCTCGAGTTCCAGTACCAGCAGTACTACGACTTCCTGCCCGGCGCGTTCGGCGGGCTGGGTACGGAATTCAATGCGACCATGCTGGAAAGCAAAGGAACCTCGAACGTTTCCAGCAGCGTTACCGACTCCTCGCAGATCAATGCTTCGAAGCTGGACCTGCCGCTGGAGCAGTTGTCGCGCTACACCTACAACGCGACGCTGCTCTACAGTAAGTACGGCATCGACGCCCGCCTGGCCTACAACTGGCGCTCGCGTTACCTGATGAGCGCCTCGGCCTCGAACCTGATGGTGCCGGTCTACGCCAAGGCGTACGGCCAGCTGGACGGCTCGGTGACCTACGGCCTGACCCCGCAGGTCAAGGTCGGTCTGCAGGTCGTGAACCTCCTGAACTCGCGCTACGACCTCGAGATGGACCAACGGGACAGCTGGTACCTGGGCACGCAGGGGAACTTCTCGAAGTCCCTGGTCCGCACCCATAGCTGGACCGTCAGCGACCGCCGTGTTTCGTTCATCGTACGCGGGACCTTCTAGGCCCCTGCAACCCCGCCGGCCTCCCGCCGGCGGGGATCTTTTGAGTGAACGAAGGCGGCATGGAAAACGCGGGAAAGATCTCACACCTGGTCATCGTCGGTGGCGGCACGGCCGGCTGGATGTCGGCGGCCTTCTTCTCGAAGGTGTTCACGCCCCAGCAGATGAAGATCACCCTCGTGGAGTCCGCCGACATCGGCACCGTCGGGGTGGGCGAGGCGACGATCCCGCCGATCACCTTCTTCAACCAGGTCGTGGGCGTGGACGAGCGCCGGATGCTGACGTCCACTCAAGGCACGTACAAGCTGGGGATCGAGTTCGTCGGCTGGGGCGATCCTGGCGACGCCTACATGCATCCGTTCGGCAACTATGGCCCACCGATGGACGGGGTGTCTTTCCATGCCTTCTGGCTGCGGGCCCGCAAGCTGGGCTATCAGGCCGATCTTTCCGAATTCTCGCTGAGCTGCGTGGCCGCCAAGGCCGGCAAGTTCGACTGGCGCGTCGAGGATCCCCGCGACCCGCGCGCGGCCATGGCCCACGCCTATCATTTCGACGCTTCGCTCTACGCCAAGCTGCTGCGCGAGGTGGCCGAGGGCAGGGGCGTCAAGCGTGTCGAACGCACCATCCGGGGCGTGAACCTCGACTCCCTGGACGGCACGATCGCCTCGCTGACGCTGGATGGCGACGAGACGCTGGCGGGCGACTTCTTCGTCGACTGCTCGGGTTTCCGAGGTCTGTTGATCGGCGATGCTCTGGGCGTCGGCTATGAAGACTGGTCGGAATTCCTGCCGGCCAACCGCGCTATCGCCGTGCCTACGGCGCGCTACGAGGATCCGATCCCCTATACCCGCGCCACCGCCGACACGGCCGGCTGGCGCTGGCGCATCCCGCTGCAGCACCGCACTGGCAACGGCTATGTCTATGTGAGCGACCACATCAGCGACGACCAGGCGGCCGACGACCTGCTCGCCGCCTTGGCCGCTGAGCATCCGGACAACAAGGTCCTGGCCGAGCCGCGCTTCCTGCGGTTCACCACCGGCCGGCGCAAGGTGTCGCGGTTCAAGAACTGCGCGGCGATCGGCTTGTCGAGCGGCTTCCTGGAGCCCCTGGAATCGACCTCGATCCACCTGATCCAGCACGGCCTGATCAAGCTGGCTGGCAGCTTCCCGCTGGTCAAGATCGATGCGCCGGTCTCCGACCTCTACAACCAGATGATGGGCGAGGAGATGGAGCAGATCCGGGACTTCCTGATCTACCACTACCACGCCAACCGCCGGGTCGGTCAGCCGCTGTGGGACCGCATGCGCCACATGGCCATCCCGGACTCGCTGAAGCTCAAGATGGAGCTGTTCCGCACCCGCGGCGCGACCGTCTTCCCCAACCAGACCATCTTCCAGGAGCCGAACTGGCTGGCGATCATGGTCGGTCAGGGCGGCATGCCGGAGGGCCACGATCCTCTGGCCGACCTGATGGACGAACGCCTGATGGCCGAGCGGCTGCAGCACGTTCGGATGGCCTGTCGACGAGCCGCCGAGCAGATGCCCACCCACGCCAACATTCTCGAGCGCGTCTCCGCGCCCGATCCCGTGAAAGGAACCGTTGATGCCTAGGCCATCCCAGCGTCTGATCGCCTTGCTGGCGGCCGCCGCGCTGATCCTGCCGTCCGCTGTTTTCGCGGCGGACAAGGACCCGCCGCCGCGCGTCGCCAACGGCCTGGCCCAGACGCCGCCGATGGGCTGGAACAGCTGGAACAAGTTCGCCTGCAGTATAGACGAGGCCACCGTGCGCCGCGTCGCCGACGCCATGGCCGGCAACGGCATGAAGGAGGCCGGCTACCAGTACGTCGTGATCGATGACTGTTGGCATGGCGCGCGCGACGAGGGCGGCTTCATCACCTATGACGCCAAGCGTTTCCCCAGCGGGATCAAGGCGCTGGCCGACTATGTGCATTCGAAGGGTCTGAAATTCGGCATTTATTCCGACGCCGGCCCCAAGACCTGCGGCGGCCGCCCGGGCAGCCAGGGTCATGAGTACCAGGACGCCAAAACGTACGCCTCGTGGGGCGTCGACTATCTGAAATACGACTGGTGCGAGACCGGCACGCGCAACGCCGAGGAGGCCTACACCCTGATGGCGGACGCCCTGCGCGAGACTGGCCGCGATATCGTCTTCTCCATGTGCGAGTGGGGCACGGCCAAGCCGTGGCTGTGGGCCAGCGCTGTCGGCAACCTGTGGCGCACCACTGGCGACATCACCGACAAGTGGGACGGCAAGCACGACTATTCGTTGGGCGTGCTGCGCATCTTGGATCTGAACGAGCCACTTTATCCGTTCGCCGGCCCGGGCCACTGGAATGACCCGGACATGCTGGAGGTCGGCAACGGCGGGCTGACCACGACGGAGTACCGCTCGCACTTCAGCCTTTGGGCGCTGATGGCCGCGCCGCTGATCGCCGGCAATGACGTCGCCAACATGGACAAGGACACGCGCGACATCCTGCTGAACAAGGAGGTCATCGCCGTGAACCAGGACCGCCTGGGCGTTCAGGGCCGCCGCGTGCGCGACGATGGCGATCTGGAGGTCTGGTCCAAGCCCCTGGCCGACGGCAGCCGGGCGGTGATCCTGTTCAATCGTGGCGAGGCGGCCAAGCCGATCGCCGTGGACTGGACCGAGCTCGGCTATCCTGCGACGCTGAAGGCCCAGGTGCGTGACCTTTGGGCCGGCAAGGACCTGGGCGCCATGAAGGGCCGGTTCGTCGCGACCGCCCCGTCGCACGGCGTGGTCATGGTCCGCATCACGCCCTAGCGGGGCTCGTCTTTCTTCTCGTTTCTCCAACCACGCTTACGCGGGGGCGGGCGCCGCCACCTGCTCGATTGAGGCTCTGTAGTGATCCAGATTGGTGTCGATTTTGGTGGAACGAAGATCGAGGCGGCCGCCCTGGCGTCCGACGGCAACGTGGTGGCCCGGCTGAGGACGCCGACGCCCGCGAGCTACGACGCCGCCCTGGCCGCCGTCCGCGATCTCATCGATCGCATCGAAGCCGAGGCTGGAACGCGTGGCACGGTCGGCGTCGGTGCGCCGGGCTCGATCTCGCCGCGCACCGGCGTGATGCGCAACGCCAACGCCGTCTATCTGAACGGCCGCCGCTTCCGCGAGGACCTGTCCCAGGCCCTTCAGCGACCTGTGCGCCTGGCCAATGACGCCAACTGCCTGGCGCTGTCCGAGGCCGCCGACGGCGCGGCGGCGGGCGCGCGCGTGACCTTCGCCATCATCCTGGGCACTGGCTGCGGCGGCGGGCTGGTGGTCGACGGGCGTCTGGTCGAGGGCGGCGACGGCGTAGCCGGGGAGTGGGGACACATCCCCCTGCCTTGGCCGAACGCCGACGAGACGCCCGGCCCCAGTTGCTGGTGCGGCCAAAACGGCTGCCTGGAGACCTGGGTCTCGGGCACGGGCCTGCGCCGCGACTTCACGGCGCGCACGGGGCGGGAGTTGGACGGCGCGGCGATCGTCGCCGACGCCCTGGCCGGCGAACCGGAAGCCGGCGCGGCCTTCGATCGCCTGGTCGATCGCCTGGGGCGCGCCATGGCGGTGATCTGCAACATCGTCGACCCGGACGTCTTCGTGCTGGGCGGCGGGCTGTCGAACGTCGAGGCGCTGTACGCGCGGCTGCCGGGCGTGATCGGGCCGCGCATTTTCTCGGACGGCTTCTCGGCCAAGATCGCGCCGGCGCGCTGGGGCGACAGCTCGGGCGTGCGTGGCGCGGCCCGCCTGTGGTCCCCGGGCGAGGCCGGCTAGACCTGGGCGGTGTTGCGCAGCACCGAGCGCAGCGGCAGGTAGCTGGCGATGATCGGCAGGATCGCCGCGCCCAGGGCCGGAGCGTCGGCGGCCAGCGCCGCGTGACGCACCGGGGCCATGGCCAGGGCCAGGTTGCGGGCGGCCAGCTTGTCGTTCACGGCCTGGGCCAGGCGGTCGATCAGCGAGCCGGGCAGGCGGCCGCCGATGAACACGGCCTGGGGATCGATCAGGCAGCTGATCGCCACCAGCGGATCGCACAGCCGCTCGGCCGCCACGTCCAGCCAGGCGTCGATCCGCTCGCGGCCTTCCGGCGGCAGGTTGGCCAGTTCGGCCGGATCGGCCGGGGCAAGGTCGCCCAGGGCTTCGTTCAGTGACGATAGCGAGAGGAAGTCCTCCAGCGTCGCCGAGCCCGAGGCATCGGTCGGCAGGAAGCCCAGCTCGCCGCTGCGGCCATGGGCGCCGCGGAAATACTCGCCGTCGACGACAAGCCCGCCGCCCAGGCCCGAGCTGACCAGCATGTAGAAGAAGCTGGGGTTGCGCATGCCGTGGCCGAAGTGCAGCTCGCCCAGGGCGGCCGCGGCGGCGTCGTTCTCGACCATGATCGGCCAGTCGTGGCCGCGCGAGAGCAGGGCGCGGATGTCGACCGTGTTCCAGGCCTCGTAGTCCGCCGGACGATGGGGCAGGTCGCCCTTGGCCAGGTCGTCGGGCACGGCCACGCCCATGCCGATGATGCGGTCGGCCTGGACGCCCTTCAGCCGACGGAACGCCTTGCGATGCTGCTCGAAGAACTCGGCGACCTCGTCGGGACTGGCGAAGGCGATCTCGCGCGAGGCGCGGGCGCGGACCTTGCCGGCTAGGTCCAGCAGCACGATCGTAACGTGGTCGCGGTCGATATTCAGGCCGATCGAGTAGCAGCCGTCCGGATTGACCGTGAAGGTCATGGCCGGCTGGCCCCGGGCGCCGTGCAGCTTGCCTGCCTCGATGATCAGGCCTTCCTCGAGCAGGCGGTTGGTGATGTTGGTGATCGCCGGGACCGTCAGGCCCGTATAGGTGGCGACTTCCTGCTTGGTCTTGGCCAGGCCGATACGGATCGATTGCAAGGCGACGCGCTGATTGTAGTCACCGGCCCGTTCGATATTGGTGCCGGATAGGCTGGTCCGGTCGTCGTGCGGCTTGCTGGGGCGCCGGCTGTGCGCTTCGGGCATGGTCGCGCTGTCTCTCCTGGGAATTGGAAGCGATACCATTCGTTCGGCATTTAAGAAAACCGCTTTTATTATTTCTCCGCCAAGCCAGGCGCGATCAGGGATTTTTCTCCGGACACGGCGCTTTTGGAAATGATTAACCGCGAACCTTGGCCGTTCCTTAGGGCTTAGGCCCGATAACCATCCTCACAAGTTCGGTTCCAGAAGGAATGGGTGGGTATGAAACTCTCGATCGCTTTCGCCGCGGGTCTCGCTGGCAGCTTCCTCGTCGCTCAAGCCGCTTCGGCCGCTGGCGGTTTCGAAGACCAGATGGGCCGCTGCCTGCAGCAGTTCGCCAACACGCGCGACGCCGCGCAGGTGATGCTGGAATGCAGCGCCGCTGACGGCAAGCTGTCGGACTGCAAGGTCGTCGACAACAGCGCCGCCGGTAAGGGCTTCGACAAGGCTGCCATGTGCATCGCCGAGAAGCTGCCGATGGGCGCCAAGACCGGTTCGGTGAAGGTTCCCTTCCGCTTCCCGGGCGGCGCGTAAGTCTCTTAGGCTTTGCGCTACACGCAATCGCCCCCGCTGGTCCGCCAGCGGGGGCGTTGTCGTTTCTGGACCCAGGCGCCTATGCTGCCCGCTCGACTGGGAGCGGGAAGCAAGATGAAGCGTAAGAGCGTCCTGGCGCTGGCTGGCGTCGGTGGCCTGGCGGCCGTGTCTCTGGCCGTAGCCCAGACCAAGCCTGAAGAGACCGAGGTCTGGAAGCCGGCGGTTCCCGTTGTGGCGCCGGCCAAGGACGCCGGTGGCGCGCCCGCCGACGCGATCGTGCTGTTCGACGGCAAGGGTCTGGATAAGTGGGTCTCGACCCTGGACAAGTCGCCCGCCGGCTGGACCGTCGCGAATGACGTGCTGACGGTCGACAAGGCGCGCGGCAATATCGAGACCAAGCGGTCGTTCCGCGACTACCAGCTGCATCTGGAATGGCGCATCCCCGCCGACATCACCGGCTCGGGACAGGCGCGGGGCAACAGCGGCGTCTTCCTGGCGTCTACCGGTCCGCGCGACCAGGGCTATGAGGTGCAGATCCTCGACAGCTACGACAACGCCACTTACGTCAACGGTCAGGCGGCCAGCGTCTACAAGCAGCACCCGCCTCTGGCCAACGCCAGCCGCAAGCCGGGCGAGTGGCAGACTTACGACATCGTCTGGCATGCCCCGGTGTTCGGCGGGGACGGCGCGCTCATGACGCCGGCCAATGTCACCGTGATACACAATGGCGTCCTTGTGCAGGACCACGCCGTGCTGGCCGGCGAGACAGTCTATATCGGCAAGCCAGGCTATAAGGCCCACGGACCGACGCCGATCAAACTGCAGGCGCATGGCGATCCCAGCGCGCCGATCAGCTTCCGCAACATCTGGGTCCGCGAGCTGGCGCCCCGCTAGGCGGGTGGCGGCGCCGTACTTGACCGCACCACCAGCTGATGGGGCAGGGTGACGTTCTGCAGCGCGGTGGCGCGGCCGCTGAGGATGTCGAGCAGCAGGCGCACCACCTCGTGGCCGATCTGCTCCTTGGGCTGGCTGACCGTAGTCAGCTGCGGGTGCAGATATTGGGCGAAGCGGATGTCGTCGAAGCCGACCAGCGACACGTCTTCCGGACACCGCAGGCCACGCTGGCGGATCGCCTCAAGCGCGCCCATCGCCATCTCGTCGCTGAAGCAGAAGATCGCCGTCGGTCGGCCGGGTTCGTCCAGCAGCTCGCCGGTCTGGCGCACGCCCGACTCGATCGAGAAGTCGCCGATGGCCATGCGCAGGGCGCTGGCCCGGCCGTGGCGCTGGGCCGCCGACAGCACGCCGGCCAGGCGGTCGCTGCTGATCGGGCTAGCCAACGGGCCGGTGACCACGCCGACGCGGGTGTGACCCAGGCCATAGAGGAAGTCGACGACCTCGGCGGCGGCGGCGGCGTTGTCGATATGGGCGCTGGAGACGGCCAGGCCCGGCCGGAACTCGCAGCCGTTGACGATCGGGGTCTTGGGACCCTTGGCGGCGACCATCTCGGCCAGCACGTCGGGCAGGCGGTGGCCCAGGAAGATCAGGCCGTCGGCCTCCTTGCGGCGGAACATGGCCGCGTACTGCTCTTCGCGCGTCTCTTCATGGCGGGTGTCGCCCAGCAGCACCGAATAGCCGGCGGCCAGGGCGGCTTCCTCGACGCCCCGGATCACTTGCGAGAAGAACGGGTTGGAGATGTCGGGCACCGTAACCAGGATCTTTTCGGTCCGCAGGGTGCGTAGGCTCTTGGCGGCGAAGTTGGGCTCGTAGCCCAGGCGGTTGACCGCCTCCATCACCTTGTTGCGGGTGGTTTCCAGCACCAGTTCGGGCGCGCTGAACACCCGGGAAACCGTCGCGGTCGAGACCCCCGCGTCGCGCGCAACATCTTGAATGGTCGCCATTGGCGCGACACTGGCGACTAGCCGACAGCTTGGCAAGCTGGCGCACCCCTGTTATCGATGATTTCGATTACATCGGAGCGGGAGCGGCCCAAACGGGCCGAAACTGCCGCCCAAAACTGGTCGGGGAGGGCCAGGTCCATGAACACGAGCTTCCGGCTCTTCGTGATGATGGTGCTGCAGCTGGCGATCTGGGGCGCCTGGGCGCCGAAGATCTTCCCCTACATGGGCATGCTTGGCTTCGAGCCCTGGCAGCAGTCGCTGGTTGGCAGCTCTTGGGGCGTGGCCGCCCTGGTCGGCATCTTCTTTTCCAACCAGTTCGCCGATCGCAACTTCGCAGCCGAGCGGTTTCTGGCCGTCAGCCACCTGATCGGTGGCCTCGCCCTGGTCGGCACGGCCTTCGCGACCACCTTCTGGCCGTTCTTCGCCTGCTACCTGGTGTTCAGCCTGGTTTATGTGCCGACCCTGTCGGTGACCAACTCGATCGCCTTCGCCAACCTGAAGGACCCTGCGGCCGGCTTCGGCGCGGTGCGGATGGGCGGGACGGTCGGTTGGGTGCTGGTCAGCTGGCCCTTCGTGTTCCTGCTGGGCGCGCATGCGTCGGTCGAGCAGGTGCGCTGGATCTTCCTGGTCGCGGCGATCGTCTCGTTCGCCTTCGCCGGCTACGCCCTGACCCTGCCGCACACGCCGGCCCGCAAGGACGCGACCGGCATCGATAAGCTGGCCTGGCGACGGGCTTTCAAGCTCCTGGCCGCGCCGTTCGTGCTGGTGCTGTTCATCGTCACCTTCATCGATAGCGTCATTCACAACGGCTATTTCGTCATGGCCGACGCCTTCCTGACCAACCGGGTCGGGATCGCCGGCAACCTCAGCATGGTGGTGTTGAGCCTGGGCCAGGTGGCCGAGGTGCTGACCATGTTCCTGCTGGGCCGGGTGCTGGTGCGTCTGGGCTGGAAGGTCACGATGATCGTCGGCGTGCTGGGCCACGCCGCGCGTTTCGCCGTCTTCGCCTTCTTCGCCGACAGCATCCCGACCATCGTGGCCGTGCAACTGCTGCACGGCATCTGCTACGCCTTCTTCTTCGCCACCGTGTACATCTTCGTCGACGCGGTGTTCCCCAAGGACGTCCGCTCCAGCGCCCAGGGGCTGTTCAACCTGCTGATCCTGGGCGTCGGCAATGTGGTGGCCAGCTTCCTGTTCCCGTCGCTGGTCAGCAAGCTGAGCACGGGCGGATCCGTCGACTACACCACCCTGTTCCTGGTCCCGACCGGCATGGCCCTGGCGGCCGTCTGCCTGCTGGCGGTGTTCTTCCGCCCGCCCACGCGCGGCCCGGTGACGGAGGCGGATGACGTCACCGCCACCGCCAGCCCGGCCCAAGTCTAAGCCTCATGCAAAAGGAAAGCCTCGTGCACGAACACCTTTCTCGACGCGGCCTTCTCGGCGCAGGCGCGGCCCTCTTCGGCGCGACCCTGGCCGGCGGCGCCAGCGCGGCCCAGACGCCGTTCTTCCAGCGCCACAAGCAGCCGGTTGGCATCCAGCTCTACAGTCTGGGTCCGGACCTGGCCAAGGAGCTGGACGCCCAGCTGGCCACGGTATCCAAGATTGGCTTCAAGTCGGTCGAGCTAGCCGGTTATCTGGGCCGCACGCCGGCCGAGCTGCGCGCTTCCTTCGACAAGGCAGGCCTGATCTGCCCCAGCGCCCACATCTCGCCCAAGGGCCCCAACGGCTTCAGCGGCGACCTGAACAAGCTGGCCGGCGAGCTGCATGTGATCGGGGTGAAGTCGGCGATCATGCCGATCCTCTACATCCCCGACCGCCTGGGCAACGACCTGCGCGCGGCCGGCGTCCAGATGACCGCCGACGACTGGAAGTGGAACGCCGACTTCCTGAACGAGAAGGCCGCCGTGCTGAAGAAGGCCGGCATCGTCAGCGGTTATCACAACCACAATTTCGAGTTCGCGCCGCTGGGTGACACCACCGGCATGGAGATCCTGCTGAAGGGCACGGATCCGAACCTGGTCACCTTCGAGATGGATGTGGGCTGGGTCACCGCCGCCGGCCACGATCCGCAGGCGCTCCTGAAGGCCCATCCGGGCCGCTTCACCCAGATGCACGTCAAGGACGTCAAGGCGACGACCAAGACCAATTTCGAGCTGAAGCAGGACCCGACCGAGGTCGGCAGCGGCATGATCGACTGGAAGAAACTGCTGCCCGCCGCCTACGCCGCCGGCATTCGCGGCTTCTACTACGAGCAGGAGCCGCCGTTCGCGCATCCGCGCCTGGAGTCGGCCAAGATCAGCTACGACTACCTCTCGAAGGTCGTCGCCTGATGAGCTTGCGGATGGCCATGGTCGGCGGCGGTCCCGGCTCGTTTATCGGGCCGGTGCACCGCATGGCCGCCGAGCTGGACGGCCGCATCCGGCTGGTCGCCGGGGTGTTCAGCCGCGACGCGGCCAAGAGCGCCCAGGCGGCGGCCGCCTGGGGCGTGGCGCCCGACCGGGTCTATCCGGATCATCACGCGATGATCGCCGCCGAGCGGGCCCGTGAAGACGGCGTTCAGCTGGTCTCGGTGGTGACGCCGAACCATCTGCACTTCGACGTCTCGGCCGCCGCTCTGAAGCGCGGGCTGCACGTGATCAGCGACAAGCCCGCGACCCTGAACCTCGCCGAGGCCCAGGAGCTCGCGAGCATCGTCGCGGCGTCTGGCAAGCTCTACGGGCTGACCTACACCTACACGGGCTATCCGATGGTCCGCGAGGCGCGCGAAATCGTGGCGCGGGGCGACCTGGGCGTGGTGCGCAAGGTCGTGGTCGAATATTCGCAAGGCTGGCTATCGCAGCCGTTGGAGCGTGACGAGGCCAACAAGCAGGCCAGCTGGCGCGCCGACCCCAAGCAATCAGGTGTTGGCGGCTGCATCGGCGACATCGGCGTCCACGCCTTCAACATCGCCGAGTTCGTGACCGGTGTCCGCGTCGAGCGCTTGTGCGCCGACGTCTCGACCGTGGTGCCGGGCCGCAGCCTGGACGATGACTGCAACGTGCTGCTGCGCTTCGAAGGCGGCGCACGCGGCGTGCTGATCGCCTCGCAGATATCGGCCGGCGCCCGCAACGGCCTGACGCTCAGCGTCTATGGCGAGAAGGGCGGGCTGACCTGGTCGCACGAGGATCCGAACGTCTTGACCATCGACTGGCTGGACGGTCCCAGCCAGGTGCTGCACGCCGGCTCGGGTTATCTGGGCGCGGGCGCTCGCGCGGTGACCCGCCTGCCGACAGGCCATCCGGAAGGCTTCATCGAGGCCTTCGCCAACATCTATCGCGACTTCGCCGACGCCATCGAAGGGCAGGGCGTATCGCTCGTGCCCGACATCGGCGAGGGCGTGCGCGGCATGGCCTTCGTCGAGCGCGCCGTGGCCGCCAGCCGCGACGACGCCGGCTGGGTGTTGCTTCAAGGAGACGGTCGATGAAGACGCTCAAGGGACCGGCCATCTTCCTGGCCCAGTTCATCGGCAGCGAGCCGCCGTTCGACAAGTTGGAGACCATGGCCAAATGGGTCGCAGACCTTGGCTATGTCGGCGTGCAGATGCCGACGGGCGGGGCGGACTCGTTCTTCGACCTGGCCCTGGCCGCCGAAAGCCAGACCTATTGCGACGACATCGCTGGTCTGTTGGCCGAGTACGGCCTGGAGATCACCGAGCTCTCGACCCACCTGCAGGGCCAGCTGGTCGCTGTGCATCCGGCCTATGACGAGCTGTTCGACGGCTTCGCTCCGCCCGAGTTGCGCGGCAAGCCCAAGGAACGCCAGGAATGGGCCGTCGGGCAGGTCAAGGCCGCCGCCGTCGCCAGTCGACGCCTGGGTCTGAAGGCTCACGCTACCTTCTCGGGCTCTCTGGCCTGGCCCTACATGTACCCGTGGCCGCAGCGGCCAGCGGGGCTGATCGAAGAGGCCTTCGCCGAACTCGGTCGCCGCTGGAAGCCGATCCTGGATGTCTTCGAAGAGAACGGCGTCGACGCGGCCTACGAGATCCATCCGGGCGAAGACCTGCACGACGGCGCGACCTTCGAGCGGTTCCTGGATGAGGTCGGCGGCCATCCGCGCGCCAATATCCTCTATGATCCCAGCCACTTCGTCCTGCAGCAGCTGGACTATCTGGGCTACATCGACCGCTACCACGAGCGGATCAAGGCGTTCCACGTCAAGGACGCCGAGTTCCGGCCGACGGCCCAGTCGGGCGTCTACGGCGGCTACCAGGGCTGGGCCGAGCGGCCGGGCCGCTTCCGCTCGCTGGGCGATGGCCAGGTAGACTTCAAGGCGATCTTCTCCAAGCTGGCCCAATACGATTTCGACGGCTGGGCGGTGCTGGAATGGGAGTGCGCGTTGAAGCATCCCGAACAGGGCGCTCGCGAAGGCGCGCCGTTCATCCGCGACCACATCATCCAGGTCACGGACAAGGCCTTCGACGACTTCGCCGGCAGCGCGCCAGACGCCGGTCGCAATCGCCGGCTATTGGGTCTGTAAGGCCGCCGCCAAATTCTGACGGAGAGTTTCCTCGATGAAGTTCCAGCTTACGCTCGCCGCCGTCATGGCTGTGATGGCGACCAGCGCCGCCGCGCAGACCTCAGGCCAGCAGGTGTTCGAGCAGAAGTGCACGATGTGCCATTCGCTGCAGCCCGCGCCGGGCAAGATGGGGCCGCCCCTGGCCGGCGTCGCCGGTCGCAAGGCCGGGACCGCCCCTGGCTTTGCCTACAGCACCGCGTTGAAGGCCTCGAACATCACCTGGACGCCCGACCAGATGGACGCCTTCATCAAGGCCCCAGGCAAGACCGTGCCGGGCACCAAGATGCTGCTGGGCGAGGCGGACGCGGCCAAGCGCGCCGCCGTCGTCCAGTATCTGAGCACGTTGAAGAAGTAGCCGGTTCTGACGGCGCTCAGCGCGCCGTCAGCTCCTGGATCTGGATGTCCTTGAACTCGATCGGATGGCCCTCGCTCTGCAGGGCGATGTAGCCCTCCGTCACGGGTTGGGCGCCGCGCGCCAGGATGTAGGGCTTAGCCCCGCCGGCCACGGTGTCGTCCGGATCCAAGGTCACGCCGGCATAGTGGTGGACCGCCACGCCGTTGATCTTCTGGGTGATCTCGCCGTTGGGCAGCACCTCCAGCTCGGTCTGGACCCAGGTGCCGTTCGGGATGGTCGGGGCGTTCTTGGAGATCGTGCAATGCTCCTTTACCTTGGTCCCGTCGATGGTGATGGTCAGGCCGGGCGTGCAGACCGAACCGGTGGAGCGGGGCGCGTCGCCGTCCTTGCCCAGCAGCTGGAATTCGACCGAGACCGGGAAGGGCTGCTCGACCGTCATGCTCTCGGCGCTCTGGCCGAGGAACATGATGCCGCTGTTGCTGCGCGCCCAGGCCGGGGTGTCGGCCAGACCGCCTTCGGTCAGGAAGCGGTAGGTCAGCTTCAGGCGATAGGCCTTGAACGGCGTGTTGTAGAACAGGTGCCCGAACTGGCCGTCCAGTGTGTCATAGCCCGCGTAGGACACCCGGATGGCGCCGTGGTCGACGACGAAGGTGTTGCGATAGTTCTCGCCGGCCGGATGCTTGGCGACCTTCGGCGTCCAGCCATTCAGGGTTTTGCCGTCAAACAGCGGCCGCCAGGGCCCCGCCTTCACATCCTCGGCGTGCGCCACGCCCGCGCCAAGCGCCAGCAGCAGGGCCAGCGCCCCGGCGGTCCATCTGATCATCCTTGTCCTCCCAGACGCTCGCCCATTTTTGACATGAAATGCCGAGCTTTCTTGCAATGTAACCCATTTCATGGAAGCCTCCAGGCAAGAATGAAGGGTTCGCCGAGGTCGGGGCGTCGCGTTGCTTAAAGCTTCCGGCGCGGCCCATCGAGCGGCCGCAAAGGGAGCTAACATGGCCAATCTGAACGGCCGCGCGCGGCGCAAGAACACTTATGACGCGATCGTTGTTGGTAGCGGTATCACTGGCGGCATAGCGGCCAAGGAACTGACGCAGAAGGGCTTGAAGGTCCTGGTTCTCGAGCGGGGCCGCATGGTCAAGCATCTCGAGGACTATCCGACCGCCGTCCTCGATCCCTGGCAGACCAAGTACCCGCAGGGGCAGCTGCCGCAGGCCGAGTTGGACGCGCACTATCAGGTGCAGCGCCGCACCAACTATACGATGACCGAGTACACCCAGCACTTCTTCGTCAAGGACGACGAGCACCCCTATACCGAGGAAAACCGCTTCGACTGGATCCGCGGCTATCACGTCGGCGGCCGGTCGCTGACCTGGGGGCGGCAGAGCTATCGCCACAGCCAGCTGGACTTCGAAGGCAACGCCCGTGACGGGATCGCCGTCGACTGGCCGATCCGCTACGAAGATCTCGCGCCCTGGTACGAGCATGTCGAACGCTTCATTGGCGTGTCGGGTCAGCACGAGGGGCTGAGCCACTTCCCTGACGGCCACTACCAGCCGCCGATGGAAATGAACTGCGTTGAGAAGGCCTTCAAAGCCAAGTCCGAGACGCGTTTCCCCGAGCGCCGGATCAGCATGGGCCGCACGGCCCACCTGACCGATCCGACCGAGGAACAGCTCAGCCTTGGCCGCACCAAGTGCCAGTACCGCAATATGTGCATCCGCGGCTGCCCATTCGGCGGCTACTACAGCTCCAACTCCGGCGGCCTGGTGGCGGCCGAGCGCACCGGCAATCTGGTGATCCGTCCGAACTCGATCGTCACCGAAATCGTCTACGACCAGAAGGCTGGCAAGGCGTCGGGCGTGCGCATCCTGGACGCCGAAACCAAGAAGGACGAGGAGTTCCACGCCGACGTCATCTTCATTTGCGCCTCGGCCTTCAACTCGGCCTGGATCATGATGAACTCGACCAGCTCGCGGTTCGAGAACGGTTTCGGCAACGGCAGTGACCAACTGGGCCGCAATGTCATGGACCACCACCTTGGTGTTGGTGCGACCGGCGAGGCACCCGAGTTCGCCGACATGTACTATTCGGGCCGCCGCCCGAACGGCATCTACGTGCCGCGTTTCCGCAACCTGGGTGACGAGGCCACCAAGCGCACCGACTACCTGCGCGGCTTCGGCTACCAAGGCGGCGCGGGCCGTTCGACCTGGGACCGCGACCTGGGCAATCGGGCCAAGGGCGCCAAGGGCTTTGGCGCGGCGCGCAAGGCCGCGCTGACCCAGCCGGGGCCGTGGACCATGGGCCTCGGCGGCTTCGGCGAGATCCTGCCGTACGAGGACAACCGTATCACCCTGAACCGCGACAAGAAGGACGTCTTCGGCCTGCCGACCCTGTCGATCAACGTCACCATGCGTGAGAACGAGATGGCCATGCGGCGCGACATGCAGGCCTCGGCGGTCGAGATGCTGGAGGCCGCCGGCTTCAAGAACGTGAAGGGCCACGACAGCGGCTTCGCGCCGGGTCTGGGCATCCACGAGATGGGCACCGCCCGCATGGGGCGTGACCCCAAGACCTCGGTGCTGAACGCCCACAACCAGGTGCACGAGTGCACGAACGTCTACGTCACCGATGGGGCGGCGATGACCTCGGCTTCGTGCGTGAACCCGTCCCTGACCTACATGGCCCTGACGGCCCGCGCCGCCGACCACGCGGTGAAGGCTCGCAAGCGGGGAGACATCTGATGCTGAACCGACGCGATACCTTGCGCGGCCTGGCTCTGGCGGTCGGCGTCGCTTCGACCGGCTGGGCCGAGCGCGCCCTGGCCGCCGCCGCGCCAGCCCCGGCCCTGACTTGGACCCCGAAAGCTCTGAACGCCGAACAGGCGCGCCTGCTGAATGTGGTGGCCGAGCTCATCATCCCCGCGACCGACACACCCGGCGCGCGGGCGGCCGGCGTGCCGCAGTTCATCGACCGCGCCGTGGCCGACTACTACACCAAGGATCAAGTGGACCAGCTGCTGGGCGGCCTGGCGCGCATGGACGCCGACGCCCGCACCGCGCACGGCGATGTCTTCGCCGCCCTGACGCCCGAGCAGCAGGTCGCGCTGCTGACCGCCTACGACCAGGAGGGCGGCGTCTCGCGGGGGCAGGGGCAAACCCACTTCTTCCCGGCGCTCGAGGACATGGTCACGGTGGGCTATTTCACGTCCGAAACGGGCGCGACCGAGGCGCTGAAGTACGACCCGGTGCCGGGCGCCTACCACGGCTGTGTCCCGCTGGCGGAAATCGGCAAGGCCTGGGCGACGCGCTGACTTTAATATCTAGGCGAAAGTCCTGGGGCGCTGACCGCGAGGCCAGCGCCCTTTTTTGTCAGGCCCCGTCGATCCAGGTCCTGCGGACGGAGAGGTCTTCGTTCAGCAGGCAGAAGTCCGCCGCATAACCCTGGGCGATCCGCCCCCGTTGACCGTCCAGTCCCAGGAACGCCGCCGGCGCGGCCGAGGCCATCATCACGGCGTCTTCCAGGGGGACGCCCAGCATCTCGACCGTGTTGCGGACGGCCCCGGCCATGTCGAGGTCCGAGCCGGCCAGGGTGCCGCCGACGCCGACGCAGACACCGTCGCGGACGACGATCTCCTGGCCCTGCAGGGTGAAGCGCTTGTCGGTCATGCCCACGGTCGGCATGGCGTCGGTCACCAGCATGAAGCGGTCCAGCGGCCGGGTGCGCAAAGCCAGCTTCAAGGTCACCGGATCGACGTGGCGGCCATCGACGATCAGGCCGCACCAGGCGGTCAGGCTCTCCAACGCCGCGCCGACGGCGCCGGGCTCGCGGCTGGTCAGGGGCGACATGGCGTTGAAGAGGTGGGTGAAGCCGGTCAGGCCATGGTCCAGGGCCTGGCGCATGGTCCCGTAGAGGGCGTTGGTGTGGCCGGCGGCGACGTGCACCCCGGCGTCGGCCAGCCGCTGGATCATGTCCGGCGTGGTGCGCTCGGGCGCGAGGGTCACCAGGGTCTTGCCGACCTTCAACGAGCTCAGGAGTTCGAGGGCCTCCTCGTCGATGACCCGGAACTTGCCCTCGTCATGGATGCCCTTGCGCTTGGGATTGAGGAACGGGCCCTCGATGTGGACGCCCAGCACGCCGGGCACGCCTTGCTCTATGGCCTGTTCCGTGGCCCGCATCGCCTGGTCGACGACCGAGAGGTCGTCGCTGATCAGGGTCGGCAGGAAACCGGTGGTGCCATAGGCCCGGTGGGCCGCGCCGATCGCGGCGATGGCTTCCGGGGTGGGCGAGTCGTTGAACAGCACCCCGCCGCCGCCATTGACCTGGGTGTCGATATAGCCGGGAATCAGCAGGCCGCCGTCCAGGTCGGTACGCTCGGCCGAGGCCGGAACCTCGGACGCCGCGACCACGTCGGCGATCTTGCCGTCCTGCACCAGCACGGCCTTGCCGGCTTCGACACCGGTGGCCGTCAGGACGCGGCCATTGACGAGAGCAGCCAGCATCAGACGGTTTCAGTGACCTTGTTGAGGTGGGGCGGGCTGTCGGGATCGTAGCCGCGCGCGACCGACAGGGCGTTGGCCATGCGGTAGAAGCTCTGGATCATCAGGATCGGCTCCAGCACCGGATGGGCCGAAACGGTCGGCAGCACGCCGTCGCCGGTCTCGCCCGGCGCGGCGATCAGCACCGAGGCGCCGCGTTCGCGCAGGCCCTTGGCCATGTCGTCGACGCTGGCGCGGCTCTCGTCGTTCTGGGCGAAGACCAGGGCCGGGAAGCCGTCCTTCACCAGGGCCATGGGGCCATGCAGCACCT
Source organism: Caulobacter sp. GW821-FHT11E11 (assembly GCF_058808315.1). Taxonomy (NCBI): domain Bacteria; kingdom Pseudomonadati; phylum Pseudomonadota; class Alphaproteobacteria; order Caulobacterales; family Caulobacteraceae; genus Caulobacter; species Caulobacter sp. GW821-FHT11E11. Next base: position 228,746 of record NZ_JBXARO010000010.1, read on the forward strand.
CGGCGGCGCTGAAGGCCTCGGCGTGCAGGCCGCAGGTTTCCTTGAACTTCAGGGCCGCTTCCAGCGCCACGCCGAAGCCGACGCCGCGTCCCAGGACGTAGAGGTTGCGGGCCAGCTTCAGGCGCTCGACGGCCGGGGTCCAGTCCAGCGCCCAGGCCTGTTCCAGCGCCTTGGGCAGAGAGGAGAGGGCCGAGGTCAGCTCGGCGTCTTCGGTCCAGGCGGCGATCAGCTGGGTGATGGCCACCAGGGCGGCGATGTAGGACTTGGTGGCGGCCACCGACAGCTCGGGGCCGGCATGCAGCGGGATCACTTCGTCGGCCAGCTGGGCCAGCGGCGAGTCCGTCACGTTGACCAGGGCCACGGCATAGGCGCCAGCGGCCTTGGCCGCCTTCACCGCCGCCAGCAGGTCGGGGCTCTTGCCCGACTGCGAGATGGCCAGAACGACGGCGCCCTCAAGATTGGGCGAGGCGTCATAGACCGAACTGACCGACAGGCCGGCCGACGAGGTCAGCACCCCGGCCTTGGTCTCAATCAGGTAGCGGGCGAAGGTGGCGGCGTGATCGCTGCTGCCCCGCGCGATGGTGACGACCACGCGCGGCGGATTGGCCCGCAGGCGCTGGGCCAGGGCCTCGATCTTGCGGGCGTTGGCGGAGAGCTGGGTCGCGGCGACCGACGACGCTTCGCCGGCCTCCAGGAACATCCGCGTGCTGTCCGACGACACGGGCGATGACAGGGTAAGCGCCGTCACGGGCGACCTCCGGAATACGAGAAAGGGAAAGGCCCTCAGGCCGGATCGTTCAGCTCGGCGACGAAGTCGTAGGCGTCGCCGCGATAATAGGACTGCGAGACCTCGACGGCCCGGCCGTCGCGCAGGAAGCCGCGCCGCTCGACCAGCAGGCCGGCGTCCTTGGCCTTCACGCTCAGCAGCGCCGCGTGCTGGGTCGAGATCAGCACCCCGCGCAGGCGCTGCAGGGCCCGGGCGGGCCGGTGACCGGTGGCGGCCATGGCCTCGTAGAGCGAGTCCTTGACCACTTCGGCGGAGGGCAGGGCGAAGGCGGCGATGGTGGTATATTCGACAGCCATCGGCGCGCCGTCGGCGTAACGCACGCGGTGGAAACGATAGACTGGGGCGCCGGGCGACAGGCCCAGGGTCAGGGATTCCTCAGGCGTCACCGCGCCTTCCATGCGGGCGATCCATTCGCTGTGCGGCGTGCGCCCGCGCGCGATCATGTCCTCGGTGAAGCAGGTCAGCTTCGAGAAGTTCTTCTCGACTCGCGCGGCGACGAAGGTGCCCGCGCCCTGGCGGCGGGTCAGCAGGCCTTCGCTGACCAGGCCGTCCAGCGCTTTGCGGATCGTGATTCGCGATACGTTGAACTCGTCAGCCATGTCGCGCTCTGGCGGCAAGGCGTCGTCGGGTGACAGCACCTTGCCCTGGATCGCCTCGCGCAGGGCCTTCTGCAGCTGCTTGTACAGCGGCGCCGAATCCCCGGGGCCCAAGGGGCCGATCTGGGTGGCCAGCGACATTTACGAGCGCTCCTGAACGCGACTCGCTTCGGGAGGAAGCGCTGTGGGTCGGTTGCTGACTAGAAACATACCAATCTAAGTCCTTTTGCAACCGGCCTTGTTGGAATTGGTTCGCAAAATCGGCGAAAAGTCCTTGTTGCCAAACGTAAATCGTATGGTCTGACAAAAAGTGATGTTCAAAGTGGTATTGAAATGGCATGCATGTCCAGCGGGGCGGCAAAGCTCTCGCGTTGAAGATGTAGCGCTCGCCAAGAGCGCGCTGGGGGAGGTTCGATGAACACGGTGGTTCTAACCGCCCCGATGAAGGGCTGGCTTTCGGCGTTGGATGAGACGCCGGACGCGGTGTTCGCCGAGCGGATG
>NZ_JBXARO010000011.1:0-86324 GCF_058808315.1 Caulobacter sp. GW821-FHT11E11
GGCTCCGTCAATCGAACGGAGCCCTATGAATCAGACATCTCGGCGCCTGAGAATCCTGAATGTCGATTGGCCCTAGGGCGTTGCTCTTTCGGGGAAGGCCGATGCGGAAGCTCCTGACCATTCTGGCCCTGGCCATTCTAGCCTTTGCGGGCGCCCTGGCGACGCCGGTCACGGCCCGGGCCGAGCCTTCGGCCAAGACCCTGGCCCTGACGCGCCGCCTGATCGACGCCATGCATGTCGAGCAGACCATGGCCCCGATGATGCGCTCCATGATGCAGCAGCAGATGGACATGATCGTCAGTCAGCGAAAGAACCTGACCGACCAGCAGAAGACGCTGCTGAGCGGCGCGCTCTCGGAATCGGTCGGCGAGCTGATGGACAGCGGCCTGATGAGCCTGGTGATGGACAAGCTCACGCCCGCCTATGCCGAGGTCTATTCCGAGCAAGAGCTCCAAGGCATGGTCGACTTCTATGAGAGCCCGATCGGCCAGTCCGTGCTGAAGAAGATGCCGCTGCTGGCCCCCGCGGCCACCAAGGCGATGGTCGAGATCGCGCCCGTCATCCAGGCGGACCTTGAACAACGAATGTCCAAGAAGCTGGAAGGCCTGGGCGCGCTCGGGAAATAGCCTGGCTTGTCTTGCCGCTCCCGTCAGCTGTGCTAGGGAGAAGCTCGATGAAGGGCGGCGCTTTCCTCTCCTGCTTGATCCTGGCGACAGTGACGCTGACCGGCGTCGCGCGGGCCGAGCTCATCCAGAAGCCCGCCATGTCGGTCTCGGCCCACGAAGGCCGGTTCGCCGGCTATTCGGCGGCGCTGCCGCTGGATCTCTCCACCGACACCGAGAAGGTCGCCCTGACGGTCAAGTCGTCGGGCATGCTCGACAACCCGACCTATGACTTCGACCTGAACCTGTCGAAGAAGCCCGATGCCGACCGGATCGGCGAGCGCTCGATGGCCCTGGGCGCTTCCTGGAACCAGAACGAGGCCAAGCTGCGCTCGTCGATGTCGAAGCTGTTCGGTTTCGGCCTGCTGCCGCGCGCCAACTATGTCCGCGTCTCGATGGACATGGACGCCAGCCAGGCCATCGCCGTGCCCGGCAAGATCCCGGTGGCCCGCGCCAACATCCGCTCGTCCCTGACCCTGGATGGCCGCCCCGTCGGCTCGATCGCCTTCGGCGGCGGCTCGCAGGGCGAGGAGGGCGTCGACTTCAGCATCACGCGCCCGTTCGACATCCCCGCCGAGTTCACGGTCAGCCTGCGAGGCGTCAACAACGAGCGCGAGGCCTGGCGGCTGCAGGACGCCCGCGCCATGGTCAAGCTGGTGAAGGTCGGCTGGTAGCTTCCAGCGACTTGTCCTTGCGGGCCGTGACGGCCGCGAACCGCTTGAGATACTCCGGGTGCTCGGTGCACATCAGCTTGTCCCACCAGGTGAAATAGAGCCCGTAGTTCCAACCCGCCTGGGCGTGGTGCAGGTCGTGGTGGGTCACGGTCGTCAGGAACGGGATCAGCGGCCGGCCGTCCTTGCGGGCGGGAAACAGCTCGTAGCCCGAATGGCCGATCGTGTTGCGCACGATCTGGTGCAGCATGAACAGCCCGATCACCGGCCACTGGGTCGGGACCAGGATCATCCACAGCGGCACGAACACGCCGTTGATGAAGGCCTCGCCCAGATCGAAGCTGTAGGCGGTGAACGGCGAGGGATTGTTCGACCGGTGATGCCGACGATGGAAGCGCCGGAACAGCCGCCGGTCGTGGATCAGCCGGTGGGTCCAGTAGAACCAGGCGTCGTGGGCGACGATCATCAGCACCAGGCTGGTCCAGAACCACACCGGTCCCCAGCCCTTGGCGATGTAGGGCCCCGGCAGCCAGCCGGCGCGGAACAGGCCGAAGGTCAGCAGGCCCAGGGTCGAGAAGATCATGATCGAGCGGATCGAGGTCAGAAACTCGATCAGCAGCTGGCGCGCGGCCGGACGGCTGTCGCGGATCTTGCGACCAGCCAGCGGAATGGCCAGCACGACCCACAGGGCCAGCCAGACGCTGACTGAAAAGACTACATAGCGGGTGACGTCGACCTGCATGGAGGTCAGCCAGTTGCGGGCGAAGGGGAGGAGAGTGTCGAGCATGGGAGGCTCCGATGAGAGGACCTCGCCAAGGAAGCGACCGGGTCTTCAGCCGTCGCGCCGAACTTGAAATCAGGCCCGTTTGTCGGTTTTCGAAGAGGCTTCGCCGCTTTCGACCAGCCGCAGATGCGGATGAGCCGGCGTGACGTCCTGGCGCCAGGCGGTCGGGGTTACGCCGGTGGCGGCGCGGAAGGCGCGGTTGAACGGCCCCAGCGAGGCGAAGCCCAGCTCGTAGGCGATGGTCGAGACCGACTTCAGCGCCTGCTCGGGATCGGAGAGCGCGACCTTGGCCGCCTCGATCCGCCGGCCGTTGACGTAGTCGGCGAAGTTGCGGTGGCCCAGCGTACCGTTGATCAGCTTGCGCAGCCGGTGCTCGGGCGCGCCGACCAGGGCCGCCAGCGTGCCGATGGAGAGGTCCTCGCCGCGCCAGACCTCGTTCTCGTTCATGGCCTTGTCCAGGCGCGCCAGCACCAGGCGGTCGGCCGGGGTGAGGTCCAGGGCCTCGGCGGGCTTGGGCGCCGGCGCCGCGTCCGCTGGCGTTCCGGCCTGGACCAGCACGGGCTCGGCCCGCAGCAGCGCCAGCGCCGAGCCGACGCCCAGCAGCGCCTGCGCCAGGGCCTGCACCAGGCTGGGCAGCACGGGGCCTTCGCCCAGGCCGAAGTCGCACAGGGTCTGGACCAGCATGTAGCCGGTCGCGGCGGCCGCGATCGGGGCGCGCAGATGCCGTCGCCGCTCGACGAGGTCGATGCGCCAGCCGCGCCAGGTCATCAGCAGGATGTGGATATGGATGGCCAGCGAGGCGGCGGCGAAGATCCACCAGGCGATCGCGCGGGCCGGCGAGGGCGGCAGGAACGCGCCGGGCAGCCAGAGCGCCATGGCGAGGGCGGGCACGGCGAAGCGCCAGGCCGGAATCTTCGGTTCGTCCTCGAACAGCACCGAGCAGAACAGCCAGAACACCCCGGCGGCCATCGAGCTCAGGAACCAGGTCAGCACGCTGAAGTGCAGGTGCGTCGTGTAGTAGAAATGGCTCTCGAAGCTGTGGGCGATGGCGCAGGCCATCATCAGCACGCCCACCCAGCGCGTCGGCGTCATGTTGCGGCTGGCGGCCAGGGAAATGCCCGTGGCGGCGAAGGCGCCGACGGCCACGCCGCGCAGCCCCAGCTCGAGGCCGGAGAGGTCGATATGGGCGGGATCGATCATGGGTCGATCATCTCCCGTGCGCCGCGCGAGCCTCAACCCGCGCGGCTGGTCGGAACCGCAAAAGGCTGGCTACTTCTTCTTGTAGGCCTTCACGGCGTCCATGCTCTGGGTGACGTGGCCAGCGAAGTTGCCGTCGGTATAGGCCAGGAGGATCTTGCCGCCCGGCGCGATCACGTACGAGGTGCGGTTCGACCACTCGGGCTTCTGCGACAGCACCACGTCGTACTTCTTGATCAGGTCGGCGTTGGCGGCGGCCACCGCGAACTTGTCGCGGCAGTGCTCCTTGGAGAAGTCCTTGATGCGGTCGACATTGCCGGCCGTGACGCCGATCACCGTGGCGCCCAGCTTCTCGAACTCGGGCGTGGCCTCGGCGAACTCGTGGGCCTCGGCCGTGCAGCCGGCGGTGTAGGCGGCCGGGAAGAAATACAGCACCACCGGGCCCTTCTTCAGGGCCTTGTTGAGGGTGAACTGGAAGTCCTTGCCGGCCAGGGCGGCGCTGGTGGTGAAGTCCGGGGCTTTGTCGCCGACCTTCAGGGCGGCCAGGGCGGGGGAGGTCGCGGCCATGGCGAGGGCGGCGGCGGCGATACCGGCGAGCAGACGGGACATCGGAAGCTCCAGGGGGAGGCGGTTAACGGTCACACCTTGGATAACCTCATTCTCCCGTCTTCCAAACCGCTACCTTCGTCGTTACGTGCGCAGGGCGGATGGGGAGAGACGCATGACGGACAAGGTCCCGACTTTGGCGGAATGGGCCGGCGGCCCCGAGCGGTTCAAGACGCTGTTCGAGACGTTCTATGCCCGGGTCCCGGAGGATCCGGTTCTGGCCCCGGTCTTCGCGCAGATGGACCTGCATCACGCCCAGCACGTGGCGGCCTTCGTCGGCGAGGTGTTCGGCGGGCCCAAGACCTATACCGAGGCCGGCGGCGGCCATGCCGCGATGATCCGCAAGCACATGGGCCGGCATCTCACTCAGGAGCAGCGCCGGGCCTGGGTGGCGCTGATGCTGGAGACCGCCGACGAGGTTGGCCTGCCCGACGATCCGGAGTTCCGCGCCGCCTTCGTCGGTTATCTGGAATGGGGCACGCGCCTGGCGGTGATCAACTCGGCCGAGGGCGTTCCTGAACCCGAGGGCGAGCCGCCGATGCCGGTGTGGGGCTGGGGACCGCCTGGAGGGCCTTGGCTGGGCTGACTTGCCGCCCGGCCCCCTTTGGCCTAACCCTCCCGGCCTTGAATCTACTTGAGACGGAGCGGGCCGCCATGAGCATCGCCTTCATTTTCCCCGGCCAGGGCAGCCAGTCGGTCGGCATGGGCGTCGATCTCGCCGAGGCCTTCGCCAGCGCCCGCGAGGTCTTCCAGGAGGTCGATGACGCCCTGGGCCAGAAGCTGTTTTCGCTGATGAAGGAAGGTCCCGAAGGCGACCTGACCCTGACCGAGAACGCCCAGCCGGCCCTGATGGCCGTCAGCCTGGCTGTGACCCGGACCCTGGAAAAGGAATTCGGCATCGGCATCGATCGCGCCGCCTTCGTGGCCGGTCACAGCCTGGGTGAATATTCCGCCCTGGCCGCTGCCGGCGCTATCAGCCTGGCCGACACCGCGCGCCTGCTGAAGCTGCGCGGCCAGGCCATGCAGCGCGCCGTGCCGGTGGGCGAGGGCGCCATGGCCTCGCTGATCGGTCCGAAGACGGACCTTGCCCTGGCTGAAGCCGCTGCGGCCGCCGGCTCGGAAGTCGGTGTCTGCGTCGTGGCCAACGACAACAACAACGGCAATGTCGTGATCTCGGGCGCCAAGGCGGCCGTCGACAAGGCCATCGAGAAGGCCAAGGAGCTGGGCGCGCGCGCCATTCCGCTGAACGTCTCGGCCCCGTTCCACTGCCCGCTGATGCAGCCGGCCGCCGACGAGATGGCCGAGGCGCTCGCCAAGACCACCATCATCGCCCCGCGCACGCCGCTGGTCGCCAACATCACCGCCACGCCGGTCCACGACCCGGACGTCATCCGCAAGCTGCTGGTCGAGCAGGTCACCGGCCGCGTCCGCTGGCGCGAGAGCATGACCTGGCTGGCCACCGACGGCGGCGTCACGCGTTTCGCCGAGGCCGGCGCCGGCAAGGTCCTCTCGGGCATGGCCAAGCGCATCGCCCCGGACGCCGAGGCGACCCCGCTCAACACTCCGGCGGACCTCGAAGCGTTCGCCGCCTCGCTCTAATTCGAAGGAAGACCGACACATGTTCGATCTGACCGGCAAGACCGCTCTCGTCACCGGCGCCACGGGCGGCATCGGCGGCGCCATCGCCAAGGCCCTGCACGCGCAAGGCGCTCACGTCGTCCTCTCGGGCACCCGCGAATCGGCTCTCTCGGAGCTGGCCGCCCAGTTCGGCGAGCGCGTGTCGTTCGTCGCCGCGAATCTCTCCGACTCGGCCGCCGTCGATGGCCTGGTCGCCAAGGCCGAGGAAGCCGCCGGCGCGCCGTTGGACATCGTGATCGCCAATGCCGGCATCACCCGCGACGGCCTGATCGTCCGCATGAAGGACGAGGACTGGGAGACCGTGATCAAGGTCAACCTGGAAGGCTATTTCCGTCTGTCGCGCGCCGCCGCCAAGGGCATGATGAAGCGCCGCGCCGGTCGCATCATCGGCATCACCTCAGTGGTCGGCGTCACCGGCAACCCCGGCCAGACCAACTACGCGGCCTCAAAGGCCGGTATGATCGGCTTTTCCAAGGCCTTGGCCCAGGAACTGGCCAGCCGTGGCGTGACCGTCAACTGCGTGGCGCCCGGCTTTATCGCCAGCCCGATGACCGACGCCCTGAACGAAACCCAGAAGGCCGGCATCCTGTCGACCATTCCCGCTGGCAAGCTGGGCGAAGGGAGCGATATCGCGGCTGCGTGCGTTTTCCTGGCCAGCGACCAGGCCGGGTACGTCACCGGTCAGACCTTGCACGTCAACGGCGGCATGGCCATGATCTAAAACCGCTGCTCGTTCCTCGGTCTGCCGCTAGCAAGCCGAAAAAGAACGTGATAGGCGGAGCCCGACAATTCCTGCGAATAGCTTGGTCTTCGCCTCGCTGTTCATGGGCCGAAATTTTCTCAACGAGGGACTAACAGAATGTCCGACATTCTCGAGCGCGTGCGTAAGATCGTCATCGAACACCTGGATGCCGATCCCGAGAAGGTCACCGAGAAGGCTTCCTTCATCGACGACCTGGGCGCCGACAGCCTCGACAACGTCGAGCTGGTGATGGCGTTCGAAGAAGAGTTCGACATCGAAATCCCGGACGACGCCGCCGAGCACATCCAGACGGTTGGCGACGCCGTGAAGTTCATCACGGAAAAGACCGCCTAAGTTAGGCGTCGAGTTCGCTAGTCGAACCTGACCATTTCCGCCGCGTCGCACGGGCTCTTGCCATCGTGCGCGCGGCGGTTTTCGTTTGAGGCCAAGATTCGCGGCTGGCGTGGGCGGGATAACTCCCCACATCCTGCGTCCCGCATCGAAGGTTTGGGAGTGATCCATGCGTAGAGTTGTCGTCACGGGTATCGGCCTGCTGACCCCTCTGGGCCACGGTGTTGACGTGACCTGGAAGAACATCCTGGCCGGCAAGTCCGGCGCCAACCGCATCACGGCCTTCGATCCGACCGACTATGCCTGCAAGGTCGCCTGCGAAGTGCCGCGCGTCGATGGACGCGGCGGCGGTGGCCCGGACGTCGAAGGCAGCTTCGACCCCGACCAGACCATGAGCCCGCGCGACCAGAAGCGCGTGGACGATTTCATTCTCTACGGCATCGCTGCCGCCGACGAAGCCATCAAGGATTCGGGCTGGGTTCCGGAGACCGACGAGGACAAGTGGCGCACCGGCGTCATTCTGGGCTCGGGCATCGGCGGCCTGTCGACGATCGCCGACACCGCGCTCGAGCTGGAGGCCAAGGGCCCCCGCCGCGTCAGCCCGTTCTTCATCTCCTCGGCCCTGATCAACCTCATTTCGGGTCAGGTCTCGATCAAGTACGGCTTCAAGGGCCCCAACCACGCGGTCGTCACGGCCTGCGCCACCGGCGCTCACGCCATCGGCGACGCCATGCGCCTGATCAAGTACGGCGACGCCGACGTGATGATCGCCGGCGGCGCCGAAGCGGCCGTCTGCAAGGTCGGCGTGGCCGGCTTCATCGCCTGCCGCGCCATGTCGACCGAATGGAACGACACCCCGGAAAAGGCTTCGCGTCCCTATGACAAGGACCGCGACGGCTTCGTCATGGGCGAGGGCGCCGGCGCCCTGGTCCTGGAAGAGTACGAGCACGCCAAGGCGCGCGGGGCCAAGATCTACGCCGAAGTGGTCGGCTACGGCCTGTCGGGCGACGCCCACCACATCACCGCCCCGTCGGAAGACGGCGAAGGCGGCGGCCGCGCCCTGGCGGCGGCGATGAAGGACGCAGGGCTCCAGCCCTCGGACATCGACTACGTCAACGCCCACGGCACCTCGACCATGGCCGATGGCCTGGAAGCCGGCGCCGTCGAGCGCTTCCTGGGCGATCACGCCAAGAACGTCGTCATGTCCTCGACCAAGTCGATGACCGGCCACCTGCTGGGCGCCGCGGGCGCGATCGAGGGGATCTTCTCGATCCTGGCGATCCGCGACCAGATCGCCCCGCCGACGATCAACCTCGACAATCCGGACGTGAACGTCGCCATGAACCTGGCGCCGAACAAGGCCGTTCCGATGAAGATCGACGTGGCCGTGTCCAACAGCTTCGGCTTCGGCGGCACCAACGCCACGGTCGTGTTCAAGAAGGTCTCGTGAGCAAAAAGCCGTCGCCCCCCCGCAAAGCCCCCGCGCGCACTGGTCGCCGGGAAACCGCCTCGGTGGGACGGCGGCTGATCCGCGCCCTGTTCGGCGCGTTCACGACCCTGGTCGTGATCGGGATGGTCGCCATCCTGGGCGTGGCCTTCCTCTATAACGGTCCCGGTCCGGCCGCGACGAGCGGCGACAAGACGACGGTCATCCTGCGCAAGGGCGCCAGCCTGCCCGAGATCGCCGCCAGCCTGGAGCGTGGCGGCGTGATCCGCTCGTCGTCGATCTTCATGACCGCCGCCAAGGCCACGGGCGCGGCCCGCAGCCTGAAGGCCGGCGAGTACGAGTTCGCCTCGCGCGCCTCGATGGCCCAGGTGCTGGACGCCGTGCGCCATGGCCGCATCGTCCGCCACTGGATCACCATCCCCGAGGGCCTGACCTCGGACATGGTCATGGACATCCTCAACAAGTCCGACCTGCTGGTCGGCGACGCCGCGACCCCGCCGGAAGGCGCCATCCTGCCCGAGACCTACGAGGTCCAGCGCGGCGAAGACCGCGCCGTCGTCCTCAAGCACATGATGGACGATCGCGATCAGCTGCTGAACAAGCTGTGGGCCACGCGCCAGTCGGGCCTGCCCTACCAGTCGAAGGAAGAGGCCGCGATCATGGCCTCGATCGTCGAGAAGGAGACGGGCGTGAAGGGCGAGCGTCCGCAGGTGGCGGCCGTGTTCGTCAACCGCCTGCGCACCGGCATGCGCCTGGATACTGACCCCACCGTGATCTACGGCATCTCGCGCGGTCGTCCGCTGGGCCGTGGCCTGCGCCGGTCCGAGCTGGACGCGTTCACGCCGTACAACACCTACAAGATCACCGGCCTGCCGCCGACGCCGATCGCCAATCCGGGCCGCGCGGCCCTGGAAGCGGCGCTGAACCCGGCCAAGACCGGCGACCTCTACTTCGTCGCCGACGGCACGGGCGGCCACGTGTTCGCCTCGACGCTGGAGCAGCACAACGCCAACGTCGCCAAGTGGCGTCAGATCGAGCGTGATCGCGCCGGCGAGAGCGTTCCCGTGGTTCCTGCCAAGCCGGCGGGGAACTAGGGCCATGCCGATCTCGGGGATGACGGGCTTCGCCCGGGTCGAGGGCGCTCACGGCGCCTGGACCTGGGCGGTCGAGGCGCGCAGCGTCAACGGCCGCAACCTCGAGACCCGCTTCCGTGGCCCGCCGGGCTTCGAGAGCCTGGAACGCGCCGCCCGCGAGGGCTCGCAAGGCCGCTTCCAGCGTGGCCAGCTGACCGTCAACGTCCAGGCCAAGCGCGCCGAGACCTCGGGCGAGACCCAGGTCAATGTCGCCACCCTGGAGCGCTATCTGCGGGCCGGCGACCCCTATGTCGCCACCGGCATGGTCGCCAAACCCACCCTGGACGGCCTGCTGGCCCTGAAGGGCGTGATCGAGGCGCGTGAGGACGAGGACGACTCCGAGACCCGCGCCGCCGTCGAGGCCGCCATGGCCGGCTCGATCGCCCAGGCCCTGGATGGGCTGAAGGCAGCGCGGCTGGAGGAGGGCGCTGCCCTGGATCCGGTGCTGAACGGCCTTATCGACCGCATCGAAGGCCTGACCGCCGACGCCGAACGCGAGGCCGCCGGCCAGCCGGCGATCCTCAAGGAACGCTTCGCTCGCCGCATGACCGAACTGGTCGGCGAGGCCGCCAACGAAGAGCGCATCATCCAGGAAGCCGCCGCCCAGGCCGTAAAGGCCGACGTGCGCGAGGAACTCGACCGCCTGGCCAGCCACGTCGTGGCGGCGCGCGGTCTGCTGTCGGGCGAGGGCGCGTCAGGCCGTCGGCTCGACTTCCTCTCCCAGGAATTCATGCGAGAATCCAATACCCTCTGCTCGAAATCGGCCCTGACCGCCCTGACCGCGATCGGTCTGGAACTGAAGGCCGTGATCGAGCAGTTCCGCGAGCAGGTCCAGAACGTTGAATAAGCCCCACCACAATACCCGCGGCCTGCTGCTGATGGTCGTCGCCCCGTCGGGCGTCGGCAAGACCTCGCTGACCCGCCGCCTGGTGGCCGACCACAACGACCTGCACCTGTCGATCAGCTATACGACCCGCGAGCCGCGTCCGGGCGAGCACCACGGCCGCGACTATCACTTCACGACGCGCGAAGCGTTCCAGGAGATGATCGACCAGGACGCCTTCCTGGAGTGGGCCGAAGTCTACGGGAACTTCTACGGGAGCCCCAAGCCGCCGATCATGCAGGCCTTGGAGCAGGGCCAGAGCGCCCTGTTCGACATCGACTTCCAGGGCGCCATGAAGGTGCATGCCCAGGCCCAGCAGGACAGCGTGCTGGTCTACATCCTGCCGCCGTCGCTGGCCGAGATGAGCCGCCGCCTGCACGCGCGCAGCCAGGACAGCGAGGAAGTGATCCACCGCCGTCTGTCGCGCGCCAAGGACGAGGTCGCCGCCTGGGAGCAGTTCGACTACGTCATTCTGAATGATGATTTCGACCGCGCCTACGCGGACTTGGCCCACATCTATCACGCCGAGCGTCTCAAGCGGGCTCGTAACCCGTGGATCGGCGACCTTGTGGGCGATCTCCTCAAGGAAGAGATCTAACGGCGGGCCCGAAGGCCCGCCGCAGAGCTCGGCGTCCTAGAGGGCGCGACGAGCGAAGATCAGGTGGTACAGCGCCAGGATGACGACGGCGCCGATGGTGGCCACCAGCAGGCTATAGAGGTTGAAGCCCGACACGCCGCTGTTGCCAAATTGATTGAACAGCCAGCCGCCGACGAATGCGCCGACGATGCCGAGCACGATATCCAGCAGAACGCCGCTGCCGGAACGGTTGACGAGCTTGCTGGCGATGAAGCCGGCGATCAGGCCCAGAAGGAGCCAGGCGAGAATGGACATCGTAGGGACTCCGTGAGCGGCCGCCCTGCGCGGCCTTGCTCAAACAAGAGCCCAACGGCGCCGTTAGTTCCCGCGCATTCGTTCCTGAACATAGGCGATCAGCTTCTCGGCCGGCGGCCGGCCGAACGCGATGAACAGGCCCGAGCCCAGAACGGCTCCGATCAGGAAGGTCAGGTCCATAACGCAAAAATCCCCTACGACTTAGGGAACCTATTGCAGACGCTCCGTGGCCAAGCCAAGGCGACAAGGCGGCGCTGCGACGATCGGTCGTTCAGGGAACCAGCGGTGGCGCGATAATGGTCATCACGCAGGTCAGGCCGCCCGGGGCGTAGTCGGCCTCGACCGAGCCGGCCAGATCGCCCTTCAGGCTGGCGGCGATCAGGCGCGAGCCAAAGCCGGTGCGCTTGGGCGGCTTGACCAAGGGGCCGCCGGTCTCGCGCCAGGACAGGACCAGGCGGGTGCGGCCTTCCAGGCTCCAGCTCACGGCGACGCGGCCGGCCTCGCTCGACAGGGCGCCGTACTTGGAGGCGTTGGTGGCCAGTTCGTGGAAGATCATCGCCAGGGCCACGGCGGCGTTGGGCGCCAGGGGCAGGGGCGGGCCGTCCAGGCTGACCTGGCTGGCATAGGGCTGCAGGGTCTCGGACAGCAGCTCGCCCAGGTCCGCGCCTTCCCAGTTGCGGCGGGTCAGCAGGTCGTGGGCCGTGGCCAGGGCGTGGATGCGGTCGTTGAACTGGGCCAGGCCCTTGTCGCCACCGTCCCTCAGGCTGTGGCGGGCCAGGGACTGGACGACGACCAGGGTGTTCTTCACCCGATGGTTCAGCTCGTTGATCATCAGCTGCTGGCGATCGGCGGCCTGGCGGGCCTCGGCCTCGCGGGCGCGCAGGATGTCGGCGGCGGCCTGCAGCGAGCCGCGAACCTCGGCGATCTCCTGCAGGTGCGACGGGGCGGGATCCAGGGACGCGCCGGCCGCCAGGGCCTCGGCCTCGCCCACCAGGCTGCGCACGTCGCGCGAGATCGGGCGAGCGAAGGCGAGGGCGGCGGTGATGCCCAGGGCGATCAGCAGGGCCGCGCCGGCGACGGCCGGGCCCAGGGAGGTCAGGACGGTCCGGTTCAGCTCCTCGCGCGGCACGCCGACGATGAAGGTCCAGCCATAGGTCGGCGAGCGGCTGAAGGCCGACAGGGTCTGGACGCCGTCGAGGGTGTGGGTGCGCACCACGCCGTCATTGGCGCGGGCCATAGCCTTCTGCATGTCGCGGCTGGCGTGCTTGCCCAGCATCTTCTCCTGGTCGCGCGAGCGGGCCACCAGGGCGGCGTTGCGGTCGACGATGCTGGCGGTCCAGCTGTCGGGGAAGGCCTGGCCGGTCATCAGGGCGTGGAAGTTGGCCGGCTGCTGCATATAGGCCAGGACCAGCAGCTTGCCCTTCACCAGCACCGGCACATTGGTGCCGATAATCGGGCCGGCCCCGTGGCGGGGAATCAGGTTGCTGACGTTGGACTTGCCCGTGGTCATCTCGGCCCAGGACCCGGGTGTGACCGGCGCGATCGGCGTCGTCACGCCGGGCGGGATACGGGTGTTGATCAGCTGACGCTCCATGGTCATCAGCACGATCCAGCCCTCGCGGCCCTTTACCGCGTCACGGGCCTGCTTCTCGAAAGTGGCCAGGTCGCCCTCGGCCAGGGCGGGCGAGACGGCCAGGCCCTGCAGCACGCTCTGGCCCTGGCCGATCTGGCGATCGGTGGCCAGGGACAGGGCCCGGGTCATGGCGACCAGTTGAGTGGCGAACCGGCGCTGGCCCTCGCCATATTGCATCGCCACCAGCGCGCCCATCAGCAAGATCGCTGGGGCGGCCAGGGTCAAGGCCATGAAGAGAAGGCGCCGCGCGACCGTGGAGGGCGCCTTCGCCGCACTATTGGTAGTCACGTTCGCCCCGCTCAGCCCTTGGTTAGGCTGGAGAGCGCGAGGCTTAGCGTCAATAGGCTTTGACGCAAGGGATTACGCGTGTCGGCCAGCCAACATCCAGACGCTCATGGCGATCATGAACAGGTTCTCGGTCAGGGACACGAAGCCCAGCGGCACGTTGCTGTCGCCGCCAACGCAGGCGCATTTCAGCTCGCGCTTGTCGACATAGACCGCCTTGAACACCGACACGGCGCCGATGCCGCCGATGACGAGGCCCAAGGGCGCGGCGAACCAGGTCAGGACGCCCGCCGCCATCAGCACGCCGGCCGCCAGTTCTGCGTACGGGTAGACGTAGCCATACGGGACCCAGCGGCGGGCCAGCAGGTCGTAGTTGAGGAACATGGTCGAGAAGGTCTCGACGTCGCGCAGCTTCAGCATGGCCAGCAGGCTCATGGAGAAGGCCACGAACCATTCGGCCGCCCGCACTGTCAGCGGGGTCCCGAAGGCCGCCTGGCTGGCCGCCAGGGCCATCAGGGCGGCCACGGCGAACACGACCAGCACCGGCGTGTAGGTCAGGGCCTTGGGATCGCGCGCGCCGAAGCGTCGGCGCAGGTCGGTGTAGCCGCCGATCCGCTCGCCATCGATGAAGACCTGGGGCGTGGTCTTGACGTCGTGCTGCGCCTTGAAGGCGTCGGTCTCGGCGCGGGTCTTCAGCCAGTGGTCCTCGACGACGTAGCCCTTGGACTTCAGCAGGCGCCGCGCCTTGAGGCCGGAGGGGCAGAGATGCTCGGGCATGACCATGCGGTACAGCACGGCGGTCTTGGCGGGACTCATCGCTTGAACTCCTTGGCTCGCGACTTGGCCCTCCCCATGTAGGTTCCGTACCATGGTACGGAGTCAAGGCATGGCAGGCACGATCGCGACCCTGGCCCGCGAGGGCGGCGTCGGCGTGGAGACGGTGCGCTACTACCAGCGTCGCGGACTGCTTCGAACGCCCGAGAAGTCCGGCGGCTCGGCGCTGTCGGGTGGGATCCGGCGCTACGACGTCGAGGACGTCCGGCGGCTGAAGTTCATCCGCCAGGCCCAGGCGGCGGGCTTCACCCTGGAGCAGATCGGCGAGCTGCTGGACCTGGACGCCGGCCAGGACCGGGCGAGGGCCAGGGCTTTGGCCGGAGAGCGGATCGCGGCCTTGGACGCCAAGATCGCCGAACTGCAGGCGGCGCGGGCGTCCCTGGCCAAGCTGGCCGGCGCCTGCGCGGCGTCCGACACCGGGCCATGCCCGATCATCGAGGCGTTCGAGGCCGGCTAGGCGCGGGCTCGAACAGCACCCGGCGGGCGCGGTAGTCGATCGTGGTGCGGTAGTCCTTGAGGAACCAGGTCCCCAGCGCCGCATCGATCTTGATGGGCAGAGCGATGTAGGCGATCGCGGTGGCGGGCTTCTCCTGGTCGCCGACCTTCAAGGCGGGACCCGGACCCGAGCGGATCGGGGCGCCGCCGCCATAGCCGTGGCCGGTCGAGGCCTGTCCCGCGTTCATCGCCTCGACGAGGCCCAGACGACTCGCGCCCGGCGGGGTGATCAGGACGTCGTAGGATCCGCCGCTGTCGATGATCGTATCGACCGTGCGACCGCCCAGCGCCGCCCGCACGGACGGGATGCCATAGGGCAGCTTGATCGGCGCGCCGCAGCGGCAGGCGGCCAGGCCGCTGTCCTCGGTCAGGCGCACCTGGCGGGCCGGATAGTCCAGGACCAGGGTGCGGCCGGTGAGGGCGCTGCGACCGATCACGCCGACCGCAGTCTCGCCATCCGGCGCGGTGAACCTGAACGGCATGGCCTCGAAGGCGACCTTGTCGCGACGGGTCCCGCCGATCCGCAGCTGGGCGACCGAGGCCTTGGCGATGGGGATGGCGTCGCCGCCGACGCCCTTGCCGATGTTGCGCTCGCGGCCCAGCGTCAGCCCGATGGAGCGGGCATAGTCGCGATCGATGGTTGAGGGCGAGGTGCCGGTGTCCAGCAGCATCCAGACCGGCTTGGCGTCATTGATCGACACCCGGACATAGACGTGGTGCGAGCCGTCGGTGGCGAAGGCCGACGGAACGACGCCACGCTCGCCCGCCATTACCGCGAACGCGGCCAGGAACAGCATCACGCAGGCCAGGATCAGGCGAACGGCCATGGCTTTCTCCCCGTCGAGCGATACGCTCAACCTGAGGATAGGCGCGGCCTAGATGAACCTAAGCTGAAGCTTGTTAGGCACGCTTGCGCAGCGCGCGGGCGAAGGTTTCGCCGCTTTGCTCGAAGCCCGTGGCCAGGCAGAAGACGCGTAGGTCGTCCGCTGTTTCTGGCGCCTCCACAAGAAGCTCGCCGCATCCCGCCGATCGCGCCGCCTGGGAGGCCGCCTTCAGGAGCAGGCGGGCGATGCCGTTGCGGCGGCGCTCCGGGGCGACGAGCAGGGTGGAGATCGATCCCACCTTCAGATCGGCCGTCAGCACGGCATGCCAGTGCACCGCGATGACGCCCGAGGGCGGTCCCCACTCGTCGGCGATCAGCAGGGCGCCGGGCTGGTCCAGGAGGGCCATGAGGCGCTGCGCCAGCCGGTCCTTGCCGACGGTCTGGCCGGACGTCGAAAGCAGTTCGGCCAGGCCATCCGCATCGCCGATCTGGGCGGTTCTGATCGAGAGGCCGTATCGGTTCGACATGCGCTCAGGAGGTGGGCGCGTTCGTCAGGTCCCGCAACAGGTCGGCGGAGAATTGCGCGAAGCCGGGTGCGATCACTGTGCCGTCGTCTTCCAGGTCGACACCGGGAAAATGCAGCAGGATCTGTCCGTCAGCGCCGTTGCGGCCAGGATGCAGGTCGAGGATCAGCCGAGGGCTGCCATCGAACGCCGCGAACGGAACCCAGAGCTTGTCCCACAGCGCCGGCTGGATTCGGTTCTCGACGATGTGCGCGATGGGCTCTTCGTCGCCGAACAGGTCCTCCATCAGATCCATCGTCTCGATGATTTCGTCGATGGGCAGGAAACGGTTGTCTTCGAGGAGGGCGTGCTCGGCGCCCAGATCGTTCTGGCCATTGGCGATGGCGAGATAATGCTTGAAGGCGTCCGGCAGCGGCGCGCCGACCCGCTGCTCCAGGGCGGCGATCTGATCGGGCGAGGCTGCAGGGTTCAGGGTGGGAAGGACGTCTGGTGACCGCGCCGCGATCCGCTCGATGATCTCTGCCCACATGACGATCTCTCCTAGCCCAGGGTCGCCTTTGCCAGCGCCAAGAACCCGGCCAGGTCGATGACCTCGGCCCGGGCGTCGGGGCTGACGCCAGCCTTCTCGCAGAGGTCCGCGCCGCCCAGGCCCTTGAGGCTGGAGCGCAGCATCTTGCGGCGCTGGCCGAAGGCGGCGGCGGTGACGCGTTCCAGGGCGGCGATGACGTCGGCGGGCGGCGGATCGGCCTTGGGGACCAGGCGCACCACGGCCGAAGCGACCTTCGGCGGCGGCGTAAAGGCCTTGGCCGGCAGGTCCATGACCGTCTTGGCGTCGCACAGCACCTGAGAGATCACGGCCAAGCGGCCGTAAGCATCATCGTCAGTATGTGCGACGATGCGCTCGGCGACTTCCTTCTGGAACATCAGGGTCATCGACAGCGGGCGGAACGGACCCGTCAGCCAGTTGATCAGCAGCTGGGTGCCGACATTGTAGGGCAGGTTGGAGACGACATGGGCCGGGACGCTGCCGGCGGCCTTGGCGCCGTCGACCTTCAGCGCGTCACCCTCGACCAGCTCCAAGCGGCCGTCGGCGGCCTCGGACAGCTCGGCCAGCAGAGGCAGGAAGCGGCTGTCCTTCTCGATCGCCACAACGCGGGCGCCGGTTTCCAGCAGGGCGCGGGTCAGGCCGCCGGGGCCAGGGCCGACCTCGACCACGGTGTCGCCCTCATGGACGTCGGCCAGGCGGGCGATCTTGCGGGTGATGTTCAGGTCCAGCAGGAAGTGCTGGCCAAAGCTCTTGCGCGCCATCAGGTCGTGGCGCTCCAGGGCCTCGCGCAGGGGCGGCAGGTCGGCCAGGCTCATCTCAGGTTCTCTCAGGCGCCGCGACGGGCGGCGATGTCGGCCGCCAGCTTGATGGCGGCGATCAGGCTATCGGGACGAGCGATGCCGCGTCCAGCGATGTCGAAGCCGGTGCCGTGGTCGGGCGAGGTGCGCACGATCGGCAGGCCCAGGGTGATGTTCACCCCGCCCCAGAAGTCCAGCATCTTGACCGGGATCAGGGCCTGGTCGTGATACATGCAGAGAACGCCGTCGTAGCGGACGCGGGCTTCCGGATGGAACAGGGTGTCGGCGGGGGCCGGCCCGAAGCAGTCGACGCCCAGGTCCTGCAGGGCGCGGACGGCTGGGGTGATGATCTCGATCTCCTCGCGGCCCAGCGCCCCGCCTTCGCCCGCGTGTGGGTTCAGGGCGGCGATGGCCAGGCGCGGCTGGGCGATGCCGAAGTCGCGGCGCAGGGCCTGGGCGGTGACGAGGCCGCTGTTGACGATGCTTTCCACGTCCAGCGCGCCCGGAACCTTGGCCAGGGCGGTGTGGATGGTGACCAGGGTGGCACGCAGGTCGCCGGCGGCCAGCATCATCACCGGCCCGCGGGCGCCGTCCATCGCCTCGGTCATGGTCAGCTCAGCCAGGAACTCGGTATGGCCGGGAAACTTGAAGCCGGCCTCGTATAGCGGGGCCTTGGCGATCGGAGCCGTCACCAGCCCCGAAACAGCGCCCGACAGCGCCAGGCCGACGCCGGTCTCGATCCAGCGGATCACCTGCGGCGCATAGGTCGGAGAGGGTTGGCCCGCGACGACCGGGGACAGCAGGGGGATGTCGATGACCGGCAGGGCCTCGGGGAACATGCCCGCGACGTCCTGGGCTCGCGTCACGGTGCGGACCTTCACCCCGCCGCCGGCCGAGGCCAGCAGCTGGGCGTCGCCGACCACGACGAAAGGCGGGCCGTCCTGGCGCAGGGCGGCCCAGGCCTTGGCGATGATCTCCGCGCCGACACCGGCGGGATCACCGGCGCTGAGGGCGAGGGGCCGTATCACGCCTATCGGGTCTCGATGGTGGCCTGGTTGCGCAGGTCGCGCAGGTAGCGCTTGGCGATCAGCGCCAGTTGCTGGCCCCGCAGGCGGTTCTCGATCTGGTCGTGGTTCGGCGCGTTGGCGCCGCCCTGGCGCTTACCGCAGACGGCGATCAGGTGCATGCCGGCGTCGGTGCGGATCGGGTCCGAGACCTGGCCGACATCCAGCTTGTTGGCCGCGTCCTGGAAGGCCGGAGCCAGGTCGGTGATCTCGGCCTCGCCGAGGTCGCCGGCGACCAGGCCATCGACCTTGCCGGCCGCCGTTTCCAGCGTCTGGCAGCTCGAGATCTTGGGCTTCAGGTCGGTCAGCAGCTTGGTGGCCGCGGCGATCTGGGCCTCGTTGGCGTCGGCGGCCAGCGGGGCGGCGACCTGCTTGAGGTCGACGATCGCCGTCTTGGAGCCGGCGCGCTTGTCGCGCAGATAGATGATGTAGACGCCGTCCTTGACCTGGATCGGCTTGGACAGCTGGCCGGGGCGCAGTTGCTCCAGGGCGGCGTCGACCTCGGAAGGCATTTCGCCCTGGTTCACCCAACCCACGTCGCCGCCGTTGGCCGCGGTGGCCGAGCCCGAGAACTGGCGGGCCACGGCCGCGAACGGCGCGCCCTGCTGCATCTGGCCGATCAGCTGGGTGGCGCCGTTGATGGCGACTTCCATGCCGCCGACGCGGTTGGCATCCAGGAAGACTTCACTGATCTGGTACTGCGGCTTGGCGGCCGAATCAGCCAGGCGGCGCTGGTAGGCCTTGATCTGGTCTTCGCCGATGCGCAGGCGCGAGCCGTAGCGGCCCTGGATCCAGGACTGCCAGCTGCTATCGGCGCGCAGCTGGGCGCGCCAGGTGTCCAGGCCGATGCCTTGCTGCACCAGCGACTGCTTCAGCTGGTCGGCGCTCATCTTGTTGGACGAAGCGATGTCGGCGATCTGCTCGTCGACTTCCTTGTCGGTCGAGATGATCGTGATCTTCTGCTGCTTCTCGACGCGGCGCAGCTCCTGCATCTGCAGGTGCTCGTCGACCAGCGAGCGCAGGGCTTCCTGCTCGATCTGCGGCAGGTTCTCCTGGGTCGGCTGCATGCCCGACGTGGCCATCAGTAGGCGCATGCGCTGCATCAGGTCGTAGCTGGAGACGATCTCGTCGTTGATGACGGCGGCGACGCTTTCCTGCAGCGGCTGGGGCGCAGCCGGCTGCGCCGGCGCGGCGGCCGGCGGGGCGTCGACCTGAGGCGGCGCGGCCTCCTGGGTCTGCGCGAAAGCGGGCAGGCCGAGGCTCGCCACGGTCAGGGCGAAAATGGACGCGGCGCCGGCCGCGAAAGTCGTCACGCTACGCGCAGACCGCATGGATAGTGTCGTTCCTCTAGACCGGGTCCGCCCCCTTGCGGAAGCGCGGTCGATTATCATGTTTTAAGGGGCGGCGATCGCCTGTCCGGCGATTTCCTTTCGGCCGTCGCCCCCAAGACACGCCCGTCTGACATGCGGGTTTGCCCCGCACGCCCCCCAGGCGCGGTCACTCAGTACCCTGTATCACCTAATGTGGCGAGCGTTAGGCGGAACACGATCGTACGGTCAGGCTGCAGCCGCAGACCAGTCGCCGTCGAGGCGTATCGGTCTTCCTGCTGGTAGATCACGTCGATGCGAATGCAGTCGTCCTGATAGGCCACGCCGACGTCGCGACGACGCCAGACATCCTGGACCATGTCGCGCTGGCCGAAGGTGGTCAGCGAGAATCGCTTGCTCAGTTTCACTTCGCCGCGGGCTTCGAAGCTCTCCTGGCGGGCGCCGTTCGAGTCGATCTCGTCCTTCAGGTAGCGGATCGAGCCCCAGCCGCGCTTGGTGTAGGCGTCGACCCCGGTTTCGATCCGGTGGATCTCCTGCGTCTGGGCGTCCAGGCGCGTGCGGACGAAGGCGTTGATGCCCCGGACCGGCGTGACCGTGGCGGTGACGATCCAGTCCGACGACTTGCTCTGCAGGCCGGTGCGGGCCGGCAGCAGCGGGTCGAATTCCGAGCGGAAGCTGCGGCCGACCAGGATGCTGCCGCCACGGCCGTCGGGACGGCTGTAGGTGGCGCGGCCGCCGACGTTCAGGCGCTGGCCGCCCTCATAGAGGTCGAAGCCCGGCGACTTGTTGGCCTGGAACAGGTTGGTCTCGTCGAACTCCAGCGTCGCGCTGTCCTCGTTGTAGAGGTAGGTCGTCGCGCCGTTGCGGGCGACCACGGTCTTCACGCGCGAGCTGTCCGAACCGACGGCGACCTGGGCCAGGGGCTCCAGCACCACGCTGCCGCCGTTCGACAGCGGCTTGTAGAACGGCAGGCTGAAGTCGACGCCGCCCACGCCCAGGGCGCGGGTGTAGGTGTCCTTGGACTCATCGCCCAGGGCCGCGGCCGCGGGGCTGACGTAGGTCTTGATCGAATAGGCGTCGCCGCGCGCCTGGGCGAAGGGCGAGATCTTCAGGCCGTTGCCGACGATCGTGCTGGTGCGCCAGTCGGCCTTGAAGCTGGCGCGGCTGGAGTCGACGCCGTCCTGGCCCTTGTAGGTGGGCAGGAAGTAGGGGGCTTCGCCGTACTGCGACTCCGAGCGGTTCAGCATCACGCCCGAACCCTGCAGGCGCAGGCGGCCGCCCAGCACCGGCGCGTTCGGCTCCCAGCGGGCTTCGACCAGCGGGCCGATCAGCGGGAAGGCGCCGCTGTTCTCGAAGGCGTTGGCGGCGCCGGTGGCGCTGGTGCCGACGACACGCAGACCTTGGACCGAGACGGCCGAGACCGAGAACCACGAACGCTGGTCCTGGCGGGTCGCGTACAGCTGCGAGACCAGGCGATGGTCGTCGCTCGTGAACAGGCCACGCTGCTGGTAGACGTCGTTGACCTTGTACTTGTCGAACAGCAGGGCGTCGGAGACGCGCTCGGCCGAGAAGCCCCACTTCCACTTTTCGTCGATGTCGAACTTGCCGTTCGCCAGGATGTAGCTGCGGGCCGTGGCCTGGCCGAAGCGGTCGCCCCGGATGTCGAAGTCCTTGTCGTAGGTGAAGCCGCCGCGCGCCTCGAGGATCCCCGAGTAGAAGCGCTTGCGGTAGTTCACGTTGACGAACGGATTCACCTGGCTGTTGATCTGCGGCGAGACGATGACGTCCGACGACGGCGAGATCACGTACAGATAGGGCTGGTTGTACGAGATGCCCCGGCCCTTGGAGAAGTCGATCTTGGGCGCCAGGAAGCCCGAGCTGCGCTTGGCCGACGGATCGGGGTGCCAGAACAGCGGCATGTACAGGATCGGCGCGCCCCACAGGCGGATGGTGGCGTTCTTGTAGTAGATCAGCTGCTTCTGCTTATCCTGGACGATCTTGTCGGCCTGGACCGACCAAGTCGGGGTCGGCTTTTCGGCGCAGACCTCGCAAGGCGTGTAGATCGCCTTGTTTAGCTCCTGGATGTTGGCGTTGCGGCGCACGGCGGTGACCGAGGCGATCTTGATGTTCTGGTCCAGGCGCGCGGCGAAGTTCTGGGCGAAGCCGGCCTTGAAGTCCTTGTCGACTTCCATGTGGTCGGCGAACTCGGCCGTGCCGTCCGGATTGAGCACCTGCACATGGCCGTCGGCGGTCACCGAGCCGGTCTTGGCGTCGTAGATCACCTGGTCGGCGCGCAGGGTGCGGCCCTGGTAGCGCGCCTGCACCGAGCCCTGGGCCGTCATGATCTGGTTCTTGTCGTCCCGGATCAGCAGGTCGGATTCCAGATAATAGCCCTCGTCGCCCAGGCCGTCTGACGGCGCGGCGGGGACCACCGGAGTCGGCGGAATGTTGACCAGGCTCTGCTGGGCATGGGCGGCGCACGCGAACGCCAGCCACGTCACGCCGCTCAGCAGCAGCTTACGGCAGACGGACGATGCGCGGACGCGCGTTTCAGTCATGGTTGTCCCTGAGCGCAATGACTCACCCATCTTCCGTATAGCAAAGCAAAGTGAAGCCCGCCAAAAGCGCGACGGTCGGCGGCGTCCATGCGGCGATGAACGGGGCCAGAACGTCCGCCTTGCCCAAGGTGCTGCACAGCTCGTTGAAGAAAAAGAATCCGAAGCCCAGCGCGACGCCCGAGCCGGCCAGAGCGGCGAGGCCGCCCAGCCGCATCAGGCGTAGCGAGAAGGCCGCGGCCAGTACCGACATCGCCGCGAACAGCAGCGGCGTGGCCAGGTCCTGCTGCAGGCGCAGCTTGAACGGCGCTGCCGAGAACCCGGCGTCCTCGGTGCGCTCGATCGTGGCCGGCAGGCGCCACAGGGCCACCGCCGACGGCGTGTTGAAGCGCTCGGACGCGGTGCGGTCGTCCAGGTTCGACGGGATCGACAGGCTGTCGGAGCGGATCGCGCCGGCGCCAGGCGTGGCCTCGCGCACGCCGGTCAGGCGCCAGAAGCCCGGCTCCAGCCGCGCCTCGTTGGCCTCGATCCGGCGGGTGAAGTCCATGACGCCCTTGCTGTTGAGGGCATAGACGAACAGCGACACGCCTTTCAGACGCACCGAGCCATCGACCAACTCGCGCGCCCGGGCGCGGATGACGATCTGGGTCTTGTCGTCGCCTTGGCGCAGCCAGGTGCCCTTGGGGGCTTCCTTCAGGTAGCCGTTCATCACGGCGTCGCGCTCGCTTTCGTACTTGGCCGTCATGGCCGTCGTCAGCGGGTTGAGCAGGGTGATGGTCAGCAGGCCGATCACGAACGACGACGAGGCCGCCGGCATGATGAACCGCCAGGCCGAGACGCCGGCCGCGCGCATGGCGATCAGCTCGCTGCGCCGGTTCAGTTCGACGAAGGCCCACATGGTGCCGAACAGGAACACGAACGGCGCCAGGATCAGGATGGTCGCCGGGGCCTGCAGGATGGTCAGGTAAAGCAGCTGGAAGAAGGTCGCGTCCGCCCGCGTGCCGACATTGCGGGCGATGTCGACGAAGGCGATCAGCATCACCATCGCGCCCAGCACCGCCAGGGCGCCGATCAGCGCGCTCATGGTGCGCTTGAGGACGTAGCGTTCCAGCATGCCCATGGTCAGCATCAGACGGCTCCCGACATTGCGGGGCGCGTCCGGGCCAGCCTGGCCTTGCGACGGGTGGTGACCTTCTCGCGGAAGATCTGGGCCAGGCCCCACCACATGGCGGCCAGGGGCACCAGGTACTGCAGGACGTTCAGCCAGGCGCTGTCCTCGCAGGCCGCCTGCACGCCGAAGCCGACGATGCGCACCACGCCCGCGGCCGCGCCGACGGCGGCGATCCGCTTGCCATAGCCCATGCGGCTGAACGAGCCCCCGAGAACGGCCGCCAGGGCCATGGTCATCAGGGCGATGTTGTAGAGGGGGCCGGCGAAGCGCGAATGGCCCTCGGCCAGCATCTTGCCCTTGTTCCGCTGCTCCCATTCCTGGGTCATGTCCGGGAAGAACAGCTCGTGCGGATAGCGGTCGGCGATCTTGTAGTGCAGCAGCTCGTCGGTCTTGAACAGGCTGGACAGGTCGAAGGTGTACTCGTCGAACGAGGTGTATTGCAGCACGCCCTGGCGCGAGAACTGCTGGTTGGAGCCATGGCGCATGATCAGCACCGGCTCGCCCCGGCGGGTGGCGATCTCGGCCTCGCGCGACGAATAGGTCGAGGCCGCGCCGTTGGGCAGTTCCTGATGGATGAACAGGTTCTGGATCTTGTTGTCGCGATCGATCGACTGGGCATAGACCGTCAGGCCGGGGCCCGGCTCGGTGAACTGGCCGGGCTGGACCAGGGTCGAGGCGACGTCGGTCTTGATCTCGAAGGCGGTCTCGCGGATCTGGCGGGCGCTCCAAGGCTGCAGCCAAAGGCCCGAGATCAGCGAGATCAGCGCCGCGAAGATCGCCAGGCGCATGGCCGGCGAGATGACGCTCCAGCGACTCATGCCGCCGGCGAAGCAGACGACGATCTCCTGCTCGGTGTGCAGACGATTCAGCGCGACCAGCGCGGCCACGAACAGGGCCAGAGGCATCATGATGCTGAACAGCTGCGGCAGGGCCAGCACGATGATCTTCAGGAACACCAGCGCGCTCTGGCGCTGCTCCACCAGCACGTCGAATTCCGACAGGCTGCGCGCCAGCAGGGCAAGCGCCACCAAGGCCGCCGTCGCCAGCAGCGTCGGACCCAGCAACTGGCGGAAAAGATAGCGTTCTATGAGGCGCATTACGGGGCGTTCGGGGCGGTTGGATTCGTGGGACGAACCCCGAAGATGGGTCGTTCTACACGGGGGCTTCGCGTCGGCACAACTAGGGACCTAACTTGGCCATGCCGAGTGGCGGCGAACGGAGCCTTTTCTATGGCGCGGCATTGGACTATGCCGCCTAGTTCGAGATGAGCGGCAGCGCGTCGTGACGCGCCAGTTAGAAGTCGCCCAGATGCAGGAGCGCGGCATGCGTATCGAGTTCGTCCCCGTCGACACCCAGGCCGGCGCCACGGCCGCCCTCGCGGTCCTGGCCCATGAGGGCGCGGCCCTCTCGCCGGAAGCCAAGGCGGCCAACGAGGCCACCGGCGGCGCCCTGGCGCGCGCCATCGCCGGCGGCCGCTTCACCGGCGCCAAGGGCCAGACCCTGGACGTCGTCGCCCCGCACGGCCTGGAAGCCGCCCGCCTGGTGCTGGTCGGCGTCGACGGTTCGGGCGCGGTGGAGCCGGAAGCGGTCGAGACCGCCGCCGCCTCGGCCTATCAGGCCGTGAAGGGCTCTGGTGTCACGGAACTTGTCCTCAAGCTGGGCGCCGACGCCGAGAGCGCCGCCCGCGCCGCGTTCGGCGCTCGCCTGGCCGCCTATCGCTTCGACAAGTACCGCACCACCGAGAAGGCCGAGAAGAAGCCCTCCGTCCAGGTGGTCAAGGTCGCCGCCGCCGATCCGGTCAAGGCCCAGAAGGCCTATGAGCCGCTGTCGGCCCTGGCCGACGCCATCGTGTTCAGCCGCGACCTGGTTTCCGAGCCGGCCAACATCCTGCATCCGGAAGAGTTCGCCGCCCGCGCCAAGAGCCTGGAAAGCCTGGGCCTGGAGGTCGAGATCCTGGGCGAGGCCCAGATGGCCGAGCTCGGCATGGGCAGCCTGCTGGGCGTGGGCCAGGGCAGCCGCCGCGAGAGCCAGCTGGTGGTCATGAAGTGGCTGGGCGGGGCCGACAAGGCCAGCCAGCCGATCGCCTTCGTCGGCAAGGGCGTCACCTTCGACACCGGCGGCATCTCGATCAAGCCGGCCGACGGCATGGAAGACATGAAGTGGGACATGGGCGGCGCGGCCGCCGTGACCGGCGTCATGCACGCCCTGGCCGGCCGCAAGGCCAAGGTCAACGCCATCGGCATCCTGGGCCTGGTCGAGAACATGCCCGACGGCAACGCCCAGCGTCCGGGCGACGTGGTCACCTCGATGTCGGGTCAGACCATCGAGGTCATCAATACCGACGCCGAAGGCCGCCTCGTGCTGGCCGACGCCCTCTGGTATTGCCAGGAGCGCTTCAAGCCGCAGTTCATGATCGACCTGGCCACGCTGACCGGCGCGATCATCATTTCGCTGGGTCATGACTACGCCGGTTTGTTCAGCAATAACGACGGCTTGTCGGATAAACTTCTCAGCGCCGGCAAGGCCGAGCGCGAGCCGCTGTGGCGCCTGCCGCTGCCGGCCGCCTACGAGAAGCAGATCGAAAGCCCGATCGCCGACATGAAGAACATCGGCGGCCGTCCGGCCGGTTCGATCACCGCCGGCTTGTTCCTGCAGAAGTTCGTCAACGGCACGCCGTGGGCGCACCTCGACATCGCTTCGGTGGCCTGGAAGAAGCCGTCGGCCGATCCGACCGTGCCGGACGGCGCGGCCGGCTACGGCGTGCGTCTGCTGAACCGCCTGGTCGCCGACGCCTACGAAAGCTGAGCATGACGGCGGGTCCCTGCGAGGTCTGGTTCTACCACCTGGAGCGCTCGCCGCTCGAGGCGGTGCTGCCTGAGCTGCTGGAGAAGACCCTGGGGCGGGGCTGGAAGGCGCTGGTGCGCGGGGGCGATCCTCGTCGCATCGAAGCGCTGGACCAGCACCTGTGGACCTATCGCGAGGACAGCTTCCTGCCGCATGGGCTGGCCTCCGAGCCGATGGCCGAGCGGCAGCCGGTGCTGCTGACCGGCGAGGACGGGAACCCCAATGCCGGGGACGCGCTGTTCCTCATCGATGGGGCAGAACCTGGAGATCTTTCAGGGGTTTCGCGCTGCATCCTGTTGTTCGATGGCAGGAATGACGAGGCGCTGGCCATGGCGCGCGGACGCTGGTCCGTCTTCAAGAAAGCCGGACATCCGGTATCCTATTGGCGCCAGGGCGCCGAACGCGGTTGGGAGAAGCAGGCATGAAGCGCGTACTGTCCGCCGTCGTCTTGGGCTTGGTCCTGGCCTCCTGTTCCAGCGCGCCGGAGCCGGCCCCGCCGCCGCCGCCCAGCACCCCCACGGCGCCGCCGGCCATCGCTCTGCCGGCCAAGCCGCCGGCCTCCGACGCCGAGAAGGACCAGTGCGGCCTGAAGGACGCCCAAGCCTTCGTCGGCAAGCCGCGCACCAGCCTACCGGCCCCAGTCGACCCGTCGCGCTGGCGCGTGGCCTGCACGACCTGTCCTGTGACCATGGACTTCCGCGCCGACCGGTTGAACATCCTGTTCAACGCCGACACTGGAATTGTCCAGGAAGTCAAATGCGGCTGAGAACTGCGTTCTCCTAAGCTTTTCTGGCTTCCGTGCGTCTGAGATGAAATAACTCGACGGCCGGAGATTCTTAAGACCGGCTGGTTCAGAGCATGGTCGACCAACCGACGATCGGACCCAGAACCCGCAACGACTTGGCGGCCACGCTTCTCGCGGCGTTGGGCGTCGCGTTCGGCTTCGCGTTTCTCGCTTATCTCTGCGTTGAAATTCCCCGCGCCTACAATCACGTCACGCCGATCTGGCTGTCGAACGGCTTCCTGGCCGCGTGCCTGCTGTCATCGCCGTCGCGGCGCTGGCCGGCGCTGCTGATCGGCGCCGCCGTCGGCGCGCTGACGGCCGGCGCGCACGCGGGCGACAGTTCGGTCGTCAATGCCATGCTGGTCAGCCTGAACCTGTCGGAAGGCCTGCTGGCCGCCTATGCCGTGCGGCGCGTGACGGGCGAGTGGATCGACCTGGGCCGGCCGCGCGACATGATGGCCTTCGTGCTGCTGGGCGGCTTCATGGCCCCCGCGATCGTGGGCACGGTCGCCTCGTCGATCCACACGGTGCTGCGCGGCGGTGAACTCGTGCCGAATGTCATCGGCTGGGTGCTGAACGACATCCTGGGCATGCTGACCATCGGGCCGTGCCTGCTGGTGTTCTTCAAGGCTGGGCTCTATCTGCGCGAGCGGCCGCTGACCCGCGACGGCGCGCTGTCGATCGTGATCTGCTGCCTGATGACCGTCGTGGTCTTCGCCCAGGGCAAATATCCGCTGCTGTTCCTGGTGCCGCCGGCGATGCTGTTCGTCGCCTGGCGCCAGGAGGTGCTGGGCGCGGCGCTGAGCGCGGTCCTCGTGGCCGCCATCGCCCTGATCCTGACCATCGCCGGCCGAGGTCCAATCCACCTGATCCTGTCGGGGACGGGCACGCAGTCGACGGTGCTGCAGCTGTTCCTGGCCGTCTCGATCTTCGTCAGCCTGCCGGTCGCGGCCTTTCAACGCCAGCGCCGCGCCATCCTGGCCAATGTCGAGGAGGCCCGCGCCGAGGCCGAACGCAGCGAGGCCCGCTACCGCCTGTTGGCCGAGAGCGCCCTGGACATCATCGCCCACAGCGATCTGCATGGGCAGATGAACTACATGTCGCCCGCCGCCCGGACGATCCTGGGCTACGAGCCCGAAGAGCTGCTGGGCACGCGGTATCTGAAGATCCTGCACGAGGACGACCGGGCTGCGATCCGCCGCGTGGTCGAGCTGCAGCGCGATTGCCCGCAGGGCGTCACCGCGCCGCCGGCCGAGACGGTCGAGTACCGCGCCTTCCGCCAGGACGGCCGGATGATCTGGCTGGAATCGCGTCCGACCCTGGCCTGCGATCCGGTCACCGGCGCGCCCACCGGCATCACCGACATCATCCGCGACGTCACCGCCCGCAAGACGCTGGAGCTGGACCTGCGCGCCGCCCGCGCCGAGGCCGAGCAGGCCGCCGCCGTGAAGGGCGAGTTCCTGGCCAATATGAGCCACGAGCTGCGCACGCCCCTGACCGCCGTGATCGGCTTCGCCAACCTGCTGAGCGAGGAGCCTGGCCTGAGCCAGCGGGGCAAGCGTTATGTCGACCGCATCACCACCGGCGGCCGCACCCTGCTGGCGACGATCAACGACATCCTCGACTTCTCGCGCCTGGAGCAGGGCCGCATCACCCTGAACCCGCGCACCGTGGCGATCACGGGCCTGGTGTCCGAGGTGCTGGAGATGCTGGCCCCCGACGCGGCCGCAAAGAGCCTGGTGCTGCGTTCGGTGGGTGACGACACCGCGCCGCCGGAGCTGTTCATCGATCCCGAGCGCGTGCGCCAGGTGCTGCTGAACCTGATCGGCAACGCCGTGAAGTTCACCGAGGTGGGCGAGGTGCGGTTGGAGACCGAGTACGACATCCAGGCCGGCCGCCTGCGGATGAGCGTGACCGACACCGGGCCAGGCGTGGCCCAGGCCGACCAGGCCCTGATCTTCGCCCGTTTCGCCCAGATCGACGCGGCGCTGAACCGCGAGCACGGGGGCACGGGCCTGGGCCTGGCGATTTCGCGCGGGCTGGTCGAGCTGATGGGCGGCGACATCGGCGTCGAAAGCACGCTGGGGCAGGGCGCGCGCTTCTGGTTCGAGATCCCGGCCCAGACCGGACCGTCGCAGGACGCGGCGGACGACATCGAGGGCGAGACCGATCTGCCCCTGCCACCGCCGGGTGTGCGGGTGCTGGTGGTCGACGACAATGCCGGCAACCGCGAGCTGGTCCGTTCGGTGCTGGAGGCGGTCGGGGTCGAGGTGGCCGAGGCCGTCGACGGCGAGGACGGGGTCGCCGCCGCCGCCGCCACACCATTCGACGCCATCCTGATGGACCTGCGCATGCCGCGGCTGGACGGGGTCTCGGCGGCCCAGCGGATCCGCGCAGAGGCCGGGCCCAGCGCCGGCTCGCCGATCATCGCCTTCTCGGCCGACGTGCGCATGGGGCCGCTGGACCCGGTGTTCGACGGCGCGACGCCGAAGCCGCTCACGGTGGCCTCTCTGCTGTCGACCCTATCCGGCGCCTTGGCCGGACCGGTTTCACAGACCGACTAGACAACGTTGTCATTCTAAGCCAGGAATTGGTCATACCAGTAAGCGTCGCCCGTTCAGAGGCGACCTCTGACGGGAGGCCGCTGCATGAAGTCCTGGCTAGCCATGAGCGCCGCTGCGCTCGCACTTCTCGCCACTACCACCGCATCGGCAGAAGGCTGGCTGAAGGCCAAGGACGCCCGCATCGTCGACGAGGCCGGTCAGCCGGTGATCCTGCGTGGCATGGGCCTGGGCGGCTGGATGCTGCAGGAAGGCTACATGCTGCGCCTGTCGAAGCTGGGCCAGCAGCACATCATCCAGGACAAGATCGCGGGTCTCGTGGGCCCCGCTCGTCAGCAGGCGATCCACAAGGCCTGGCTCGACAACCACACCACCAAGGCCGACATCGACGCCATGGCCGCCTCGGGGTTCAACTCCGTGCGCCTGCCGATGCATTACGCCCTGCTGACGCTGCCGGTCGATCAGGAGCCCAAGCCCGGCGTCGACACCTGGCATGAGGACGGCTTCAAGCGGATCGACGACCTGCTGGCCTGGAGCAAGGCCAACGGCGTCTACCTGATCCTCGACCTGCACGCCGCGCCGAACGGGCAGGGCAACGACCTGCCGATCGCCGACCGCGACCCGGCCAAGCCCTCGCTGTGGGACAGCCCCGAGGCCCGTCGCAAGACCATCGAGCTCTGGAAGAAGCTGGCTGCCCGCTACAAGGACGAGCCGATGATCGGCGCCTATGACCTGCTCAACGAGCCCAACTGGGACTTCGACGGAGCCGGCAATAAGAACGGCTGCAAGGACGAGAAGCAGGACAAGCTCTGGAGCTTCTACCAGGAGGCCACGGCCGCCATCCGCGCCATCGATCCGCGCCACATGATCATCATCGAGGGCAACTGCTGGGGCAACAACTACAAGGGCATGGGCAAGCCCTGGGACGCCAACATGGCGCTCAGCTTCCACAAGTACTGGAACGTCAATGACGACGCCTCGATCGCTCAGCATCTGAAGCTGCGTGAGGAAACCGGCCTGCCGTTGTGGCTGGGCGAGAGCGGCGAGAACTCCAACGTCTGGTTCGCCGACGCCATCCGCCTGGTCGAGAAGCACGAGATCGGCTGGGCCTTCTGGCCGCTGAAGAAGATCGGCTTCAACCAGCCGCTCGAGATCAAGGTCGACCCGGCCTATGACGACGTCGTCGCGACCCTGACGGGGGAGGCCAAGACGCCCGTGAGCGCCGACAAGGCCTATTCGGTGCTGATGAAGGTGGCCTCGCACGACGTGCGGTTCGAAAACAACGAGGCCCATCCCGACGTCATCGACGCCATGTTCCGCCAGCCGCATGACGCGAGCACGCGGCCCTTCACGAAGCACATGGTCGGGGCCAAGGGCGCGACGATCCCGGCCTGGCAGTACGACCTGGGCGTCATCGGCGCGGCCTATGCCGACACGGACGCGGCTAACTACCACGTCTCGACCGGCGGCCAGCGCACGCCGTGGAACAAGGGGCGCACGGGGCGGAACGACGGCGTCGACCTGGAGCGGGCGGCGGACGGGTCGCTGAAGGTCACCGACTTCGTGGCCGGCGAGTGGCTGCGCTACACGGTCTCGGCGACGGCGGGGCGCTATGCGGTCAGCGTGGTGGGCGAGGGGCCGACGGAGGTCGCCGTCAACGGCGGCGCGGCGGTGAAGAGCGGCGCGGTCGTGAGCCTGCTGCCGGGGACCAATACGCTGGTGGTGAAGTCGACGGGGGCGGCGACGGTGTCGGCGATCAAACTCGCGCCCGCGCGCTAAACACTTGCCCCCTCCGGGCCTTCGACCCTCCTCCCCCAGAGGGGGAAGAAGGCCGCTGTATTCTTCCGCCCGCCTTTGGGGGCGGACGACTGCGAAGCGGTCAGGTGGGGGAGGCCGCGACTACAGCGTGCTCATCCCGCCATCGATGATCAGCTCGCTGCCGACCGTGAAGCGGCTCTCGTCCGAGGCCAGGAAGATCACCGCGTCGGCGATCTCCTTGGGCTCGCCGAAGCGGCCGGCCGGCAGGTTGGCCAGGATGCCGGCCGACATGGCGTCCAGCGAGGCCGCGTCCAAACCCAGCTTGCCGTAGAGCGGCGTGGTCACCGGCCCGGGGCTGATGACATTGACCCGGATGCCCCGGCCGATCAGCTCGCCCGACAGGGTGCGGGCCAGCGAGATCAGGCCAGCCTTGCTGGCGGCGTAGACGCTCGAGTTCGGCATGCCGATATGGGCGTTGATCGAGCCGTTCAGCACGATCGAGGCCGGATTGCTCAGGATCGGGGCCAGGGCCTGGATCAGGAACAGCGGGCCCTTCAGGTTGACGCCGATGGCCTTGTCGAAGGTCTCCTCGGTCCAGCTTTCCAGCGGACCGAACGGCGCGATGCCGGCATTGACGAAGACAGCGTCCAGCTTGCCGAAGGCGTCGCCGACGGTCTTGGCGATCACGGCTTGGGCGGCGACGTCGCCGGCGTCGGCCTGGATGGTCAGGACGTCGCCGCCGAGGGCGGCCTTGGCTTCTTCGAGGCGTTGGGCGTTCGTGCCGGTGATGGCGACCTTGGCGCCTTCTTCGATCGCGCGCTGGGCGGCGGCGAAGCCGATGCCGGTGGTGCCGCCGGTGATCAGGATGGTCTTTTGAGCGAGACGGGACATGGGGGTGATCCTTCCGTTTGACGGGCCGGCGCACCGCGCGTCGGTCAGTGAGGATGATTTAGGCGGGTCACCTCGCTTGAACGATAGGATGAAAGGAGCTTTATCATTCAGCTTTCCTGAATGATGGGGCGCCCATGGATCGGCTGCGCGCATACGAGGTCTTCACCACCGTTGTCACCCGCGGCGGCTTCGCCAAGGCGGCCGAGGCGCTGGACACTTCGCCGGCCAATGTCACCCGCTATGTCGCCGAGCTGGAGACCCACCTGGGCGCGCGGCTGCTGAACCGCACCTCGCGCCGCCTGTCGCTAACCGAGGCCGGCGAGGCGCTGTACGAACGCGCCCGCGCCATCCTGGACGAGATCGCGGAGGCGGAAGCGGCGGCTTCCGCCAATGTCGCCGAGCCGCGTGGACGGTTGCGGATCAACGCCCCGCTGAGCTTCGGCGTCCGGCACCTGGCGCTGCTGTGGCCGCAGTTCATGGCGCGGCATCCGAAGGTCGAGCTGGAGATCAGCCTGTCCGACCGCGTCGTTGACCTGGTGGAAGAAGGCTACGACCTGGCCATCCGCATCTCGCGCGGTGGGTCACAGGCGCACGTGGCGCGCAAGCTGGCGACCTCGCGCAACATCGTCTGCGCGTCGCCGGACTATCTGAAGGTCCACGGGACGCCGACGACGCCGGACGAGCTCGCGACCCACCGCTGCCTGGCCTACAGCTACACCGCCATGGCCGAGGACTGGCGGTTGACCCACACCGACGGCCGCGAGGCCACGGTGCGGATGCGGCCGGTCATGTACTCGAACAATGGCGACACCGCGCGGGCGGCGGCCTTGGCCGGTCAGGGCGTGATCTGGCAGCCGACCTTCCTGATCGGCGAGGACCTGCGCGAGGGTCGGCTGGTGCGGCTGCTGCCGGAGTGGAGCCTGCCCGACATCGACGTGCTGGCGGTCTATCCCAGCCGCCGGCATCTCAGCGCCAAGGTGCGGCTGATGGTGGATTTCCTGGCCGAGGCGTTCAAGGGAACGCCCCCATGGGACAGGTAAGCGGGATCGCTAGCTAGCGCTTGCCGACGCCTGGGAACATCGCCACGCCGTCTTCGAACACACCGAGGTAGCCCAGCTCGCCCAGCAGCGGCGTCAGGTCCTCGACCAGGTCGCCGGAGTGGGGCAGGTGCGCGGGGCGGCCGGCCTGGTCGTGCAGACGGTAGACCGTCCACATCTTGCCCTTGGGTGCGGGCGCGCCAGGCTGGATGAACTTGGCTTCCCAGCCGACCAGGGCCGGGACGCGGCCGACCACGACGTCGAACGGACGGTCGCGGAACGCCAGGTCCATCTCGATCCGCATGGCCTCGCCGATCCGGTCGTTCACCCACTCGGCGAACGCCTCGAGGACGACGGACGAGGAGAGCCCTTCGGGGTTCGCCACGACGTGGTTGCGGGGATGGGCGGGACTGCTCATGGGGCGGACCATGCGCCACGAGGTGTGCGAGAAGCCCTAAACGACATGGTTTAGGGGGCGTTCACCCTAAACCATGCCGATCAATGGCCAAGTTTAAGCTTCGGCTTCCGCCAGTTGCTCGGCCAGATCCATCCAGGCGGCTTCGGCCTCGTCCAGCTTGGACTTGGCGTTGTCGCGGCGCTTGGTCAGCTCGGCGACCTTGGTCGGGTTCTTGTAGAGCTGCGGGTCGGCCAGCTGGGTTTCCAGCTCGGTCACCTGGCGCGTGGTGCGATTGACGACCTGTTCGGCCGCCTCGATCTTGCGCTTGAGAGGCTCGACGACGGCTTTCTTCTTCGGCGCTTCCACCGCGACGGGCTCACGCGCGACCTGGGTCGGCTTCACGGCCTGCTTGGCGCGGTCCAGCACGAACTTGGCGTAGTCGTCCATGTCGCCGTCGAAGGGCTTCACCGTGCCGTCGGCGGCCAGCCACAGGCGGTCGGCGACCAGCTCCATCAGCGAACGGTCGTGTGTGATCAGGATCACCGCGCCGTTGTAGTCGTTCAGGGCGTCCAGCAGGGCGCGGCGGCTGTCGATGTCCAGGTGATTGGTCGGTTCGTCGAGGATCAGCATGTGCGGCGCTTCCATCGCCACCATGTTCAGCAGCAGGCGGGCGCGTTCGCCGCCCGACAGGTTGGCGACCGTGGTCTCCTGCTTCTCGAAGCCCAGGCCAAACTGCGCCAGCTTCGAGCGGCGCGAGCTTTCCGAGGCGTCCGGCATCGCCCGGCGGATGATCTCCAGCGGGGTGTCTTCCGGATCCATCGCCTCGATCTGGTGCTGGTGGAACCAGCCGACCTTCATCTTCTTGTCGCGGTGCAGCTCGCCCTTCTGGACGGTCAGGGCCCCGGCGATCATCTTGGCGAAGGTCGACTTGCCCGCGCCGTTGACGCCCAGGAGACCGATGCGGTCATCCAGGTCCATGCGCAGGTTGAGGTTCTTGAGGATCGGGCGCTCGGCCTCGTAGCCCACGTTCGCCTTCTCCAGGCGAATGAGCGGCGGGGCCAGCGGGCGCGGCGGCGAGGGCAGGGTGAAGGGCGCGACGCGCTCCTCGATCGTGGTCGCCACCGGCTGCATCTTGGCCAGGCGCTTCATGCGCGACTGGGCCTGGGCGGCCTTGGAGGCCTTGGCCTTGAAGCGATCGACGAACGCCTGCAGATGGGCGCGCTCGGCGTCCTGCTTGGCTTTCGCGGAGAGTTGCAGGCGGGCCTTCTCGGCGCGGCGCTCCTCGAAGTCGTCGTAGCCGCCGGTGTAGAGCTCCAGCTTGCCGCCGGCCAGGTGCAGCATGTGCGTACAGCTGTTGTTGAGCAGCTCGCGGTCGTGGCTGACGATCAGGGCGGTGTGCGGGTACTTCTGGAGACGAGCCTCCAGCCAGAGGGCGCCTTCCAGGTCGAGATAGTTGGTCGGTTCGTCCAGCAGCAGCATGTCGGGCTCGGCGAACAGCGCCGCGGCCAGGGCCACGCGCATCCGCCAGCCGCCCGAGAACTCGCTCATCGGCCGCGCCAGGTCGTCCTGCGTGAAGCCCAGGCCCACCAGGATTTCCGAGGCCTTGGCCGGGGCGGCGTCGGAATCGATCTCGATCAGCCGGCCCCAGATCTCGCCCATCTCCTCGGGATTGGCGGTCTCCAGCCGGGTCAGCAGGCTGTGGCGCTCCTCGTCAGCCTCCAGCACCGTGTCCAGCAGGGTGAAGGGCGTGGACGGGTGCTCCTGGTCAACCGAGCCGATCCGCGCGCTCTTGGGCAGGCTGATCTCGTCGTCGCCGGCGTGCAGCTGGCCAAGGATCAGTTTGAACAGGGTGGACTTGCCCACGCCGTTGCGACCGATCAGGCCGACCTTGGCGCCCGGCGGCAGGCTGACGCTGGCATGGTCGAAGAACTTCCGACCCCAGGCGTTGAAGGTCAGGTCACGGATCTGAAGCATTTTATGAAGGTTACGCGGCGGGGTTGGCGGGGAGGAGGCGCACGGCTATAAGCCCGCAACCTCCCAATCCACAACTTTTCTGTGAGATCACTCCGTGACCGAACGCACCTTCTCGATCATCAAGCCGGACGCCACCCGCCGCAACCTGACCGGCTCGGTCAACGCCGTGATCGAGGCCGCCGGCCTGCGCATCGTCGCTCAGCGCCGCGTGAAGCTGACCGAAGCCCAAGCCAAGAAGTTCTACGAAGTGCACGCCGAGCGTCCGTTCTACGGCGAACTCGTCGGCCAGATGACCGCCGAGCCGGTGGTCGTCCAAGTGCTGCAAGGCGACAACGCCGTGGCCAAGTACCGTGAAGTCATGGGCGCCACGAACCCGGAAAACGCCGACGAAGGCACGATCCGCAAGCTGTTCGCCCTGTCGATCGGCGAAAACTCGGTCCACGGCTCGGACAGCCTGGAAAACGCGGGCATCGAAATCGCCCAGTTCTTCACCGAAGAAGAAATCGTCGGCTAAGGCTTTCCAGCCTTATCGATACGAGAAGGCCGGCGGGGTGACCCGCCGGCCTTTTTTAGTTTCAAACAAACGGCGCTTTAGCTGCAGGTCGGCAGCGCGAGCAGGTTGTTCGGTTCTACGCCATCGGCCACGGTTTTGAGGTATTTTCGGCCATTGGAACGCTTTGCCACGATGACGTCCGTCGCCGTTCCGGCGGCGTAGGTCCAGAACTCATAGGTTTTGTTCTCGATCTTCGAAATCGCGTCGTCGATGAGAAGCTTCCAGCCGCTGCCACCGATCGCGTCGATGCGTTGATCAGAGTCGCTGCCGTCAGGGGTAATGCAGGTTACTTGATACCGAGTGGCCATCTTTGATGCCTTCATCTTGCTGTGCAAAAGAGACGGCTTCGCGAGGTAAAATAGCGATTTCAGAGTTGCCAAGCGCTCGTATGGCGACATAGCTTTCGTTCATCGCTGGTCGCAAAAGCCGGTGGTGCAAGGAGGGGAGGGGTCAACCTAAGTTTGCCGACGGTCGGATGACCTCTCCGCTCCGATTTCTAGATCAAACGCATCACGCTGCTTGAACTAGAAGCTGTCGCCTACTTCTTTTTCGGCGGTTCCGACACCGTACCTCGCGGGTTACGCACGGCGGTTTGCGTCGTGACGTAGCGCCCGGAAGAGGCAGAACGGTGCGGACCTTTGGGAGGCGCTTTAGCCATACCCATTCTCCTAACACGTGGTTATGCAGCCCAGCCCTGCACTGGCTGATGGAACGCTGACGTGTATCTACGGTGTCGGCAACCCACTAGGGATGGTGTGTGGCATGGTTATCCACAGCAAATGTAGCGTGTGGATGGTTTGTGGGTATTTTTTCTGTCCGAATCCGCCGACATTAGTCGAACAGATGTGCCGGTGAGATAAGCTTCACAGGGTTAATTGGCCTCATTCGCCGTTTATGGCTCGGCCTGAATCTCCAATGTATGGATTTCGTGAGCGATTCTTACCTTTGCTTACTGGCAAATGGTTGTGTCTATCGGTGTCATGCGCGCTTGGGTTTATCCGGTGAGTAGCGCGCTCAGCCTACTCTTTCGAAAAGCGTTGTTTGGCGCATTAGCTCTGGGGTTGCTGACTCTGGTGCCCGCGCCCGCCACCGCCCAGTCCGTCGACGATGTCGTCGTCTCGCCCCAGGCTAGCGGACGGTGGCTGCGCGCCGAGAGCGAGCATGTCATCGTCTATTCCGACGAGAACGCCGAGGTCCTGCGCAAGACGGTCGCTGACGTTGAGGCGCTGGATCGGCTGCTGCGGGGGCTGTATGGCCGCCAGGACGGGCCGGCGCCGCGCAAGTTTCCGATCTATCTGGTCCGTGCGGCCGAGATCGGCGCCAACATGAATGTCCAGTATCGCCGGTTCATGCCCGGCGCGGCGGTGACGGCGCTGTCGCTGGACGTGGCCGAGGTCGAGGACATCTTCGCCGTGGTGGTGCGCGACGACTTCGCCTTCTTCGGGGTGGTCGATCACACGGCGGGCGACGACGTGGTGCTGGG
This sequence comes from Caulobacter sp. GW821-FHT11E11, assembly GCF_058808315.1. Taxonomy (NCBI): domain Bacteria; kingdom Pseudomonadati; phylum Pseudomonadota; class Alphaproteobacteria; order Caulobacterales; family Caulobacteraceae; genus Caulobacter; species Caulobacter sp. GW821-FHT11E11. Next base: position 37,345 of record NZ_JBXARO010000011.1, read on the forward strand.
CGCCTATGGCTTCCACTTCTTCAGCGAGAACTTCCCGTTCCGCCAGCCGCGCTGGTTGACCAAGGGCGCGGCGATCTACTACAGCAGCGTCGACATCCAACCTCAGGCCGTGACGATCGGCCGGACGCCCGCGCTGTTCGACGACGCCCTGGCTATGCGCGGCCTGGAGCGGATCCCCGACATCATCACCGAAAGCAGCGACGGCTGGAGCTTGCCCGAGCGCCAGCGCTTCGACGCCCAGTCGGCCCTGCTGGTCCGCTACCTGTGGGCCGATCCCGACCGCAAGGCGAGGCTGGCGACCTATCTGGACCGCGTCGCGGAGAGCGGGGGCGATCCGAAGGCCATCTGGGCGCAAGTATTTGGCCAGTCGCTGGAGGCCTTGCCCGACGCCCTGCGGGCCTTCGTGCGCAAGGAGCCGGTGGTGACGACCTTGCCGCGCGCCAGCGGTTCGGCGCCGCCCATAAAGATCCGAAGGATGCCGGCCGGGGCCGATGACCTGATCCTGGAGCTGCAGCAGATGAAAACCGGGGCCATTCCCGATCGCGGCGCGCTGCTGCGCAAGATCCGCAAGGCCGCCGAGCGTCGGCCGACCGAACGCTACAGCCGCCAGGCCCTGGCGCGGGCGGAGATCACCTTGGGCGATCGCGACAAGGGCGAGCGCCTGCTGGAGCAACTTCTGTCCGAGGACGGCGACAACCTGGAAGCCCTGCGGCTGATGGGAACCAGCAAGCTTTATCGAGCGGCGGCTGACAAGACGCATCGCGCCGAGCTGCTAGCCGCGTCGCAGGTCTATCTGCGCCGGGCCGACGCGGCCGAGCCGAACGACTACCAGACCCTGTTCCTGCTGGCCCAGACCATGACCGAGGGCGACAGGCCGTCGCCAGAGCGGCTGGCGTTGCTGCGCCGGGCCGTGACCTTGGCGCCGGAGGTGACGAAAATCCGCCTGGTGGCCGCGATGGCCTTCCTCTACGCCGACGATGCGGCGACGGCCTATCAGCTGCTGAAGCCGATCTCGGCCGATCCGAATGGCGGGTTGGCGGCGAGCCAGGCCAAGCAGGTGCTGGAGGCGATGGCGCGGGTGGGCGTAAAGCCCTAGGCGGCGACGCGCAGGCGCTGGGTGCGCTTGAAACCCATGACCACCAGGCCGATGGCCAGGATCAGGGCCAGCACGATGCCGCTGGCCAGGGCCGGGTTGCTGCCGAACATCTGCAGGTTCCGGGCGGCCAGGTAGCCGGGGGCCAGCAGTGAGATCACCCACAGCGGGGCCGACAGGATGTTGGCGACCTGGAAGCTCCAAGGGCGTGAGCGCGAGATGCCGGCCAGGATCGGGATGAACGGTCGAGCCGGACCCAGGTAGCGGGCGGCGGCGATGGCCAGCACGCCGTGGCGGCGGGTCAGGAGCTTGGCGCGGGCCAGCAGGCGACGCTTGCCGCCGAACAGCAGCTGGGTGGCGCGACGGCCGCCCAGGCCGCGGCCCATCAGATAGGAGACGGCGTCACCGGCGGCCGCGCCGGCGCTGCACCAGAGAATGGCTTCGACCGGGTGCAGTACGCCCTGGGCGATCAGCGCCCCGGCGGCCAGCATCACGCCCAGGATCGGGATCAGCAGGCCGACGACCAGCAGCGCCTCCAACAGTGTGAAGACGAACAGCGCCGCGCCGGCAAAACCGGCGTTGTCTGCAGCGACTCGAAAGAGATCGGCGATCCAGGCGTCCATGAAGTGCATCATGGCGACACATAGTGACGAAGTTCTGACGCGTTAGGCTTTACGGGCCGTTAGGGGCTGCGACACGCCGTCCCAGGCCGGTGAGCGCCACGAAACCTGTGGCCGGCCAAGGCGCTATCTCCTGGTGAAAGGGCTCGATGGTGAGCCGAACGCGAGAGGGCTCCATGCCGCTGACGAAGAGCAAGGACATCCTGGACCAGGATTTGATCGGCCAAGGCGGCGCCAAGCTCGGCGTCATTCGCGAAACTTTCGTCGACCTGGATACGGGAAAGATCGAGTTCCTGGTCGTGGAGGCGCCGGGACTGTTGGGCGGATCCGGAAAATACCATCCCGTGCCGTGGACGATTGTCCACTACGAGCCCATGGCCAAGCTGTTTCAGGCCGATGTTTCGAAGGACCAGTTCAAAGGCTCTCCCAGCTACGATCGTACGCAGATCGGCAGCCTGGATTACGCCTGGGACGAGCAGTCCAACCGGTACTTCGACGCCGGTTCGGATGTGACAGTCACGCCCGTCTAGAGCGTCCCGACGAACTTGGCCAGGGTGGCGGCGTAGAGCTTGTGTTCCTGCTCCAGCACGCGGGCCGACAGGGTGTGGTCGTCGTCGCTAGGCAAGATCGGCACGCGGGCTTGGCCCAGGATCGGACCTTCGTCGACGCCGGCCGTGACCAGGTGGACTGTGCAGCCGGCCTCGGCGTCACCCGCCGCGATGGCGCGAGCGTGGGTGTCCAGGCCGGGATAGGCCGGCAGCAGGGAGGGGTGGATGTTCATCATCCGGCCTTCCCAGGCGTCGACCAGGAACGGCGTGAGGATCCGCATATAGCCGGCCAGGGCGATGACCTGGATCCCGCGCTCGCGCAGGGCCGCGTCGATGGCCCGCTCATGGGCCTCGCGGTCCTTGCCGAAGAGCTTCTGGTCGACGCAGAGGGCTTCGATCCCCTCGGCCGCCGCCGTGGCCAGGCCGCCGGCGTCCGGCTTGTTGGCCAGGACAAGGGCGATCTCGAACGGGCAGTCGGCCGCCTTCGCCGCGCGGACCAGGGCCTCCATGTTGGAGCCCCGGCCCGAGATCAGGACGGCGACCTTGGTCTTTACGCTCATCAAGCCTTGACCAGCTGGCCGCAGATGAAGGCGTCCTCGCCGGCGTTCAGCAGGGCGGCCAGGACCGGTTCGGCGTCGGCTTGCGCCACGATGACGATGAAGCCGACACCGCAGTTGAAGGTGCGGCGCATCTCGTGCTCGGAAATGCCGCCGACCTGGGCCAGCCAGTCGAACACGGGCGGTTGGGCCCAGCTGTTCCAGTCGAACTCGGCGGCCAGGCCTTCGGCGATGGCGCGCGGCGGGTTCTCGATCAGGCCGCCGCCGGTGATGTGGGCGCCGCCCTTGACGCGGCCCGACTGCAGCAGCGGCAGCAGCGACTTCACATAGATGCGGGTCGGGGCCATCAGGGCCTCGGCCAGCGTCTTGCCGTCTTCAAACGGGCAGGGGGCGTCCCAGGCCAGGCCCGAGCGCTCGACCACGCGGCGCACCAGGGAGTAGCCGTTGGAGTGCGGGCCCGACGAGCCCAGGCCGATGATGACGTCGCCGGCCCGTTGCTTGTCCAGCTTGGGCAGCACGCCGTCGCGCTCGACCGCGCCGACCGAGAAGCCGGCCAGGTCATATTCGCCGTCGCTGTACATGCCGGGCATTTCAGCGGTTTCGCCGCCCACCAGGGCCGCGCCGGCCAGCTTGCAGCCGTCGGCGATGCCGGCGACCACGCTCTTGGCGACTTCGATGTCCAGCTTGCCGGTGGCGAAGTAGTCCAGGAACATCAGCGGCTCAGCGCCTTGCGCCAGGAGGTCGTTGACGCACATGGCCACCAGGTCGATGCCGACCGTGGCGTGCATGCCCGCATCGATGGCGATGCGCAGCTTGGTGCCGACGCCGTCGGTCGTGGTGACCAGCAGGGCGTCCTCGTAGCCGGCGGCTTTCAGGTCGAACAGGGCGCCGAAACCGCCCAGGCTGGCTTCCGCGCCGGGGCGGCGGGTGGCCTTGGCCAGGGGCTTGATGGCGTCCACGAGCGCGTTGCCCGCATCGATGTCGACACCCGCCTGGGCGTAGGTAAGGCCGTTGGGCAGATCGCTCATGGTCGCTCTGTCGCTCGCTCTTTCGTCTATCGGAAGGCGGTAAGACCCTCCGAACACGCGGAAAATTTGCTTTCCCGGTACGCTAGGCGCGTCTTGACGCTTGCAGACTCGGGGGTGCGCGAGGCTATTAGCAGCCGATGAAGCCGATCACCACTACCGCCGAGCTGGCGGCGTTCTGTAATGCGCTCGCGGGCGAGCCTTTCGTCGCCGTCGACACCGAGTTCATGCGCGAGACGACCTACTGGCCCATGTTGTGCCTGATCCAGGTCGCGTCGCCCACGCACGAAGCCGTCATCGATCCGCTGGCCGAGGGCATCGACCTCGAGCCGCTGCTGGCCGTCATGCGCGACGAGAGCATCCTCAAGGTGTTCCACGCCGCCCGCCAGGACGTCGAGATCTTCAACAACCTGAAGGCCATGCCGAAGCCGTTGTTCGACACCCAGGTGGCGGGCATGGCGGCGGGCTTCGGCGAGCAGATCGCCTATGACGCCCTGGTCCGCCAGATGCTGCGCATCGAGCTGGACAAGTCCAGCCGGTTCACCGACTGGGCCCGCCGGCCGCTGACCGAGGCCCAGCTGACCTACGCCCTGGCCGACGTCACCCACTTGGCCGCCCTGTTCCCGACCCTGCGCGAGCGCCTCGAAACATCGGGCCGCCTGGCCTGGGTCGAGGAAGAGATGACCGCCATCTCCGACCCGGCCGCCTACGACGTCGATCCGGAAAAGGCCTGGCGTCGCCTGCGTCCGCGCAAGACCGCGCCGAAATATCTGGCCGTGTTCAAGGCTGTCGCCGCCTGGCGCGAGCGCACCGCTCAGAGCCGTAACCAGCCGCGCGGCCGCATCCTGAAGGACGAGGCCATAGACGAACTGGCGACCCAGGCGCCGACCAGCCTGGACGCCCTGAACAACCTGCGCGGCGTGCCCAAGGGCTTTGGCGGCAGCAAGTTTGGTCCCGACCTGCTGGCGGCGATCAAGTCGGCCCTGGCCGATCCGGAAGGCTACGCCCCGGTCGTCGACAAGCCCGGCCCGCCGCCGCCCCAGAACGCCGGCGCCGTCGTCGAGCTGCTCAAGGTGCTGCTGAAGGCCCGCGCCGAAGAAGCCGGCGTGGCCTCCAAGCTGATCGCCACGGTCTCGGACCTGGAAAAGATCGCCGCCGACGACAACGCCACCACGCCGGCCCTGGCCGGCTGGCGCCGCGACGCCTTCGGGGCCGACGCCCTGAAGATCAAGCGCGGCGAACTGGCCCTGGTGCTGGACGGCGCCAAGGTCCGCGTCGTCGAAGTGCGTCGCGCGCCCAAGGCTGACTAAGAGCGCGGCGCTTCATTCCTCTAGAGGGCTGGCCCTTAGAGGAATGGCGCCGTGACCTTAAGGAAAGTAGGGCTTTTGCTCCCCATATCGGGTCCTGTACAACGCCGTGCAAAGGTTTGCTGGCGTACAAGGCGTCGCGCCCGGGGCTTCACGGAGACCGGACGCGCCGAGTAGGGGATTGGCGTTGAGTGCTTTCTGGGAGGATCTGGCGGTCGCGTACCGCCCCGCGGCCGTGTCACGCCGCAAGCAGGTTCCTCTCCGGCTCTTCGTCGTCCTGGTGCTGGCGGCCCTGGCGATGGTCAAGCCGGGCCTGGAGTTCGTGCTCCTCTGGTCGGCCGCCTATGTGGCGGCGCAGGTCGCCGAGGTGCTGGCGCTCAACCACTTCCTGAAGAGCGCGGATCCGCGTCGGGCAGTGGCGCTGAACCTGGCCGCCGACGTCGTGCTGGCCTTCGTGTTCGGCTGGCTGGCCATTCCGGTCTGGGCCACGGGCACGCCGGTCGGGGCGGCGGGGGCGATCCTGCTGCTGTCGGGCTCGATCATCACCGCGCTGATGGGGGCCGAGGGCTGCCTGGCGGCCTTCGTCGCGTCCGGCGTTCCGCACGTCAGCTACCTGCTCATCACGCCGCTGGCGGCCGGCGCGAGCCGCGATCCGATCATGCCGTTCTACGTCGCCGGCGTGGGCCTGTTCTGCCTGACCCTGGCCATGGTCTTCCTGTGGTCGCAGCGCACCCTGGCCGCCGAGCGCGCCGCCCGCCGCGCCGCCGAGGCCCAGACCGCCGCCAAGTCGGCCTTCATCGCCATGGTCAGCCATGAGCTGCGCACGCCGATCAACGCCATCCTGAACGGCGCCGAGGCCCTGGAGCGCGACAAGTCCGACGCCTCGCTGATCGCCGACGCCGGGCTGATGATGCGCACCCTGCTGAACGACCTGCTGGACCTCTCCAAGATCGAGGCCGGCCGCATGGGCGTCGAGATCGTCGACTATGATCTGCGCGCCCTGGTCGCCGACACCGTCGGCTTCTGGCGGGGCGCCGCCGACGCCAAGGGCGTGGGCCTGTCGTTGATGGGCGCCGAGGACCTGCCGCGCTGGGTGCGGGGCGACCCCATGCGCGTGCGTCAGATCCTCAACAACCTGCTCAGCAACGCCATCAAGTTTACCGCCGAGGGCGATGTGCGGGTCAAGGTCCGCACCGAAGCCGGCAAGCCACGTGCGGTCGCCATCGTGGTGCGCGACACCGGCCCGGGCCTGGCCGACGACCAGATCGAGCGGCTGTTCAGTCCCTACGAGCAGGCCGGCGCCGACACCGCGCGGGCCTTTGGGGGCACGGGCCTGGGTCTGTCGATCAGCCGGGATCTGGCGCGTCTGATGGGCGGCGAGCTTTCCGCCGCCAATGCCGAGGACGGCGGCGCCCGCTTTACCCTGCGCCTGCCCGCGCCGGAGGGCGCCGAGCCGCCTGCGCCCGAGGCCGACGCGGCGCTGGAACGCCGGGGCGAGGCCCCGCTGATCCTGGTGGTCGACGACCACGACATCAACCGCCGGGCTCTGCGCCAGATGCTGGAGGCCTTCGGGGCCCGGGTCGAGACCGCCGAGGACGCCCTCAGCGCCCTGGCCATGGCCGAGCGCCGGGTGTTCGACGCCATCCTGATGGACGTGCGCATGCCCGGCGTCGACGGCCTGGAAGCCACCCGCCGCCTGCGCGCCAGCCGCGCCAATCGCGCTACCCCGGTCATCGCCGTCACCGGGGCCGTCTCGCCCGAGGAAGTCGCCGCCTGCCGCGAGGCGGGCATGACCGGCTGGGTCGAGAAGCCCGTGAATGCCCGCGACCTCTACGCGGCGCTTTTTGGCTGATCGCTTCGCATTTTCGCCCCACATCGCGGGCGATCCTGCTTAGAAGTCTCCCAGGTGATTCAAGGTTCTATCGGTAGTGTCTCACGTCGGGGTCCTCAGCAAAAAGCGGCATGTTCAGTGGCTGATCGCCGGGGGCGTGCTGCTCGTGATTGTCGCCGCGGTGCTTCTGCCGCGCGCCCGCGACAAGGCGCCCAAGACCGGCGCCGAGGCGACGGCCGAGCAGGCCGCCAAGCTGCCTGAAGCGCCCGCCGACTGGCATGGGACCATCGACTACAAGGCGCTGGACGCCCGCGTCGGCGCGATGATGACCGACCCCTCGATGGAGGGCCTGGGCGTCGCCGTGGTCGAGCAGGGGCGACTGTCGTTCGTGAAGGGCTATGGCGTCACCGCCAGCCAGCACGGCGAGCCGGTCAGCCCGCGCACCGTGTTCCGCTGGGCCTCGCTGTCCAAGACCATCGCCGGCACGCTGTCGGCCCGGCTGGCGGCCGATGGGACCTTCTCGCTGCACGACCCGCTGGGCGTCTTCGACACCAGCCTGCGCCTGCCGGGCGACGCCCAGAACAGCCTGACGATCGAGCAGCTGCTGTCCCAGCGCACGGGCCTGGGCAAGAACGCCTACGACGGCCAGCTGGAGGACGGGCAGGACCCGGCCAAGATCCGCAGCAGCTTCGGAGCGCTGAAGACGGTCTGCCCACCGGGCACCTGCCACAGCTACCAGAACATCGCCTACGACACGATCAGCGAGGTCATCCGCGAGCGCACCGGCGCGCCCTATGCCGACACCGTGCGCCGCCGGATCTTCCAGCCGCTGGGCATGAGCGGGGCCACCATCGGCATGACCGGCCTGACCTCTGCCGCGCATTGGGCCCGGCCGCATCGCCACGGCAACGAGCTGAAACTGTCGGAGGCCTATTACCGCGTGCCCGCCGCCGCCGGGGTCAACTCGACCATCGTCGACCTGGCCGCCTGGATGCAGGCCCAGATGGGCCTTCGCCCCGACGTGCTGCCGCCGGCGGTGCTGGACGAGGTGCAGCGCGCCCGCGTCGCCACCGGCCGGCCCTATGGCCGCCTGAACATCGCCCGCGAGCTGAAGTCGCCCGGCTACGGCCTGGGCATGCGCAGCTTCGACTACAAGGGCCACCACCTGATCGGCCACAGCGGCGGCGTCTCGGGGTACCGCTCGACCATGATGTTCGATCCGGCGACCAAGACAGGCATCGTCATGCTGTGGAACAGCGACGCCAACCTGCCTTTCCGCTTCCAGGCCGAGTTCTTCGACCGCGCCTACCAGCTGCCCTTCACCGACTATCTGGACCTGGACAGCGGCTCCCCGCCGACCACCAGCGCGGCCGAAGTCTCGGGGTAGGGTTGCCGGCGCCTGCGACCGTTTGGCGCAGGGGGATGGTAGCGGGATCACTCTTGGCGAACTTGCGTTTCGCTCTCTACAGTCTCAACCATGAGGCGCGGCGAGGCCTGAAGCACCTCCGGGAGACGAATGGGCGCGGTCATCAAGGACAAGCTCTGGGAGATCATCGGCCAGTCGGATCGGTCGCCGATCTGCGCCTTCGACCATGACTTCCGCCTGATCGGCTTCAACCAGGCCCACAGCGACGAGTTCTTCCGGATCTACGGCTACCGGGTGAAGCTGGGCGACGTCTTTCCCGACCTCTTCCTGCCCGAGCAGGCGCCCATTATCCGGAGCTTCATGGCCCGCGCCCTGACCGGCGAGGTGTTCAGCGTCGTCGAGGAGTTCGGCGACCCGAGCTTCGACCGGCCGTATTGGGAGATCTGGTACGCGCCGTTGCGCGACGACGCCGGCCAGATCGTCGGCGCCTTCCACCACGCCCAGGACATCTCGGCGCGGCTGCGCCTGCAGGTCGACCTCTCCGCCGCCCAGGACGCCTTGCGCCAAGCCCAGAAGATGGAGGCCGTGGGCCAGCTGACCGGCGGCATCGCCCACGACTTCAACAACCTCTTGATGGCCATCGTCGGCAATCTGCAGCTGCTGGCCAAGCGGATCGACGAGGATCATCCCGGCCGCCGCTTCGTCGACAGCGCCGCCGCGGCCGCGGACAAGGGCTCCAAGCTCACCGGCCAGCTGCTGGCCTTCTCGCGGACCCAGAAGCTGAACCTCCAGCCGACTGTGCTCGACCCCGTGCTGGAGAAGGCCCGCGAACTGGTGCGGACGGCCCTGCCGCCGGCGATCGAGATGACGTTCGCGCTGGATGGCGGGGAGGCCTCCGTCTTCACCGACGCGGACCAGCTGGAACTGGCGATCCTGAACCTGGCGCTGAACGCCCGCGACGCCATGCCGGGCGGCGGCTCGCTAGGGGTCGAAAGCCGCGCCGACGGGCTCGACAACTATCTGGTTATCGTGGCCGACACCGGCGGCGGCATGACCCCCGATGTGGCCCGCCAGGCGATCGAGCCGTTCTTTACCACCAAGGCGCGGGGCAAGGGCACAGGGCTGGGCCTGGCTCAGGTCTATGGTTTCGTCACCCAGTGCGGCGGCAGCCTGCGCATCGACAGCGCGCCCGGCGCCGGCACGCGGATCGAGTTGCGCTTCAAGCGCGCCGAGGCCCCCAAGGCGCCGGTCGTCGAGGTCGACGAAGGCGTCGCCGAGATGATCGAAGGCGCGGGCCAGACCGTGCTGGTCATCGACGACGACGACAGCGTCCGCGCGGTGCTGGTCGAGACCCTGAAAGGCGCCGGCTACAGCGTCGTCGAGGCCGCCGACGGGCACGAAGGCCTGGCCAAGCTGGACGCCGTCAAGCCGGACGTGGCCGTGGTCGATTTCCTGATGCCGGGCATGAACGGCGACGAGGTCGGCCGCCGCCTGCAACGCAGCATGCCCAAGCTGCCGATCCTGTTCGTCAGCGGCTACTACGACACCCTGGCCCTGGACGGTATCAGCGGCGCGGCGGTGCTGCGCAAGCCGTTCGACGACCGGACCCTGCTGAACGCGGTGGCGGGGGCGCTTTAAGAAGCAAGAGGCTGCCTCTCCCTGAACGAGTGGAAGCTCACGTTGCGAGCGTCCGCCTTTCGACTGCCTTCATGCTTGACGTGTGCGCGCCATATCTTGACGCTAGAGGTGGATCGGCGCGGTGCGGGCCGATAGCGCGCGGGGGCGAAGATGAGCTATCCAACCGCTGCTGAGGCGGCCGCCGCGATGGTGACCCCGTTCGTCTGGACCGGGCAGACGATCACCTACAGCTTCCCGAAGGCCGGAAGCACCTGGGCGGGCTATGCGAGCGGGTCCGAGCCGTTCAACGCCGGCTATCGTCCGCTGACCAGCGCGGAGATCGAAATCGCACGGGCGGCGATCCAGTCGTGGGCGCGGCTGATTGCGGTGCAATTGGTCGAGACCGATGATCTCGTCCAGCCCGGACAGATCCGCGTCGCCTTGACCGATGTGACGGATTACATCCCCGGTTCCGCGGGCTACGCCTCGCCCGCCTCCACCATCCCGCAGGGCGGCGACGTCTGGATCGGCGGTTCCCAGGGCGCCGTGAGCCCGTCGCTCGTCATCCATGAGGTCGGTCACGCGCTTGGCCTCAAGCACACGTTCGACGGGTCGCCGACGATCCCCACCGAATACGACTACGGCCGTTACAGCCTGATGGCTTACACGCGCGGGCCATACGATCTCCAGTGGCTCACCAAAGGAAGCGACGGGAAGTTTCACTACGAGGCGGTGGCCTTCACCACGCCGATGGTCTTCGACATCGCCGCCATCCAGCAGATCTACGGCGCCAGCCTGACGACCGGAGCCGGCGACACGACCTACAGCTGGACGGCGGACAAGCCGATCATGGAGGCAATCTATGACGCCGGCGGGATCGACACCTTCGATCTGTCGAACCTGACGCGATCGTCCTATGTAGACCTGACGCCCGGCGCGTATTCCTCCATCGCCTACTGGTCGATCGCCGACCAAGTCGCCCTTGTTCCCGAGTCGGAGCGTGGGTTGCTCAGCTTCGACTTTCCCAAGACCCACACCTGGTCGAACAATGTCGGCATCGCCTTCTCGACGGTGATCGAGAACGTGATCGGCGGCGCCAATGCTGACACCTTGAAGGGAAACGCCGCGGCCAACGCGCTGTCCGGCGGCCGCGGCGACGACATCCTCGAGGGCGGCGCGGGCGACGACATCCTCGACGGCGGATCGGGCAAGGACACGGCGCGCTACCGCGGGACCATGGACAGCTATTCGATCAAGACCGGAGCAGATGGTGCGATCACGGTGACGGATCTGCGCCCGGGCTCGCCGGACGGCGTCGACCGGCTGACCAACATCGAAACCCTGCTCTTCGCCAAGGCCCCGTCCAGCACGGAGATCGGCACGCAGGTCGCGGGCATCCTTCGCGCCACGACCGCGAACCCGGGCGTGGCGGCGCTGTCGCAATCGCTTCTGACGCAATGGACTTCAGGCGAAATCGACGAGGCGTCGGTCACGTCCGCCATCATCAAGTTCGCCGACGCGACGACCTCGGTCGCGACGATGGCTTATCAGTTCTTCACGGGGAAGATTCCGAGCCAGGCCGGTATCGACTACCTGGTTTCGCCGACAGGCCCGAACAGCAACAATCTGAACAGCGCCTACTACCAAAGCTTCAACTTGGAAAACCGCTACATCAACTTCGCGGTCAACCTGGGCAAGCTCGGCGAGGGCAAGGATGCGTTCGCCGCCAAGTACGCGACGCTGAGCCTCTTCGATGCCACGCGTGAAGCTTACAGGGCGATCTTCGGAGGCTCGCCGACCAACGAGAAGCTGCATGCGCTCATCGACACGCGGGTGAACTATTTCGCGTCCTATGGCGGCGATGGCGTCGAGGGGATCGGCACGAAGGCCGCGATGGTCGGCTGGCTGCTTGCCGAGGCGGAGAAGGCCGACGTCGGGGTCATGGCCCGTTCCAACGCCGCATGGCTCGCGGACCTGGCGGATGGGGCGGCGCCGTTCGCCGTGAACATCCTCGACCCCGGCAATGGCTACTACACCCTCGACTTCATCTACGGCGGCTAAAGGCCGAGTGGGGCGAGTAGAGAGGTTCAGCTGATCCCGGCGCGGAGGACGCTCAATTCCCTCTTCCGACGAAAGAGGGAATTTGGCGTTGCGTCGTTAGTGGTGTCCGAACTGCGCCAGTGCGCCGCCGGCCGCCAGGCCTAGGGCGCAGAAGACGCCCAGGTGGAAGACGACGCCGATGGCGACGGTGCGGCGGACCGACCAGGTGTTTTCCTGGGCGAAGACGCGGCCGATTTCGGACTGCAAGCTGCGGGCGCCGCTGGCGATGGGCGCGTCGTGATCGTTGGCGATCCGCAGGTCGGGACGCTTGGCCGTTTGAGCGGCCGGGGCGATGGCGTCGAGGTAGTCGAACTTACGCTGCAACATCACTGACCTCCTGTTATGTCGTTGGAGGCACGATGCGCGTGGCAAAGCTAACAAACCATGCTCGAAGAACGGTGTTTGCCTGCGACAACTTGTCATTTTCCCCGTATTGGGGAAGTTCAGGCTCGGTTAAGCATGTTCTTTGGCCGATCTATACCTGACACTATCCGGTAATAATCTTGGACTTCAGGTTAAGGTGTTGCGCGGCAGTATTGGCGCGCTTGCCGGTCTGTTCGCCCAGAAGGAGATCGGCGAAACCGGGCTCGGCGGCCAGGATCAGATGGTTCTTGTCCAGGGTCAGGCGCGAGTGAGCCAGCAGGCTGGGGCTGCGGCCCGAGAGATCGCAGGCCAGCCGCATGACCGCACCCAGGGCCCGGGCGCGCTTCAGCTGGGTCGGGCTCAGCAGGCGCTCCAGGGTCTGGAGCTCCGGCGGATGGAAGTTGGTGGCGTGGCGGGCGTGGGCGGCCACGGCCAGGAAACAACGCTCGGCATGGGTCTGGCCGGCGATCGGCGCGCGCAGCACCTGCTCGAACACCAGGTCGGCGCGATGGTCTGGGTGCAGGCGAGCGCCGACATCCGACAGGCGGCAGGCCGCCGAGACCAAGATCCCGTCTCGCTCACCGAACAACGGCGGCAGGGTGCGGAAGGCCGGGGTGATCCAGGCGTCCAGCGCCACGCCCAGGTCGTCGGCGACGCCCTGGCGCGCGCCGAGGGCCGTGCAGCCCTCGATCAGCGGGTCCAGGCCCCGTATGCGCGGCGGCATGGCCTCGAACAGCAGGCCCTCGCGGACGCCATAGGCCGAGATCTCGATGCGCTTCAGGCTGAGCTGCTCGATCAGGGTTTCCAGCACCACGGCGGCGTAGGGCAGGGTCTCCGAGCGCTTCTTGCTCATGCCCTCGATGCGTTCGAGCGAGCTCTTGGACTGGTGCGCGACCAGGCGCGCGGCCTCCAGGGCCTCGTTCGCCGGGATCTCGTACTGGTGGACGACGTGCAGCGGATAGCCCGACAGCCGCATGTGCAGCAAAGCGAGGTTCCGCCAGGCGCCGCCCACGGCGTGGAAGGTGTCGGTCTTGAAGTCGGCGGCCACGGCCGAGATGCGCTCGCGAGCCAGGCGGCGGGCGCGCTCGGCGTCGAAGCCGGCGCCGGGCGAGGCGAGGCTGAACGGCCCCAGCGGCAGGGTCACGCCCTGGCCGGCGCCGGTGGCGTTCAGGCGGATCAGTTCCAGGCTGGCGCCGCCCAGGTCGCCGACCACGCCCTCGGCGTCGGGCGCCCCGGCCAGCACGCCGACGGCGGCATAGTGGGCCTCTTCCTCGCCGGTCAGCACACGGACGGAAAAGCCGGTCTCGGCCTTCACGCGGGCGATGAAGTCGGGGCCGTCCTGGGCGTCGCGGGCGGCGGCGGTGGCGACGGCGAAGGTCTCGGCCGGATTGACCGCCTCCAGCACGGCGCGGAAGCGCTTGAGGGCCTGCAGGGTCTGGATGACGCCGTCGGGCGCCAGGCGGCCGGTCTTGGCCAGGTCGCGGCCCAGGCCCGCCAGGATCTTCTCGTTGAAGACGGTCCAGATGGCGCGGCCTTCCAGCCGGTACACCACCAGGCGGACCGAGTTGGAACCGATATCGATCACGGCCGCGTCGCGCGGCGCCTGGAATGGCATGGGTCCGGTTTAGCCTATTCGCGGATCAGGGGAAGCCGGTCCGTTCGAAAATCCGTGGAGCAGAACGCGCGGAAAGGCTTGTCGGAAAACGGTTCGAAATATTATCCGGGTTATATTGACTCCAATTTCATCCGGGTGAATAAGGCGGCCGCTTTCGAGAGGTTCCGCCGATGCCGACTTCGCCCGACCAGATGCCCGCCGTGTCCAAGGCCTTGCGCGCCGCGTTCGGGACCGAGGTGCTGGACGGCTGGACGCCGCTGTCGGGCGGGCTGTCGGGCGCGGGCGTGTGGCGGATCCGGGTGGGCGGGATCGCCTATCTGCTGAAGGTCGAGACGCCGGAGCGGGACGGCCTGCGCGATCCGCATCGCTCCTATGCCTGCATGACGCTGGCGGCGCGGGCCTGCATCGCGCCGCGTGTGCGGTACGCCGATGCGGAGGATGGGGTGGTGATCCTCGATCTTGTCGAGGCCCAGCCGATGCTGCTGGCGCGGAGCGAGTTCGTGGCCGAGCTGGCCCAGACGGTGCGGGCGTTGCACGCGATCGAGGGTTTCCCGCCGCTGGTGGACTATCTGGATGGGTTGGCGGCCTTGGTCGGGCAGGCGGAGGGGGCGGTTCCGGTCGGGGCGTTCGCGCCTTGGAGCCGGCTCTACGCGGTCTGCAAGGCGTTGGAGCCGCAGCCGGTGTCGAGCCACAACGACCTCAATCCGCGCAACATCCTGTTCGACGGCCGGCGGGTCTGGCTGATCGACTGGGAGGCGGCGTTCCGGGCGGATCGCTACGTGGACCTTGCCGCCATCGCCAACACCTACGCCGCCGACCCGGAGAGCGAGGTCCTGCTGCTGCGCACCTATTTCGGTCGCGAGGCCACGGCGGCCGAGCGGGCCAGGCTGTGGCTGTTCCGGCAGGTCAGCCATGTCTTCCACGCGGCGATCTTCCTGGCCGGACAGGCGAGGGGCGACGGCCTGGACGGTCCGGACCTCGATACGATCCACCAAGGCTTGGCCCTGGGCGAGCCGCTGCTGGACACGCCAGAGGGGCGGCGGGCCTACGGCCTGGCGCGGCTGCGGACGGTTACGGCGAACCTGGGCTCGGACGCCTTCGACGCGGCGGCGCGGGTCGCGGTCTAGGGATTGATCCGGCAGGCCACGGTCTTCCAGCCG
The DNA here is from genome assembly GCF_058808315.1 of Caulobacter sp. GW821-FHT11E11. Lineage (NCBI taxonomy): Bacteria > Pseudomonadati > Pseudomonadota > Alphaproteobacteria > Caulobacterales > Caulobacteraceae > Caulobacter > Caulobacter sp. GW821-FHT11E11. Next base: position 52,547 of record NZ_JBXARO010000011.1, read on the forward strand.
TCATCCGTCTTGCGGTGATAGCAGGTGCCGTAGGCAGCCTGGCGGCCATCGGCGCGCGGGCCGCCCTTGGTCAGGGCCCAGGGGGCGGGGCCGATCAGGATCATGTCCGTGGTGTCGGCCTGCCTCCCGCAGACGCCCCACCAGCGGATGTGATAGCCGCCGGCGATCCCCGGCCCATAGGCCTCGCCCTCCAGCTGGGCCTTGCGCTCCACGCCCGGCGGGACGCCGAAGCGGTCGACACCGGGACGGGCGGGCAGGGCCTGCAGCGCGCAGATCTCGGCCCGCCGCGCGCCCGTCGGCCCGCAGGCCGTCAGCAGCAGAAGCGGCAGGACGAGCGCTAGACGCCTCACCGTTTCCGCTTGGGCCCCACGTGGTCGAAGGCCCGCGGCATGTCGGTGGTCTTGTGACCGCGGCCCGACAGGCTGGGATTGGTCATGAAGTAGTCGTGGGCCGAGAAGGCGCCCTTGCTGTTCCAGGCCGGGTCGCGGGCATAGTCGCCCTCGCTGTCCAGCTTCCAGCTCTGGGCCTCGTCATTGAGGTTGGCGACCATGATCTGGTCCAGCACCTGCTGGTGCACGGTCGGGTTCTCGATTGGCACCAGGCTCTCGACGCGGCGGTCCAGGTTGCGCGGCATCCAGTCGGCCGAGCTGATGAACAGGCGCGTCTGGGCCGAGGGCATCGGCCCGCCATTGGCGAAGGCGATGATGCGGGCGTGCTCCAGGAAGCGGCCGACGATCGACTTGACCCGGATGTTCTCCGACAGGCCCTTGATGCCCGGACGCAGGCAGCAGATGCCACGCACCACCAGGTCGATCTGCACGCCGGCCTGGCTGGCGGCGTACAGCGCGTCGGTCACCTGCGGATCGACCACCGAGTTCATCTTGGCCCAGATGCCGGCCGGCTTGCCGGCGCGCGCCGCGTCGGCCTCGGTCTCGATCATCCGCAGCAGGTCGGGCTTCAGCGTATGGGGCGAGAACGACAGCTTCTCCAGCCGCCCGGGCTGGGCGTAGCCGGTGATGAAGTTGAACAGCTTGCCGCCGTCGCGCCCCAGGGCCGGGTCGCAGGTGAAGAGGGACAGGTCGGTGTAAACCCGCGCGGTCTGCGGGTGATAGTTGCCGGTGCCGAAGTGGCAGTAGGTCCGCAAGGACTGGTCGGCCTCGCGGCGCACCACCACCGACAGCTTGGCGTGGGTCTTCCAGTCGACGAAGCCGAACACCACGTGCACGCCGGCCCGCTCCAGGTCGCGCGCCCATTTGAGGTTATTCTCCTCGTCGAAGCGCGCCTTGATCTCGACCAGGGCCGTGACGTTCTTGCCGTTGTCGGCCGCCTCGATCAGGGCCGCCACGATCGGGCTGTCCTTGGAGGTGCGGTACAGGGTCTGCTTGATCGCCAGCACGTTGGGATCGCGCGCGGCCTGGCGCACGAACTGCACCACCACGTCGAAGCTCTCGAACGGGTGGTGGACGAGAATGTCCTTCTCGCGGATCGCCGCGAAGCAGTCGCCGCCGTGGTCGCGGATGCGCTCGGGGAAGCGGGCGTTGAAGGGCGGGAACTTCAGGTCCGGACGGTCCGGCGGGATCAGCTCCGACATCTGGGCCAGGCCCAGCTTGCCGTCGACCAGCACCACGTCTTCCGGCTCGGCGCGCAGGCCCTCGATGATGAACTCGCGCAGGTCCGGCGGCATGGTGGTCTGGATCTTGACCCGCACCACGCGGCCCAGGCGGCGCTTCTTCAGCCGCGCCTCGAACTCGCGCACCAGGTCTTCGGCCTCTTCCTCGATCTCCAGGTCGCTGTCGCGGATTAGGCGGAACAGACCCCGGCCCTCGACCTCGTAGCCGGGGAACAGGTGGTCCAGGAACAGGATGATGAAGCTTTCCAGCGCCACGATCTTGCGCTGGCGCTTCTTGCCGCGCGAGACGACCGAGGACAGCTCCCAGAACCGCCGCACCTGCGAGGGGATCGGGGCCAGGGCGTACAGGTGCTTGTCGTCCGAGATGCGGCGCAGCTTCAGCGCCAGGCAGAAGCCCAGGTTCGGGATGAACGGGAACGGATGGGCCGGGTCGATGGCCAGCGGCGTCAGCACCGGGAAGATCTGGTTGAGGAAGATGTCCTCGGCCAGCTTGCGGTCCTCGCCCTCGATGTCCTTGGCGTCCAGCAGCTTCAGGCCCTCGTCCCACAGCTCGGTGCGGACCTGGCGCCAGATCTTCTGCTGCTCGGTCATCAGGTCGAAGGCCGCGGTGTTGATGCGGGTCAGCTGCTCGCCCGGCGTCATGCCGTCCTGGCTGACCACCCGCACACCCTCGCGCACCTGGCCCTTCAGGCCGGCCACGCGGACCATGTAGAATTCGTCGAGGTTATTGGCGCTGATCGACAGGAACCGCAGGCGCTCGAACAGCGGGTGGCGCGGATTGGCGCTCTCTTCCAGGACCCGCTGGTTGAAGGTCAGCCACGACAGCTCGCGATTGAAGAACCGCTCGGGCGAGGCCATCCACTCGGCGTCGAGGACGAGGCCCGTCTGGCTTTCCGTCTGCGGAACATTGGCGGCGAGTGGCATGGTCACGGCGTCAGTCATGAGATCACTATAGGCAGAGTGTGTTCCGCCATGGTGAACGAGACAAGTGACGGGACGAAGACATCGTCGCAACCCTTCCCCCTTGATGGGGGAAGGGCAGGGTTGGGGGTGATGCAGCGGTTAAACCGCGCCGGCGCCTGCCGGCTCGGCAGGTCGCCCCCATCCCCAACCCTTCCCCCATCAAGGGGGAAGGGGGCTATTCGGATTCCTCGCCCTCGAAATCCCCCAGCACTTCCCGCGCCAGCGCCTTGTTTAGCTCGCGCTTGCGATCCGCCGCCGCCTCGTCCAGCAGGTCCGCCGCCGCGATCGCCTCGGCCGCCGAGCGGGGCAGGCGCGAGACCAGGTAGGGATAGAGGTCCGGATCGGGCTTCAAGAGCCGCTGCGCGAAGGCCCGCCGCAGCACCGCCTCCAGCACCACGTCGTCGGGCTCCTCGATCGTGGCCACGGACAGGGCGTTCAGCCGCGAGCGCAGGTCGGGCACCGCGCACGCCCAGGCCAGCGGCGCGACGCGGCCGGTCAGCAGCACGGTCCCGCCGTCGACCCCGGCCATGTTGAGGATGTGGAAGAGGGCTTCGTCGCTCAGCGCCTCACCGCGCCGGTCGGCGTCCTCGACCAGGATCGCCTTGCCGCGCAGGGCCGGCAGGTCGGGAGCGGCCGCCGCCGGGCCGGTGGCGTCGATGATCACCGCCTGCGCCTGCGCGGCCCAGGCCCGCGCCAGGTGCGTCTTGCCGCTGCCCGCCGGCCCGACCAGCGCCAGCCGGCCCTCAGGCCACGCCGGCCAGGCGTCCAGCCGCGCCAGGGCGTCGCTGTTCACCACCGACACGGCGAAGTCGTCCCGTCCCCAGGTCGGGGCGGCGGTCAGCGGCAGTCTGAACTGGGTGGACAAGCCTCGGGCGCCCGGCGTGGTGAACGTGTCGCTAGCCATATAGGGCGACCCGCGGGGTAGGGCGAGCGACGGGGCTGGGGATAGTGGGGATGGAAGGGAAGGGAGTGTGGATGGCAAGCTAGCGGCTAGGGCTCACGTGCGGGATGTAGCGAGATGCAGCCCTAAGCATCAGAATAAAAAACTTCCTCTCGAAGGAAGAAAAGTAATGGCGAGTTATAAGGGATATTTCGGATGAAACTTCGTTCAGAAGTATGTTTCCCCATTCGTCAGGTCTGTATCTCATGATGTTTGAGAACATATTCGATATGAGGAAATGGGTGCATATTTCTGGCATAATTATAGGGTGAAATGGATTCTCTATGTACCAGAAATCGCCACGTATATCGGTATAGATGCACGCGCCGATCTTGTGGGCTTCTTGTGCTGGAACGGATACCACGTATTTTCCGTGCCGTTCGCTGATGTCGAAGCCTGAAAATGATCGTTCGATGTCATCGCGTTCTGGGCGATGTTCGCCATTTCCGATCTGAAACTCCCATCGGACGCTACGTGTATCGTAGGCATTGACGATGTCTAATGGGTGAGCTCGACTATTCTTCCCAGTAGTCAATTTATAATATTCGGCCATCTCCGGAATCATGCTGAGAAGAGTGCCGAGGCTTGATGTGAATTTGATATTATAGAAGTCAAACACCGAGCTGGTGCAATCTTGATGTATTTCCACGCCTCGACTTTTTATAAGTTGAGTTGGGAATGATGTTAGAAGATCGCTAAAGGTTCCTCGAGCTGTGTCCCCGCCGAACTGAATTTTTATGGTGTCAGGGGAGTATGATAGGCCGTGAGAACCTGGAATGTTTCCTTTAGAGTAACGTATGGGGTTGTTGAGGACAATTATTCCATATGAATAGGCAGTTATCGCATAGAAAAAATTTAACGGCTTCACCATGAGTGAGCCGTTCTTCCCGGCTAGGTATAACTCGCGCCCCTGAGAAAAGCAGTTTTTCAATCTACTTGCTTCATCGGAATTGATTCCGGCGTTAGTGCTTTCACCGGTAGTCTTCTTTCTTAGTCTGTATAGCTTTCTAATATCCGGGCTATTCTCGAGGCTTTCTGCCAACTCCAAAACGGAATCGTCAAAATCGAGGCTGTCTAGGGAGAGAAGTTGGAGGTAGTTGTCCGAATTAATTCTTCCGTTGGCCTCCTTTACCAATACGGAGTAATTTTTCGCGGGTATAACGCCAGGTGCCTTCAGATCCGGCATTTCCTTGGCGATTTCAAATGCCTTTTGATCAGGATATGTGTCATCGCCTGACTCCTTGAGCGCCTTCCATTCGAGCTGTATTTCCCGGCGCCGCTGAACAAGCGTTTCGTAGTCAACATCTTTTGAAAATATTGGTTGGTTCGAAGCGAGGGCTCTGTCGACGCTATCCTCGACAATTTCTTCCAGCACGCCTGTATCTCCCCCCGGAGAGTTTTCGCCTTAGCGTTTAAGTGTGATGTTAGTCGGGTGATTTGAACAAGCAAGTGGCGTCGCGAATGTCAAAACTTCTGGCGAGCCTATAGTGAGGATGAGTAAGGCCCCGTTATGCCCATCTCCCCTGACCTCCTCACTTGGCGCGCTGACCTGCTCCGCTCGCCCGGCCCGCTGAACGGCCTCGCCCGCGCCACGCAGCAGCGGATCAACCGGCTGATCCCGGAGAAGGTCCACGCCGCCATCACCGCCGCCATCGAGGGGATGACGCGGGCCTTGCTGGTCGGGTCGGACTTCACGACGGGGTCGCCGCTGATCGGCCTGACCCTGGACGAGCGGCGGGCCAAGGCGGCCAAGGCGATCGACGGGTGGAAGAAGGCGGCGTCCGTCGAGGGCGGGGTCACCGGGTTCGGGGGCTTCCTGGCGGCGGCGGCCGACTTCCCGCTGCTGATGAGCTTCAAGATCAAGCTGTTGTTCGAGATCGCCGCGATCTTCGGCCATGACGGGACCGAGCTGCCCGAGCGCCTGTTCATCCTGCACATCTTCGAGCTGGCGTTTTCGGACGCCCAGCACCGGGCCGGGGTGCTGGCGGCGATGGACGACTGGGAGGCGCGGGCGCATCCCCAGCACCTGGACGACTTCGACTGGCGGGCCTTCCAGCAGCAGTACCGGGACCATATCGACCTGGCCAAGCTGGCCCAGTTCATCCCCGTGGTCGGCGCGCCGCTGGGGGCGATCGTCAACTGGCGGCTGGTCGAGCGGCTGGGCCATACGGCGGTGATGGCCTACCGGATGCGGGCGGAGCAGGGGGCGGCCTCCAGACTCCCTCTCTCATAGAAAGAGGGGATTCAGGGCGCTCTATCCTCGGAATTCGCGAGATCGAAGTCAGCGAAATCAATCGCTTGTCGATTTTAGACGCCGCTGAATGATCTGCGTTCAGAACCGCCGCACAATCATAGCCATCCCCGTCGCGGGGGAGGGCGTTTGGATCCGGCCCAAGACGGCGGCGGGGCTAGGTTGAGCGGGGCCGCTGGCGGTTCCCGAGCGGTTTCGTCAGGTTGCGTGGATTACTCTTTAGGATCGCACGCGAGTGACGGGTCGTCCGGGGCCAAAGCCATCAGCGGAGCGACAGGGCGGTGATCGTACAAGCCGCCTATCGTGGATCGTCGGGGTCGAGACGGATGTAGCCGATCGACTTGGTCCGCGCCCGTCCGGGGGCTAATGGGGACCCGAGCTGAAAGACGCTCACGCCTCCCATCCTCACGGGCAAGAACAGCCTGGCGGAGCGGTCAGCGAGCCGAAACACAACAAACCTTACGGTCCCCGGGTTCGCCCGGCCGCTCCGTCGCCTCCCCAACACCTTCAGCGGCTGGCCGCGTGAGGCGGCGAAGCCGTGAGCGCTAGAGATCCAGATCCGCCGTCGCGAACTCGGCGTTCTCCTGGATGAACCGGAAGCGCAGTTCGGGCTTGCGGCCCATCAGGGTCTCGACCAGCTCTTCCACGGTCTCCTCGTGGCGCGGCAGGGTCACGCGGGCCAGGGTGCGCTTCTTGGGGTCCATGGTGGTCTCCTTCAGCTGGGAGGCCATCATCTCGCCCAGGCCCTTGAAGCGGCCGATCTCGGGCTTCTTGCCCTTGAACACCGTGGCCAGCAGCTCGTCCTTGTGGGCGTCGTCGCGGGCGTATTCGGACTTGCCGCCATGGGCGATGCGGTAGAGCGGCGGCAGGGCCAGGTACAGGTGCCCCTGGCGGATCACGTCCGGCATGGTGCGGTAGAAGAAGGTGATCAGCAGGGATGCGATGTGGGCGCCGTCGACGTCGGCGTCGGTCATGATGATGATGCGGTCGTAGCGGAGGTCTTCCTCGCGATACTTGTTGCCGCCCTGGGCCCCCAGGGCCAGCATCAGGTCCGACAGTTCCTTGTTGGCGGTGAACTTCTCGCCGCTGGCGCTGGCGACGTTCAGGATCTTGCCGCGCAGGGGCAGGATGGCCTGGTACTTGCGGTCGCGGGCCTGCTTGGCCGAGCCGCCGGCCGAGTCGCCTTCGACGATGAACAGTTCGGCGCCGTCGACCGCGCCGCCGGCGCAGTCGGCCAGCTTGCCGGGGAGGCGGAGCTTCCGGGTAGCGCTGGCGCGGGTGACTTCTTTGTCCTTGCGGCGCTTGAGGCGTTCCTCGGCTCGCTCGATGATGAATTCCAGCAGGGCCTGGGCGTTCTTGGGGCTGGAGGTCAGCCACAGGTCGAACGGGTCGCGCAGGGCCGCCTCGACGAAGCGCTGGGCCTCGGTCGTCGACAGCTTTTCCTTGGTCTGGCCCTGGAATTCCGGGTTCTTGATGAACACCGAGATCAGGGCGCCGGCCTGGGCGACGACGTCGTCGGCGGTGATGATCGCGCCGCGCTTCTCGCCCTTGAGGTCGGCATAGGCCTTGAGGCCGCGGGTCAGGGCGGCGCGGAAGCCGCTCTCGTGGGTGCCGCCTTCGGGGGTCGGGACCGTGTTGCAGTACGACTGCATGAAGCCGTCGTGCTCGCCAAAGCCCTGGGGCGTCCAGCTGACGGCCCACTCGACCGCGCCGGCCTCGCCCTGGCGCTCGATGCGGCCCGAGAAGCTCTCGGGGGTGACGGTGTTCAGGCCCTTGGTGCGCTCGGCCAGGAAGTCGGCCAGGCCGTTGGGGAAGTGGAAGGTGGCCTCGGGCGGGGTCTGGTCATGGATCCGCGAGGGATCGCAGGACCATTTGATCTGCACGCCGCGGAACAGATAGGCCTTGGAGCGGGCCATGCGGTACAGGCGGGCGGGCTTGAAGTTGGTGCCTTCGCCGAAGATCTCGTCGTCGGGCTTGAAGCGCACCATGGTGCCCTTCTTGCGCGACGGGGCGATCTGCGCGATCGGGCCCAGCGGCTTGCCGCGCGAGAACACCTGCAGGTGCTCGAAGCCGTCGCGCCAGACGGTGACCTCCACGCGCTCGGACAGGGCGTTGACGACGCTGGCGCCGACGCCGTGCAGGCCGCCGGAGGTCTCATAGGCCTTGCCGGTGAACTTACCGCCGGCGTGCAGGACGGTCATGATGACCTCCAGCGCCGACTTGCCGGGGTACTTGGGGTGCGGATCCACGGGCATGCCGCGGCCGTCGTCCTTGACCGACAGATAGCCGTCGGCGTCGAGCTTGACCTCGATGGTCTTGGCGAAGCCGGCGACGGCCTCGTCCATCGAGTTGTCGAGCACTTCGGCGAACAGGTGGTGCAGCGCCCGCTCGTCGGTGCCGCCGATGTACATGCCGGGGCGCTTGCGGACGGGCTCCAGCCCTTCCAGCACCTCGATGTCGGCGGCGGAGTATTCGCCGGGCGCCGAGGTCTTGGCGGGCGAGGGCGGCGGGGCCGCCTTGCTCGACGGGGGCGGCGGCGGCATCGGACGCGGCGTCGGCTCGACGTGCGGCTCCACGCTGGCCTGGAACGGCGCGGCGGGGACGGGCGCCAGGGCGTCGTCGTCGAATAGCGAGGGGGTCTTGTCGGAGGACATCAGGAGGAGTCTTAAGCGATTCGAACGCGGGGGCCTCGTATGGGCTCGCGGGCTTCCCCTGAAAAGCGAAATCCGCCCCCAGCCTTTGCCAGGGGCGGATCGGGTCTTAGCGGTAGGCGGGCGGGTAACCGCTGCCGTCGGTGGCGGCGTAGCGGTCCCGCAGCTGGGTCTGGCGGCTGTCCTGCGGCTGCTCGACGCCGCCGACGAAGACGTTCAGCGGCCAGCTGGTCGTCTCCAGCGGGTCGCCGTTCCAGACCACGATGTCGGCGATCTTGCCCACGTCCAGCGAGCCGATCTTGCCGTCCTGGCCCCAGATCTTGGCCGGGGTCAGGGTCACGGACGCCAGACCGGCCGCGTAGGGCAGACCGTTGGCGACCGCGAGGCCGGCGTTGAGCCGCTCCTGGCGCAGGTTGTTGAAGTCGCGAGCGCCGTTGATGGCGACCGTGACGCCCGCCGCGTTCAGGCGGGCGGCGTTGTCCAGCCGCGAGCCCAGGGCCTCGAAGCTGTCGGGCAGGTCGGCCTGCGGATCGACGATGACCGGCACGCCGGCCTTGGCGATCTCGGGGGCGACCATCCAGCCTTCCTCGACGCCTTCGAGGACGATGCGGATCTTCTCGTCGGCCGCCAGCTTCAGGGCCTGGCGGATGTCGGCGGCGCGGGAGACGCGGATCAGCAGCGGCGTCTTGCCCTGCACGACCGGGATCAGGGCCGCCAGATCCAGGCGCGAGAGGCCGAAGTCGCGGGTGGCGCCCTGCTCGAAGGCCGCGCGACGGCTGGCGAAGGCGCGGGCGTCCTCCAGGGCCGAGCGGATCAGGACGAGGTCGGCGCCGCGCGAGCCGCCGGCGGCGCGGGCTCCGCTCTCGCCCAGCGAGACGGTGACGGCCAGCTTGGAGGCCTCGACGATGTCGCTGGCGCCGGCCTTGAGGCGGATGAACGCCGCCTGGCCGCCGAACAGCGGCGGGTCGCCGTCGCCGGTGTGGCCGGCGGTCATCTCCTCGACCACGCCATCGTCGGCATGCTCGTGAGCGCCGCCGCCGGTCCCGGACAGCACCGGCACGACGGCCGAGCTGGTGACGCCGCCGTCGCGGGCCAGGCCCAGCATCGGCGAGGCCGGGTTGACGCCGTAGCTGATGTCGAAGGCGGCGCTCAGGGCGCTGCCGGTGCCGTCGTCGCGGGTCTCGCGGACGCCGCTGACTTCGGAGGCGCCCAGGTTCGAGGACGGCGCGACCAGGCCGGGCGTGACGACACCGCCCTTGGCGTCGATCACCTTGGCGCCGGCCGGGACCGTCACGCTGGCGCCGACGGCGGCGATCTTGCCGTCCTTGATCACCAGGGTCCCGTTCGGGATCGCGGCGCTGGAGACCGGCTCGATGCGGGCGTTGACGATGGCGACCGTCTGGGCCGCGGCGGGGAGGGCCAGGGCGCAGGCGGCGCTGGCCAGAAACAGTGACCGGATCATCAGTTGAACGCTCCCTGGCCGGGCTGGCCGAGCTCGAAATCGGACTTGGGCTGGAAGCGCTTGTCCTGGCGGTCATAGATCAGCGCGCCGTCGATGAAGACCTTCTCGGCCTGGGCGTAGACGCTGAACGGGTCGCGGCTCCAGACCACCAGGTCGGCGGCCTTGCCGGGCTCGATCGAGCCGGTCTTGTCGCCGATGCCCATGGCCTTGGCCGGGTTGGCGGTGATCCACTTGATCGCTTCGGATCGAGGAATGTCGTAGCCGAGCTTGGCGCCCGCCGTCATGGCGATGGCGGCTTCCTGGTTCAGCCGCTGGGTCATGATCGGATCGTCGGAGTGGATGACGACGCAGGCGCCATTCTTCCACAGGATGGCGGCGTTGGCGTCGATGCCGTCCAGGCTTTCCATCTTGAAGCCGGTCCACGAGGCCCAGGTGGCCGAGCAGATGCCTTCCTTCGCTAGCAGCGGGGCGATCTTGTAGCTCTCCACCGCGTGGTGGAACATCGTGATCTTGTAGCCAAACTCCTTGGCGATATCGATCATCACCGCTTCCTCATCGGCGCGGTAGCAGTGGTTCTGGACCAGGATGTCGCCCTTCAGGACGCCGGCCAGGGTCTCCAGCTGCAGGTCGCGTTTGGGCGCATCGGCCTTCTCGCCCTTCTGCTGCTTGGCGCGATAATCATCCCACTTGCGGGCGTAGTCGGCGGCGTCGATCCAGGCCTTGCGATAGCCGAAGACGTTGCCCATCGCGGTCGAGGGCGACCGGCTCTTGCCGCCATAGACGCGCTTGGGGTTCTCGCCGCAGGCCATCTTCAGGCCGTAGGGCGCGTCGGGGAACTTCATGCCCTGCATGGTCAGGGCCGGCACGTTCTTCAAGGTCACCGAGCGGCCGCCGAACAGGTTGGCCGAGCCGGGGAGGATCTGCAGCGTGGTGACGCCACCGGCGCGGGCCCGGTTGAAGCCGGGATCCTGCGGCCAGACCGAGTGCTCGGCCCAGACCTGGGCCGTGTTGGGATCGGTGGCCTCGTTGCCGTCCGAGCGCGCCTGGACGCCGGGGGAGGGATAGACGCCCAGGTGGCTGTGGGCGTCGATGATGCCGGGGGTGATCCACTTGCCCTTGGCGTCGATCACCGCGATGTCGGCCGGGATGGGGGTCTCGGGACCGCCGACGGACGAGATCTTGCCGCCGGACACGAAGACGACGCCGTTCTCGATCTGCTGGCCGGTGGCGGTCAGGATCGTGGCGCCGACGAAGGCCGTGGCGCGCGAGGGCAGCGGGGCGTAGGTCGACGGGAAGCCGGTCGAGGCCTGGCCGTCCAGGCCCTTGGGCAGCGGCTTGGCTTCGGCCTTTTCCGGCGCCTTGGCAGCGGGCTTGGCGGGCGCTGTCGTCCCGGTCGTCGCACAGGCCGAAAGGCTAAGCGCCAAGAGGCTCGTGGCCATCGCCACGGAACGCCATCTGATCATGAAAAACCCCGACTCTCGAAGAGGCGGGAAGGACAGACGAAAAGAACCACGCTATCAAGTCGAACAGCGTCCGACGGACGCATTTACGGCAAATTTGTTGCGCGGCACGCTTTTGGCGGCGCGCCTATCGGAGGTCGTCCATGCGCCGTCTGCTCGCCTGTCTCGCCATGATCGTGCTGACCGCCTGCAGCGCGCCGGCTTCGGGTGGCGGTACGCCGCCGGCTCAATCGCCGCGCACCCCGGTGGCCGAGGGCGGCATGTGTGGCGGCTTCGCTGGCTTCCAGTGCCAGGCCGGCCTGACCTGCCAGATGGAAACCAATGCCTGCCGCACCATCGCCGACGCGGCGGGGACTTGCCGCAAGAAGCCGCAGGTCTGCCCGATGATCTACAAGCCGGTCTGTGGCTGCGACGGCAAGACCTACGGCAATGCCTGTCAGGCGTCCGGGGCCGGTGTCAGCGTCGCCTCCGAAGGCGAGTGCAAGGCCTAGGGGATGCGGCTGAGCCTGGGCCGGTAGGACCAGCTCTCGACCTCGACGTGCTCGACCAGGGCGGCGGCCTTGCCCAGCAGGGCGGGGCGGCCGGCCAAGTCCACCCAGCTCTGGCGCGGGACCAGCGCCAGGTAGGCGCCCGATGATCCGCCACTGACCGTGCGGTACCAGGCGGCTTGACCCTTCGGCTCGCGGCTCAGCGCCGTCTCGAAGGCCGCGACGTTCTTGGGCGCGACGGTCACGGCGAAGGCGTCCAGCACGGCGGTCGGCTTGCGGTCCTCCAGCGTGCGGGCCGTGCTGACTTCGGGCCAGTACTCGAGCGCAGAATAGGTCCGCGCCTTGGCGAACGGCAGCACCCTGGCCTCCATGTCGGCGCCGTCGCCGGCTGGATCGACGCGCTGGTCCATCGCCGAGAACGGGATGCCGAAGGTCCCGTCGATGAAGAGCCCGGTCCGCGGACCGCTGGTCACGTACCAGCCGTACCAGGGCAGCGGATCCTTGTGCTCGGCGTGCCAGGCGAGGTGCGCGGCATAGCCGGCCTCGAAGGCGTCTTCCTTTCCGCGATCGATGTCGTAGGCGAACAGGAAGGCGGCTTGGGCGATCAGGAGCAGAGAGGTCATGCGCCAGACCTAGCGGCGAACGGCGTTCGGGAATATTTCGAACGAAGAGCGTCATTCTTTCGGATAGCGAAATCATGCGGCACGCGGACCTGCGCCGGGCGGCGGTGTTCCACGCGGTGGCGGCGGCGGGCGGCATCGCCGCCGCCAGCCCGCGCCTGGGCAAGTCGCCGCCGGCCATCCACCACGACCTCAAGCGCTTCGAGGCCGAGATCGGCCGGCCGTTGTTCGAGCGGGCGGGCAGGGCGCTGCGGCTGACGGCGGCGGGGCAGGCGCTGTTCGAGACCGTCGGCCGGGCCCTGGACGAGGTCGAGCGCACCCGGATGCGGCTGGCGCAGGAGGATCCGGCCCTTCGGCCGCTGCGGATCGCCACCGTCTCGGCGTTCGGCCGCTATCGCCTGGCGCCATGCCTGATGGCCAGCCTGCCCGTCGATCGCCCGTTGGAGCTGACCTTCGGCGCGCACGAGACGGTGCTGGCGGCGGTGTCGAGCGGCGCCGCCGATCTGGCAGTAACCTATCGCCCGGTCACCGCTGCGCCGGTGCAGTCCAAACCGTTGGCGCAGGAGGAGATCGTCCTGGCCGTGGCCCAGGGCGCCCCGGCGCCGGCGGACCTCGCCGCCATGGCGACCACGACCTTCGTCACCTACGACGAATACAAGTTCGTCTTCGGCCACTGGTTCGAGACGGTGTTCGGCCGTCAGCCCGATGCTTTGCGCCGCCTGGACCACACCGGCGAGATCGAGGAGGCGATGGAGAGCTGCGCCGCCGGGCGCGGGGCGATCATCGCGCCGCTGGACTTGGTTCAGGCCCCTGCGTGGCGGGAGCGGGTCCGCGTGATCCGGCCGCCCGGCTTGCCGGTCTGCGTCAACACCCTGCATCTCCTGGGTCTGGGCGCGGCGCTCGTGTCGGCCGATGCTGACACCATCCGGTCCGCGCTGGCGGTAGGAGAAGGCTCATGACCCAGATCGTTCGACGCGACGTACTGGTCGGCGGCCTCGCCGTCGCCGCCCTCGCGACCATAGCCCATGCCCAGGAGAAGACGCCCATGTACGGACTAATCGGACAGATGCTGGCCGCGCCCGGCAAGCGCGACGAGCTGCTGGCCATCCTGGGCGAGGGCGTGAACGACATGCCCGGCTGCCTCAGCTACGTGATCGCCAAGGATCCGGCCAACGCCGATGCGATCTGGATCACGGAGGTCTGGACCGACAAGGACGCCCACGCCGCGTCGCTGAAGTTGCCGGCGGTGCAGGCGGCGATCGCCAAGGCCCGGCCGATCATCGCCGGCTTCCCGCAGCACTTCGAGACCATCCCGGTCAGCGGCCACGGCCTGAAGTAGCGATCAAAAGAAAAGGCCGCGGATCGCTCCGCGGCCTTTCCAGTTTCTGAGGACCCGAAGGTCTTAGAAGCGAGCGTCCAGCGAGATGCCGACCACGCGCGGTTCGTTGACGAACGCGGTCAGGTTGTTGAAGTCGATCGCGCCCTTGATGTTGCTCTCGTTGGTGATGTTGCGGGCGAAGGCCGCCACTTCCCAACCGCCGGCCTTGTTGGCGTAGCCCAGCTTCAGGCCGCCCTCGAAGTCGCCCTTCGAGTAGAACTCCTTCGACTGGTACAGGAACAGGTTCGTGTAACCCTGGACCTTCCAGTCGGTGAAGGCGAACAGCTCGCCCGAGGCGATCGGGTAGGAATAGCGGGCCGTGAAGTCGAAGGTGTACTTCGGCGCGTTCGGGAACGGGTTGCCGTTCACCAGGGCCAGGCCGCCGGCGGTCAGCTGATCGGTGACGGTGCAGGCGGCGCAAGGCGCGACGGCCAGCGTGCTGTCCTTGATCTTGGTGTGGGCGTAGCTGTAGCCGGCCGTGACCACGAAGTTCTCGGTGACCGCGAACTCGCTGTCCAGTTCCAGGCCGTAGGCCTCGCCCTTCTTGGCGTTGATCAGGCGGTTGGAGTTGCTGCCGCCGCCGACCGCGCTGAACTGCGGGTCGTCGATGGTGTAGGCGAACACCGCGCCGTTCAGGCGCACGCGGCGCTCGAACAGCTCGCTCTTCAGGCCCAGCTCGTAGGACATGATGGTTTCGGACTTGGCGGCCGAGGCCGGCGAGCCGAAGGCGATGTCACGACCCTGGATCGACGGGCCGCGGAAGCCCGAAGCGACCTTGGCGTAGACGCTGACGTCCTCGTCGATCTTGTAGAAGGCCGACAGGTCCCAGGTGACCTTGGAGTCCGACACGGCGACCGAAGGCGCGGGGTTCGGGCCGGAGACGACGTTCATGTCCTTGTCGTCGTCGGTGTAGCGCAGGCCGCCCGTCAGGGTCAGCTGGTCATTGACCTTGTACGAGGCCTGACCGAACGCGGCCCAGGCCTTGTTCTTCTGGCGCAGGGTGGTGGCCGGCATGAAGAACGGGTCGGTGCGGATGTCGTACTTGGTGTCGAAGTAGAAGCCGCCGACTTGCCAGCTCAGCGGGCCGTCGGTGTCGCTGGCCAGGCGCACTTCCTGCGTCCACTGGAACAGGTTCTTGATGCCGTCCTGGGTGTCCGACTGGAACGGGATGAAGCCCGGGCCGCCCGGATTGCCGCCGTCGATGTCGCCCAGGCTGTAGCCGTGGGTGTTCTCGTAGGCGGTGATCGAGGTCAGCTTGGCGCCGTCGAAGTCGTACTCGATGTTGGCCGAGCCGCCGTAGCCCTTGTACTTCTGCGGGTTGTTGGCGGCGTTGCTGTAGGCGACCGAGTCACGGTCGTAGTTGCTGTTGAGCTTGTTGGAACCCTTGGTCAGCACGTTGGCGCGGAACACGGCGGCGGTGCCGTCCAGGTCGCGGGCGTGGACGTTGAACAGGGCGCTCAGCTTGTCGTTCGGCGTGACCAGAACCTGCAGGCGCGCGGCCTTTTCGTTGAAGCCACCCAGCGCGTTGTCCTTCTTGGTGAAGGTATTGTCGATCCAGTCGTCGCGGCGCTGGTACAGCACCGAGGCGCGGGCCGCGACCTTGCCGGGGACGATGGCGCCGCCGATGCCGCCGTCGAACGTGAATGTGTTGTAGCTGCCGTACGAGGCCGTGGCGCGACCCTTGATCTCGTCCGACGGCTTGATGGTGTCGAACTTGACGATGCCGGCAGTGGTGTTGCGGCCAAACAGCGTGCCTTGCGGGCCGCGCAGGACTTCGACGTGGTCGAGGTCATAGATCGGCGAACTCTTCAGGACGACGTTCTCGAGGACGACGTCGTCCTGGATGATCGACACGGGCTGCGAGGCGGCCAGGTCGAAGTCGGCGTTGCCCAGGCCGCGGATGTAGAAGCGCGGGGCGGCGCGGCCGTTCGAGGACTCGGCGTACAGGCCCGGGGCCTTGCCCGACAGGGTCAGGATGTCGTCGCCGGCTGCGAAGGCCGACTGCAGGCGCTCGCCACCGATGGCGGCGACCGAGACCGGGACGTCCTGGAGGTTTTCACTGCGCTTCTGGGCGGTGACGACGACTTCGCCGACGGTGACGTCCTGGGCGAAGGCCGAGCCGGCGGCGAGCGAGACCGCCAGGGCGGTCAGGCCGCACGACACCGTGAGCGCGCGACGGAAAGAGCGGTTGGAGAGCATGGAGACATCCTGTGCTGATGAGGACCGCTCGCCGACTCTGACCGGGGCGTTAACGGCGCTGCTATTGCGCTGCGATAAGCGAAACAGCGGCTCTTCGGATATCTTGCTTTGCTCGAAAACGGCCGTTTGGAGCCGATTACGTCGATTATGTTGCGAAGTTGCGACAATTTTGTTCAGGCGGCGCCTGGTAAGTAATAAGTTATTCTACTTACTGGCCTTGTTGACCTTGCGGCGCCCACGAAAAAGGGCCGGAGATCGCTCTCCGGCCCTCGTCGTTGCTTTGACCGCTTAAGCGATTAGCACTTGTAGTACATCTCGAATTCGACCGGGTGCGGGTGCAGTTGCAGGCGCATCACCTCTTCCATCTTCAGCTCGATGTAGCTGTCGATGAAGTCGTCATCCATGACGCCGCCGGCCTTCAGGAAGGCGCGGTCCTTGTCCAGGCTTTCCAGGGCTTCGCGCAGCGAGCCGCAGACTTCCGGGATCTTCTTCTGCTCGCGGGGCGGCAGGTCGTACAGGTTCTTGTCGGCGGGAGCGCCCGGATCGATCTTGTTGATGATGCCGTCCAGGCCGGCCATCAGCAGGGCGACGAAGGTCAGATAGGGGTTGCCCATCGGGTCGGGGAAGCGAGCTTCCAGACGCTTGGCCTTCGGCGAGTCGACGTGCGGGATGCGGATCGAGGCCGAGCGGTTGCGCGAGCTGTAGGCCAGCTTCACCGGGGCTTCGTAGCCGGGCACCAGGCGCTTGTACGAGTTCGTCGTCGAGTTCGAGAACGCGTTGATGGCCTTGGCGTGCTTGATGATGCCGCCGATGTACCACAGGCACTCTTGCGAGAGGCCGGCGTACTTGTCACCGGCGAACAGCGGCTTGCCGTTTTCCCAGATCGACTGGTGGACGTGCATGCCCGAGCCGTTGTCGGCGAACATCGGCTTGGCCATGAAGGTGGCCGTCTTGCCGTAGGCGGCGGCGACGTTGTGGATGACGTACTTGTAGAGCTGCATCCGGTCGGCCATCACGACCATGGTGTCGAACTTCAGGCCGAGTTCGTGCTGGGCCGGGGCCACCTCGTGGTGGTGCTTTTCCGGCTTCATGCCCAGTTCGCCCATGACGGCCAGCATTTCGCCGCGCAGGTCTTGGGCCGAGTCGACCGGGTTCACCGGGAAGTAGCCGCCCTTGGGGCCCGGGCGGTGGCCCATGTTGCCTTCCGGATAGACCTTGCCCGAGTTGACCGGCAGTTCGGTCGAGTCGAACGAGTAGCCGGTGTCGTGCGGAGCCGTCGACCAACGCACGTCGTCGAAGATGAAGAACTCGGCTTCCGGACCGAAATAGACGGTGTCGCCGATGCCGGCCGACTTCACGTAGTTCAGCGCGGCCTTGGCGATCGAGCGCGGGTCGCGGTTGTAGGGGGTGCCGGTGTCAGGGTTCACGACGTCGCAGAACAGCGCCAGGGTCGTCTGCTGGTAGAACGGGTCGATGATCGCGCTATCCAGGTCTGGGCGCAGCTTCATGTCCGACTCGTTGATGGCCTTCCAGCCGGCGATCGACGAACCGTCGAACATCGTGCCGTCGTTCAGGAAGTCATCGTCAACCAGGTCGATGTCGAACGTGACGTGCTGCAGCTTACCGCGCACGTCGGTGAAGCGGACGTCGACGTACTTGACGTCCTTTTCCTTGATCAGGTTCAGGATATCCTTGGCGGTAGTCATTCCGTATCCCCTTTGTAGAGTCTGTAGCTATTGCGACCGGGCCTTAGACGGCGGCCGGGCCGGTTTCTCCGGTTCGGATGCGGATGACTTCCGCGATCTCCGAGACGAAAATCTTGCCGTCGCCGATGCGGCCCGTGCGGGCGGCGCGGGTGATGGCTTCCAGCGCGGGTTCCAGCTGGCTGTCCTCGACGACCACCTCCACCTTGATCTTGGGGAGGAAGTCCACGACGTACTCGGCGCCGCGATAGAGTTCGGTGTGGCCCTTCTGACGGCCATAGCCCTTGGCTTCGAGCACGGTCATGCCCTGGACGCCCATGTCCTGCAGGGCCTCCTTCACCTCATCCAGCTTGAACGGCTTGATGACGGCTTCGATCTTCTTCATCGGTTCCACTCGGTCCCGTCGGCGGCGAACCGCCTTCACTGAGCGGGCAACCATCACGCCGTCCGGAGCGTCGCAAGCGAGGGCCTGCGACAAACCTGACCGAACGGTTGACTTCCAGGCATGTGATTAAATCTTGGGCGTCTGGCGCCGTCGAAATGTGCATTTTCGGAATGGCCGCCAAATGGCCTTGCGGCATGCGGTTTCGCGCCTACGATCGCGCCCAACGATCGTTTGAATGGGGGTGAACGTGCGCGACGACACGCCGGTTTTGATTGGCGCGGGCCAATTCACGTATCGAGGCGAGCCGGGAAATTCACCATCTCCGCTGGAATTGCTGAAAACTGCGGCGGATAGAGCGGTTCTCGATGCCGGGCTGAAAGGGTCGGTTCTTGCCGATCTCGACGCTTTGGCGGTCGTTGCGTTCAGCATCGACGCCCCGGGAGGGCTGTCGAAGTTGCCGTTGCCGCGTCTGGCGGATCCGCCGGCCTCGCTGGCGCGGGCGGTCGGCGCGGCGCCGGGGTGGAGCGTCTACACCGAGACCGGCGGCAACAGCCCGCAGCAGGCGGTCAATATCGTCTGCGAACGGATCGCCCAGGGCGAGTCGAGCCTGGCCCTGGTGACGGGCGCCGAATTCCTGGGTTCGCTGATGAAGAGGATGAAGGGCGGCCTGGGCTTCGAGGGCTGGGGCGACGACATCACCAGTACGCCAAAGCGCATCGGCGATCCGCGTCCGGGCGTCACCCGGCAGGAGGGCGCGCACGGCTTGGGCTATCCGGTGAACACCTATCCTCTGTTCGAGAACGCGCTGCGGGCGCGGGACGGGCGGTCGCTGGCGGATCACCAGAAGCAGTTGGGCGAATTCTTCGCGCCTTTCACCAAGGTCGCCGCCGCCAATCCCCACGCCTGGTTCCCGGTCGAGCGTTCGGCCGAGGAACTAGTCACCGTAACCGACCGCAATCGGATGGTCGGCTATCCGTACCCGAAGTACCTGAACGCCGTTATGGAGGTGGACCAGTCGGCCGCCGTGCTGATCGCCAGCGTCGCCAAGGCGCGTGAGCTGGGCGTGCCGGAAGACAAGTGGGTGTTCCTGCACGGCTGCGCCGACGCCTCGGACCTCTGGTATCCGCTGGAACGGCAGGACTATCACTCCAGTCCGGCCATGCGCCTGACCGGCGAACGGGCGCTGGAGATGGCCGGGATCGGGGTCGAGGACCTCGACGTCATTGACCTCTATTCCTGCTTCCCTTCAGCGGTGCGGGTCGGGGCCGAGGAGATCGGCCTGGCCCTGGACGATCCGCGCGGCCTGACGATCACCGGCGGCCTGCCGTATTTCGGCGGGCCGGGAAACAACTACGCCCTGCACGCCATCGCCGAGATGGTCACGCGGCTGCGCGAGCGACCCGGCGCCTATGGCCTGTCGACGGCCAACGGCTGGTTCCTGACCAAGCAGTCGGTCGGCATCTATTCGACCAAGCCGGTCGAGGGGAAATGGGAGCGCCAGCCGCCGTCGGTGATCCAGGCCCAGATCGACGCCCTGCCGCATCCCGAGATCGTCGAGAAGCCTGAGGGACCGGCGACCATCGAGACCTACACCGTCGTGCACGGCCGCGAGGGTGTCCGCATGGGCATCATCATCGGTCGCGACGCGCAAGGCCGCCGCTTTGTCGCCCAGACGCCCGACGATCCCGAGGTGCTGCGCGACCTGGAAAGCCGCGAAGGCGTCGGCCGCACCGGCGTGGTCGGACCGCATCCGGACGGCGTGCGCAACCTGTTCGTCCCGGACTGAGCGCCATGAATAGAGTGCATGTGATCCGCCATGGGAAACCCGCCGCCACCTGGGGCGGCGATGACGAGGATCCAGGCCTGGACGACACGGGCCTGCTGCAGGCCCTGGCCGTCGCCAAGGAGATCCTGGCCCTGCCGGAGCGGCCGACGCGGGTGGTGTCCTCACCGCTGCGCCGTTGCCGCGAGACGGCCGAGCCGCTGGCCGACGCCTTGGGCGTGGAGATCGTCATCGATCCGCGCGTCGGCGAGATCCCGACCCCGGCGGCGCTGAGCCACGAAGAACGGCCCGCCTGGTTGCGCCAGGCCTTTGGCGGTCGCTGGGACGAGATCCAGGGCGACCTGGACTATGTCGCCTGGACGCAAGGCGTCGCGGCAGCGCTGCGCGAGCACGCGGGCGCGGCGGTGTTCAGTCACTTCGTCGCCCTGAACGCGGCGGTCGGCGTCGCGACCGGCCAGGCCGAGGTCATGGCGTTCCGGCCCGACCACTGCTCGCGCACCGTCTTCGGGATCGAAGGCGACCGCTTGATCCTGGTGGAGAAAGGGCGTGAAGCTCAGAGCCAGGTGCTGTGAAGGAGTAGGCGTGGCGCGAGAGATTTTGACGGTCGCCCAGATGGCCGCGGCCGACCGCGCCGCCGTCGAGCGCGGCACGCCGACGCCGGTCCTGATGGAGCGAGCCGGGGAGGCGGTGGCCCAGGCCGTTCGCGCCCGCTACGCCCGACGCCCCGTGGTGATCTGGTGCGGCCCCGGCGACAACGGCGGTGACGGCTATGTCGCCGCCCGTCACCTGCGCCGGCGCGGTTGGCAGGTCGTGGTCGAGGCCGCCTATCCGCCGTCCTCCGACGCCTGCCGCTGGGCCGCTTCCCGCTGGAAGGGCGAGACGCGGGCGCTGTCGACGGAGCTCTCCGGCGGCACGCTCTATATAGACGCGTTGTTCGGGGCGGGCCTGTCGCGGCCGCTGGAGGGCGAAGTCGCCAAGCTGGCGCGGGCTTCCGTCGAGCAGCCGCTGACGATCGTCGCGGTCGATACGCCGTCCGGTTTGCACGGCGACACCAGCCGACCGCTGGGCGAGACCGCCTTCCGCGCCGATCTGACCGTGACCTTCCATCGCCGCAAGCCCGCCCACGTGCTGGTCGAGGGCCGTAAGGCCTGCGGCGAGATCATCGTCGCCGACATCGGCCTGTGGCCCGGCGAGAGCGCGGACCTCTTTGAGAATGATCCGGACCTGTGGGGCAAGCGCTTCCCGTGGCCGGCGCTGGACGCTCACAAGCACACGCGCGGCCGACTCAAGGTGATCAGCGGCGAGATGTGGAGCACCGGCGCGGCGCGGCTGGCGGCGCGCGGGGCCCTGCGGATCGGCGCCGGCGCGGTGACCCTGCTGTCGCCGCCGGGCGCCCTGGCGGTCAATGCCGCCCACCTGGAGGCGATCATGCTGGCGCCGTTCGGGGCGGAGGCCGACCTGGCCGTCGCCGCCGAGGATGCCGACGCGGTGATCATCGGTCCGGCCGCCGGGGTAGGGGAGGCGACCGCACAAAACCTGCAGGCCCTGGCCCAGACCGGCGCGGCCCTGGTCGTCGACGCCGACGCCCTCACCAGCTTTCGGCACGACGTCGAGACCCTGTTCGCCTGCCTCGATCGCGACGACGTACTCACCCCGCACCCGGGCGAGTTCGAGCGGATCTTCCCCGGCCTGCTGGGACGGTCGCCCGAGCGCATCGCCGCGACTCGCGAGGCGGCTAGGCGGGCAGGGGCCGTCGTCCTGCTCAAGGGCCCAGACACCGTGGTCGCCGCGCCCGACGGCCGGGCGGCCGTGTCGCTGAATGGCTCGCCCTGGTTGGCCACGGCCGGTTCGGGCGACGTGCTGGCCGGCTTCATCGGCGGCCTGATCGCCCAGGGCATGGACAGCTTCGAGGCCGCCTGCGCCGGGGCCTGGATCCACGCCGAATGCGGCGCCCGCCACGGCCCTGGCCTGATCGCCGAGGACCTGCCGGATCTCGCGCCCGCCGTGCTGAGCGAGCTTTACGCGCGACGCTGACCGGGACTTGCGCGGCGGGGGTTAAGTCCGTAATCCCCCTCGCACGCGGATGTGGCGAAACTGGTAGACGCACTAGATTTAGGTTCTAGCGCCGAGAGGCGTGGAGGTTCGAGTCCTCTCATCCGCACCAGACGCCTCGTGACGGCCTGCTCAAAAGACCGGGCAAGCTGTCACGAGTTTTACTTATCGCGCTCTTGGATGCTCGCGCACGTCGTGACATAAGGGCGCTCTTTCGCCGCCCCGGCCTCGCGGGCGGCGTCGATCTTTGGACCCCAGGGCGGAGCTCGGGCGCTCGGCGCCTCGGACCCGAGAATTAAAGAATGTCGATGCAGATCGTTGAAAAGTCGGGCGAAGGCCTCAGCCGCGTGTTCGGTGTCACGGTGCCCGCGAGTGAACTGGCCACGCGCCTGGAAGCGCGCATCGCCGAAGTCGCGCCGCAGATGAACGTGAAGGGCTTCCGTCCCGGCAAGGTGCCGACGGCCCACGTTCGCCGCCTGTACGGCAAGGGCCTGATGGGCGAAGTCATCGAGCAGGCTCTGAACGAGACGACCTCGAAGGTCCTGGAAGAGAACAAGCTGCGTCCGGCCGGTCAGCCCGAGCTGAACCCGACCTCGGACATGGACAAGGTCATCAACGGCGGCGAAGACCTGGTCTTCGATCTGGCCGTCGAAGTGATGCCGGAATTCGAACCGATCGACCCGACGTCGATCGAACTGGTCAAGCCGGTCTACAAGGTCGGCGACGAGGAAGTCGAAGAAGCCCTGGCCGAGCTGGCCAAGCAGGCCCGCACCTATGAGCCGCGCACGGGCAAGAGCCTGAAGGCCAAGGACGGCGACCAACTGCTGATCGACTTCGTCGGCACGATCGACGGCGTCGAATTCGCCGGCGGCAAGGCCGAAGGCGCCGAGCTGGTCCTGGGTTCGGGCCAATTCATCCCGGGCTTCGAAGAACAACTGGTCGGCGCCAAGCCGGGCGACGAGATCGTCGTGAAGGTGAAGTTCCCGGAAGAGTACCAAGCCGCCGACCTGGCCGGTAAGGACGCCGAGTTCGCCACCAAGGTCACCGAAGTCCGCGCGCCGGTCGACGGCAAGGCCGACGACGAGCTGGCCAAGCGCCTGGGCCTGTCGGACCTGGCCGCCCTGACCGACCTGTTGCGCTCGAACCTGGGCAGCCGCTACGAGAACAGCTCGCGCTTCAAGCTGAAGCGCGCCCTGCTGGACGTCCTGGACACCAAGCACGACTTCGCCCTGCCGCCGCGCATGGTCGACGCCGAGTTCGCCGGCATCTGGCAACAGGTCGAGGCCGACAAGGCCCGCGGCGGCCTGCCGCCGGAAGACGCCGAGAAGTCGGAAGACACCCTGAAGGACGAGTACCGCAAGATCGCTGAGCGCCGCGTGCGCCTGGGTCTGGTGCTGGCCGAAATCGGTCGCAAGAACGACGTCGTCGTCACCGACCAGGAACTGACCGACGCGATCATGCGCGAAGCCCGCCAGTACGGCGCTCAGGCCCAGCAAGTGTTCGACATGTACCGCCAGCGCGCCGACCTGCAGGCCGCCCTGCGCGCCCCGATCTACGAAGACAAGGTCGTCGACCTGATCTTCGGCAAGGCCAAGGTCGAGGAAAAGGAAGTCTCCAAGGACGAGCTCCTGGAAGAAGACGACCTGCCGGAAGGCTACGGCGGCTAAGGCCGGCGAAAGCTGAAAGAAATGAGGCGCGGCTCGCGAGGGCCGCGCCTTTTTCGTTTGGCCGCGAAACCGCCGGCTCCTTGCAACCTGTTAAGCGCCACGCGATATGCGAGAGCGACGGCGCGGCGGAGCTGATTCGTTTTCGCGCGCCCCATAAGCAAGTGTTTAGGCACACGACGAAGGGTGATCCCGATGATGTACGATCCGATGGCCACGGCCATGAACCTGGTTCCGATGGTGGTCGAGCAGACCAGCCGTGGCGAACGCGCCTTCGACATCTTCTCGCGCCTGCTGAAGGAACGGATCATCTTCCTGACCGGTCCGGTCGAGGACGGCATGGCCAGCCTGATCTGCGCCCAGCTGCTGTTCCTGGAGTCCGAGAACCCCAAGAAAGAGATCGCCATGTACATCAACTCGCCGGGCGGCGTGGTGACGGCTGGTCTCGCGATCTACGACACCATGCAATACATCAAGAGCCCGGTCTCGACGGTGTGCATGGGCATGGCCGCCTCGATGGGCAGCCTGCTGCTCGCCGCCGGCGCGCCCGGCCAGCGCATCTCGCTGCCGAACTCGCGCATCATGGTGCACCAGCCGTCGGGCGGTTTCCGCGGCCAGGCCTCGGACATCGAGCGCCACGCCGAGGACATCATCAAGACCAAGCGCCGCCTGAACGAAATCTACGTCAAGCACTGCGGCCGCACCTATGAAGAGGTCGAGCGCACGCTGGACCGCGACCACTTCATGAGCGCCGAGGAAGCCAAGGCCTGGGGTCTGATCGACCACATCAACGAAAGCCGCGACGGTCCGGACATCGCCGAATAAGGCGATCGGACGCTGAAAACGAGAAAGCCGCCGATCTTAGGATCGGCGGCTTTTTCTTTGCCCGTTTAGCTGCGACAAATCCGCTCAGGTCGCGGGGCGGCCTCGGAACACGCGGTAGCCCTTCTCGTCGGCGATCGCGAGCATCTCGGTGTCGCCCGAGGTGTCGCCATAGGCGGCCGTCAGGTGTACGTCGGGGCCGAAGGCCTCGCGCAGGCGCAGCACCTTTTCCTTGGCCCGGCAGTTGTTCCCGTCCAGCCCGCCCAGGATGCGGCCATCCTCGTTGGTCATCAGCCGCGTGCCGATCAGCATGTCGGCGCCCAGGCCCCGCGCGAACGGCGCGACGGTGATTTCGGGGGAGGCGGTTACGATGACAAGCTTGGCGCCCTTGGCCCGCCAGGACCGCCAGACGGCCAGGGCGTCGGGACGCAGCAGGGACGGGGCGTGGGTCTCGGCGAAGGCCCGCGCGTCGTTCTCGATCTGGGTGACCGTCGCGCCCTTCATGAACTCGCGAACCGCGGCGGCCTTGAGTTTCGCGCGGTTCCTGTCGAACACATAGGCGATCAGGGACGGGGTCAGGCGGATGACGCCGCGTGTCCATCTGCGGCCCGCGCGCCACTTCAGGAATGCGTTGAAACTGTCCTTCACGGTCAGGGTGCCGTCAAAGTCGAAAGCCACCAGGGCGGGCTCGTGGCCCATGTCGCCGGTCATCGGGCGCGACGCGCTCAACCCCTTGGCCATCAACGAACGCTTCGCCATAGACCTTCCATTGCCAGCCGCGCCCGCCGCGCGCCGTTCCATACGATTCCAGTGTTCGGTCATACGGTCTTCCGGCGCTCGCGGTAAGGGCCAAGACGACCGACGCTTGCGCCCGAGCGCCAATCGCCCAATTTAGATGACTGGGTCATGACACGATCCGGCGGGTTCGAGCGTTTCAGGCGGAAAGCCCGCCTCCAAGGCTTGTGAACCGCGCCCGGATCGGGGATTGTCAAGGATTAGACAACTCCCGGCGTATATCCTGTCTGCTTCGGTGGCGGTGTGTGCGCTCGGAGGGGCGTCACCGGCGTAAGCCGTAAGTCGCCATAGTGTGAGAAGCGATCATGACGAAAGCCGCGAGCGGCGACACCAAGAGCACTCTGTATTGTTCTTTCTGCGGAAAGAGCCAGCACGAGGTGCGCAAGCTCATCGCAGGGCCGACGGTGTTCATTTGTGATGAATGCGTCGAGCTTTGCATGGATATCATCCGCGAAGAGCACAAGATCGCCTTCGTGAAGTCCAAGGACGGCGTCCCGACGCCGCGTGAGATCTGCGAAGTTCTGGACGACTATGTGATCGGCCAAGGTCACGCCAAGAAGGTTCTCGCGGTTGCTGTCCACAACCACTACAAGCGGCTGAACCACGCATCGAAGAACAACGACGTCGAACTGGCCAAGTCGAACATCCTGCTGGTCGGTCCGACCGGTACGGGTAAGACGCTGCTGGCCCAGACGTTGGCGCGAATCATCGACGTGCCATTCACGATGGCCGACGCCACGACGCTGACCGAAGCCGGTTACGTCGGTGAAGACGTCGAGAACATCGTGCTGAAGCTGCTGCAAGCCGCCGACTATAACGTCGAGCGCGCCCAGCGCGGCATCGTGTACATCGACGAAATCGACAAGATCAGCCGCAAGTCCGACAACCCGTCGATCACGCGCGACGTGTCGGGCGAAGGCGTGCAGCAGGCCCTGCTGAAGATCATGGAAGGCACCGTCGCCTCCGTGCCGCCGCAAGGCGGGCGCAAGCATCCGCAGCAGGAGTTCCTGCAGGTCGACACCACGAACATCCTGTTCATCTGCGGTGGCGCCTTCGCCGGCCTCGAGAAGATCATCTCGGCGCGCGGCGCGGCCAAGTCGATCGGCTTCGGCGCGAAAGTGACCGATCCGGAAGAGCGCCGCACGGGCGAGATCCTGCGGAACGTCGAGCCCGACGATCTGCAGCGCTTCGGCCTGATCCCGGAATTCATCGGCCGTCTGCCGGTGATCGCGACCCTGGAGGATCTCGACGAGACCGCCCTGGTCAAGATCCTGACCGAGCCGAAGAACGCCTTCGTCAAGCAGTACCAGCGCCTGTTCGAGATGGAGAACATCGGCCTGACCTTCACCGAGGACGCCCTCCACGGCGTCGCCAAGAAGGCCATCGCCCGCAAGACCGGCGCCCGCGGCCTGCGTTCCATCATGGAAGGCATCCTGCTGGAGACCATGTTCGAGCTGCCCAACTACGAGGGCGTCGAGGAAGTGGTGGTCAATGCCGAGGTCGTCGAAGGCCGCGCTCAGCCGCTGCTGATCTACGCCGAGAAGAAGGGCGGGGCCGCTTCGGCCTAAAGCTGAAGCTTCACCGCGAGAAACAGGGCGCGTCTTCCACAGGGAGGCGCGCCTTTTTCGTGGATAAAGCCGCTTCGTAAACCTGTTGCACGACCAGTGAGGCTTCGGCGCCACGGGCAGCTTGAGCGAGCGAAAGGCCCATAAAATACTGGGATTTGGACGAACTTGCCCTCTACGGCCGGACAAGGGGCATGCGCGCCCCAGCTTTGCCTGTGCTGCGCGACCTGTCGCCGCTGTTGGGCGAGTGCGCTTGAACCCTGTTGTAAAACGTCCACATAAATAACGACCATTCGCCCAGTCACGGGCGGACGGGCCGATCGACTCAGGCGCATCGTCTGATGTTACGGCGGCCCGCAGGGCCAAGGCGTCTAGGGGCGCTGACGGCCGGGAGTATTGAGCACATGTCCGAACTACGTACGCTTCCTGTTTTGCCGCTGCGGGATATCGTTGTGTTCCCGCACATGGTCGTGCCGCTCTTCGTGGGCCGCGACAAATCCGTGCGCGCGCTCGAGGAAGTCATGCGCGGCGACAAGCAGATCCTGCTCGTCACCCAGAAGAACTCGGCGGATGATGATCCGGCGCCGGGCGACATCTTCGACGTCGGCGTCCTGGCCACCGTCCTGCAGCTGCTGAAGCTGCCCGACGGCACCGTCAAGGTGCTGGTCGAAGGCAAGGGCCGCGCGGCCGTCGTGAAGTTCACCGACCAGGAGTCCTTCTACGAGGCCCAGATCGGCGAAGTCAGCGAAGACGAAGGCGCAGGCCCCGAGGCCGAAGCCCTGTCACGCGCGGTCGTCGAGCAATTCGAAAACTACGTCAAACTGAACAAGAAGGTGCCGCCGGAGGCCCTGGCGTCGATCCCGCAGATCGCCGAGCCGGGCAAGCTGGCCGACAGCATCGCCGCCCACCTGTCGGTGAAGATCGGCGACAAGCAGCACCTGCTGGAAATCTTCGACGTCGTGAAGCGCCTGGAGAAGGTCTTCGCCCTGATGGAGGGCGAGATCTCGGTGCTGCAGGTCGAGAAGAAGATCCGCTCGCGCGTCAAGCGCCAGATGGAGAAGACCCAGCGCGAGTACTATCTGAACGAACAGATGAAGGCGATCCAGCGCGAGTTGGGTGATCCGGATGACTCGCGCGACGAGCTGATCGATCTCGAAAAGCGCATCAAGAAGACCAAGCTTTCCAAGGAAGCCCGCACCAAGGCCGAGAGCGAGCTGAAGAAGCTGCGCAACATGAGCCCGATGTCGGCCGAGAGCACCGTCGTCCGCAACTATCTGGACTGGCTGCTGTCGATCCCGTGGGGCAAGGCCAAGACCAAGAAGATCGACCTGCCGGAAGCCGAAGGCATCCTCGACGAGGACCACTACGGCCTCGACAAGGTCAAGGAACGGATCCTCGAGTACCTGGCCGTCCAGGCCCGGACCAACTCGCTGAAGGGCCCGATCCTGTGCCTCGTCGGTCCTCCCGGCGTCGGCAAGACCTCGCTGGGCAAGTCGTTGGCCAAGGCCACCGGTCGCGAGTTCGTGCGTATGTCGCTGGGCGGCGTGCGTGACGAGGCCGAGATCCGCGGTCACCGCCGCACCTATATCGGCTCGATGCCCGGCAAGGTCGTCCAGTCGATGAAGAAGGCCAAGACCACCAACGCCTTCGTCCTGCTGGACGAGATCGACAAGATGGGCAGCGACTACCGCGGCGACCCCGCCTCGGCGCTGCTGGAAGTGCTCGATCCGTCGCAGAACTCGACCTTCGGCGACCACTATCTGGAGGTCGACTACGACCTGAGCCAGGTGATGTTCGTCACGACGGCCAACAGCTTGAACATGCCCCAGCCGCTGCTGGACCGCATGGAGATCATCCGCATCCCCGGCTACACCGAGGATGAGAAGCTGGAGATCGCCAAGCGTCACATCCTGCCGAAGCTGAGCAAGGACCACGGCCTGAAGCCGGCCGAGTTCATCGTTCCGGACAAGGCGATCCGCGACCTGATCCGCTACTACACCCGGGAAGCCGGCGTGCGGTCACTGGAGCGGGAACTGGGCGCCCTGGCGCGCAAGACGGTGCGTGATCTGGCCCGCGAAAAGGTGGCCACGATCACCATCGACGATGAGCGCCTGGCCAAGTACTCGGGCGTCAAGAAGTACCGTTACGGCGAGACCGACGAAGTCGACCAAGTCGGCATCGTCACCGGTCTGGCTTGGACGGAATTCGGCGGCGACATCCTGACCATCGAAGCCGTGAAGATGCCGGGCAAGGGTCGCATGTCGATCACCGGCAATCTCAAGGACGTGATGAAGGAGTCGATCTCGGCGGCCAACAGCTACGTCCGTTCGCGGGCGACGCAGTTCGGCATCAAGCCGCCGATCTTCGAGAAGACCGACGTCCATATCCACGTGCCGGACGGCGCCACGCCCAAGGACGGTCCGTCCGCCGGCGCGGCCATGGGTCTGGCCATCGTCTCGGTGCTGACCGGCATCCCGATCCGCAAGGATATCGCCATGACCGGCGAGATCACCCTGCGCGGCCGGGTCACCGCCATCGGCGGCCTGAAGGAAAAGCTGCTGGCGGCTCTGCGCTCCGGCGTGAAGACCGTGCTGATCCCGCAGGAGAACGAGAAGGACCTCGTGGATGTGCCCCAGAGCGTCAAGGATGGTCTGGAAATCATCCCGGTCTCGACCATGGACGAGGTGCTCAAGCACGGCCTCACCGGCCCTTTGACCCCGGTCGAATGGAACGAGGCGGATGAGCCGATTGCTGCGGGTGCGAAGAAGGATGACCCCGACGGGGACGCCGTTCTGACCCACTAAACGCAACTAATCGTTGATAACTTAGGCGGCGCGGGAGTTTCCCGCGCCGCTCGCGTTTGACGGGGCATTTTATGCCGCCATAATCCCCCGCTGAGCCAAGCGCCGTAAGGAATAAGCGGCGCTGCTCAGGCTGGGAGAAAAACATGACCACAAAAGCCGAACTCGTAACGGCGATCGCCGAGAAGGCGGGCATCAACAAGAACCAGGCGAAGGACGCGCTGGAGGCTTTCATCGACGCCGTCACCGACTCGCTGAAATCGGGTCAGGACGTTCGCCTTGTCGGTTTCGGCACCTTCAAGGCCGTGGCCCGCGCCGCCGGCACCGCCCGCAATCCGCGCACCGGCGAGACGGTCAACCGTCCCGCGTCCAAGACCGCGCGCTTCCAGGTCGGCGAAGGCCTGAAGTCCTCGCTGAACGGCTAAACCAGTTTCCGCTTAAGAGAGGCGGAGCGTCATCCTGGGGGGCTGACGTTCCGCCTTTTCGTTTTCGCGCTATGCGCGGCGCGCGGCTACGGCTAGAAGCGCCGACCCAAGAGGGCAGTTAGCTCAGCGGTAGAGCGTCTCGTTTACACCGAGAGGGTCGGGGGTTCGATCCCCTCACTGCCCACCATTCCTTCCAGCACCCGTCCGATCCAACCTCGCGCCAGCCAGCGCGGGGCGTGGCTACATGGCGCCGTTTTAACCTGCGTAACGCTGGTCGAAGTGATATCACTTTGATCGCACCGCTGGAGGAGCGCCATGACCGAGACCCACACCATCAATCCGACCGTCGAACGCGCGCACGGCGGCACGAGCGGCGGCCTGCCGTTGCTGGCGCTGCCGTTCCTGGTCGGGGGCGCGATCTTCATGTTCGTGCAGGACCTGCCCGCCATCGGTGTCGGTCTGATCCTGCTGTTCATGCTGGTGTCGGCCGGCTTCTATTCGCTGCAGCCGAACGAGGCCTACGCCATCACGCTGTTCGGCTCGTACGTGGGCACCGACCGCAAGACCGGCCTGCGCTGGATCCTGTTCTGGTACGGCCGCAAGAAGATCAGCCTGCGGGTGCGCAACGTCACCAGCGAGACGCTGAAGGTCAACGACAAGCGCGGCAACCCGATCGAGATCGCCGCCAACATCGTCTGGCGGGTGAAGGACTCGGGCCAGGCCCTGTTCGACGTCGACGACTACGTCGCCTTCGTGAACATCCAGATCGAGACCGGCCTGCGCGAGGTCGCCTCGCACTATGCCTACGACCACGCCGAGGAGGGCGAGCCGACCCTGCGCGCCCACGCCGAGGAGGTCGGCGACCGGCTGCAGAAAGACCTGCAGCTGCGCTGCAACGTCGCCGGCGTCGCTATCGACGAGGCCCACCTGATGCACCTGGCCTATGCCCCCGAGATCGCCGGCTCGATGCTCAAGCGCCAGCAGGCCGAGGCCGTGCTGGCCGCCCGCCGCACGATCGTGGCCGGGGCCGTCGACATGGTCGAGAGCGCGCTCGCCCAACTGTCCGAGCGGGGCGTCGTCGAATTGGACGACGAGCGGCGCGCGGCGATGGTCTCCAACCTGCTGGTGGTGCTGTGCGCCGACCGCGAGGCCCAGCCCGTGGTCAACACCGGCACACTGTACGGCTGACGTGGCGGGCGACCCCAACGAGGCGAAAGGCGGGCGGCGCGCGTTCCTGATGCGCGTCCGTCCTGAGGTGCTGGCCGCCGTCGAGCGGCTGGCCGATGCGGAGTTGCGCAGCGTGAATGCTCAGGTAGAGATGTTGCTGCGTGAGGCCCTCGGGCGGCGCGGCGTCACTCTGAAATCGTCCGGGAACGGCGAGGAACTGTGAGTGTCGCAAAAGCTTTATCGTTCCAGGGCCGTATGGGGGGCCTGGAGTAGCGATGAGGAATCGGCGTGACGGACCTGCGATCGACCCGACCGTTGAGCCAGCCTGGTTTTCTCTCTGACATCGCTCCGTCGACTGATGGCCCCGTCCGCCTCGTCGACACCACCATGCTCTATGCGCCGCGCAGTGGCGGCGTGCGTCGTTACCTGGCCTCCAAGCGCGCCTGGCTGGCGGCCAATCGCCAGGATGTACGCCACACGCTGGTCGTGCCGGGCGCGCGCGATTCCTACGACGGCCTAGGCCGAGTCTCGATCTATGCCGCGCCGCTGCCGTTCGGGGCCGGCTATCGCTGGCCCGTGGTCAAGGCAGCCTGGATGGAGCGCCTGATCCGTCAGCGTCCCGACATCATCGAGGCCGGCGATCCCTACACCCCGGGCCTGGCGGCGTTGAGGGCAGGGGACGCCCTGGGCATCCCGGTCGTCGGCTTTTGCCACACCGATCTGGGCAAGCTGGCGGCGCTGCATATTGGCGAGTGGGCCGAAAAGCCCGTCCAGAAGCGTTGGGCGGCGATTTATCGCCAGTTCGACCAGGCCGTGGCCCCCAGCCGGTTCATCGCCGGCCGGCTGATCGAGGCCGGCGTGCACAACGCCATCGGCCTGCCACTGGGCGTCGACACCGATCTTTTCCATCCCTCGCGCGCGGATCGTGATGGTCTGCGCCGGCGACTCGGCGTCTCGCCGGACGAGCGCCTGCTGGTCTTTGCGGGCCGTCCGGCGCGTGAGAAGAAGCTGGACGTGCTGGTCGGTGCGGTCGAGCGTCTGGGCGCGCCCTACAAGCTGCTGTTTGTCGGCGCCGGCGGTGGAGCGCCAGTCAGCGACCGGGCCCTGTGCCTGGACTATGTTCGCGATCCGGCGACCCTGGCTGGCGTGCTGGCCAGCTGCGACGCGTTTGTCCACGGCAACGACAACGAGCCGTTTGGTTTGATCGTGCTGGAGGCCATGGCCTGCGGCCTGCCCGTGGTCGGCGTCGCCGCCGGCGGTGTGGCCGAATCGGTCGACGAGGAAGTTGGTCAGCTGGCGTCGGTGTCAGAGCCCGCCGCCTTCGCCGAGGCGATCGAGGCCCTGTTCGCGCGCGACGTCGCCGCCATCGGCGCGGCGGCACGCCTACGCGCGGTCGAGCGCCATGGCTGGGACGCGGTTTTCCGCCAACTCTGCGGAATCTACGGCGGCCTGACTGGTCGCAAGGCGTTCGGCGACCAGCTTCAGCTGCGCGACCACTAGCCCCTGAGCGCTGCGAGGATCTCGTAGCTGCGCTTGCGGGCGGCGTGATCGTAGATCTGCGAGGCGAACATCAGCTCGTCGGCCTCGGTCAGCTTCAGAATCTGCTCGACCTTGCGCTTCACCGTCTCGGGCGAACCGATCGCCGAGTATTGGAAGGTGTGGTCCAGACCCGCCAACTCGGCTTCCGAGGCGTGCTCGCGGATGTCGTCGACTGGCGGCGGCAACAGGCCCGGACGGCCACGGCGGAGGGCCAGGAACTGCTGCTGGGTCGAGGTCGCCAGGCGAGTCGCCTCCGCGTCGGTATCGGCCGCGCACACCCCGATGCAGACCATGGCGTAGGGCTTGTCCAAGACCTCAGACGGCTTGAAGTGCCGGCGATAGAGCAGCAGAGCGTCCAGTAGCGAGTCGGGCGCGAAGTGAGCGGCGAAAGCGAACGGCAGGCCGAGGGCGGCGGCCAGCTGCGCGCCCCAGGTCGAGGAGCCCAAGAGCCAGATCGGCACGTCCTGGCCCTCGCCCGGCACGGCGCGGATATTCTGGTCGGGATCGGCCGGCTTGAACCAGTGCTGCAGCTCGACGACGTCCTGGGCGAACGAATCGACGGCGCCGGCATAGCGACGCAAAGCCCGCATGGTGGCCTGGTCGGTGCCGGGCGCGCGGCCCAAGCCTAGGTCAATGCGGCCAGGATAGAGCGCGGCGAGCGTGCCGAACTGCTCGGCGACCATCAGCGGTGCGTGGTTGGGCAGCATGACGCCGCCCGAACCGACTCGAATCGTCTTCGTCCCGCCGGCCACGTGGCCGATGACCACGGCCGTCGCGGCCGAGGCGATTCCCGGCATGTTGTGGTGCTCGGCCAGCCAATAGCGGTGGAAGCCGAGGGATTCGGCGTGCTGGGCCAGATCGAGGCTGTTGTGGAGGGCTTGTCCGACGGGCGTGCCTTGCGGAACGGGCGCCAGGTCGAGGACGGAGAACGGCGGGTAAGCGGAGGTCATGTCCGCTACATGGCGTGCGGAAACCGCAACTCAAGGCGTTGCGAAGAGCATTATCGATGTAAGGAGAAGAACCACTGGACGGTGG